>NZ_CM134185.1:0-332500 GCF_054106005.1 Methylocystis sp. S23
CACCTGTTTTGAGCGAGCGGTAGGGACGATAATCGGAGCGATAGAGGGCTCCGACACATGTCGATTTCAGAGCGTAAACATATGCCGGAGCCTGAAGCGTTTCCGGCGCGGCGGATCGAGGTCTTCACGGGCTCGGGGCGTCGGAGGACGTGGGGCGCGGATCAGAAAGCGGCGATTGTCGCTGAGAGCTTCGCGGAGGGCGCGAGCGTTTGTGAAGTGGCGCGGCGGCATGGTCTGACGCCGCAGCAGCTTTACGTGGCGTCGTCAGGCGCGCAAAGAGACCGAGGCTCGCGAGGACGTAGGCGCGCCGCCATTGTTCGTTCCCGCAGTCACGCAAGGGCCTGCGCCCGCGCCGCTCACCAAACGCGAACGACGCGCTGTGCGCCAGGAAGTCGATTCGACGCCGACGATCGAACTTGAAGTTGATGGCGTCACGGTTCGGGTCGGACGCGGCGCGCAAGCAAAGACCATCGCTGCGGTGATCCGGGCGTTGAAAGCCGCCAAATGATCGGTCCGACGGGCGCGGTGCGCGTGATGGTGGCGACGAAGCCGGTCGACTTCCGCAAGGGCGCGGAGGGTCTCGCGGCGCTGGTGCGCGAGACGATACAGTGCGATCCCTTCGACGGCGCGATCTACGTCTTTCGCGCGAAGAGGGCGGACCGCATCAAGCTTGTCTTCTGGGACGGCACGGGTGTGTGCCTCTTCGCCAAGCGACTGGAGGACGGCGAGTTCCGCTGGCCGAAGATCGAAGACGGGGTGATGCGGTTGTCGGCGGCGCAATTTTCGGCGCTGCTGGAGGGGCTAGACTGGCGGCGCGTCACTGCGCGAAGGAGACGTCGGCGCCGGCCTTGTCGGGATGATGCGACACAGTGAATCAGGGCGTCGGAGAGCGTCGAAAGACGGCACAAAATATGGTCTTCTGCGTCTATGGCGCAGGCGGTCGAGACGCTTCCCGACGATCCTAACGAACTGAAGGCGATGCTCCTCGCCGAGCGGGCGCGCAACGATCGTCTCGTGCAGATCATCAAGGAGATGCAGCGCCATCGCTTTGGACGACGCGCCGAGACCCTTCCCGAAGACCAGATGCTGCTCGCGCTCGAAGAGGTCGAACAGACGGAAGCGGCGCCGCCGCGGAGGAGGAAGCCAAGTCCGCCACCGAACGCGAGAAGGCGTCCAGAAAGCGCCGCACGAACCGTGGCGCGCTGCCTGCGCATCTCCCGCGCATCGAAACCATCGTCGACATCGAGGATAAAGCCTGTCCCTGCTGCAAGGGGCGCTCCATCAGATCGGTGAGGATGTCTCCGAGCGGCTCGACGTCGTGCCGGCGCAGTTCCGCGTGCTGGTGACGCGGCGTCCCAAATACGCCTGCCGCGCCTGCGAGGGCGCTATCGTGCAGGCGTCGGCCCCGGCGCGGCTGATCGAGGGCGGCCTGCCGACCGAGGCGACAATCGCCCATGCTGGTCTCCAAATACGCCGATCACTTGCCGCTCTATCGCCAAGCACAGATCTACGCCCGGCAGGGGATCGCCCTCGACCGTTCGACGCTCGCCGACTGGGTTGGCCGCGCCGCCTGGCATTTGCGGCCCGTGCACGAGCGGCTTCTGGAACACATCAGATCGTCGACAAAAATCTTCGCCGACGAGACAAGGGCGCCGGTGCTTGACCCCGGGCGCGGGCGCACCAAGACCGGCCAACTTTGGGCTTATGCGCGTGACGACCGGCCATGGGCGGCGCCGATCCGCCAATCGCAGTCTATGTCTATGCGCAAAACCGAAAGTCCGAGCAGCCGCTCACGCATCTTGCCGGCTTCACGGGCGTCGTGCAGGTCGACGGTTACGCCGGCTATCGCGCGCTGACGCAGAAGAACAGCGTGTCGCTCGCCTTCTGCTGGTCTCACGTCCGCCGGCGCTTCTACGAACTCGCCGCAGCAGGTCCCGCGCCGATCGCCAGTGAGGCTCTGGCGCGCATCGGCGCGCTCTACGCCATCGAGAGCGACATCCGCGGGCAGAACCCGGACGACCGGCGCGCAGCGCGACAGGAAAATCCCGCCCGATCCTCGACGCCCTCGAGCCATGGCTGCGCGAGAAGCTCGCGCTGATCAGCCAGAAGACCAAGCTCGCCGAGGCGATCCGCTACGCGCTTTCACGCTGGGACGGCTTGACGCGCTTTATCGACGACGGGCGCACCGAGATCGACTCCAATATCGTCGAGCGCGCGATCCGTCCCATTGCCCTCAATCGCAAGAACGCGCTCTTCGCGGGTTCGGACGGAGGCGGCGAAAACTGGGCGATCGTCGCGTCGCTCATCGAGACCTGCAAACTGAACGGCGTCGATCCGATGGCCTATATGGCCGATGTCCTCGCGAAGATCGTCGACGGACATCTCGCGAGCAAACTCGACGAGCTCATGCCATGGGCCTACGCGCAGCCGGTCGCTCTCAAACACGTGGCCTGAAAACAGCGGTTACGACATGGGCCGCGCGCTGTAATGAGATTTACCGATAGGACCGCGTCCTCCGTGATCGATACGCCTCCTTACAGAGGCTCCAAGTTCGATTTGGAATGTTGCAGCGATTGCCGACCTTCCGGGGGGCTGACTTTAGTATGCCGCGGCCCCTCATTCGCAGGCACATTATCGCCCGTCGGGCGTATCGACGCCGAACCAATTGGTTTTTACCTGCTCAAAATGGACGCCGGCATCATGGAGGGCGACGTCGAGGCGCGATTCCTGCGCCGAGAGGCGGCCAATCGAGCCGAGCACCGCATAAGAGGCGACCACGCGGTCTCGTTGCGACGTCACCAAGCTCACGCGCGCATTGAGCAGCGCCTGCTGCGCATTGAGCACGTCGAGCGTCGTGCGCTGGCCGACCTTCGCCTCTTCACGCACGCCGGTGAGCGCGGTTTCCGCCGCTTTCACCGCCGCCCGGCTGGAGATGATCGAGGCTCTGGCGGTTTCGAGCAGTCCGTAGCTCGACACCACGCTCGCTCGCACGCTGTCGCGCTGCAAATCAGCGTTGAGCCGCGCTTGGCTCAATTGCTCTTTCGCCTGGCGGATCGAGGCATATTCCGAGCCGCCCTGATATAGCGGCACATTGAGTTGAGCGAAGGCAGCGGCGGAGAATTGGCGCGATCCCGGGACGCCAAGGAAGGAATCCCATTGCTGGGAAACCTGAGCGTTCACGGACAGAGTGGGTGCCAGCGCGCTCTCGGCGACTTTCACAGCGGATGCGACCGCATCCGCCTGATGCAGCGCCGCGATGACGCCCGGATGTTCCACGAGCGCAATCTCGATCGCTTGCTGCAGAGAGCGCGGAAGCAAATGTTCGAGCGAGCGCCCCGGCTCCAAATGCGTGGGCTCGAGGCCGATAATCTGACGGTATGTGGCGACGCTGTTTTTCAGCTGCGCCTGCCCGGCGTAGAGTTCAGACCGCGCCTGAGCGACGGAGGCCTCCGCCTGCGCCACGTCGGTGCGCGTCACCTCGCCGACCTGAAAACGGTCCCGAGTCTGCTTGAGCTGCTGCTCCAACACGGCGATGTTGTTCTTGCGCAGATTCACGACCGCCGTGTCGCGCAGCACGTTCATATAGGCGGTGGCGCCATTTTGCAGGGTCGCCTGCTCGGTGAGGCGCATGGTCGCGCGCGCTGCGAAGACGTTCGACTCGGCCTGTCTCACCGAATTGGTCGTGCGGCCAGCGTCGAAAATGCTTTGCGACACGTTGAGCGCCGCGCCGCGTGGATAGCCCGTATATTCCTCCTGCGAGAACTGGCGCTGACCGGTCATTGCGTTTCTCCCGGCCGGCAAGCGCAAATTGCCGTAAAGGGGACCAGCGGAAGCCTGGATATTGACTTTGGGCCGCATCCCGGCAAGCGCCTTGGGCATGTCCTCGTCCCGGACGCGGACGGCGGCGCGGCTCTGGTTGAGGTCCGGATTGCCGGCATAGGCCCGCGCCAGCGCGGAGAGAAGCGTTTCGGCCGAAAGAGGTTCCGTCATCCCAAGCAACAAGCCGCCGAGCGCCGTGACGAAGAAGCACATCCGCTCGGGGTGGACCAAACGGGAAACAGACCCGATGGTCGTTACCCCAGTCTTCTTGAACATGTCTTTCCCTGAAGTTTCACTTGAGCGCAGGCTGGCTCTCGAGGCGGACGCCCTGATCAGCGCCTGCGTTCCGCCGAAGTGGCGACTTCGCGAATCTGTTCGGCTGCGGCGTCCAGAAGGGATTGGGCGAGATCAGGGTCGTTGACGGCGCGCGATAGAGTCACCGCGCCAACCATCTGCGAGAGAACGGCCATGGCCTTGCCCTTGGCCTCCGAATCCTCGGTTTTGGCAAGCAGGCGGCTAAGAACTTCAAGATGCGCCTTAATGCCGACTTCGAATGACGCCTTCACCTCACCGCCCTGTCTGGCGGCGTCTGCGGCGAGCGCGACGAGTGGGCAGCCATCCATCTTTTCTTCGCGATGGCCCATACTGAGGTAGAACGCCATCACCGCACCAAGCGGATCTTCGGGTTTGGCCGAGAGCGCGGTCGCCCATCGGTTGAAGGCGCTCTCAAAGGCCCGCCTCGACGCCTGTGCAGCCAAGTCCTCCTTTGATGCGAACTGCTTGTAAAAGGCGCCTTGGGTCAGCCCTGCGCCCTTCATCAGATCCTTAAGGCCAATGCCCTCAAAGCCGTGCTCCCGAAAGAGACGACTTGCCACGCTGATCACCGTCTCGCGGTTTTCCGCTGCCTGAGTCCGACTGACGCGCATCCCCGACCTCCTATTTAGATTGCGTTAGAAATCTATCCGAGATAGAGTTCAAACGCAATCTAATTTTGGTTTGAGGAGACGGGCATGAAAAAGAGACCCGCTGTCGTGCTGGGGGGCCTTCTCACGGTGTCTGGGGCGGTCGCGCTCATCACAGTTTCCATGCGCACGCAGGAAGCCTCGGCCATGAACGACCCGAGACAGGAGCCTCCGCTCGTTCGACTGGCGACGGCGACGCGAGTGAGCGGATCCGACCGCGGCTTTACGGGCGTCTTAGGGGCGCGGGTGCAGAGCGATCTTGGTTTTCGCGTCGCCGGTAAGATCGTGCAACGGCTGGTGAATGCGGGCCAGCAGGTCAAAGCCGGTCAGCCGCTGATGCGGATCGACGAAACCGACCTACGCCATGCGTCCACCGCAAAGCGTAACGCAGCCGCAGCGGCCCGCGCCTCCGTCACCCAGCTGGTCCCGGATGAGCGGCGATACGCCAAGTTGTTAAGCCAAGGATGGGTTACCCGACAGCGCTACGAGCAGGCAAAAGCCGCATCCGACGCAGCCAAAGCGCAACTCGCGGCCGCCGAAGCCGAGGCGCGGGTTTCCGAGAACGAGGCGGCCTATTCCGTCCTGGTGGCCGACGCCGATGGAACGGTGATGGAAACGCTTGGCGAACCGGGACAGGTCGTCTCCGCCGGCCAGACTGTGGTTCGGCTTGCACAAGCCGGCCCCCGCGAAGCGGTGGTCGCGCTTCCCGAAACGATCCGACCGGCGATCGGCTCGACAGCCCAGGCTAGCGTGTATGGGGGCGACGGGCGCCGCTATACGGCGCATCTCCGGCAGTTGTCGGATTCCGCCGATGGTCGGACCCGCACTTACGAAGCGCGCTACGTGCTCGACGGCGCGGCTTCAGCGGCGCCCCTCGGCGCCACGGTGACCATTCGATTGGCAAGCACGGCAAATCGGCCGGAAGTCCAAGTGCCGCTCGGAGCTGTGTTCGACGGCGGCCGGAAGACCGGCGTTTGGGTGTTCGACAACGCCACCTCGACCGTACATTTTTGACCCGTCAAGCTCGTGCGCGTCGCCAGCGAAACCGCCGTGATTTCCGGACTTACTTCTGGCGACCCAGTTGTTTCGCTCGGCGCGCATCTTTTGCAAGACGGCGCTCGCGTCAGGACTGCGTCTGAAAGCAGGGGCGCCCGATGAATCTCTCTGCGATCGCCGTTCGCGAACGGGCCGTCACCCTCTTCTTCATCCTCCTGCTGGCCGCGGCGGGCGCTTACGCCTTTGTCATGCTCGGGCGGGCGGAGGATCCCTCCTTCACCATCAAGACCCTGACGGTCACAACGGTATGGCCGGGGGCGACGGCGCGCGAGATGCAGGACCTGGTGGCCGAACCGTTGGAGAAGCGGATTCAAGAGCTGACCTGGTACGACCGCGTGGAGACGACCACACGGCCCGGTTATGCCTATATGACGGTCACGCTGAAGGACAGCACGCCGCCATCAGTCGTGCAGGAGGAGTTCTACCAGGCCCGTAAAAAGCTTGGGGATGAGGCCCGCAAGCTGCCTCCCAACGTGCTTGGCCCTTTCGTCAATGACGAATATTCGGACGTGAGCTTCGGCCTCTACGCTCTCAAGGCGAAGGGCATGCCGATGCGGGAGCTCGCAAGGCAAGCCGAGACCATCCGCCAGGACCTCCTGCACGTGCCCGGCGTCAAGAAGATCAATATTCTCGGCGAACGTCCCGAGCAGATATTCGTTGAGTTTTCCTACGCCAAACTGGCGACCCTCGGCGTGTCGGCGCAGGATATTGTCGCCGCCTTGCAGAGACAAAACACCGTCACGCCGGCAGGCTCGATCGACACAAAGGGGCCGCAGGTCTTCATCCGGATCGACGGGGCCTATGACAGCGTCCAGACGATCGCCGACACGCCTATCGTGGCTGCGGGGCGCACGCTGAAGCTCTCCGACGTCGCCGAGGTTCGTCGCGGCTACGAGGATCCGCCCACCTACCTTATCCGACACCAGGGCGAGCCCACCATCATGCTCGCGGCGGTTATGCAGGAGGGCTGGAATGGTCTCGCGCTCGGCAAGGCGCTTGAGGAGAGGTCCGCAGCCATCGCACAGACCCTGCCGCTCGGGATGACGCTGGCCAAGGTCAGCGACCAGGCCGTCAACATCACCTCGGCGGTTGATGAATTCATGATGAAGTTCGCGATGGCGCTCGGCGTGGTGCTGCTGGTGAGCCTGCTCAGCCTCGGCTGGCGCGTCGGCATCGTCGTGGCGGCTGCCGTCCCTCTGACGCTTGCCGTCGTGTTCCTCATCATGCTGGAAACGGGCCGCTTCTTCGACCGCATCACGCTCGGCGCCCTCATCCTGGCGCTCGGCCTTCTGGTCGACGACGCCATCATCGCCATCGAAGTTATGGTGGTGAAAATGGAAGAAGGCATGGACCGCATCAAGGCTGCGGCCTATGCGTGGAGCCACACTGCGGCGCCAATGCTGTCCGGCACGCTCGTGACGATCGCCGGGTTCCTGCCGGTGGGCTTCGCGCGCTCGTCGGCCGGCGAATACGCCGGCAACATCTTCTGGGTCGTGGGGTTCGCCCTTATTGTTTCCTGGATCGTCGCGGTGGTCTTCACGCCCTATCTCGGCGTCAAGATGCTGCCCGCGTTCAAACCGATCGAGGGCGGCTCCCACGCGATTTACGACACGCCAAACTACCAGCGTCTGCGACGGCTCATCACATTCGCCGTGCGCCACAAGTTCGTAACCTGCGGCGTCGTCGGCATCGCCTTCGCGCTTTCCGGCGCCGGCATGGGCGCCCTCAAACAGCAGTTCTTCCCGACATCCGATCGCCCCGAAGTGCTGGTGGAGGTTCGCCTGCCGGAAGGCGCCAGCATTGAGACGACGACAGTCGCGGTCGAGAAGCTCGAACATTGGCTGAACGGCCAGCCCGAGGCAAAGATCGTCACGAGCTATGTCGGTCAGGGCGCTCCCCGCTTCTTCTTCGCGATGTCGCCGGAACTGCCAGATCCCGCCTTCGCCAAGATCGTCGTGCTGACCCCCGATGCTGAGGCCCGCGAGTCGTTGAAGCGCCGGCTCCGAGAGGCGGTGTCACAGGGGCTGACGCCCGAGGCCTATGTGCGCGTCACGCAGCTCGTGTTCGGGCCCTACACGCCCTTCCCGGTCGAGTTCCGGGTCATGGGGCCTGATCCCGCGCAATTGTACGATATCTCTGAAAAAGCCCTCGGCATCATGCGCGGCGTGCCCGATGTGCGGCAAGCGAACCGCGATTGGGGCAATCGCACGCCCGTGCTTCGCTTCATCCCGGATCAGGACCGACTGAACCTTATTGGTCTCTCGCCGGCGGAGGTGGGCCAGCAGCTCCAATTCCTCCTCACCGGCATCGCCGTCACGCAGGTTCGCGAGGACATCCGCAATGTTCCCATCGTGGCGCGCAGCGCCGGCGGCGAGCGTTTGGACCCAACGCGTCTGGCAGATTTCTCGCTGATGAGCCGGGACGGCCGCCAGATTCCGCTCGACCAGATCGGTCACTCGGAAATCCGTCTGGAAGAGCCGATCCTGAAGCGCCGCGATCGCACGCCCGCTATCACGATCCGCTCTGACGTCAATGAAGCGACCCAGCCTCCAGAGGTCTCCAAAGAGATCATGACGGCCCTCCAGCCGATGATCGCAGCCCTTCCATCCGGCTACCGCATCGATACGGGCGGTTCAATCGAGGAGGCGATTAAGGCCAACGTCGCGCTGGGTAAGATCTTCCCGGCCATGATCGCCGCCATGCTGATCGTCATCATGCTCCAGGTGCGATCCTTCTCGACAATGGGCATGGTCATGCTGACCGCGCCGCTCGGCCTCGTCGGCGTCGTGCCTATGTTGCTCGCATTCAACCAGCCCTTCGGATTCAACGCCATTCTCGGCCTGATCGGACTGGCTGGCATCCTGATGCGCAACACGCTGATCCTGACCGAACAAATCAAGGAGAACCGTGCCGCGGGCCTCGACGACTATCACGCCGTCATCGAAGCCACGGTGCAACGCACGAGGCCTGTGATTCTGACCGCGCTTGCCGCCGTGTTGGCCTTCATCCCCCTCACGCACTCCGTCTTCTGGGGATCGATGGCTTATACGCTCATCGGCGGCACGGCGGTCGGCACGGTGCTGATACTGCTCTTCCTTCCTGCGCTCTACGCGGCGTGGTTCCGGATCAAACCAACAGCAGACGACGTCCATGCACACGCCCCTTCGGGCGAGCGAATGGATCCGCAAGTGGCGAACGCAGAGCCTGCGTTCGACGGTCGCTAGTAGCGACCGACCATGCCGGTTGATTTTCGCGAGGAAGCGCCATGAACATCGAGGACCATCCGACCGTCAAGCGTATGCGCGCAACTGCCGGCGCCCGTATTGAGATCGAAGAGGGCGGGATCGACGCCGGTTGGCTTCGCCGACTGGCTCTGGAATGCGGCGCCGATGACGCCGGCTTGGTGGAGATCAAGCGGCCCGCGCTCGACTCCCAGAGAGACGAGCTTCTTCACCACTACCCTTGGACCAAGACACTGCTGAGCTTCGTCGTCCGGATGAACAGGGAGCCGATCCGCAGTCCGGCGCGCTCTGTCGCCAACATCGAGTTTCACCACTCGGGACTCGAGGTTGACGAAGTTGGTCGTCGCCTGGTGCAGCGGCTCGAGGCGAAAGGAATTCGCGCCGTCAGCCCGGCGATGGGCTTTCCGATGGAGATGTATCAATTCCCTAGCGCCATATGGATCGTATCGCACAAGCCAGTCGCAGTCGCCGCCGGGCTCGGCCACATGGGCGTCCATCGCAATTTGATTCACCCCAAGTTCGGCAACTTCGTCCTGTTGGGAACCGTTCTGATCGGGGCGGAGGCGACGGAATATGACGCGCCGCTCGATTACAACCCCTGTCTGGAATGCCGGTTGTGCGTGACGGCCTGTCCAGTCGGGGCCATCGCCCCCGACGGAGGGTTCAATTTCTCCGCTTGCTTCACCCACAACTATCGCGAATTCATGGGGGGCTTCACGGATTGGGTTGAGCAGATCGCAGACAGCAAGAACGCGCTCGACTATCGCAGCCGCGTGAGCGAGCCCGAAACCGCCTCGATGTGGCAGAGCCTCTCCCATGGGGCGAACTACAAGGCGGCCTATTGCATGGCGGTGTGTCCCGCCGGCGAAGACGTCATCGGGACCTATCTTGCGGATCGCGCGCGCCACATTCAGGAAATCCTCAAGCCGCTTCAAGAGAAAGAAGAACCGATTTATGTCGTAAAAGGCTCGGACGCCGAGGCGTACGCCAAGAAAAGATGGAAGAACAAGACCGTCAAGACCGTCGGCAACGCGTTACGACCGCGGAGCATCGACGCAATGCTGCAACTCTTGCCCGTCGCATTTCAGCCGAACCAGGCGCGCGACCTGCGCGCAACCTATCATTTCGAATTTACCGGCAACGAGCAGCGCAAGGCGACGATTGTTATTCACGATGGCGTCATCCGCCTCCAGGAGGGCCACATCGGCTCAGCCAACCTTCGGGTTACAGCGGACAGCTCGACCTGGCTCGGCTTTCTGGCGAGGGAGCACAGTCTGGTGTGGGCGCTGCTGCGGAGAAAAATCCGCGTCGGCGGCTCGCCCAAGCTGCTTCTCGCTTTCGGTAAATGCTTCCCGAGCCCCGCCATTCGCCATGATCCGACGCCCGTCCCTCCGGTGGCGTCAAGGCTGCGGCCGAACGCGGCTCCCTATCGTCAAAACGACGCGGCGACCGGAAAAATCAAATGGTCGGGCGCCCTGCGGTTGGCGGAGATCATCGAGGTTGCGCAAAACATCAAAACCTTCCGCCTCGTCGAACCGGCGGGAGGAAGGATTCCGTTCGAATTCCTGCCGGGGCAGTTCCTGACATTCGCAATCGAGCCTTTCGGCGTTCCAACCAAGCGCTCCTACACCATCGCGTCCTCGCCGACCTGTCGGGACTCGATCGAGATCACGGTGAAACGGGAAACGAATGGCCTCGTTTCGCGGTGGCTCCATGACGCGGCCACGCCGGGCGACCTCCTTGAAGTCGTGGCTCCGAACGGAACCTTCACTTTCACGGGCGAGGAGGAACAAAGCATCGTCCTGATCGGCGGCGGCGTCGGCGTGACGCCGATGATGAGCGTGACGCGCTATCTCACCGACACAAATTGGCCAGGCGACATCCATCTGCTGCTGAGCTTCCGCAACCCGCGCGAATATCCGTTCCAAGACGAGATTGCGGCGCTGCGAGCGCGCAACAGCCGCCTGCGGGTCGTGGCCACGATGAGCGATCCCAACATCGAAGAGTGGACCGGCGCGCGGGGCCGCATCGATAAAGCGTTCCTCGCCTCGGCGGTTCCGAATATCTCGGCGCACCGCGTCCATCTCTGCGGCCCCCTCGCGATGATGAGCGCCGTCACAGCCGCATTGGAGGATCTCGGCGTGCCACCCGAGCGGATCAAGAAGGAAGCGTTTGGAACCGAGACGCGTGATCCCACCCGCAAGGCGGTGCCGGCCGGCAGGATCATCGGGCGCGTCACGTTTCAGATGTCGCAGATCTCGGCCCCGATCGCCGAGAATGCCACCGTTCTCGACGCCGCCGACCAGGCGCATGTCTTTATCGACAGCGCCTGTCGATCGGGCACATGCGGCGCCTGCCGCGTCAAGCTGCTCTCCGGCAAGGTGCGTATGCTGGTCGAGGATTCACTGACGCAGGAAGAGAAAACCCGCGGCTACATTCTCGCTTGCCAAGCGCTCGCCGAGAGCGACGTCGTCGTCGAGTCATAGGAGGACGCCATGTCGAACATTGTAATCTTCGCCCTCGTCGGTTTTGTTGTCGTGGCGGCGGCGACCATGCTAGTTTCGTTCCTCGTCGAGGCAATGCGGCCCGTTCCCCCAACTCCGGAGCGTCTCTCCTGGGCGCCGGACATCCCGATCCGATATGTCAGCGTCAATGGCGTCCGCCTTCGCTACATCAAGATGGGCGAAGGTCCTGCGCTGGTTCTCTTGCACACGCTGAGGACGCAACTCGACCTCTTCGAGAAGGTCGTCCCCGAGCTGGCGAAGAGTTTCACCGTGTATGCGGTCGATTATCCCGGCCACGGCTATTCCGACATACCGGCCGCGAAATACGACGCGGACTATTTCGTCGAGACGATAGAAGGCTTTCTCGAAGCTTTAGATCTCCACGATGTGACGCTTGCCGGCGTTTCGATCGGCGCCTCGATCTCGCTCATTCTCGCAGCGCGCAACAATCCGCGGGTTTCGCGCGTTGTGGCGATCAATCCCTATGATTACGCGAAGGGGCGCGGGATGGCGCGCAGCTCACTTCTCGCGCGCCTTATCGTCGCCTCCGCGGATCTGCCGATCCTCGGCGATACAGTGATGCGCCTGCGCCAATTCGTCATCATGAAATCGGCGCTCGACGGCGGCGTATCCGACCCGCGGCATATTTCGCCGGAACTGCTGAAGGAGATGTATCTGGTCGGCAACCGACGCGGTCATTATCGCGCCTTTCTCAGTCTGCTCCGCAACGCAGAGAGTTGGGAAACGGCGACCATGGCCTATTCGAACATCAAGATTCCCGTGCTGCTGCTCTGGGGCGATCGCGACTGGTCGAGACCGGACGAACGAGAACACGATCGCCAGATCGTGCCCAGCGCAAAAATGGCGACCGTCGTGAATGGGGGGCACTTCCTGCCGCTCGATAGGCCCGATGCAGTTGTCGAGCATTTGCTCGCCTTTCACGCGCCGCTCGTTGGGAAGCCTTCGTCATGAAGGCTTCCCTTTTGGCATTGCCTCTCTGGACTCGCTTCTCCGAGGCGCGCACGCCTAAGATTAGGAGGCTGGCGCAATCAGTGCTCCCTCGCAGAACGCCGCCACGCCTTGTCGAGACTAGAAAAAGGAGCCCCAACAACAACTATCGCCGACGTTCGGTATGAAAGCACAGCTCCCTGCCCTCTCCTGCACTCTATAGCCGCCGCTTTTACTACCCGTCACTCCCATTCAATCGTCCCCGGCGGCTTCGACGTCACGTCGTACACGATGCGGTTCACGCCCTTCACTTCGTTGATGATCCGTGTCGCCGCACGGCCCAGAAACGCCATGTCGAAGGGATAGAAATCCGCCGTCATGCCGTCGCTCGACGTCACGGCGCGGAGCGCCAGCACGTAATCATAAGTGCGGCCGTCGCCCATCACGCCCACGCTGCGCACGGGCAGCAGCGCGGCGAAGGCCTGCCAGATCTGGTCGTAGAGCCCCGCCTTGCGGATTTCGTCCAGATAGACGGCGTCGGCCTTGCGGAGGATGTCGAGCTTCTCGCGCGTGATGAGGCCGGGGCAGCGTATGGCGAGGCCGGGGCCAGGGAATGGATGACGGCCGACAAAAGCCTCCGGCAAGCCCAGCTCGCGGCCGAGCGCGCGCACTTCATCCTTGAAGAGTTCGCGCAGCGGCTCCACCAGCGCCATGTTCATGCGCGCCGGCAGGCCGCCGACATTGTGGTGCGACTTGATCGTCACCGACGGCCCGCCGGTGAAGGAAACGCTCTCGATCACATCCGGATAGAGCGTGCCCTGCGCCAGGAATTGCGGGGCGCCGCGGCCGTCCTCAGCAATCTTCTTCGCCTCGGCCTCGAATGTCTCGATGAAGAGGCGCCCGATGGTCTTGCGCTTTACTTCGGGATCGTCGACCCCTTCCAGCGCCCCGAGAAACAGTTCCTCGGCTTCGACGTGATGCAGCGGGATATTATAGTGGTCGCGGAAGAGGCGCACGACCTCCTCCGCCTCGCCGAGCCTCAAAAGGCCGTGATCGACGAAGACGCAGGTGAGCCGGTCGCCGATCGCCTCATGGATCAGCACCGCCGCCACGGCGCTGTCGACGCCGCCCGAAAGCCCGCAGAGCACGCGGCCGTCGCCGACCTGCTTGCGGATCGCGGCGACCGCCTCGCCGCGGAAGGCGGCCATGGTCCAGTCGCTCTTCAGTCCGGCGACCCTGTGCACGAAATTCGCCAGAAGCTTCGCGCCGTCCGGCGTATGCGCGACCTCCGGGTGGAACTGCAGGCCGTAATAGCGGCGCGCCTCGTCGGCGATGGCGGCCATGGGCGCGTTCTCGGACGCCGCGATGACGCGGAAGCCGCCCGGGAGCCTTGTGACGCGGTCGCCATGGCTCATCCAGACGGTGGCGGAGGCGCCCTTCTCCCAGACGCCGTCGAGGAGCGCGCTATGTTCGAGCGCCGTGATCTCGGCGCGGCCGAATTCGCGGTGATGCCCCGCCTCGACCTCGCCGCCGAGCTGCGTCGCCATGGTCTGCTCGCCATAGCAGACGCCGAGCACCGGCACGCCCGAGTCGAAAATCTCCTGCGGCGCGCGCGGCGAGCCTTCGTCCGTCACCGAGCAGGGGCCGCCGGAGAGGATGACCGCCTTGGGACGGATCTCGGCAAAGGCGCGTTCCGCGCTCTGGAAAGGCGCGATCTCGCAATAGACCCCCGCCTCGCGCACGCGCCGCGCGATGAGCTGCGTGACCTGTGATCCGAAGTCGACAATGAGAACCTTGTCGTGTCGGTCGGCGATGTCGTGGTGGAAGGCGTCTGCGGCGGTGGTCATCGGGATCCTGAAACGCCCCCTCTCCCCGCCTGCGGGGAGAGGGTTGGGGTGAGGGGCAAGGCTGCGACGGCGGCGCCGGATGAAAGGCGGACTTCCAGGCGGAGAGGCCGCTCGAACCCCTCGCCCCTCACCCTAACCCTCTCCCCGCTTTGCGGGGAGAAGGAGTGGCGCGCGCTCACAGCGCAATCACGACCGGCGCAAAATCGCAACATAAAACCCGTCCGTTCCACTCGTCGCCGGCGACAGCCTTATACCCGCCCCGTGCGGCGAGGCGAAGCGCGCAAGTTCGGGGAGTCCCGCTCGTTCGGCCATCTCTTTCCCCAAAAGCGCCGCGAAGCCGGGATGCGCGGCCAGAAACGCCGCGACTTGATCCTCATTCTCGTCCCGCAGCAGCGAGCAGGTCGCATAAACAAGCCGCCCGCCCGGCTTCACGAAGCGCAGGGCCTGTTCCAGCAGCGCGGTCTGCTCCTTCAGCCGCAGCTCCAGCGCGCCGGGGGCGAGGCGCCATTTGGCGTCGGGGTGGCGCCGCCAGGCGCCCGTTCCCGTGCAGGGGACGTCGATCAGCACGAGATCGCAGCGGCCTTCGAGATCGGCCAGCGCGTCGGCCTTGCCTTTGGGCTGGCGCACCTGGATGTTGCGGGCGCCGGCGCGCTCCAGGCGCTCATGGATCGGCATGAGGCGCCGGCCGTCGGCGTCATAGGCGTAAAGCTGCCCTTTGTTGTGCATCTGCCCCGCGAGCGCCAGCGCCTTGCCGCCGCCGCCGGCGCAGAGGTCGAGAACCTGCTCGCCGGGCGCGGCGGCGCAAAGCAGCGAGGCGAGCTGCGAGGCCTCGTCCTGCGGCTCGACGAAGCCCTTCACATAGGCCGTCTCGGCGGCCAGCGCGGGACCCCTGCCCTGCCCGGCCTCGATTCGCAGCCCGATGGGCGAAAGCGGCGTCGGGACGGGATCGAGATGGGCGAGCTTGGCGAGCGCCTGCTCGCGCGAGCCTTTGAGAATGTTGACCCTAAGATCCACGGGGGCCCGCGCCGAGAGCGCCGCGCCCTCCTCCGCCGCGCGCGCGCCGAAGGCCGCCGCGAAGCGCTCGGCGAGCCATTCGGGATAATCCCCCCTCACATGGTCCGGCGCGCCGTCGAGCGTCGCGGTCTCGAGCCTTGCGCGCTCATGGTCCGTGAGCGGCGCCGGCGCGTGGCGCTCGCCGGCGCAGAGCGCGGCGATCGTCGCGGCGTCCTGGCCCCGCGCCTCGCGCAGCGCCCCGAGCATGACCGCGCGGGGAGAATCGTCGCCCATGACCCAGGCCGCGGAGGCCTTCTTGCGCAATGCGTCGAAGACGAGGCTCGCAATGGCGGCGCGGTCCTTGGAGCCCGCGAAACGATGGGACGCGCCCCAATCCTTCAGCGCCTCGGCGACGGGGCGGCGGCGTTCGGACAAATCTGCGAGAATTTCGATCGCAGCGGAAAGTTGGGCGGCGGGCGTCATAAGGTAGGATCGGCTTTCCGGGAGGCGAATCGGCCCGGATGGGCCATGGCCGGTTCGCGTCGCCATTCAGATGAGGTTCATTCTGGATTGGCGATTGTCTCCCATAGCATGGCGGTCGATTGCAACGGAGCGACGCGGGGACGATGAAACATTTGCGCTGGACGACACTGCTGGCGGCGATAGGCCTCGCCGGCTGCGGACCGACCGCCGGCTATTATTACGGCGGCTATGGGCCGGGCTACGGCCCCGGCTACGGCTATGCCGGTTACGGGTATGGATATGGCTACCGCCCCGGCGGCTATTGGCGGCGCCCCTATGGCGGCCCGCCCCTTTATGGCCGGCCGGGCTACGGCCCGCGTCCCGGCGGCTCGCCGCCCTACGGCCCCCCTCCCGGGGGCGGACCGGGGGGCGGCTATCCGGACGGAACTTCGGCGGGCGGGCGGCCGATGGGGCCGCCCGGCGGCCCCGCGCCCATCCCGAGCATCGGGCCGACGGCGGCCGGCCCCGGTCCGATGGCCGGACCGCCCGGCGGCGGATTCGCGCCCCGCGGCGGCGCGCCGGGTCCAAGATCCGCGCCCGTCCCGCGCGCGCTCTATCCGGACGACGGCCGTTCGAGCGCCATGCATTGACGCGCGCCGCCGCTCGGGCCAACAGATCACGCGGCGTTCGGGCTGTATCGCCTGAACGCCGATAACGCGGTGGATTCTAAAGGTTAAGAGCGCGCTTTTCGCGAAAGGCGGATTTCCGCTTTTTCGCAGCGCGCTTTAGGATCGCCGGCCGCCCCGCCGCGCGCCGATCCGGCGCACCGTGCCGGTCGCCGAGCGGTAGACGAGCGTCTCCGTCTCGGTTCCGTCCTTGCCGAAAACGACGCCGTCGACCAGGGGTCCGTCGGTGACGCCGGTGATGCAGACGACGACGTCGCCCGTCACCATATCCGCCACCCCGTATTTCTTGCGCGGATCGGTGAGGCCGTGACGCGCGGCGCGGGCGCGCTGCTCGGCGCTTTCCAAGACCAGCCGACCCTGCATCTGGCCGCCGGCGCAGCGCAGCACGGCGGCGGCGAGGACGCCCTCGGGCGCGCCGCCGCGGCCGAGATACATATCGACGCCCGTCTCGGCCGGATCAGTGACGAAAACGACGCCGGCGACGTCGCCGTCGGAGATCAGCCGCACGCAGGCGCCCGCCTTGCGGCATTTGGAGATGATGTCGGCATGGCGCGGCCGATCCAGCACGCAGACGGTGATCTCGCCCGGCGGAACGCCCTTCGCCTCCGCGAGCGCGCGGACATTGTCGGCCGGATCGCGATCAAGGTCCACGACTCCCTCGGGATAGCCGGGTCCGATGGCGATCTTGTCCATGTAGCTGTCGGGCGCATGCAGCAGCAACCCCGAGGTCGCGGCGGCGGCGATGGCGATCGAGCCGGACTGGTCCTTGGCGCAGAGCGTCGCCCCTTCGAGCGGCGCCACGGCGAGTTCGACATGCGGCCCGGCGGCGCAGCCGATCTCCTCGCCGACATGGAGCCTGGCCGAATCGCCCTCCTCGCCCTCGCCGATGACGATACGGCCGCGAACCGGCAGCCGCGCCAATTCCTCATGCATGGCGTCGACGGCGGCGCGGTCGGCGGCCATCTCGTCGCCGCGCCCGCGCAGCCGCGCGGCGGCGACGGCGGCCCGCTCGGTGGCGCGCGCGAGTTCGATGGTGAGCAATCTTTCGATCGATGCGGCGTCGAGAGGCATGGGGCGTTTCCCGCGCGCTATTCGCGCTCGATGCGGATAACCTGCGCGCGCGACACGATGGTGCCGTCCTGGAAGATCAGCTCCAGCGCCTCGCGCACCAGATGCTCGCTCGTCGCATGGGTGATGAGGATCACGTCCACGCAGGCGCCGGGCGCGCCGCGCTGCCCGCGCTGCATGATGCTCTCGAGCGAAATCTTGCGCTCGGCCATACGCGTCGCGATTTTCGCGAAGGCGCCGGCGACGTCCTTCACCGACATGCGGATGTAATAGCCGCCCTCATGCCGGCGCATCGGCGTGCGCTTCAGCTCCGAGAGCTGCGGCGCCGGCAGGCCGAAGGGCGCGGAGCGCACGCCCTTGGCGATGTCGGCGATATCGGCCACGACGGCCGAGGCCGTCGCGTCGCCGCCGGCGCCCGGGCCGACGAGCGTGAGCTCATGCACCGCGTCGGCGTCGATGGTGACGGCGTTGAGCACGCCCATCACCTGCGCGATGGCGGAATTCTTGCTGACCATGGTCGGATGCACGCGCTGCTCGATGCCGTCCGCCGTGCGCTGCGCGACGCCGAGCAGCTTGATGCGGAAGCCGAGCTCGTCCGCCGCCTCGATATCGGCGAGCGAAACGCGCTCTATGCCCTCGATGTCGATCGACTCCGCGGCGATACGCACGCCGAAGGCGAGCGAGGCGAGGATGGCGAGCTTATGCGCCGTGTCGAAGCCGCCAATGTCGAAGGTCGGGTCCGCCTCGGCGTAACCGAGCCGCTGCGCCTCCTTCAGGCACTCCTCGAAGGAAAGCTGCTCGCGCTCCATGCGCGAGAGGATGTAATTGCAGGTGCCGTTGAGAATGCCGTAGACGCGCTCGATCGAATTGCCGGCGAGGCCCTCGCGCAGCGTCTTGACGATCGGTATGCCGCCGGCGACCGAGGCCTCGAAGGAGAGCGCGACGCGCTTCTCCTCCGCAAGCTGCGTCAGATGGAGGCCATGGGCCGCGAGCAGCGCCTTATTGGCCGTGACGACGGATTTTCCGTGCGCGAGCGCGGTTTCGACGCTGGCGCGCGCCGGCCCTTCCGAGCCGCCGATCAGCTCGACGAAAAGGTCGATCTTCCCGGAGGCGGCGAGCTTCACCGGATCGGCGAAGAACTCCGCATCGGAGAAATCGGCGTCGCGCTTCTTGTCCGGATCGCGCGCCGAGACGCCCGTGACGACGATGCGGCGGCCCGTGCGCGCCGTGAGCGCCGCCGCCTGCCGATGGAGAAGCCGCGCCACCGCCGCGCCGACGGTGCCGAGCCCCGCGATGCCGACGCGCAAAATCTCCGACATTTCAGCCCTTCCGGGAAAAGCGACGAACCCCGGGGATAACGGGGCCTTGAAGGGGAGCCTTGTGCACGATTCCGACCGGGGGATCAAGGAAGAGGCTTCGCTCTTGCCGGACAGAGCGGCTTGCCCCACCCTTGATCGCGCAGCGATCGAGCGGAGTCGCCCGATCACGGAAAATGATTGATTAAAGGTTCAGAGCGCGCTTCGGGCGAAAGCCGGCTTCCGCTTTTTTCGCCGCGCTCCATGCGAAGCCTGAAAGGGAGGGTTGCACATGAGCAAATTCACCGCCGCGGCGCTTGTCGGCCTCGCGCTCGCTTTCGCGCCCGTCACGGCCGAGGCCGGGGTGGGAGCGCATCTCGCCGCCGCGATCGAGCATACCGAGGAGGCGATTTCCGGCGAAGCAAAGTCGGACGCGAAGAAAATCGTCGCGCATCTGCGCAACGCGTTGGGACACGCCCGCGAGGCGCTGCATGAGAAGGCGATAGAAGCCGACCGCGCCGGGAACAAGATCATTCACGACGCCATCCGCCTGCTCAAAAAGGCGGAGGCGCGGGCGCGGTTCGGCGACGCCGACGGGGCCGTGAAACATTCGAGCGCCGCGCTAGCTGAGATGAAGAAGGTCAAGTAGCGGCGGACCTGCGCGCCGGGCACCCGCCCGGCGCGGCTCCCGTTTCAGCGCGCCGCCGCCGGGAGGGCCCATGGCGGCGGCGGATTTCAACGAGCTTGCCGCGGCTTTCGCGACGCTGATCGTCGTCGTGGAGCCGCTCGGGCTCGCGCCCATCTTCCTCGCCGCCACGGCCGGCAATAGCCGCGCCGCCCGCGCCAGCGTCGCGGCGCGAGCTTGCGTCTACGCCTTCTGCATCCTGACGGGAGCGGCGCTCGGCGGCGCGGCCCTGCTGCGGGCGATCGGCATCACAATCCCCGCTTTCCGCATCGCCGGCGGCCTGCTGCTCTTTTCGATCGCCTCGGAAATGGTGCTGGGCGTGCGCATCGGCCGCGACGCGGCCGCCGCCGCGCAAGCCGTCGGCGAAAATGGCGGACGCGTCGCCGCCTTCCCGCTCGCCATTCCGCTCATGGCCGGCCCCGGCGCCATTACCGCGACGCTGCTCATCGCCGGCGAGGCGCATGGCGACCCCATGCGGCTCGCGGCGCTGATCGGCGCGATTTTGGCGGTGACCCTGATCTGCTGGGCCGTCTGCCGCCTCGCGACGCGCATCGAGCGCCTCATCGGCGCCTCGGCCAGCGTCGTGATGGAGAAGCTCGTCGGCGTGCTTTTGGCGTCGCTCGCCGTCCAATATGTCGTGGACGGCGCGAGGAGCTTGTTTTCCTGACCGGAATCTGGGCGCGATACGGCCCTTGCGCCAGACGCGCCATCACGGCTCAGGATTGCTTCGTCGCTTCGCCCCTCGCATGACAAGCGCCGCCTCAATGCGCGACGTTCGACCAGATCTTGCGCTTGGTGAAGTAGAGCAGCAGCGCGAAGACGATCAGAAAGGCGAGCACGGCCTGCCCGATATGCTTGCGCGCCTCGAGATGCGGTTCGGCGGTCCACATCAGGAAGGCCGTCACGTCTCTGGCGTATTGGTCGACCGTCTGCGGCGCGCCGTCGTCATAGGTCACCGCGCCGTCCGAGAGCGGCGGCGGCATGCCGATTCGATTGCCCGGCATATAGGCGTTGTAAAACTGCCCTTCCGGCACGGTCACGCCGTGCGGCGGCTCGGAATAGCCCTTGAGCAGAGACGCGACATAGTCCGAGCCATGCTCCTGATAAGCCAAGCCCGGCAATGCGTCGAGCAGGAAGGTCGGGAAACCGCGCCCATAGCCGCGCGCCTTCACGAGCACGGACATGTCCGGCGGATAGGCGCCGGACATGGCCGCGCGCGCGGCCTGCTCATTGGCGAAGGGCGGGGGGAAGCGGTCGCTCGGTCGCGCGGGACGATCGAAATATTCGCCGGAATCGTTCGGACCGTCCTTGACCTTGTAGGTCGCGGCGAGCTCGGCGACTTCCTTCTCGGAAAATTCCGGACCGCCCGGCTGGCCGAGATTGCGGAAGGCCAGCATCTTGATCGAATGGCAGGTCGAGCAGACTTCCTTGTAGACCTTGAAGCCCCGGCGAAGCTGCCCCTTGTCGTAGCTGCCGAAAACGCCCGCGAAGCTCCAGGCGTGGACCTCGGGCTTCTTCTCGTGATGCCCGGATTCGGCATAAGCCGGCGCCGCCGCGACAGCCGCGGCGAGCAGGGCCGCTCCCCAAAAGAAAGACAAGAACGGTCTGCGCGTCATCGAAGAGTCCTGGTGAGCCAAAAAGGGGCGCGCCTTACGCATGGGAGGCGCTCCCCGTCGCAACGGCCGCGTCGATCGATTCGGGCAAGGGCTCCGGCTTCTCATATTTCGCGATGAAGGGCAGGACGATCACGAAATGCAGGAAGTAGTAGAAGGAGAACAAGCGGGCGAGCCAGAGATAGACGCCCTCCGCCGGCTGCGCGCCGAGATAGCCGAGCCCGATGCAGACCGCGACGAAAACCCAGTAGAATTTGCGGAACAGCGGGCGATAGCTGCCCGATTTCACCGGCGATTTGTCGAGCCAGGGCAGCGCCGCCGTGATCAGGATCGAGAGAAATAGCGCGATGACGCCCAGCAGCTTGTTCGGGATCGCGCGCAGGATCGCGTAGAAGGGCAGGAAATACCATTCCGGCACGATATGCGGCGGCGTCACCAGAGGGTTCGCCTCGATGTAATTGTCGGGATGGCCGAGATAGTTCGGCACGAAGAAGGTCATCCAGGCATAGAGGACAAGGAAGGCGCCGATCGCGAAGCCGTCCTTCAGCGTCGCATAGGGCGTGAAGGGCACCGTGTCCTTCTTGACGTCCTTCACCTCGACGCCGGTCGGATTGTTCTGCCCCGTCACATGCAGCGCCCAGACATGCAGCGCGACGATGGCGACGATGATGAAGGGCAGGAGGTAATGCAGGGCGAAGAAGCGGTTGAGGGTCGGATTGTCGACCGAATAGCCGCCGAGCAGCCATGTCGTAATCGAGGTCCCGACGACCGGGATCGCCGAGAAGAGATTGGTGATGACCGTCGCCGCCCAGAAGGACATCTGGCCCCAGGGCAGGACATAGCCGAGGAAGCCCGTCGCCATCATCGCCATGAAGATGATGACGCCCAGGATCCACAGCACTTCGCGCGGCTCCTTGTAGGAGCCGTAATACATGCCGCGGAAGATATGGATATAGACGGCGAGGAAGAACATGGAGGCGCCGTTGGCGTGCGCATAGCGCAGCGCCCAGCCCCAGTTCACGTCGCGCATGATCTTCTCGACGGAGTCGAAAGCGAGCGTCGTCTCCGGCGTGTAGTGCATCGCCAGCACGACGCCCGTGACGATCTGCGCCACCAGCATGAAGGACAGGATGGCGCCGAACGTCCACATATAGTTCAAATTTTTCGGCGTCGGATAGGCGACGAAGGAATCGTGCATGAAGCTGATGATCGGCAGCCGGCGCTCCAGCCAACGGGCGAAGCCGCTTTTGGGCGTGTATTGGGAATGTCCGCTCATGGAACTTTCTCGAATGCGTCGATGGCGACGGAAGGCGCGCGGGAAATGCGGGCAGGCCTCGATGCCTATCCGATCTTGATTTTCGTGTCGCTGACGAAGGCGTATTTCGGCACTTCCAGATTGGTCGGCGCCGGACCGCTGCGGATGCGGCCGGAGACATCGTAGGTCGAGCCGTGGCAGGGGCAGAACCAGCCGTCATATTCGCCCGACTTGCCGGTGGGGATGCAGCCGAGATGCGTGCAGACGCCGATCACCACGAGCCATTCCGGCTTCTGGACGCGCTTTGAGTCGGGCTCGGGGTCCGGGAGTTCGGCGAGCGGCACGTCCGCCGCCGTTTTGATCTCCTCGGGGGTGCGATGACGGATGAAAACGGGCTTGCCGCGCCATTTGACGGTGACGATCTGGCCGACCGGGATGGCCGACAAATCCACTTCGGTGGAGGCGAGCGCCAGGGTGGAGGCGTCCGGGTTCATCTGCGAGATCAGCGGCCAGACCATGCCGCCCGCGGCGACCGTGGCGGCCGCCCCCGTCGCGATATAGAGAATGTCTCGACGGCTCGGCTCCGCCGGCGTATTTTCTGTGACGTTCCTGGTGCTCACGCCTGACCTCTCCCAATCGCTACGAATAAAGAGCGCTCCAAAGACAAGCGCAAGCTCCACTCGGAGCAATGGTTCCACTTTTTCGCTCCGCACGCCAGTCTGGGGCCTTGCGGCAGGGCGGCGGGCGATAGTTAAGCCTTCTCCGCGCGCGGCTTATGTGGCGCCAATCCGCCAGCATGTCCACAAGCCGACCTCGGGATTCTTCACCCCTTCCAGCGACTTTTCCGTTGCGACGCACAATCGCGGCGATTTGCCGCAAATTCTCTGGGACTTCAGCCGGTTTCCCTCCATGACGCTCACGCTCGCTTTGTATCAGCCGGACATCCCCCAGAACGCCGGGACGATGCTGCGCATGTGCGCCTGCCTCGGCGTCGAGGCCGCCATCATCGGCCCGGCGGGCTTTCCCGTGACGGACCGCGCCTTCCGGCGGGCCGGGATGGACTATCTGGACCAGGCGACGATCCGCCGGCACCCCTCCTTCGAGGCCTTTCAGTCCTGGCGCGCGGCTTGCGCCGCCCAGGGCGCCGCCCGGCGCCTCATTCTCCTCTCGACCCGCGCGACGGCGTCCTACGCCCGGTGCGGTTTTCAGCCCGGAGACATACTGCTCGTGGGGCGCGAATCGGCCGGCGCGCCCGACGAGGTCTTCGCCGCCGCCGATCTCGCCGTGAAAATCCCCATGCAGCCCCAGGCGCGCTCGCTCAACGTCGCGGTCTCGGCGGCGATGGTCATGGGAGAAGCGCTGCGCCAGCTCGGGCGCCTGTAGCCTCCGCCGCCTTGTGCGTCCGCGCACAGCGCAAACGCAATCCGCCTCCTAGCGTGCGATGGCCCGCCGGATTTTAAGGCGGCGTTCATAAATCATCGGAGGCGGAGATGACCTATCAGGCGACGCGCGTCTCGCTATTCATTGCCGAGCGCTTCTTCAACTCGCTGCGCGGCGCAATTTTCACCCTCGCCATGGGCTTCGGGCTCTATGCGCTCGTCGCGAATTTCGGCGACCTTCGCGACGGCGCGGGCCGCCTCGTCGCTCGACTGGCGCAATTCGAGGTGAGCGCGACGTCGGTGAAGGTCGGGCTGTCGCCGGAGAATATTGCGGCGGCGGGGCAAGAGAGCAAGGAAATCCCGGAGAGCATGAAAGGGCTTCTGCTGTCCAACGACATTTTGTCGCTCAAGGAAAATTGGGTGATCCGCCTGCTCTACGTCGAGGGCTCGGGCCTCAAATGCGACTACGCCAACCCGACGCCGGAGATGAAGGCGAATTACGCCGCCGATCGGCATCTCGCGGCCGACGGCCTGATCGAGATGACCGAGGATCCGCGTCTAAGAGCGGAAGCCCTGGAGGCGATGCGCAAGGCGAAGGCCGAGGGGAACGCCTGGACGATCGGCGAGCCGCGTTCCTGCTACAGAACCAAGCTCACCTGGCGCGGCGCCAATGTGAAAACCGCTCTGGCCGAGTTCCTTGGCGCCGCCTTCGCAGCCGTGGCCGCCTCTCCCGAGGCCCATGCGCCGCATCCGATGAAGGTCGCCAACGTTCCGGATCGCTGAGATTTGACAAGGCGCGGTCGGCGGCGTTGATGGGCGCCAAAAAGGAGACGCTCATGGACGCCGCGCAGGATCAGCTCGAATCCCGCAAACAGGAAGCGCGCGAATGGTTCGAGTCGCTGCAATTGCGCATCTGCGCGGCTTTCGAGGCGCTGGAGAACGAAGCGACGGGCCCCTTCGCCGAGGCGACCGCGCCGGGCCGTTTCGAGCTCACGCCATGGGCGCGCGAGAACCATGACGGCGCGCCGGGCGGCGGCGGGCGCATGGGCATGATCCACGGCCGCGTTTTCGAAAAGGCCGGCGTCCATTGCTCGACGGTCTTCGGAACCTTCCAGCCGGAATTCGCCAAGCAGATTCCCGGCGCGGCGGAAGATCCGCGCTTCTTCGCGACCGGAATCTCGCTCATCGCCCATCCGTGGAACCCCAACGTTCCCGCTGTGCATATGAACACGCGTTTCGTCGTGACGACCAAGGCCTGGTTCGGCGGCGGCGCCGATCTGACGCCCGTGCTCGACGCCCGCCGCACGCAGGAGGATCCGGACACGATCGACTTCCACGCGGCCATGCGGGCCGCGTGCGAGCGCCATCCGGTCGCCGACTATCGGCGCTTCAAGGAATGGTGCGACGAATATTTCTACCTCCCCCATCGCAAGGAGCCGCGCGGGATCGGCGGGATTTTCTACGATTATTTCAACAGCGCCGGCGATCCGGGCGCCAGCGGCTGGGAAAAGGACTTCGCCTTCACGCGGGACGTCGGCGAAAGCTTCCTCGCGATCTATCCGGAGCTCGTGCGCCGCAACTTCGCCAGGGCCTGGACGCCGGCCCAGCGCGAGGAGCAGCTCGTCCGCCGCGGGCGCTATGTGGAGTATAATCTCCTTTACGACAGGGGCACGATCTTCGGGCTGAAGACCGGAGGGAATGTGGATTCGATTCTCTCGTCGATGCCGCCTTCCGTGAAGTGGCCGTGACGCGGCCTTCGGGCTCCGCATGGGTGAAGCTCAATACGATCACCCGTCATTGCGAGGAGGCGCAGCCGACGAAGCAATCCAGAGCGTCATCACGGCTCTGGATCGCTTCGCTCCGCTCGCAATGACGGGTTTACCGTTCGGCAAACGTCCATATCCCGTTCAGCGCGAAGGTCACGAACATCGCCAGCATGGTGAAACCCAATACGATCGCCCGTCATTGCGAGGAGGCGCAGCCGACGAAGCAATCCAGAACGGCGGTGCGGCCCCGGATCGCTTCGCTCCGCTCGCAATGACGGGTTTACCGTTCGGCGAACGTCCACACCCTGTTCAGCGCGAAGGTCACGAACATCGCCAGCGCGGTCGTCACGACCTGCGCCGGCAGATAGGGCGCGCCGAGCCGCTCAACGAAAAGGCTCATCAGCGCGAAAGTGACGCAGAAGCCGGCAAAAGCCACGAGGCCGAAACGCCAGCCCGCCTCGGCATGCGGCCTGTCGCTCGCGAAAGTGTGCCGGCGGTTGAGCAGATAGGCGACGACGCCGCCCGCGACATAGCCGCAAAGCGTCGCCGGAACGGGCGCCCAGCCCCCCGCCTCCACGAGCGCGACGAGGATGGCGTAATGGACGGCCGTCGCCCCGGCGCCGACCGAGGCGTAGGTCGCGAGCTGGCGGATCATCAGCGCGACGGCAGTTGCGAGTAATAGCGCGCGAGGTCGCGCATCTCCTCATCCGAGAGATGGCGGCTCTCATAGCGCATTTCCTTGTGCGGGCGCTTGCCGGATTTAAAGTTCTGAAGCTGGATGTAGATATATTGGTCGTGCTGACCGGCGAGATTGGGGATTTCGACGTCGTTCCCCACGCCGTCCGGCCCATGGCAGGCGGCGCATTCGGCGACGACTTTGGCGAGGTCATATTTCTGTTCCGCCGAAGCCGGCAAGGCGAGGAACAAAAACGCGGCGCAGGCGGCGGGCAATTTCATCGGGGCAGTCTCCAAAGCGGCCTTCGAGCCGCTTATGGGGCGGGCGCGAGCGCCCGCGCAAGGGCGTCCCGGCGTCCGCCCGAGATTCCGGGCCGCTACGCCGCGTCCTTGTCCGCGGCGAGACGCGCGGCCATGAGCGCGACGAGAAGCAGCGCCAGATTGAGGATCAACGCCAGCGCCGCGCCCCGGTTCGGCCGCATCTGCGTCGCCGAGAGGATCTCGGCCAGAATGACGAGCCAGACGCCCGCCGGCCCGCTCTTGAAGAGGCCGACCGCCAGCCAGAGCAGCAAGAGATTGACGCCAAGAATGACGACCGTGACTTCGCTCTCCCGCATGATCAGCGCGGTCAAGGACATGGACGCGACCACCAGCCAGAGGACGATGCGGTAGCGGCGGACAAAAGCGCGCGCAACGGGTTTGGGATCCTTGAGAAACGCCGCGAAGCCCGACGACGCCATGATGACGAGACACTCCCTGTGCGGGGACCGCCCGCGCGGTCTGTCGGCGCGTCATTGAAATGCCGCCGAAGCAGCGAGAAAGATGCTATCGCCTTTCGATTTTTTCGCAAGTGCGAAAGGAAAATATTCGACGGCGCTCCGACAGTAGTCGGCCCGCCGACACTCTTTCCGAACTTGTGACGATCATGTTGATATTGTGACATGACGCGCGCTTGCGCAGCGGCGCCTTCTCAGCCGCAAAGCTCGCCGAGCAGGGCGCCGTTCATCCAGCCGCGCCGCCCTTGGCCGCCATATTTCTTGCTCAGCCGATCATCGCCGCGCCACCACGTCACCTCGACCCATTTGCCGTCCTGCCCCTCGCCGACCATCACTTCATCCCGGGTCGTCATTTTCGCGAGCAGCTTCGCATCGGGGCTCGGGCCGGCGCGCAGCGCGACGAAGCCGTCCTTCGTTTTCTTGAGGTTGCAGAAGCTTGTCGCCGAGGCCGGCGCGGATAGCGTCGAAAGCGCGCCGGCAAAAGCCAACGCGACGAATGGAGAATGCGCTTTCATGGCGGGATTTCCCTGGGTTTGAACTAACCGCATTCGTCGACGAGCTTGTCTTTCGCCCAGCCGCGGCGGACCTTTGCGAATTCCGGGTCGCCCGGATTGGGGAACGCCGCGCCCGGAAAATGCGAGACCCGGAGCCAACCGCTGGAACGCACGGGAGCGCCGCGCGCCATATCGATGACGACGACCTCGTCGGGATGCATCCGCGCGACGAGGCGGCCCGAGGGCGACGGGCTGTCCCGCAGGGCCACGAAGCCGTCCGGCGTCGGCAGGACCGAGCAGACATTGAAAACTTCCGCCCTCGCGCCGCTCGTGGAGAGCAACGCGACGGCGACGGCCGTCCACCGGCCGGTCTCGAGCAGGCTTGACATAAATTCTCTCCGGGCGGGACCCTTCGGCGCCGTAACCATGAATCCCTTGTTTCACAGTTACGTCAAAGGTCTTGTGCGTCGGCGCACGCGGCGAGCCCGCCCGCGCGCCCATGCTTGCCCGTTAAAGCTCGGCCTCACCCCTTCACACTCGCGTCATTCTCGTCTAGACAGACCTCGACTTTCGAGCCGGGCGCGCCCCGCTCGCCGCCCGCAAGACGGGCATCTCGGGACGCGTGCCGGTCCAAAAGGCCGGGAACGCGGCCTTTTTTTATGCGCGCCCCCCGCCTTGCGCTTGGGAGCGTCAATGACGGGCGAAGGTTTCCTCATCCTGAGGAGCGAGCGAAGCTCGCGTCTCGAAGGAGGAGGAAACCGGCGAAGATCGCAACCCCTCGCCCTCGTGCTTCGAGACGGCTCCTTCGGAGCCTCCTCAGCATGAGGGCGAGGGGTGCGGGCGCGGGCGATCCGCGACAGCTACGGACCAACATGCCGAAAAGAACCGACATATCGACCATCCTGATCATCGGCGCCGGGCCCATCGTCATCGGCCAGGCCTGCGAATTCGACTATTCCGGCACGCAGGCCTGCAAGGCGCTGAAGGCGGAGGGCTACCGGATCGTTCTGGTCAATTCCAATCCGGCGACGATCATGACCGACCCCGATCTCGCCCATCGCACCTATGTCGAGCCGATCACCCCGGAATTCGTCGCCAAGATCATCGAGAAGGAGCGCTACGCCGTTCCCGGCGGCTTCGCCCTGCTCCCGACCATGGGCGGCCAGACGGCGCTCAATTGCGCGCTCTCGCTCGAAAAGATGGGCGTCTTGAAGAAATTCGACGTCGAGATGATCGGCGCCACGGCCCACGCCATCGACAAGGCGGAGGATCGCGAGCGCTTCCGCGAGGCCATGACCCGGATCGGCCTCGACACGCCGCGCTCGCACCATGTCAAGACGCTCACCGCGGCGCTCGACGCGCTGGACGATATCGGCCTGCCCGCCATCATCCGCCCCTCCTTCACGCTGGGCGGCACGGGCGGCGGCATCGCCTACAACAAGGCGGAGTTCATCGAGATCGTCGAGCGCGGCATCGACGCCTCTCCCACCAACGAAGTGCTCATCGAGGAAAGCGTTCTCGGCTGGAAAGAGTACGAGATGGAGGTCGTCCGCGACAGAGCGGACAATTGCATCATCATCTGCTCCATCGAGAATATCGACCCGATGGGCGTGCATACGGGCGACTCCATCACCGTCGCGCCGGCGCTGACCCTGACGGATAAAGAGTATCAGCTCATGCGCGACGCCTCGCTCGCCGTGCTGCGCGAGATCGGCGTCGAGACGGGCGGCTCCAATGTGCAGTTCGCGGTCGATCCGCGCACGGGCCGCATGATCGTCATCGAGATGAATCCGCGCGTGTCGCGCTCCTCTGCGCTCGCCTCCAAAGCGACCGGCTTCCCCATCGCCAAGGTCGCCGCACGGCTGGCGGTGGGCTACACGCTCGACGAGATCGCCAACGACATTACCGGCGGCGCGACGCCCGCCTCCTTCGAGCCGACGATCGACTATGTCGTCACCAAGATTCCGCGCTTCGCCTTCGAGAAATTCCCCGGCTCCGAGCCGGTTCTCACCACCGCGATGAAATCGGTCGGCGAGGCTATGGCGATCGGCCGCAATTTCGCGGAGTCGCTTCAGAAAGCGCTGCGCTCGCTGGAGACCGGCCTCTCCGGCCTCGACGAGATCGAGATTGAGGGGCTCGGCAAGGGCGACGACATGAACGTGCTGCGCGGCGCGCTCGGCACGCCGACGCCGGACCGCATTCTCGTCCTCGGCCAGGCCCTGCGCCTCGGCATGAGCCAGCTCGAAATTCACGAGGCGAGCAAGATCGACCCCTGGTTCATCGCGCGCATCGCGGAGATCGTGGCGCTCGAGGAGAAGGTCAGAAAATTCGGCCTGCCCACGGACGCCGAGAACCTGCGCGAGCTGAAATTCGCGGGCTTCTCCGATCTGCGTCTCGCCACGCTCGCGGGCGTCGAGGAATCGGCCGTGCGCCAGGCGCGGCACGCGCTCGGCGTGCGGCCGGTCTATAAGCGCATCGACACTTGCGCGGCGGAATTCGCCTCGCCCACCGCCTATATGTATTCGACCTATGAGGCGCCTTTCATCGGCGCGCCGGTCAGCGAGGCCGCACCCTCCGACCGCAGGAAGATCGTGATCCTCGGCGGCGGCCCGAACCGCATCGGCCAGGGCATCGAATTCGACTATTGCTGTTGTCACGCCTGTTTCGCGCTGGACGACGCCGGCTTCGAAACGATCATGATCAACTGCAATCCGGAGACGGTCTCGACGGACTACGACACGTCGGACCGCCTCTATTTCGAGCCGCTGACGAATGAAGACGTCGCCGAGATTCTCGACGTCGAGAAATCGAATGGGACGCTCGTCGGCGTCGTCGTGCAATATGGCGGGCAGACGCCGCTGAAACTCGCCCATGGCCTCGCCGCGACGGGCGCGCCCATTCTCGGCACGCCGGTCGACTCGATCGACCTCGCGGAGGATCGCGACCGTTTCAAGCGCCTGCTCGACAAGCTCAGCCTTAAACAGCCCAAGAACGGCATCGCCTATTCGGTGGAGCAGTCGCGCATCGTCGCGGGCGAGCTCGGCCTGCCGCTCGTCGTGCGCCCGAGCTATGTGCTCGGCGGCCGCGCCATGGCGATCATCCGCGACAATGGCGAGCTCGACGATTATCTCCTCGGCACGCTGCCGAGCCTGGTGCCGTCCGAGATCAAGACGCGCTATCCCAACGACAAGACCGGGCAGATCAATATGGTGCTCGGCAAGAACCCCCTGCTCTTCGACCGCTATCTCACTGATGCGATCGAGGTGGACGTCGATTGCGTGGCCGATGGCGAGCAGGCGATCATCGCCGGAGTGATGGAGCATATCGAGGAGGCGGGCATCCATTCGGGCGACTCGGCCTGCTCCCTGCCGCCGCGCTCGCTCGCGCCGGAGACCGTCGCGGCGATCGAGGAGCAGACCCGAAGCCTCGCAATGGCGCTCGGCGTCGTCGGCCTGATGAATGTGCAATTCGCGCTCAAGGACGGCGAGCTTTACGTCCTCGAAGTGAATCCGCGCGCCTCGCGCACCGTGCCTTTCGTGGCCAAGGTCGTCGGCGCGCCCTTCGCCAAGATCGCCGCGCGCGTCATGGCGGGCGAGAAGCTCTCAAGCTTCAAGCTGCCCTCGACCCGGCCGAACCATATCGGCGTGAAGGAGGCGGTCTTCCCCTTCGCGCGCTTCCCCGGCGTCGACACGGTGCTCGGCCCGGAAATGCGCTCGACCGGCGAGGTGATCGGCCTCGACACCTCCTTCGACGCGGCCTTCGTGAAGAGCCAGCTCGGCGGCGGGACCAAGGCGCCGCGCGAGGGCGTGGTCTTCGTCTCGGTGCGCGACGTCGACAAGGCGCGCATTCTTCCCGCCGTCCGCATCCTGAAGGAGATCGGCTTCAGCGTGGTCGCGACCGGCGGCACCGCCCGCTATCTGCAGGAGCAGGGCATTTCCGCGCAGAAGATCAACAAGGTCTCGGAAGGCCGGCCGCATATTGTCGACGCCATCAAGAACGGCGCGATCCAGCTCGTCTTCAACACGACCGAGGGCGCCCAGGCGCTCGCCGACTCGCGTTCCTTGCGCCGCGCGGCGCTTCTGCATAAGGTTCCCTATTATACGACTCTCGCCGGCGCGGTCGCGGCGGCGCAGGGCGTGCGGGCTTATGTGTCGGGAGACCTAGAGGCGCGGGCGCTGCAGGACTATTTTCAACCCGCAACCGACTGAGAACAAGGAAGTTATGAGGCAGGCGCCGGAGCGCGCCGCTTCAGGGGCGGCGAAGCGCTCCGGAGCCGGCGCCGGCGCTGCTTTTGCGGCGAAACCGACGGACATATGATTCGGGACCACCCGCGCCGGCGTCAAACCCGCGGGCGTGGTTCCTATTCCCGGCAACTGATCGGAAAGGCGAAGAGCGAAGCAATGGAGAAGGTGCCTATGACAGCCGCCGGCTATGCGGCGCTCGGAGAGGAATTGCGCCGCCGGCAGCAGGAAGACCGCCCGCGCATCATCCAGCAGATCGCCGAAGCGCGCGCCCATGGCGATCTCTCGGAAAACGCGGAATATCACGCGGCGAAAGAGGCGCAGTCGTTGAATGAGGGCCGCATCGCCGAGCTCGAGGACAAGCTCTCCCGCGCGGAAGTCATCGACGTCTCCAAGCTCTCCGGCGCGACGGTCAAATTCGGCGCGACCGTGACCGTCGTGGACGAGGACACGGAGGAGGAGAAGGCCTATCAGATCGTCGGCGAGAGCGAAGCCGACGTGAAAAGCGGCCGCGTGTCGCTGACGAGCCCCATCGCCCGCGCGCTGATCGGCAAGAAGGTCGGCGACACGGTCGAGGTGAAAACGCCGGGCGGCGGCAAGAGCTACGAGATTTTGAAGGTGGCATTCGTCTAAGGGCGGCGTCCCCTCTCCCCGTGAAACGGGGAGAGGGAGTAAGCGATGCGCGGCGCCCGCCATTTCGAGCGCACCCGCAGCCGCGATCTCCGCAAGGAGCAGACGCCCGCCGAAGCGATCCTATGGAGCAAGCTGCGCGGGCGCCGGCTTGCGGGCTACAAATTCGTGCGCCAAGAAGCTGTCGAACCTTATTATGCTGATTTCGTCTGCCGGGAAAGCAACCTCGTCGTGGAAGTGGATGGAGCAACCCATTCCACCGCGGAGGAAATTGCCTACGATGCGCATCGCGAAAGGGTCTTGCGGGAAGCGGGCTTTCAAATTCTGCGCTTCTCGAACAACGAGGTCTTTCACAACATCGACGCGGTTTGCGAGACCATCCTCATGGCGCTTCAGGCACTTTTCCCTCTCCCCGTGAAACGGGGAGAGGGCTAGGGTGAGGGGCAAGGCTACAGGCGCAACGCCTGCAATTTGCAGGGCCAACGGAAAAGATTTCGTGATCGGCTTCGCCCCTCACCCCAGCCCTCTCCCCGCAAGCGGGGAGAGGGGGTCGGCGCGTCTCCCGCATGGAATTTCTCTCCGTATCCTCTCCGACGGCCGCGCCGGCCATGAGGCGCAGACCTTTGGTCTCGCCGAGGCCCTGGGCCTCGCGCCCGACATCCGCCGCGTGGCGCCACGAAAGCTTTACCATCTCGCCGCTCCTTTCGGCCCGCCCGACCCACGGGACGCGACGGCCTTCGCGCCGCCTTTTCCCGACATCGCCCTCGCCGCCGGGCGGCGGACGATCCCCGCGCTACGCCGCCTCAAGCGCGATTCCGGCGGCCGGACCTTCACCGTCTATGTGAACGCGCCCGCTACCGGCCTCGACACGGCCGACCTCATCGTCGCCCCGCGCCACGACCGCCTCTCGGGCGCGAATGTCGTCTCGACGCTCACGCCCCCCAATCGCGTCACCCCCGAACGCCTCGCGCAAGCGCGCGCCGCGCCGGACTTGCGCATCGCCGCCCTGCCCCGTCCGCGCGTCGCCTTTCTCCTCGGCGACGCCAGCGGGATCGTGCAGGACCTCGACTATATTGCCGCCGTCCTGATCGCCTCCGGCGCGAGCGTCATGGCGACGCCGTCGCGACGAACATCCGCCGAAACCCGCGCGGCGATGCGCGCCGCCCTTGCGCGGCCATATTGCTGGTTCTGGGAGGGCGACGGGGAAAATCCTTACTTTTCGATGCTGGCCAACGCCGACCGGATCATCGTCACTGGCGACAGCGTCAATATGGTGGGGGAGGCCGTCGCGACCGGCGTCCCGGTCCATGTCATCGAGCCCTATGTGACGCGGCGGAAAGTCACGGCCTATCTGAAGGCGCTGGAGCAGGCCGGCGCCATTCGCCTGTGGCCTTGCCGGTTCGACGATTGGACATACGAGCCGATCGATTCGACGCCTTTCATCGCGCAAAGGATCGCGGAAGCCTACGCCGCCTTCCGCGCCTTGCAGCGCGGCGCATAATGACTAGATTGCGCTCGACCCCCTTCTCCCCGCAAGCGGGGAGAGGGTTGGGGTGAGGGGCCGGGCCGGGCTGCGATCCCGAGCCTCCATAAAGGCGACGTGAAGAGACGATCCTTGTCATCGTCCGCTTCGCCCCTCACCCTGGCCCTCTCCCCGCAAGCGCGGGGAGAGGGAAATTACGACGCAACCCCACGAGCTTCCCAATGTCCGCCCCCATCCATACGCGCGTCATCATTATCGGCTCCGGGCCGGCCGGCTATACGGCGGCGATCTATACGGCGCGCGCCATGCTGGAGCCGATGCTGATCGCGGGCTTCGATCAGGGCGGCCAGCTTATGATCACCACCGACGTCGAGAATTACCCGGGCTTCGCGGAGCCGGTGCAGGGCCCGTGGCTCATGGAGCAAATGCGCCTTCAGGCGGAGCATGTCGGAACGAAGCTCGTCTCCGACCATATCGTCGAGGCTCGGCTCGACAAGCGGCCCTTCACGCTCATCGGCGATTCGGGAGCAACCTATACTTGCGACGCGCTGATCATCGCGACGGGCGCCAAAGCGAAATGGCTCGGCATTCCGAGCGAGGAGAAGTTCAAGGGTTTCGGCGTCTCCGCCTGCGCCACCTGCGACGGCTTCTTCTTCCGCGGCAAGAAGGTCGTCGTCGTCGGCGGCGGCAATACGGCGGTCGAAGAGGCCCTCTATCTTTCCAAACTCGCCACGCATGTCACGCTCGTGCATCGCCGCGACTCGCTGCGCTCCGAGCGCGTGCTGCAGGATCGCCTGCATAAGCAGCCGAACGTCTCGGTGCTCTTCGATCACGTGATCGACGAGGTCGTCGGAACGGAAGGCCCGCTTTCCGTCACCGGCGCGCGGGTGAAGAACGTCAAGACCGGCGAGACGCGGACGCTCGACGCCGACGGCGTCTTCGTCGCCATCGGCCACGCGCCGGCCTCCGAGCTCTTCAAGGGCCAGATCGATGTAAAGCCCAATGGCTATATCGCCGTCGAGCCGGGTTCGACGCGCACCAATATTCCCGGCGTCTATGCGGCGGGCGACGTGGCGGACGAAGTCTATCGGCAGGCGGTGACCGCCGCCGGCCTCGGCTGCATGGCGGCGCTGGAGGTGGAGAAATTCCTGCTCGACGCGCCGGCGCTCGAAACCGCCTGAGGAGAAACATGACCGAACGCGTCGTCTTCCAGAAGAAAGCCATGCCCGTCGATGTCGAGGCGGGCAAGACCTATTACTGGTGCGCCTGCGGCCGCAGCGCCACGCAGCCTTTTTGCGACGGCGCCCATAAGGGCACGGGGATCGAGCCTGTGGCCTACACGGCCGAAGCTACCGGCAAGGCCTTCTTCTGCGGCTGCAAGGCCACGAGGAAGGAGCCGCTCTGCGACGGAACACATAAGGAATTGTGAGCGGCGGGCTGACGCCCCTCGCGCTTCGAGACGCCGCCCGCGACGTTTTGCTGATAAATAACGACGGCGGCCTCGTCCTTCGAGACGCGAGCTTCGCTCGCTCCTCAGGATGAGGCCTAACTGCTTTTTCGCGCGAGCGGACGCCTTCTCTCCCAGCGCAAGAAGAAATCGCCACACGAGAGCAAGAAGAGGCCCCTCATGCGGAGGAGCCCGCGCAGCGGGCGTCTCGAAGCGCGAGGGCGCCATCACGAACTAACTTAACGCAGCGCCGCTTATTTCCCGCCGATCCGCGCCAGCCCGCCCATATAGGGTCGCAACATAGTCGGCACGTTCACCGAGCCGTCGGCCTCCTGATAATTCTCCAGCACCGCCACCATGGCGCGGCCGACCGCGACGCCGGAGCCGTTGAGCGTGTGCACGAAGCGCGGCTTGCCGTCCGGCCCGCGCGAGCGCGCGTTCATGCGCCGCGCCTGGAAATCGCCGCAGACCGAGCAGGAGGAAATCTCGCGATATTTCCCCTGTCCCGGCAGCCAGACCTCAAGGTCGTAGGTCTTCTGCGAGGCGAAGCCCATATCGCCCGCGCAGAGCACGACCTTGCGATAGGGCAGTTCCAGCGCCTGTAGGATTTTCTCGGCGCAGCCGGTCATGCGCTCATGCTCGTCGAGCGATTGCTCGGGCGTCGTGACGGAGACGAGCTCCACCTTGTAGAACTGATGCTGACGGATCATGCCGCGCGTATCCTTGCCCGCCGCGCCCGCCTCGGCGCGGAAGCAATAGGTGCCGGCCGTCATGCGCAGCGGTAGCTGGGACTCGTCGAGGATGGATTCGCGCACGAGGTTCGTAAGCGGAACTTCGGCTGTGGGGATGAGCCAGTAATCGGCAGTCGCGTCTTCCGACTGCCGATTGCCGACCTGCCGACCTGCCATTACAGAAAACTGGTCCTCGCGGAACTTCGGCAATTGCGCGGTGCCGAACATGGCGTCGTCTCGCACGAGTAATGGCGGGGCCACTTCGATATAGCCGTGCTCGCCCGTATGCAGGTCGAGCATGAATTGCGCGAGGGCGCGCTCCAGCCGCGCGAGCGGGCCCTTGTTCACGACGAAACGCGCGCCGGAGAGCTTGGCGGCGGTCTCGAAATCCATGAGCCCCAGGCCCTCGCCGATCTCGAAATGCTCCTTCGGCGTAAAGTCGAATTTGCGTGGCTCGCCCCAGCGCGCAACCTCGACATTGTCGTTCTCGTCGGCGCCGTCCGGGACGGAGTCGAGCGGCGTGTTGGGGATGCTCGCGAGCGCGGCGTCCAGCGCGGCGACGGCGTCACGCTCCGCCTGCTCCAGCGAGGGCCAATTTTCCTTGATCCGCGCGACTTCCGCCTTGAGCGCCTCCGCCCTGGCGGCGTCGCCCGCCTTCATCGCCGCGCCGATTTCCTTCGACGCCGCGTTGCGCCGCTCCTGCGCCTGCTGCAATTTGCCGATCGCCGCGCGCCGCGCCTCGTCGAGCGCGAGAAGCTCGGCGGACAATGGCGCGAGCCCGCGGCGCTTGCGGCCATTGTCGAAAGTCTCGGCGTTCTCGCGAATCCATTTGATGTCGTACATGTCGGGCTACCGGGCGGATGAAGGTAAAGGCCCATCCACGCTGCGGCCGTCATTGCGAGCGAAGCGAAGCAATCCAGGGGCGTCATTATGGCTCTGGATTGCTTCGCTTCGCTCGCAATGACGGCGCAGCCGCGTGGATGGCCGGGACAAGCCCGGCCATGACGGCGGGCTGTTGGGCGTCTTTGTCCCGCAGCCGCGAAAGAGGGTCAAGCGGCGCGACGCCGCTTATTCCTGCGCCGCGGCCTCCTGCTCGGCCCGCTTCTTCTCCACCATGCGAACCGAATAGATCGACGCCTCATAGAGCAGCATCCCCGGAATCGCGAGGGCGAGCTGGGAGAAGACGTCCGGCGGCGTGAGGATCGCAGCGACGACGAAGACGATGACGATGGCGTAGCGGCGCTTCTCCCTGAGAAACTCGGACGAGACGATTCCGACCTGCCCCAGAAGCGTGAGGATCACCGGCATCTGGAAGACCACGCCGAAGGCGAGCACGAGCGTCATGATGAGCGAAAGATATTCCGAGACGCGCGGCAGCAGCTCGATCTGCGCCTTGCCCGGCTCATTGGCCTGCTGCATGCCGATGAAGAAATGCAGAAGGTTCGGCATCACGAGGAAATAGACCACCAGCGCGCCGATGGCGAAAAAGACGGGCGTCGCGAAGAGATAGGGCCGGAAGGCGGCGCGCTCGTGCCGGTAGAGGCCCGGCGCGACGAAGGCGTAGAGCTGGGACAGCACGATCGGGCAGGACAGGAAAGCCGCCGTAAAGAGCGCGACCTTGATCTGCGTGAAGAAATATTCCTGCGGCGCCGTATAGATCAGCTTCGCCTCGGGCCCCGCGACCTGCGTATAGGGGATGACGAGGATGTTGTAGATGTCCTTGGCGAAGAAGAAGGACAGGACAAACGTCGCGAGGAAGGCGAGCAGCGCCTTGATGAGTCGCTCGCGCAACTCCATCAGATGCTCGATCAGCGGCGCCTTGCTGGCCTCGATTTCCGCTTCGTCGGCCTCGTTCATTCTCTTGGCTTCTCCGAAGCGCCCCGTTCGCCCGATCCAACCCCTTCATCCGGAGGAGGCGGCGAAGCCGCCGTCTTGGAGGGTGCGGCCGAGTCGCCATCCGAACGATCCTCCGAGACGGCGCCGCGCGCCTCCTCAGGATGAGGTTCGGGAACGGGCGCTGCGCCGAAGGCGGCCATGACGTCGTCCGGATCGTCGTCCTTTACCGCCTCGGCCGGCGTCCGCGCCCTCGGCTCGCCCTCTATCGCATTGACGATCTGCTTGCGCGCTTCAGTCAGCGGATCGAAGGCGCCGTCCAGCTTAGCGTCGGCCATGATCGCCTTGTTCGTCTCCTCGATCTCCTTTTTGAGATCGGCGAGCTCGGCCTCGCGCATGGCCTCCATGAACTGGCCCTGGAACTCCGCCGCCATGCGCCGCATGCGCCCCGTCGCCTGCCCCAGCGTGCGCAGCACGCGCGGCAGGTCCTTCGACGGAATCGCGATAAGCGCGACGATGCCGATGACGATGAGCTTGCCGGGGTCGAGATCGAACATTTTGCAGCCCTACCCTCCCTCGAGGGAGGGTCGAAGCGCGAGGCGCTTCGGAATGGGGTGACGACGGCGCGGGTCGAGGCTCCACGCCCGCCGCGCTTTCAGCGCAACCCTCCCCGCCAGGGAGGGTGAATAGCTAAACCTTCTTGCCGTCCGCCGGCTTGTCCGCCTCGATGGCGCGAGTCTCCTCGACGGCCTTCGGCGCCGCGGCCACGTCGTCCTCGGCCATGCCCTTCTTGAACGCCTTGATGCCCTTGGCGACGTCGCCCATCACATCGGAGATCTTGAACTTGCCGCCGAACAGAATGAAGACCACGCCGCCGACGATGATCCAGTGCCAGATCGACAGACCGCCCATGGCGGGAACCTCCGGTTACGAGATGGACCGGGACTGCCGGCCGCCTGACCGGGAAACTATGCGGCCCCGACCGCAAAAACAAGGCGAATGACTACAGAAGTGATAGGTTTCTGACCCGCGTCCCCGCTTCCCTCTCCCCGTGCAACGGGGAGAGGGTCACGGTGAGGGGCAAGGCGACGCCGGCGCGCGCTCGTCATTTGCGGTGATCGCATCAAGCCCTGGAAACCCTTGTCATATCGGCTTCGCCCCTCACCCCGGCCTTCTCCCCGCTTCGCGGGGAGAGGGGACATTCAATCATCGTTGAGAGGCTCCGGCTCCTCCGGGAAATCCATTTCCAGCGCCTGCGGGGCGTCGTCCTCCAGCGGCTCCTCGTCGTCGCGCAGCGCCGTGTCGTCGGAGGGCTGCGGCACGCCGAAGCCCTTGGGCAGGCGGCCGTCGAAGAGGCCTGCGCCCTTCAGCTCGTCGAGGCCCGGCAGGTCGCCGATCTGCTCCAAGCCGAAATGCATCAGGAAACTGTCGGTCGTGCCATAGGTGATCGGCCGGCCGGGCGCCTTGCGGCGGCCGCGCAGGCGGATCCAGCCGGTCTCCAAGAGCGTGTCGAGCGTGCCCTTGGAGATGGCGACGCCGCGAATCTCCTCGATCTCGGCGCGCGTCGCGGGCTGGTGATAGGCGATGATGGCGAGCGTCTCCAGCGCGGCGCGGGAGAGCTTTTTCTCCTCGATCTGCTCGCGGGCGAGAATCCAGTTCAAATCCGCCGCCGTGCGGAAGAACCATTTCCTGCCGACGCGGGTGAGGTTCACGCCGCGATTGGCGTAATGCGCTTTCAGCCGCTCCAGCACCTGCGGCAGCTCGACCTCGTCCGCGACGCGGCGCGCCATCTCCGTCTCGTCCAGCGGCTCGGACGCGGCGAAGAGCATGGCCTCGACGATGCGCTCGGCCTCGCGCAAAGCGACCTCGTTGCGCGCTAGCGCCTCGTCGCTATTGACGTCGAAAAGCTCGATTTTCTCAGCGGGCTGCGCCAATGCGCGTCCTCCTGTTACGGCGTTTCCGCGGCCGGCCCGGCGCCGGGCGCGCGGCGGCGCAGCCAGAGCGGGGCGAAGGGCTGGTCCTGGCGGATGTCGAAATGTCCCTCCCGCACCATCTCCAGCGAGGCTGAGAAGGACGAGGCGCGGACGGTGCGCGCCGTCTGCATGTCCACGCAATATTGAAGCAGATAATCGTCGAGCACGGTCCATTCCGCCGCGACGCCCGCGAGCCGCTCCAAGGCCTCGCGGGCCTCGGCGAGCGACCAGACCGCGCGCTGCTTCAGCACGACGCGGGCGACGGCGTTCTTCTGCCGCTGGCGCGCATAGGCCGAGAGCAGATCGAAGAGGCTCGCCTGATAGCGGGCCTGCGAGATGGTCTCCAACCCCTCCGGCCCGCCGCGCAGAAACATGTCGCGCCCGAGCTGCGCGCGTTGGGTCAGCCTGTCGGCGGCGAGGCGGATCAGCTCCAGCCGGCGCAGGCGCTCGGCCAGCGCGGCGGCGAGATCGGCGGCGGAAGGCTCGTCGCTGTTTTTGGGCGGCTCCGGCAGGAGCAGGCGCGATTTGAGGAAGGCGAGCCAGGCGGCCATGACGAGATAGTCCGCCGCGAGCTCCAGCCGCACTCGCCGCGCCGCCTCGATGAAGGCGAGATATTGCTCGGCGAGCGCGAGGATGGAAATGCGCGAGAGATCGACCTTCTGGCGTCGCGCCAGCTCCAGCAGCAGATCGAGCGGCCCCTCGAATCCGTCGACGTCCACGAGAAAGGCTTCGCCTTCCGCGCGCGGCTCGTCGGACAGATCGAAGGAGAGTTCCTGGGCCATTGATTCTCCGGCGACTCGAGGCAGTTTACCACGTGTCCGCCGGAAATTGCGGCCTTTGCGGCGGCCCCGCAAGCGCGGCGGAGCCTTCGGCGTCTCCATCCACAAGATAGAGAGGTGGATAACCTCGGCCGCTACTCTCCGTAGATGTCCGCGACGGCGATCTCGAGCCCCGGCGGATCAAGCGAAACCGCGCCCTCGCGGATGATCCGCGTCAGGATCGTCGCTCCCTCCCCCCGCGCATGATGGAAGATCAGCCGCGCGTCGGGCGAGACGATGAGGTAATGCGCGACGCTCGGCAGCCGGAAGTAGGCGGCGAGCTTGCCGAGCGCGTCGTTCTTGCCGGTCGAGGGAGAGAGAACCTCGACGACGATGACGGGGCTTTCGACGATGATCGTGTCGGGCGGCAGTTCCGGCCCGCAATAGAGTTGGGCGTCGGGTTCGAAGACGGTGTCGGCGTCGACGCGCACGGCCATGCCGTCGGGAAGGACATGGCAGGGCAGGCCTTTGGATCGGGTCGCATTATGGAGGGCCATGTAGACGCGGCCCTTGATCTTCGCGTGCGCGGCGCGTTCCGACGCCTGCGCGAACACCTCCCCGCCCGCGAGCTCATAACGCCCCGCCTGGGTCTGCGACCAGGCGAGGAACTCTTCTGCGCTCATGCGCTGCTTCGGAAGGGCGACGGCGGACATATGGAAATGATAGCGCCGCCGAGCGGCGCGCGCCACTAAGGCGGCGCGGCGAAGTAACTGACGGATCACAGCGCCCCCTCTCCCTGCGAGCTGGGAGAGGGTTGGGGCGAGGGGCGGGGTCGGGGGCGCCGATCTCTCAAGAACACTAGAAATTTTCTGACTTTACTGATAGTTCGCGGCGATCCCTTGCCCCTCACCCTGCCCTCTCCCCGCGAGCGGGGAGAGGGTGACAGCGCCATTGGCGCGCTTATTTCGCGGCGCCACTGAAGACTTCATCAGGCTACCGTCGCCATCGCGGCCTCGAACTCCGCGACGCCCGCCGCGACGTCGAACGGCTCGATCTCCCGCACGCAGGCAAGCGCCTTCTCCGCCCGCTCCAGCGCCTTGCCGGCCAGCACGGGCGCGCCTTCGGCCACGGGGCCAGCCTCGGCGAGGTCGCCATTGCAATGCAGGACCATGTCGCAGCCGGCGGCGATGGCGCGCTCGGCGCGCTCGCGGAAACTGCCGGTCAAAGCCTTCATGGAAAGGTCGTCGGTCATCAGCAAGCCATCGAAGCCGATCAGGCCGCGGATGATTTCCCGCACCACCGTCTTCGATTGCGTGCCGGGCGCGGCGGGGTCGATCGCGATGTAGACGACATGGGCGCTCATCGCCATCGGCAGGTCGGCGTTCACCGCGAAAGGCGGGAAATCGACCGCCTCCAGCTCGGCGCGGCCCGCCTCGACCACGGGCAGCTCCAGATGGCTGTCCGCTCTGGCGCGGCCATGGCCGGGGATGTGCTTCATCACCGGCGCGACGCCGCCGGCCATCAGCCCCTCGGCGGCGGCGCGGCCGAGCCTCGCGGCGCGCGCCGGATCGGAGCTATAGGCGCGGTCGCTGATGATGGCGTGGGAGCCTTCCGCCGGGACGTCGAGCACCGGCAGGCAGTCGACGTCTATCCCGACCTCGCGCAGATCATGCGCCATCAGCCGCGCGCCGAGCCAGGCGAGCCGCTCGGCTTGCGCCGCGTCCCGCCCCGCCGCCTCGAAGCGCGCGGCGCTCGGATAAGCGCGCCAGTTCGGCGTATTGAGCCGCTGCACGCGCCCGCCTTCCTGATCGACCAGCACGGGCGCATGGCGGCCGAGCGCGTCGCGCAATTCGGCGGTCAGCCGCGCGACCTGCTCGCGGCTCTCGACATTGCGGCGGAAAAGGATGACGCCCCAGGGGCTCGCGTCGCGCAGAAAGGCGCGCTCTTCGGCCCCGAGGGAAAGACCTTTCAGGCCGCAGATGAAGGCGCGCATGATTTTCTTTCGGAAAGAGTCCTCCCTTCTCCCGCCTGCGGGAGAAGGTGTCGCCGCGAAGCGGTGACGGATGAGGGCGGCCCTCACCCGACCCCTGCTGACGCAGGGGCACCCTCTCCCGCGAGCGGGAGAGGGAAAAAGGCTTTAATTCCCCGCCACGAAGCAATTGCCGCCGGCGGCCTTGACCTTGTTGCAGATGGCGTTCGCCGAGTCCTTGCTGACGCCGGCGACGCGGACGCGATAGACCGTCTTGTCGCCGACCTTGGCGGGCTTGAAGGTGGGCTTCACGCCATATTTCGCGGCGACCGTCTTGAGCAGCGCGCGCGCCTCGTCCTCCGAATTGGCGGCGCCGAACTGCACGGCGTAGCCGCCGGTCGCGGCCGGCGCGGCGGCGGCGTCATCCGCAGGCGGCGGCTCGGTCGCGGCGAGCTTGGGCGCCGGTTTCGGCTTGGCGGCGGGGGTCGTGGCGGTCCTGGCCTCGGGCTTGGGCGTCGCGCCCTTGGCGAGCGACGGATCGGCCGGGGCCGGATTGGCGGTCTTGGCGACGGCCGGCGGCAACGCCGCGTCGTCCACGCGGCTGCCGTCCGGACGCACGGTGACGGTCTTCACCCTCTTGGGCTGCGCGCCGAGCGCGGGCTCATGCGGCGCGTCGACGGGGCCGGCGCCGAGCTTCACGACCTTGGGCGCGACAGTCGGATCGACCGCCTGCTCCTGATGCGTGACGACCTGTTTCACCGGCGTCGAATCCTTGCGGTCCAGCACCGCGGCGCCGCTGGCGTTCGGCGCTTCCTGGTCGGCGTCGGCGCTCGGCTTGACTTTCACCGGCCCTTCCGGCGCGTTGATGACGGCGATCTCCTTGGAGCCGCTCCCGCCATTGCGATGAATGAAGCCCCAGGCGATGCTGCCGACGGCGACGACGGCGATCGCGGCGACGGCGTGCCAGGGCCGCAGGAATTTGCGGACGCCATTGCCTCTCTCGTCGCCGGTCTCGAGCGCTTCCTCCGCGCCATAATCGAGATATTGCGAGTCGTCCGCCCAGCCGCCCTCGGCGCCGCCGTGATAGGCGGCGTCATATTGCTGATCGGCGTATTCCTGATCCTGATAGGCCGCGTCATGCGCGACATAATGTTGCTGGCTCTCGTCATAGTGACGCGGCTCCGGCGGGATCGGCGGCGGCGCGTCATAGGAGCCGCGCAGATGCGCGTCCCATTCCGGCGCCGGCGGCGGGGCGGCGCGGCGCGCCCGCGGATCGGGCAGCAATTCGCGGAACGGATCGGCCTCGGCCGGCTCGCCCTGCATGAGGCGGGCGAGCTCGCTCAATGGATCGGCTTTCGGGGCGGCCTTGGGCGGCTCCCCTCCCCGCATGCGCCGCTCGAATTCCGAGAGGTCGATGGCGGGGCCTCTGACGGACGATTCACGCATGATCCACCTCGATCGTCTTCCCGTTCGCGGAGCTCATCGTCAAGCGTCGCGCGGCGGGCCGGCGGCCGGGAATCACGCGTCAACGCATTTCGTCGGGGGCGCTCACGCCGAGAAGCCTCAGGCCCGACCCCAGGACGGCGGTTAAGGATAAAACCAACGCGACCCGGGCGCTCGTTAAATCTCTCTCGGTTGCATTAACAAAGCGTAATTGTGGCTGATCTTTGCCGCGATTCCAATGGGCGTGGAAAACGCTCGACAGCTCATGGAGATAGAAGGCGACGCGGTGCGGCTCGTGCGCCGCCGCCGCCGCCTCGATCGCGCGCGGATATTGCGCGATCATGCGCGAAAGCTGAAGCTCGCCCTCGTCGGTCAAGAGCTCCAGCCTGGCGTTGGCGAGCGCCTGCGGCGAGACGTCGAGGTCCGGAAAGGCCGCCAGCGCCTGCCGCAAAACCGACTTCCCCCGCGCATGCGCATATTGGACATAGAAGACGGGATTGTCCTTCGACTGCTCGATGACCTTGGAGAGGTCGAAATCGAGCGGCGCGTCGTTCTTGCGGTAAAGCATCATGAAGCGCACCGCGTCGACGCCAACCTCGTCGACAACCTCGCGCAGCGTGACGAAGTCGCCGGCGCGCTTCGACATCTTCACCGGCTCGCCATTGCGCATCAGCTTCACGAGCTGGCAAAGCTTCACGTCCAGCGCGACCTTCCGGTCCGAAAGCGCGGCGACGGCGGCGCCCATGCGCTTCACATAGCCGCCATGGTCCGCGCCCCAGACGTCGATGAGCGTGTCGAAGCCGCGGTCGATCTTGTCCTTGTGATAGGCGATGTCGGCGGCGAAATAGGTCGGCGAGCCGTCGGATTTCCTCAGCGCGCGGTCGACGTCGTCGCCGAAATCCATCGAACGAAAAAGCGTCTGCTCGCGATCTTCCCAGTCGTCGGGCAATTGGCCCTTGGGCGGCGGCAGGCGGCCTTCATAAACGAGTCCCTTCCCACGCAGCCATTCGATCGCCGCGTCGATCTTCGACGGGCCGCTTGAGCGGTCATGCAGCGTGCGCTCGGAGAAGAAGACGTCATGGCGGATATTGAGCGCGGCGAGATCGTCGCGGATCATGTCCATCATGGCGTCGATCGCGGCGTTCTTCACGATCGGCAGCCATTCGCTTTCGCTCTTGCCGAGCAGCGCCTCGCCATGCGCCTTGGCGAGCGCCTCGCCCACGGGCTTGAGATAATCGCCGGGATAGAGGCCCTCGGGAATCGTAATCGTCTCGCCCAGCGCTTCGCGATAGCGCAGGAAGGCGGAGCGCGCGAGCACATCGACCTGCGCGCCGGCGTCATTGATGTAATATTCGCGCGTCACCTCGCAGCCGGAAAAGGCGAGGAGATTGGCGAGCGCGTCGCCGAAGACGGCGCCGCGGCCATGGCCGACATGCATCGGGCCGGTTGGGTTGGCCGAGACATATTCGACATTGACCTTGCCGGCGAGCGCCCCCGCCCTGCCCTTCTCGACGCGGCCGAAATTCTCGGGGTCGGTCAGCGCGGCGCGCAGCACTTGCGAGAAAATCCCGGGCTTCAGGCGGATGTTGATGAAGCCCGGCCCCGCGACCTCGGCGGTCGCCACGCCCTCCGACTGCGCGAGCGCATAGCAGATCGCCACCGCCAGCTCGCGCGGACTGGCGAAATGCGCCTTGGCTTCCTTGGCGTAGACCATCGCCGCATTGCAGGCGAGATCGCCCAGCGCCGCGTCCTTCGGCGGCTCGACGACGAAACGCGCGAGATCGAGCGGCGGCAGGCGGCCGTCGGCCTGGAGGCCGTCGAGGATCGAAGCGATGCGGGCGTGGAAGATGTCAAAAATGTTCATGGAGGTCCGGCCGAGAGGTCTTCGCGCGCGGGTCTAGCAGACCCCGCGCGCGAATGCATCTCCGCCGCCTCAGGCGCCCGGCCGGGGCTGAACGTCGAAATGCAGCATCATGCCCATGTCCTCATGCTCGACGAGGTGGCAGTGATAGGGATAGCGGCCGGCGTAGCCTTCCGGGAAATGCACGAGCAGCTCGACCAATTCATTCGATTGGACGCGCACCGTGTCGTGCCGCACGATCCCGTCGAAATCGAGCCGGCGCTGGATTGGCTGAAAGACCGATCCGCCACCGGCGTCCTTGCCGAGCTTGTAGCGGCTCGTGACGACGAAATTCACGAGATGCATGTGGAAAGGATGCATGTCCGGCTGTCCGTCGGCGAGGTCGCCGGGATCGTTGCCGATATTCGCGACATACCAGCGCTCATAGGTCCCTTCCGTCGGCTGGATGACCTTGCGCCCCTGCCCCGGCGCGTGGCGGTAGAGATGCGCATAGCGGAAAACCGGGGGATAGCCCGCCGGATTGACATTCTCGGTCGCGAGCGACCAGAGCGGGTCTTTATGGCGGCGTGAATGCGGCGGCGTCGGGTCCTCCGGCTCGAAGAAGAAGGCGCGGGCCACCTGATAGGCGACGCCCGCGGCCGAAGCGCCCTTCTGGGTGGGGTCCGCAAGCTTGGCGTCGAATGGGACGACGAAGTTGGAAGCGCCGCCCGGCTCCGTCGAGGGGCGAAGCTCCCAGATCTGCGTGTCGCGCCACGGCCCGCCAGTGTAAGGCGACGTCGGCGGGTTGTTCTGATCGCCCAGCCCGGCCGTGTCGTTCATCAGCAGCACGAAACGGTTGCGCGCAACCGGCGCGGAGGCGGGATTCGAGACAAGCGCGGGCGCGGCGGCGTCCCAGTGGAAGCTGTCGTCATCGGCGTGACGGCGGAGGATCTTGTTCAGCGTCGCCTGATCCAGCGCCGGAGCCGGCCCCGCCAAGGGCGGCATGCCGGGATCGACGGCGCCATGCGCATGCGCGGCCGGCACGATCTTGAACTGGAGCACATTGGCGAGCGGCAGATTGGCGTGCGGCCCGTCGGCCTGCTGGGTGAAACCGATGGCGGCGAGCGCTTTGGCGTCGCCGGGCGGCAGCGCCGAATCGGCGTCGGTCTGGAAGATCGGCTCGCCCTCCGGGTCAGCGGGGTCGTATCCCGCGAGCGCCAGATTGACGAGGTTGAGCGACGGCGTCGCGGCGGGGTCGAGCTGCGTGAGATCAAGCAGCAGGTCGAGACGCTCGCCGGGCGCCAGCAGCAGATAGTCGGTCGCGGCCAAAGCCTCGGCCCGGCCAAACAGCCCGCCGTCATTGCCGATCGCCGTAAGCAGATCGCCATACCAGATCTTGCCGCCCTCCTTGCCCTCGGGATCTGCAAGCGTCAGCGCATAGGTTCGCGCGTTGGAGCCGTTGAGCAGGCGGAGTCGATAGACTTTCGGGTTGACATGCACATGCGGCCACGGCCGGCCATTGACGAAGATAGCGTCGCCAAGGAATTCGGGCCGCTTGAAGCTGCGTTTGCCGGTCCCGGCGTCGGTCTGGATCGGCACGCCCTTCCGGTAATTCACATGGGCGCCGTCCGCCTCCAGGCAGCGATCCTGAATGACGAGCGGAAGCTCCTGCGTCTCGCCGCCGATCAGATGGAAAATGTCGGCGTCCGATTCGTCGCGTACGAAATAAAGCCCGGCGAGGCCCGCATGAACCTGCTGCGCGGTGTTGTCCATGCCATGATCGTGGAACCAGAGCATCGCGGCGCGCTGATCGTTGGGATAAAAATAGGTGCGATGCGACGGCATGCCGAATGGATTGCCCTCGAAGCCCGCCGGATGGAGCGGCCAGCCGTCCGACGTCGGCGGCGCCTTGCCGCCGTGAAGATGCGTCACGACGCCGAGCGGATAATTCATCGACCTGAACTGCGGGATGTCGTTGAAGAGATCCATCGGCAGCGGATTGATCGGCGGCGCGGCGAGCGAACGCGCGTCTCCGGGCTTTTCGGCGTCCATCGACGGAAGCTTGTTGATCCATACCGTCTTGAGCGGACGCCCGCGTTCGACGTTGAGAACCGGGCCGAGATAATTCTCGAGCGCGGACGCCCGCTCTTGCTGCGATCCGGCGCGGATATAGCACCAGGCGTTCGGCTCGGCGGGAGCGGCGACGGCGTCGGTATATTTCACGCTGCGCGCCTCGGCGCTGAAGGTGACGGAGCCCCAGGCGCCGGTCTGTCCGGTCGTGACGACGTCGAGCGCGGCAAGCGGCAGATGGTTTTCGAACTTGAGAAGCATGACAATTCCTCCGTGAAAATCAGCCCGGGTAAAACATTGGCGGAGCGCGCGCCTGGAAATGTGCGGCGGCGCAAGGCCGAAAGAGCGAATGGGAGGATAAGCGCCGCCACAGGCCCGGCGCAATGGGCGCTCATGCGCCAAATAGCCGCTTCACTTCTCCGAGCGCATATCTGTCCGTCATTCCTGCAATATAGTCCGCCACCACCACCGCCCGCGCCGCCTCGTCGCGCGCGGCGGCGGCGAGCGTCGCCCATTCGGGCGGCATGCGGGCGGGCGTTTCGAGAAAGGCCGGGAAGAGCCGCGAGATCGCGTCGCGCGCGCGCTCCCAGACGCCGAGTATGCGCGCATGGCGATACATATTGGCGAAGAGGAAGCGCTTGAGGTCGTGCTCCGCCTCCGTCATTTGCGGCGAGAGCGCGACGATCGCCTCGCCGGCGTTACGCGCCTCCGCGGCGCTTTGCGGCTCCAACCGCTCAAGACGCGCTTTCGCGGTCGCGATGGCGTCCTCGACGAAGCGGGTGATCACCCGGCGCACCAATTCGTGGATCACGCGGCCGCGTTCGAGGCCGGGATGTTTCGCCGCGACCTCCTCCAGCAGCGTGGCGACGAAGGGCGCGCCGGCCGCGATCCGCTCCAGCGAAAACAGACCGGCGCGCAGGCCGTCGTCTATGTCGTGGCCGATATAGGCGATGTCGTCGGCGAGCGCCGCCGCCTGCGCCTCGACGCTCGCGAAGGTCGCGAGCTCCAGCGGATAGAGCGCGTCGAATTCGCGCACGTAACGCGGCAGCGGCCTGAGCGCCTTGGGCCCCAGTAGCGGCCCGTTATGCTTGACGATGCCCTCGAGCGACTCCCAGCAAAGATCGAGTCCGTCATAATCGGCGTAACGCCGCTCCAGAAGCGTGACGACGCGCAGCGCCTGGGCGTTGTGATCGAATCCGCCATAAGGCTTCATGCAGGCCTCGAGCGCCTCCTCCCCCGCATGGCCGAAAGGCGTGTGGCCGAGATCGTGCGCCAGCGCCACCGCCTCGGCGAGATCTTCATCGGCGGCGAGCGCCCGGGCCAAGGCGCGGGCGATCTGGCCGACCTCGATCGTATGCGTCAGCCGCGTGCGGAAATGATCGCCGTCGAGCGGCACGAAGACCTGGGTTTTGTGGGCGAGGCGCCGAAAGGCCGTGGAATGAATGATCCTGTCGCGATCGCGCTGGAAAGCGCTGCGCGTCGGCGAGGGCGACACGGCGTAGAGGCGTCCGCGCGAATTCGTCGCATCGCAGGCGTAAGGCGCGAGGGGCTGCCGCAGGGCCACGGTCGGGCTCCAGTCATTGAAAGGCCGGAAGATCGAGCCTATCTTGGCCCATAGCCCGCAATTCCGGACGGACGCAAGGATTCAACGAGGACGAAGGATGACGGCGACGATCGTCAATGAGGTAGCCCTTACCGAACAGGCGGCGAAGCGAATCGTCGCGCTCCTGTCGAAGGAGGCCCCCGGCGCCGTCTTCCGCGTGTCGGTCGAGGGCGGCGGCTGCTCGGGCTTCCAGTATCAGTTCGCCATCGACGCCGCGCCGAAGACTGAGGACGCGCTCGTCGAGCGCGACGGCGCGCGCGTCGCGATCGACCCGGCCTCGATCGGTTTCCTCGCGGGGGCGAGGATCGACTTCGTCGACGATCTGATGGGCCAGTCCTTCCGCGTCGAGAACCCGAACGCGACCGCCTCCTGCGGCTGCGGCGCGAGCTTCTCGCTCTGACACGCCCGCGCCATCCAGTTCGGCGAGATTAGGGGAATCCCTTCCCGCAAAGCGGAGATCGACTTGGACGCGCTCTTTCTCGGCCACGCCTATATCGACGTCACCATGCTCGCGGACGAAATGCCCGCCGGCGACGAGAAGATGGTCGCGCGCGACTATGCGGTGAGCTTTGGCGGCAACGCCGTCACGGCGGGCTTCGCCTGCGCCAAGCTCGGCCATGACGTGCATATCCTCACCACGCAGGCGCGCGACTGGCTCGGCCATATGTTCGCGGAAATGGCCGACGCCTATGGCGTGCGGGTGCATCCGCGCAAGGTCGCGCGGTCGTCGCTTTCCTTCGTGCTGCCCAATGACGGCAAGCGCGCCATCCTGCGCGCCCGCGATGACGACTATCTCCAGACTTTCGTGCGCCTCGACATCTCGACCGCCCGCGTGCTGCATCTCGACGGGCATATGGCGGACGCCGCCATCCATTACGCCAAGGCGGCGCGAGAGCGCGGCGTGCTCGTCTCGCTCGACGGCGGCGCGTTGCGGCCTCGAATCGAGGAGCTGATCGACTTCGTCGACGTGGCCGTCGTGTCGAAGCAGCTCTGCAAGCAGATGTCCTTCAGCGAGCCGGAGATGCTGGCCTGGCTCAAGTCGAAAGGATGCCGGGTGGGCGCGGTGACGGTCGGCGAGAAAGGCACTTTCTGGTACGGCGAGGACGGCGCGCCCCAGCATTTGCCTTCGCTCCATGTGCCGCCGGAGCGCGTCATCGACACTTCCGGCGCCGGCGACGTCTTTCACGGCGCCTATTGCGCCTCCTATCTCGACCGGCCCGAGGCCCCATGGCGCGCGCATTTCGAATTCGCCCGCGCCGCCTCCGCGCACAAGGTCCAGCATCTCGGCAACGAAGCCGGCCTGCCGAGCCGCGCCGACATCGACCGCGCATGGAAGGAATTCCAGGAGAATATGACGACGGAAGCCTTCGCCTGATCGGGTTCTCCACAAGCGGCGCAAAAGGACTTGGCAAACCCACCGACGCCCTGTATACGCCCTCCACCACGACATTCCCCGATAGCTCAGCTGGTAGAGCACGCGACTGTTAATCGCTAGGTCGTAGGTTCGAGTCCTACTCGGGGAGCCATCCTTTTCTCAAGCGGCGTATAACGAAAGATAGATAGCCTTTTGCCGCCGGAGATCGGCATTTAGCCCTCATGCGCGCTCGAATGCGGGAGAGAGGGCGGCATGGCTGACGCCTTTCATGCAAAGGGAGTTGCGGCGACCCGCCGGGCGCGGCTTCGTTCGGTGAAGGCTGTCCGATGACGCGTTGCGATCCCCTATCCCGCCATGCTTTTGAAAATCGCGGCCAGCCCGAGGCGCCCGACGCGTTTGACGCAAAGGCCTTCCGCCGGAGCTATCGACACATCGTCATCGCCGCTTCCTCGAGTCGGTTCATGCGCTGGCAGGAACGCCTGGGGAAAGCGCTGGCGCGGCGATGGCCCGAGGCGGCGGTCTCGTTCCGCTTCGAGCCGGGAAGCGACGCCCAGCCCGGCGACGTGACGCAATTGCTGACGCTGGAGCGCATGCTGCTTCGGCGCGGAAAGCCCTCCCTTTGCGACCAGGTCGAAAGGCCCGCGGCGAACGCCGCGCCCGGATCGGACGCCGACGTCGTCGTCGACCTCGCCGGCGAGGCGCCCGCCTCGGGCGACGCGCGCGTCTTGCGGCCGCTTTACGACGGACATCCAACGGATCAGGCCGCCGTCGCGGCGATTCTCTCGGGCGCCGCGCCGGCCCTCGCGGTGGAGGACGTCGCGACCGGCGCCCTTCTCGCCGAAGGCCTCCCTTCCCTCGAAGCGGCGGACGGCCTGACCGGCGGCCTCGACGCCGTCTATTCCCGTATCTGTCTTCTGATCGAGAAGGCGCTCGCCAATCCCGACGAGGCCTTGGACGCGCCAGCGCGGCGCGTCGAAAGGACGCCGCGCCGCCCCGCCGCATTTTTCGCGCGCAACATGGTTTTTCAGCGCCTGAGGTGGATTCATCGCCTATGCACGCGCACGCCGCACTGGCGCATTGGCTGGCGGCATGTTGACGGCCCTGGCGTCGTCGAGACCGGCTCCTTGTCCGGACCCGCCTGGCGCGTCATGCCCGATCAGGAAACCGCATTCTCCGCCGATCCTTTCCCGGTCGAATGGCGCGGGCGGCGGGGCGTCTTCTTCGAGCTTCTCGATTACGGCCGGGGTCTCGGCGAAATTTTCTACCAGCCTTTCGACGATTGCGGACCGGTCGGCGCGCCCATTTGCGCGCTGAAGGAGCGCTGGCATCTCTCCTACCCCTTCCTGATCGAGGAAGCGGGCGAGCTCTATATGGTCCCCGAGGCGTCGACCTCCGGCGCGATCACCCTCTATCGCTGCGTCGATTTTCCGGCAAAATGGGAGCCCGCCGCCCATCTCGTCGAGAATGTCGAAGCCGCCGACGCGACGATCTTCCGGCATGGCGGCCGCTATTGGATGACCTCGGTCGTCCACGACCAATATGGCGGCTATTCGGACGTGCTCGCCATCCATCACGCGCCGAGCCTGTTCGGCCCCTGGACGCCGCACCGACAATCGCCCGCGCTCATTGATCCGCGTTATGCGCGGCCCGCCGGCAAGGTCGTGCTTCATAACGGGGCTTTGCTGCGGCCGGTGCAGGATTGCTCGCAAAGCTACGGGAAAGACCTCGCCATCATGCGCATAGACGCGCTCGATCCCGACACGTTCCGGCAGTCGCTCCTGCGCTATCTCTCGCCCGGCGGGCGATGGCCGGGGAACCGGCTCCACACCATCAACCGCTTCGGACGGCTGGAATGTATCGACGGCGCGGTTTTCACGCCGAGATTTCCGCCGCTCCGCCGCGCCTTGCGCCAGCGCGTCGACAGGGCCCTCCTCAGCGACTAATTTGCTTCGCGCGCGCCGACCCTCCGCCCCCGTTTGACGGCGAGAGGCGTTTTCATCCCCTCAGCGCTCCCGCGAGCCGGGCGACGCCATCCTCGATCTCTTTCTCGGTCAGCGCGACGAAGCCGAGCATCAGCAAACGGTCGCCGCCGTCATTTGGATCGAAACGCAGCGCCGATCCCGTCGCCAGCGAGCAGACGCCGACGCCCGCGGCCAGGCCCTTGGCCTCGACCTCGGCGGCGCTCGGGAATCCTTCCGGCAGCTTCCAGACGAGATGCATGCCGGCCTGTTCGCCGAAGATTTCGCATTCCCCGAAATTCTTGTGCAGCGCGCCGAGCAGCGCGTCGCGGCGCTCGCGATAGAGCTGGCGGATACGGCGCAGATGACGGCCGAACTCGCCGCTCGCCATGAAGTCCGCCATCGCCGCCTGCTCCAGCCAGCTCTGGCCGTTGTTCATCAACATTTTCATGCGGCGGAAGCTTTCGACGAGCCTCGGCGGCGCGACGACGTAACCGAGCCTCAGGCCGGGTCCCATGCATTTCGAGAATGTGCCGAGATAGATGACGCGCTCGTTGCGGTCCAGGCCTTTCAGCGCGGTGAGCGGCGAGCCGACGAAACGGAAATCGCTGTCATAGTCGTCTTCCATGATATAGGCGTCATATTGCGTCGCCCAGGCGAGAAGCTCGATGCGCCGCTGAAGGCTCAAGGTCACGCCGATCGGATATTGATGCGACGGCGTGACATAGGCGAGCGCCCCCGTCACGTGCGGAAGCTGCGTCACGTCGAGGCCGTCGCGGTCGATCGGCACGGGATGCAGCTTCGCGCCCAAGCTTTCGAGCACAAAGGCCGCGCCTTGATAGCAAGGCGATTCGACAACCGCCGTCGAGCCCGGCGTCAGCAGCAGGCGGCCGACGAGATTGAAGCCGTCCTGGCAACCGCCGATGATGATGATCTGCTCGGGGTCGCAGACGACGCCGCGCGCGGGCGCCAGATGCTTGGCGATCGCCTGGCGAAGCTCCAGCAGCCCGGCGGGATCGTTGTAGCTCGTAAGCTTCGCGCCCGCCGACTTCAGCCGCGCCTTTATATGCTGCGACCACGCCTTGAGCGGAAAGGTGCGCGCATCGGGGCGGCCGACCCAGAAGTCCGCGGCGAGCCGCCGTCGCTCGGGATCGGCGAGGCGGTGCGTGCGCATGGTGCGAATGGTCCCGCCGCCCGCCAGCGGGCCTTCGGCGGATCGAGGCGCCGCCGGCGTCGCGCGTTCGGCGGCGGAAGACAGAAAGGCCGTGTCCGGCAGATCGGGCGAGACGAATGTGCCCACATAGGGCTTGGTGCGAATGTAGCCTTCCGCGATCAGGCGCTCATAGGCCAGCACCGCCGTGTTGCGCGACACGCCGAGCTGCGCGCTCAGCTCGCGGGTCGTGGGCAGCGGATCGTCGCCGCGTAGCTGTCCGTTGAGGATCATGGTGCGGATCTGGTCGAAGATCTGCGTCTGGAGGGTCGATTTCTCGGACGCCTTTAGAATGATCGACAACTGCGCGTGGCCGCTCCGGACCACCGGAGTTGGACGACCGATTGAGGCGATGCTCGTCATTTTACGGTTTCCGCTGGCTGATGTCGGCGGCTGCCATAGACGACGATTAAGGCTGTCTTTTGCAACCTCATAGATCCACGTGCGGACGCTGATCTGGAGCCACGAACTTATGTGGCGAGCACGCAAGCGCGCGACCAGGGGCGCGCTCGCATTTGTCAAAAAACTTTTAACTGGCGCCACCGGCAAGCGTCGCTCTGGCGCTTTTCCACAGGCAGTTCTTGCGGAAGTCTACTCGCCGCAAGAAACGCATTTGGGACCGGGAGGATTAAAATGACGCTCGCAAATTCGAAAATCGTCCCGGCGGCCTTCTGGGTCGGCTTCCTGGCTCTCGGCTTCGCCACCAGCCTTGGCGCGCCGGGCAAGCACCGCGTCGACCAGGCAAGCAAAACGGTCAAGACCTCGCTCGCGCCAAAGGCCGTGGTCGCCCAAAGCGATCGGCCGCTCGACGCCAAGGCCGAAATCAAGGCGGCGGCGCGGGACTAGTCGCCTGTGTCACTTGAATTGACGGATTTTTGGCGGACGTTCATTCGCGGCCGTCATTGCGAGCGAAGCGAAGCAATGACGGCGGAAAACATCAACAAAAGGCCCAGCAATTCGAGTGACGGAAACCGCTAGATTAAGGGAGCGTCTAGATGAGCGCGCCGATAGCCAGTCTCCTTTTCCTCGCCATGGAGCTCGTCAGCATTCTGACGCTCATGGCGGTCTCGCGCTTTGACGGCTGGATGTAGCTGACGCTTGCGGGCGCCCTTGTCGGAAAGGCGCGGCGATCCTATCTTTTGAAAAGGCGGCGATTGAGGCGTCGCCTGAAAAAACGGCCCGAGCGCGGATGTAGCGACGGGCCGTTTTGCTGAGGATAAGGTTCAAGGATGCCTGAAGGTCTTCTCAAGATCATCGCCTTTGGATGCGTCATTTTCTTCCTCGGCGCCGCGCTGGTCGGCTGGGCCTATGGCTGACGCCGGCTCCGCTTGATTCCATGAAGCGAGGCAATCAGGCGGCGACCGCCGCTACCGACCGAGCCGCGCGTCGAAAAAGCGGGCGATATCCTCGAAGGCTTCCCGCGCCTCCGGCATTCCCGGCCCCGCATATTGCGCGTGGCTCATGCCTTCATAGACGTTGAGATCCGCATCGACTCCCGCGCGGCGCAGCGCCCGATGCACGCGCACCGTGTTGGACAGAAAGAGATCGCGCGTCCCCGTCGTCAGGATCGTCGGCGGGAAATCTTTGAAATTTCCATAGACCGGCGAAAGATAGGGGTTTTTGAGATCGTGGCGGCCGGCGTAGAGCCGCGCCGCGCCCCCGAGCCAGCCATCCCAGGTGACCAGCATGTTGTCGACATATTCATTGGCGAAATAGCTGTCGCCGATCTTGTCGAGATCCGACCAGGGCGTTCCCGCCGACACCGCCGCCGGCGTGGGCAGGCCCTCATCCTTCGCCTTCAGCGTCACGGCGAGCGCCAGCCCGCCGCCCGCCGACGAGCCGAACACCGCCATATTCTTCGGATCGATCGTCTGCGCGAGCGACTGCCAGACGGCGAGCGCGTCTTCGAGCCCGGCCGGGAACGGAAATTCCGGCGGCATCCGGTAGTCGACCGAGATGACGCGATAACCGCCGATTCCGGCCATCATGATCGCTTCATTGGTCGCCGCCTCGCCGCCGCCGAAGACATAGCCGCCCCCATGCAAATGCAGGAGCATTCTGCTCACATTCTCGGGCCGAAGGTCGCGCGGCGTCACGAGATAGGCTTTGACGCCGGCGATCGTCGTCGGCTCGACCGTAACGCGCAATTGCTTGCGCAGATCGGCGAGCGGCGCCGTCCATTCGGCCTCGAAGCGCTTGTTGAGCGCGCTCCATTCCGCCGCCGTCTTGGGCGGCGGCGACAGCACGCCCGGCGGATAGGGCATGCGGATAAAGTCCTGCAGCGGCTTGCTGACGTCTCTCGGCACGGGAATGACGCGCGGCGGCACGCGGCGCGGGCCGGGCTGCGCGTTGGCCGCCGCCGCGGCCGGCGCGTCGGACGGCAGGGATGGCGGCCGCGTCTTCGCCCAAGCGCCGGACAGGAAGGCGAGCAGCGCGCTGGAGAGGATGGCGAAAGGAAATTTGTTCAAGCGCGCCCCCGGCTAATAGCTGTCGATCGCGATTGCGCGCAATTGCAGCGCACGCCGCGCCGTTTCCTCCATCAGGCGATCTGCGCGATTGTCTTCCCCGAGCGGGGCGGGATGCAAGGCGCTTTCGACCTCGCAACGCGCGGCGCGATAGGCGATCCAGGCGCGCTGCGCGTCGCGGAGCTTGTCCCTCGCCGCGGCGGGGACGGCGGCGAGAAGGCGACGATGCGTTTCATCCCGGTCTCCTTTGGAAATTTTCCCGACTTGTTTTTGGCGGAGACGCCTTGTCGTTTCGGCTTCGGACATTATGGTCAAGTTCAAGTCGTCCGATTCTCTGCCCGTTTCGGACGGCCAGGCTCGGCGGGTGGGCCCCCCGCGCGCCGGGCCGCCCTCTCGACACGCATGAATGTGGCCTTCATGCAACGGTCGGACTCAGTCTGCGAAGAACGCCGTTCGCCGCAATTGCTACGCTTGGCCGAAACTTATGGCGAGATTAGGCTTTTTCTCGTTTCAGGGCGGGAATTTGAGGGGAAGCGACGGCCTGCCGGACGGCGCATCGCCCCGGCAGGCCGTCTTTTTTCAACGCGCCTTGCCCGCGCCCGCGAGTGGGCGCATCCTGCCGAGGCGGCTCCGCGCGAGGGAGACTTCGCGATGCATTCCGACCCGAGATTTTGGGCGCTCGCTGTTGCGATCTGGTTCGGCCTCGTCCTCGCCTTCATGAACATCGCCATCAAGATTCACATGCTGATGGATCTTTCGGGCCAGGAATAGACCGCGATCTTGCCTGCGCCATGCGCTTAAAGCCCGAGGGCCGAAAAGAGGCGCGGTCCCGACCGCTCGCCCGTCCGTTCGGCTTCGACCACATGCGTCGTCGTCGGCCATGGTCTGACCAAATTGGCGCCTATCTGCCAAGTCCGCCTTCTTCTACGCTTTTCCGGCTTTCAATCTGGAACGGGACGACTGGAGGCCGCCAATGAAGAACTTCATGATCGCCGCCGCAATTCTCGCCCTCTCGCCGGCCGCTTCGCTCGCCGCCGGCTCTTCGGCCGGGAGCGCCGCGATCGGCGCCGGCCCGCCGATCGCCGGGGGCGCCGGGATGCTCTACGGACCCTATCCGACGCTGCCGCAGACGCCGAGCTCTTCGTCCGCCTTTGGCCCCACTGCGATTCCCCGAAGCCCCAGCGGCGGGAGCGCCACGGGCGTTCGGTCGAACGCCGTCCCCGTCAGCCTTCCCTGGACCGACCCGGTCTACTGATCAGGCTCGGTGATAGGGGTGGCCAGAGAGAATCGTCATGGCGCGGTAGACCTGCTCGGCTGCGAGGATTCGCACGAGCTGATGCGGCAGCGTCATGGCGCCGAAGGAAAACGCGGCCGTCGCTCGCGACCGCACGGCGCCGTCGAGCCCCTCGGATCCGCCGATGGCGAACCACATGGCCTTGCGGCCGGCGTCGCGCTCTCGGCCGATGAAGCCGGCGAATGCGGCGCTGTCGGCCGTCTTGCCGCGCTCGTCAAAGACGACGAGGGCCGAATCGCCGGGCAGGAAAGCGAGCATCTCCTCTCCCTCGCGCGCCATGCGCTCGGCCGGGCTCTTCGCTTTGCTTTCGTCGATTTCCTTCAGCTCGAGCCCTTCCAGCCCGATGCGTCGCAGCGCGGCGATGCGCTCGGCGTAGCGCGCGTAGATTTCGCGCTCGGGACCGGCCTTCAACCGGCCCACGCAGATAATGCCCAGTCGCACGGCTCGGCCTGGCTTCCTCTTCGCCGCACATCCGCTTGGCGCTTCCGGCGATGATAGGCTTGCTCGCGCATCGCCTTACCCCAAAACCGCTGCGCACTTTTGGGGGCGATAGCTTGCTTGCGCATCGCCTTACCCCAAAACCGCTGCGCACTTTTGGGGGCGATAGCTTGCTTGCGCATCGCCTTACCCCAAAACCGCTGCGCACTTTGGGGGCGATAGCTTGCTTGCGCATCGCCTTACCCCAAAACCGCTGCGCACTTTTGGGGGCGATGCGTCAGACGAGCCGTATCTCCACCGGACGATCGCCGCCCCACATTTTCTCGAGGTTGTAGAACTGGCGCACCTCGGGGCGGAAAATGTGGACGATGACGTCGCCGGCGTCGATCAGCACCCAGTCGCATTGCGGCAGGCCCTCGACCCGGGCCGCGACGCCCACGTCCTTGAGCGCCCTGAGCGCCTTGTCGGCGATGGCGCCGACATGCACGGTCGAACGCCCGGTCGCGATGATCATTTCATCGGCGAGGGCGGTCTTGCCGCGCAGATCGATGGCGATGATGTCCTCGGCCTTGGTCTCGTCCAGCGCATGGAGGACATTTTGCACGATCGAGCCGGAAAGCGACGCATCGGCGCCAATCTTCGGCTGGGAGCGGGTCTCCGCCCCCGGATGAACACTTGTCGACAGCGTTGCAACCCTCATGCTTCGCGGCCATCTGCGGGCCGCGAGTAGAGGATGGGACTCTTTGTCACGGATTGCAACATGAAAGGGGACCGCCCGCCCGCGCCGCAGAAAAAAACCCGGCTAAGCGGCCGGGTCTTTAAGGCAGTTCGGGCTAATCGAGAGGCGGGAGGAACCTCAAAGCCGGAACGATTCGAGGATAGCCCATTTTTGAGAAATTGCTCGCGCCTTTTTTGCCGGAACCGCCATCAAGAGATGAAAATTCCGTTTTGACGCCGGTCAAACCGGCCCTGCGGCGGCCAAGGCGCCAAAGCGCGACGGGCGTGAATCTTTCAGTTTCATACAGTTGCCGAAGCGCGTTCCCGCCTGCCGCGCCCCGCGTGACGAAGAAGCAACACACGCCGGAATTGTAACTTGGACGTCGTCCAACAGGCCGCCGATCCCCGAATCAGGGGATCAGAACCATCGACCCGGCGGTCTGGCGTGATTCGAGCGCGGCGTGCACCTGGGCGGCGTCCGCGAGGGGGAAGGCCTCGGGCTCCGCGATCGTCAAATGGCCCCGCTTGATGGCGTGAAGCATATCCTCGGTCATATCCTCATAGTCGCGCCGCTTGGCGATATGGGTGAAGAGCGACGGGCGCGTCGCGAAGAGCGAGCCCTTCTGCGCCAGAAGGCCGATGTCGAACGCCTCGATCGGCCCGGAGGCCGAGCCGAAGCTCACGAACATGCCGAAGGGCGCAAGGCAGTCCAGCGAGGCCGGGAAGGTCGCGCGCCCGACCCCGTCATAGACTACGTCGCAGAGCCGCCCCTTGGTGATCTCCTTCACCCGCTGCGCAAAATCCTCCGTGCGGTAGAGAATGGCGTGCTGCGCGCCGGCTTGCTCGGCGATCGCCGCCTTTTCGGGCGAGCCGACCGTGGCGATGACCTTGGCTCCCAGCGCGTTCGCCCATTGGCAGAGCAACTGGCCGACTCCGCCGGCCCCGGCATGCGCCAGCACGCGATGGCCCTTCTTCACCCGGAAGGTGCGGCGCAGGAGATATTGCGCGGTCAGGCCCTTCAGCATCATGACCGCCCCCTGCTCGAAGCTGATGGATTTCGGCAGATGGATCACGGAATCGGCGGCGATGTTGCGCGCCTCGCTATAGCCGCCGAGCGCGCCGACATAAGCGACGCGGTCGCCTTCCTCGAAATCCTTCACGCCCTCGCCCACCGCGACGACCTGACCGGCCCCCTCATGGCCGGGAATGAAGGGATATTCGGCCGGATAGGCGCCCGTGCGGCGATAGACGTCGATATAGTTCACGCCGATGGCGCGGTGACGAATCTGCACCTCGCCGGGTCCGGGCGGGGCCAGCTCGACCTCCTCGAGCTGCAACGCCTCGGGGCCGCCCGGCCGGTGCACGCGGATCGCCTTGACCATCGAAACCTCCACTCTTCGCCGCGAAAACCAGTTTTGACGCCTAGTTATCACGGCTCGAACCCCTGCGCATAACCGGCGAAGCGGACATGTCCATGACGCTCTCGCGCGCGGCAATTCGCGCCGCGCCGGACCCTCGCGCCGGGCGGCGCGGGCCGCTATAACGGCCGCAAGATCAGGAGCCCCAAAATGACCGAGCATTCCGCGCCGGACGGCGCGACGACAAAGTTCGACATCCTCGTCGCCGGCGCCGGCTCCACCGGCCTGGCCGCCGCGCTCGCCTTCGCGCGTTCGGGACTCAAGACGGCGCTTGTCGGCCGCGTTCCGCCGCCGCTGCCTGGCCGCACGGTCGCGCTCTTCGAGGCTTCGGTCCGCTTCCTCGACGCGCTCGGCGCGCTGGAGCGCGTGAAGGCGCTTGGCTGCCCCGTCGAAGCGATTCGCATGATCGACGACACGGACCAGCTTTTTCCCGTGCCGGAGCTGACGCTGCGCGCGAGCGAGATCGACCTGCCGGCGCTGGGCGTCAACATCTCCAACGACGAGCTCGTCGGCGTCCTGCTCGACCTCGTTCGCGCCAAGACGGAGATCGAGCTGATCGAGGCCGATATTGTCGATTACGAGCTGAACGGCGCGGGCGCCGCGGCGATCCTCGCCGACGGACGCCGTATCGAGGCCGATTTCATCGTGGCCGCGGACGGCCGCAACAGCCGCGCGCGCGCGGTCGCGGGCATCGACGTGAAGGAATGGACCTATCCGCAAGTGGCGCTGACGATGATGCTGCGCCACGAATTCCCGCATGACAACATGTCGACCGAGTGGCACACGCGCTCCGGCCCTTTCACCCTCGTGCCCCTGCCTCCTCGCGAGGACGCGCCGCACCGTTCGAGCCTCGTCTGGCTGATGAGCGTCGACGACGCCCGCCGCCGCCTCGCCAAACCGCGCGAGGAACTGGAATATGAGATCGAGGACTACGCAAAGTCCGAATTCGGCGCGATGAAGATCGAAAGCGACATCGGCCAATTCCGCATGGGCGGCATGCAGGTGTCGCAACACGCCAGGGGACGCCTCGCGCTCGTCGGCGAGACCTGCCATGTCTTCCCGCCCATCGGCGCCCAGGGCCTGAACCTCAGCTTGCGCGACGTCGCCGATCTCGAGGATTGCCTGGCGAGCGTCGATCTGCGCAATGAGCGCGAATTGTCGCGCGCCCTGACGCGCTACGACCGCCACCGGCGCGCCGATATCGGGTTCCGCACCCATGGCGTCGACGTGCTCAACCGCTCGCTGATCATCCCTTATCTGCCGGTGGACCTTTTCCGCGGCGCAAGCTTCATCGCCGTGGCGGCCCTCGGGCCGCTCCGCCGGGCGGTCATCCGCGAGGGCGTGCTGCCGCATCTCGTGCTGCCGAGAATGATGCGCAAGCCGGTTCGGGAAACGCGGGCGAGGTGAAGGGGCGCGCCGCCAGCCCCGCTTGCCCGTCATTGCGAGCAAAGCGACGCAATCCAGAGCCCCATCGCGGCGCTGGATTGCTTCGTCGCAACGCTCTTCGCGAGGACGGCGTTCGGGGCTTGTCCCACGCTTGCCGCCTCTTCTTCCCCCGCTACCTCACATCTTTCGAAAGAGGGAGCGCGGGATGCGGGCGCAGCATAGCTATCGTTACATCGCGCAAGCGGCGCTTATCGGAACCATGCTGATTGCGATTGACGTCAGCCTTTACGAAGCCCTGCGCCACATGCTGCGCTGATCACGGCTCGCTCGGCAGCGACTCGCCGACTTTGTGAGCGGCGATCCATTTGCGCAGCTCGGAGACGTGGTCGCGCTCCTCCTCCACAAATTCCTTTGCGAGGATTTTCGTCTCGGGGTCGTCGGTCGTATCGTGAATCGACTGGTAATAATCGAGGCTCGCGAGTTCGGCCTGTAGCGCGATATTCAGCGCCTCTTCCCTGCCGATGAAGGGATCCGCCCCCCAAATGGCGGCGCTTTCCGGGCTCTCGAGATCCGGCCAGACAAACTCGTCGGGACGAAGCGCCGGCGCGTCGCGAAAGCCGGCGCGCGCCCTGGCGTCGGAGAGATGCAGACGGGAATAGTCGGACAGACGGCGGAAGAGCTTGCCGACCTTCGCATTGCCATTGGTCGTCATCGCATCCGCCAACTGCCCGAAGCGCATGGCGGCTTCCGACTCGAGCTGAATGGCGTGGGCGAGAAATTCCTCGACCTTCATAACGGGCGTCCTCTCGATCACGCTGCAATCTGGATTGCGGAAGCCAGGGTCGCGCGCGCCTCTCGCGAAAAGCCGCTTTTTCGCCTCGCGCCCGGGACGCGCCGGAAGGCGGCGCGCTCAATTATCTCGCGCCGCCTTCTCTTCGCAAAGTCCATATGATGTGCGTACGGCCTCTAATTACGGCGCCTATTTTATGGCGATGTCGATCTTCTTTTCTTGCGTCTTCGTCTGCGCCGATTTTGGCAGGGTCACCTTGAGCACGCCTTTCTCGAACTTCGCCGCGATCTTGTCGACGTCGACATTCTCGGGCAGTCGGAAACTGCGCCTGAAGGAGCCGTAGCGACGCTCGGAAAAGAACATGCCCTCCTTGTTCTCCTCCCGCTCCATCTTCTTCTCGCCATGGATGACGAGCGTGTCATTGGCGAGCTTCACTTCCACATCCTTCTGGTCGAGGCCTGGAAGCTCGGCGGTCACTTCATATTCGCCGTCGCGCTCGACGAAATCGACCGGCGGGGTTCCCTGCCATCCCATGAAGCGCTCGAAAGGCTCAAAATCGCCCGAACGCCTCTGCAAGGGCGCCTCGTCGAAGAAACGGTCGAGCTGACGGCGCAGCGCCTCGAAGGGCCGCCAATCCCACAGATCGGGAGGAACCAGCGCGCCGCCGCCATCCTTCTTAACGGGTGTCTGCTCTTGGGCCATTTCCGCCTCCGTAAGGTAAATCGCGAAACCTCAACGCTTCGCGATCTCGCTGCACGAAAAAAATCGGCGCCGTCCCTGCCCGATTCAAGCGGGGCGGCTCCGCACAAAATGTCGCGCCTATTCTCCAAGCGACAGCAGCGCCGCATCGCCGCCGAAGGACGCGGTGTTGACGGTCACTGTCGTCTCGCGCAGAAAGCGGCGCAGATAATCCGGCCCCCCGGCCTTCGGCCCCGTGCCGCTCAAGCCGAAGCCGCCGAAAGGCTGGCTGCCGACCACCGCGCCGATCATATTGCGATTGACATAGACATTGCCCGCCGGCGCGGGCGCGGCGACATGGCGGATGCGCTTCTCGATGCGCGTTTGCAGGCCGAAGGTGAGTCCGAAGCCGGAGGAGTCGATCTCCTTGAGAAGCGCGTCGAAATCCGCGGCGCGCCATGTCACGACATGCAGCACCGGACCGAAGACCTCCTCGCGCAAATCCGAGACGCGATCGAGCCGCACAATATGTGGCGCGACGTAAGTCCCGTGGGTCGGCGCCTCTCCGGCGTAGACGACGCGACCCGCCGCTTTTTGTCCGTGGATATAATTGTCAAGTCTCTGCTTCGCCTCCAGGTCGATGACCGGACCGACATGCGCGCCGAGAACGCGCGGATCGCCGATGCGCAATTCCCTCGTCGCGCCGGCGAGCGTATGGATCGCCGCCGGCGCGATTTCCTCCTGCAGACACAGAAGCCGCAGGGCCGAACAGCGCTGGCCGGCCGATCGGAAGGCGGAGGCCAGGACGTCGTCGACGGCCTGCTCGACGAGCGCCGTCGAATCGACGATCATGGCGTTGACGCCGCCCGTCTCGGCGATGAGCGGCGCGATGGCGCCGGCGCGCGCCGCCAGCGCGCGGTTGATGTCCCGCGCGACGTCGACCGAACCCGTGAAGACGACGCCGGCCGCGCGCGCATCGGCGACGAGCGCGGCGCCGACGTCTCCGGCGCCGGGCGCAATCTGCAAGGCGCCGAGCGGAACGCCGGCCTCATGAAGCAGCGCGACCGCCTTGGCTGCGATCAGCGGCGTCTGCTCGGCGGGCTTTGCGACGACCGTGTTGCCCGTGACGAGCGCCGCGACGACCTGGCCCAGGAAGATCGCGAGCGGGAAATTCCAGGGCGAGACGCAGACGAAGACGCCGCGTCCGTCATAGCGCAGGCGATTATCCTCGCCCGTCGGACCGGGGAGCCTGCGCTCGCGGCAGACGAGCCGCGCCTGACCGGCGTAATAGCGGCACATATCGGCGGCCTCGCGCAGCTCCGCGAGCGCGTCGTCGAGCGTCTTGCCCCCTTCGCTCTGCAGCAGCGCCATGAAAGCGCCGCGCCGCGCTTCGATGAGATCGGCCGCGCGCTCCAGAATTTGCGCGCGCGCTTCGACCGGCGCGGCGCGCCATTGCGGGAAGGCTTCGGCCGCCGCCGACATCGTCTCTTTTGCGCAATCGCCATCGGCCTCGACGACGCGCCCCAGCGCCTTGCCGTCGATGGGCGAGACAATGTCGCGCGCCGCCTTCGTCGACAGGACGCTTGGCCGCGCTTCATGAGGTCCACGCGCCGCGCCAATTTCGTCGAGCAGCGCGGCAAGCGCCGTTCGGTCGCCGAATTCGACGCCCGCCGAATTGGCGCGCAGCGGCTGGTAGATTTGCGGCGGCTTCGGCAATCGCGGATGCCGCGCGCCGTCGCGAAGCGCCTCGTGCGGCTCGGCGACGAGCGCGTCTTCCGGCGTCTGCGGATCGGCGGCGCGCGCGACGAAGGAGGAATTCGCGCCATTCTCGATCAGGCGCCGCACGAGATAGGCAAGCAGATCGCGATGCGGCCCGACCGGCGCATAGACGCGCACGGGAATGTCGCGCCTTTCCGCGAGCGCCGCGTAAAGCGCTTCGCCCATGCCGTGCAGGCGCTGGAACTCATAGTCCCGGCGCGTCCCGCCGCGCGCGAGGATTTCCGCGACGCTGCGGGCGTTATGCGTCGCGAATTGCGGATAGATGCGCGACCGCGCAAGCAGCGCCGCGGCGCAGGCGTCGAAATTAAGATCGGTCATCGCCTTGCGCGTGAAGACAGGATAATCGGCGAGCCCCCGCTCCTGCGCGCGCTTGATCTCGCTGTCCCAATAGGCGCCCTTCACGAGCCGCAGCATGAAGCGGCGGTCATGCGCCTCGGCGAGCGCCGCGGCGTAATCGATGACGGCGGCCGCGCGCTTCTGATAGGCCTGCACGGCGAGGCCGAATCCGTCCCAGCCCGCGAGCGACGGGTCGGCGACGACGCGCGCGATTACGTCGAGCGAGAGCTCGAGCCGGTCGGCCTCTTCGGCGTCTATTGTGAAGGCGAGGTCGCTTTGCTTCGCGAAGCGCGCAAGCTCCAGCACGCGCGGCGGCAGCTCCCGCAAGACGCGTTCGCGCGAGACCGCTTCATAGCGCGGATGAAGCGCGGAGAGCTTGACCGAAACGCCGGGACGGTTGGGAAGCGGCGCGCCGCCGGCCGCGTCGCCGATGGCGCGGATGGCGGCCGCATAGGCCTCGAAGTAACGCTCGGCGTCGGCCGCGCTTCGCGCCCCCTCGCCCAGCATGTCGAAGGAAAATCGCTCGCGAGCGCCCTGGGAGCGGGCGAGCGCGTCCTCGATCGTCTCACCGAAGACGAAATGCGCGCCCATGAGGCGCATCGCCTGACGCGCGGCGACGCGCAGCGTCGGCAAGCCGAGGCGGCGCGCGAGATCGGCGACGAGGCCGCGCGGCTCCCCCTGGCCGACAAGCCGAGCGGAAAAGCCGAGCGCGAAGGCGCAGGCCTGGACAAGCAGCGTGTCGGATGATGATTCATGATGCGAAAAATCGCCGGCGGCGAGCTTGTCGGCGATGAGCTGATCCGCCGTCGCGTCGTCGGGAACGCGTAGAAGCGACTCGGCGAGCGCCATCACGGCGAGACCCTCTCGCGAGGAGAGCGAGAACTCGTGCAGGAAGTCCTCGACGCCGCCGAGCGCGCTGTGCTGCGCGCGCATGCCGCGGATAAGGGCGCGCGCCTTGGCGTCGATATCGGCGCGGACCGCCGCGTCGGGCCGCCTGGCGAGAAAAGCCTCCGCAAATGTCTCGTCGGGCGGCGCATAGGGCGCGGCGAAAGGCGGCGGTTCCTTCTGCATGACTTCGCGGCGTCCCGATCGGATGACGATATCGGGAATATGGGTGCGGGAGCGTGTCCGGACAAAGGACTACAATATACGTCGCGCGGCGCTGCTGACGCCGAAGGAAGATGCGAGCGCCGTCCCCTCTCGCCCCGTGAAACGGGGAGCGGGAATGAGCCTGTCTCCCTCGCCCCGCTTGCGGGGAGGGTTGGGGTGAGGGGCAAGGCCGCCTCGACGGACTCGGGCGGCGGCTCGCGGAATGGATCTCACATCTATGTCGCGGACGCTTCGCCCCTCACCCTAACCCTCTCCCCGCGCGCCTACCGCATTCACACATCTTGGTTGCATGTGGCCTGGGCGTCTGATTCCATTTGAAGGAATTCGGAGGGACGGACGATGGACGGACGGACGCTGGGTCGCTTTGGCGACGCGCGACTGGAAAAGGGGGCCTTTCTGCTTTCCCGGCTGGTGGCGGAGGGCGGCGGGGGCATACGCATTCGTCGGCTCGGCGGCGACCGGGCCGGTGAGATTAAGATCACGCGCTTTCTTCGCAATCGGGCGGTGACCGGCGCGGAGATGTTCGCCACGGCGGCCGCGCGCGCGTCGGCGCGTTGCGCCGGGCGCGCGGTCCTGGCGATACAGGACACGACGGTCGTCAAGTCCGGGGGCGGCGGCGGGCTCTATCTGCATCCGACCCTCGTCGTCGACGCCGAGGACGGTTCGATCGTGGGTCTGGCGCACGCGCAGTTCCTTGAACGCGCGACGGGACGCAAGGCGGATCGGCGTCAGCGGCCGATCGAGGACAAGGAAAGCCGGCGCTGGCTGGAGGGCGCGGCGGCGGCGAAAGTTTGCGCTTCGGCGCGCGAGGTCACGGTCGTGGCCGATCGCGAGAGCGATATTTATTCCGCCTTCGCGCGGCGCCCGCCGGGAGTTCACCTCCTCGTGCGCGCCGCGCAGGACCGCGCGCTGGAGGATGGCGAGCGACTGTTTGCGCGCCTGGATGCGCTGGAGGAGGCCGGGCGGGCGACGCTGTCGCTTCCGGCGAGGCCCGGACGGCCGGCGCGCGAAGCGACACTGGCCGTCCGGCATGGGCGCTTTGATCTCGCGCGGCCCCGGAACGGCGCGGCCCAGAACGACCCCTCGACGATCGCGGTCCATCTCGTCGACGTGCGCGAGATCGACCCGCCCCCAGGCGAAAACGTCCATTGGCGTCTGATCACGACGCGCCCCGTCGACCGCCTCGCGCAAGCGCTCGAGGTCGTCGATCTGTATCGACGCCGTTGGGCGATCGAGCAGTTGTTCCGCACGATGAAGACCGGCGGCTTCGACATCGAGGCCGTGCGGATGGAAGACGACGCGCCGCGCCAGACCCTGGCGGCCGCGACGTTGATCGCGGCCGTGACGATCCAACAACTCGTCCACGCCCGGGACGGCGGCGACCCGCAACGTCTGCGCCCGCTCCTCGACGCCTTCGAGCCCAAGGACCAACCGCTGCTGGAAGCCTATTGCGCCACCCTCGAAGGCAAGACGCAGCGTCAGAAGAACCCACATCCGCGAGGGTCCCTGGCCTATGCGTCCTGGGTGCTCGCCCGCCTCGGCGGCTGGACCGGCTATTACGGAAAACCCGGTCCCGTCGTCATGCTCGCCGGATGGCTCAAATTCCAGCACGGAAAATACGCCATCGCCGTCACCCAACCAACGCCGCCGCTAACCAACACAGATGTGTGAATCTGCTAGCCCTTTCAGAGGGAGGGAGTAGAAACGCCGCCAGCCTTCCCTCCCCCTGAAAGGGGGAGGGTCAGGGAGGGGGTCGCTCACTCTGAGCGACGTAATTTATTAAAAGCCGGGCCTACTCGCCCGCCTTGATCTCGGCCTTGGCCTTGGCGAGAAATTCCTCCAGCGTGCGGCGGAGCTGGTGCTCGGACTGATCGACGCCCGCGGCCTCGAAGTCCTTCTTCACCGTGGCGACGACGCGCTCATCCGCGTCGGCCGCGACCTCGGCGACCACCAGAGCTTCGGCGTAGGCCTGGGCGTCCGCGCCCGTCTTGCCGAGCTTCTCCGCCGCCCACAGGCCGAAGAGCTTGTTGCGGCGCGCCTCGGCCTTGAACCGCAGCTCCTCGTCATGGACGTAGCGTTTCTCGAACGAATCTTCGCGCTGGTCGAAAGTGCTCATATCCATCCTCAGCCGGGTTTGTCTTGTAAGGGAGTCCGGCGGCGAATCCGCCGCGCGCCGCATTTTTTATGCGCCGCACGCATATAGGCGAAAACCGGGCGCGGCGCCAATGCCAAGCAGCGAAGCTGCGACATTCCCGCGCGGGGCGCAAAAATAGCTGAAACGCGACAAAAAAGAGCGCGTTGTGTCGGCTTTCATATTCGGATAATGTGAGCCGTCGCCTTTGTAAGGCGACCGCTGGCTTGTCACTGGCCCCCAAAGACGCTACGACCGCGCATCGTTGCGGTCGGACCACCCTGAACCCCGCTCCCTGGTCAAACGCCCGGCGCGGACCATATCGGAGGAGCCGCGGCCGACCCCATGGACTTTCTCAAGCCCCGGTTGATCCCAATGAACCGCCGTCGCCGTATCTACGAAGGCAAGGCCAAGGTCCTTTACGAGGGCCCGGAGCCTGGCACGTTGATTCAGCATTTCAAGGACGACGCCACCGCCTTCAACGCCAAGAAGCACGAGGTGATCGACGGCAAGGGCGTCCTGAACAACCGCATCTCGGAATATATCTTCCAGCATCTCAACAATATCGGGGTGCCGACGCATTTCATCCGGCGGTTGAACATGCGCGAGCAGCTCATCCGCGAGGTGGAGATCGTCCCGCTGGAAGTCGTGGTGCGCAACGTGGCCGCCGGCTCGCTCGCCAAGCGCCTCGGGCTCGAGGAGGGCACGCAACTGCCCCGCTCGATCATCGAGTTCTATTATAAGAACGACGCGCTCGACGATCCGATGGTCTCGGAAGAGCACATCACCGCCTTCGGCTGGGCGACGCCGCAGGAAATCGACGACATCATGGCGCTGGCCATCCGCGTCAACGACTTCCTGTCCGGCCTGTTCCTGGGCGTCGGCATCCGCCTCGTCGACTTCAAGATGGAATGCGGCCGCCTCTGGGAAGGCGACATGATGCGCATCGTCGTCGCCGACGAAATCTCGCCCGACAGTTGCCGCCTGTGGGACATCAAGTCCAACGACAAGCTGGACAAGGACCGCTTCCGCCGCGACCTCGGCGGGCTGGTGGAGGCCTATACGGAGGTCGCTCGCCGGCTCGGCATCATGCAGGAAGGCGAGACGGTCCGCGTCGGCGCCCCGAAGCTGGTGCAGTAAAAAGCTCCTCGAAGAGAGGAGCCCGAGAGGACGAAATGGGCGTTCCTTTCCTCGATCCCGGACCGATGAACGCGGAGGATTTCTTCGCGTTCACGGTCACGCGCCCCGACGACGAAAAGTGGGAGCTGATCGACGGGGAGCCGGTCTTGAACGCATCCGCCAGTTTTTTGCATCAGATCATTGCTAGAAACCTGATCGTCCAGCTCGACCAGATCGCTCGGGAAACACGGCAAGCTTGGGTGGCTGTTCCTGGAATCGGCGTGCGCATCGCCCCGACCAGCGTCCCCGTTCCCGACGTCGTCGTGCGTCCCGGGAACAATCTGACTTCGGTCGAATGCGCCGACGCCATCGTCGCATTCGAGATTTTATCTCCCTCGACGGCGAACCACGACCTGCGCTGGAAGCGCCGGGCCTATCCGACGCTGCCTTCGTTACGGCATTATGTCGTCGTCGCGCAGGACGCGGTCGAGGTCGTTTCCTACGACCGCGCCAATAATTTCATCGAGCGCCGCTTCGAATCGGCCGACGACGCGCTCGACCTGCCGGTCATCGGCGCGCGTCTGACCTTGCGAGACATTTATCGGGACACGGGCCTCTTATAGCCGCCTTCCAATCGAGAGGCGCAGCCGCTTGCCCTTTGCGCGCAAGGCCGCTAACCGTGGGCCAATCCCGAATGGAAACCGAGTCCCATGAAAGCACGCATCGTCGTCACCCTGAAAAACGGCGTCCTTGATCCGCAAGGCAAGGCGATTGAGGGCGCGTTGAAATCGCTCGGCGTCGAGGGCGTCGCGAGCGTGCGTCAGGGCAAGGTGTTCGACGTCGAGATGGCGGGCGCGGACCCCGTAAGCGCCAAGGCGCAGCTCACCGCCGCCTGCGAGAAGCTCCTCGCCAACACCGTCATCGAGAACTACCAGATCGATTTGTGACACACTCACCCGTCATTGCGAGCGCAGCGAAATAATCCAGGGCCATGATGGCGCTCCTGGATTGCTTCGCCTTCGGCTCGCAATGAGGCCGCTATAGGAAATAGAAGATGAAAGCCGCCGTTATCGTCTTCCCCGGCTCCAATCGCGAGGGCGACATGGCGCGCGCGCTCGAACGGGCCGCCGGGCGGAAGCCCGACATGCTCTGGCACGCCGACCATGAGCTGCCGGCGGGCACGGACCTCGTCGTGCTGCCGGGCGGCTTCTCCTATGGCGATTATCTGCGCTGCGGCGCCATCGCCGGCCGCGCCGCCATCATGGAGGCGGTGCGGGCGCACGCCGCGCGCGGCGGCCTCGTGCTCGGCGTCTGCAACGGCTTTCAGATTTTATGCGAAAGCGGCCTGCTGCCCGGCGTGCTGATGCGCAACGCAAATCTGCGCTTCGTCTGCAAAATGCAGCATCTCGCCGTCGAGCGGAACGACACGGCCTTCACCCGCCATTACGCCAGGGGCCAGGTGATCGAAGTCTGCATCGCCCATGGCGAGGGCAATTACGAAGCCGATGACGCGACGATCGAGCGGCTCGAGGGCGAAGGGCTCGTCGCCTTCCGCTATTGTGACGCAGGCGGCGTCGTGGGCGGCGCGGCCAATCCCAACGGCTCCCGCAACGACATCGCCGGCATTTTCTCCGAGAAGCGGAACGTCCTCGGCCTGATGCCGCACCCGGAAAATCTCATTGACCCGCTCGTCGGCGGGGTTGACGGCCGGGCGCTGTTCGAAAGCCTCGCCGCGGCGGCTTGATCCGCCGACGCGCAGGCTCCAAGGGCTGGACGACCGCGCCTTGAAAGTTAAGTGGATGGCTCCAAGGGGGCCGGAAGCCGAGAGGGAGCGTGACCATGAGCTATATAGACGGCTTCGTCATTCCCGTGCCGAATGACAAGAAGGACGACTATCGCAACGCGGCCGAATGCTTCTGGGCCATGCTCAAGGATTTCGGCGCCCTCCGTGTCGTCGAATGCTGGGGCGACGACGTGCCGGACGGAACCGTCACCGACTTCAAGCGCGCCGTCGCGGCGCAAGCGCAGGAGAACGTCGTCTTCTCCTGGATCGTCTGGCCGTCGAAAGAAGCGCGCGACGCGGGCCATCTGAAGATGAAGGACGATCCCCGCATGAAGGATCTCTCCATGCCCTTCGACGGCAAGCGCATGATCTTTGGCGGCTTCGCGCCGCTCCTCGATCTCGGCAAGGAATAATCAGCGCCGCCGCGCCGCCTTCGCCACCCGCCACAGCGCCCGCTCCGCCTCCATCCGCGCGCTCGCGGCGTTGGCGCGGGCGCGGGTCTGGGCTTCGCGCAAAGGCTCGATGAGCGCTTGCAGCCGCGCCGCGGTCCAGGCCTTGAGCTGCTCCTCCATCAGTGCGCGATGCATGAATCCGAAGCCGGCGCGGAAGAGCGCGTTGACGCCCACATCCGTGCGCCCGCCCTCGCGCTCCATCGCGGCGCGCGCCCGATGCAGCGCCACGGCGTAGCGCAGCGCGCCGAACAGAACCGAACCGGCGTCGCCGCCTTGCGCGAAATAGGCGTCGAGCGTTTCGCCCGCCTCGCCGGCAAAGGCCGCCGCCACCACGCGGTCGGAGGCGATGCTCGACGCATGCGCCACGATCGCCTCAACATCCGCGGCCTCCACATGCTCGCGCCCGCGCATATACAGGATGAGCTTGGAAAGCTCGGCGCGGCTCATGAGCCTGTCTTCGCCGAGCGCCGCAAGCAGCAGCGCGCGCGCTTCCGGGCTCGCGACGAGATTGGCCTCCTTCAGGGTGCGGTCGACCAGCGCGTGAATGTCCTGCTCGGTGTCGGGCTGGCACTCGATCCCCGCGCCCTGCTTCGCGCCCTCGACAAGCTTGCGCAGCGGCGCGTCCTTCTTCAGCGCGCCCGCCGTGAGCACCACGGCGCAGGCGACGGGCGGCGCCGAGATGAGAGACGTGACGGCGGGGATGACCGACTTCGCGCCCGTTTCGACAAGAATGGCGCGCCTGCCGCCGAAAAGCGGCTGGGTGTTCGCCTCGTCCAAAAGCGTCAGCGGATCGGCCGATACCGCGTCGCCGGAGAGCTCCACAAATTGAAAGGGGTCATGTCGATCATCCACGCGCTTGTTGACGATCGCCAAAGCGCGCTCGCGCACCATGCCGGCGTCGGCGCCGTGGACGAGGAAGAGAAAGACGCTCTCCGGCGGAGAGGCGACGAAGCGTTCGGCGTCGCGGCTCGAGATAACAGCCAAGGCTCAGCTCATATCCCGAAGAGAGAAGAAGCGGCGCCGCCTCCCACCCTTTATCCCTTCCCACAAGGGGGAGGGAGGCGGTTCGCGCCCAAATTTGCCGAAACCGCAACGCAAGCCGGCGATCACGAACGGCGCCGCGCAATCCCTCCCCCGCAAAGCGCGGGGAGGGATGGGGGCGATTCAGCGGCGACAGCCTCTCTCATCAATCAGCCTCTCAAAGCGTCAGCGCGGCGTTAGGGTCGCGGCCGGCCCCCGCGTCGCCATCTCCGTCGCGACGCGCGTGCGGATCGAATCCGCGATCACCTTGGCGTCGCGGATCTCCGCGTCGCGCGCGGCGCGGACATTGGCGAAGCGGTTCGAGAAACGGTCGTAGCTCACAATGTTGAAGGCCGTGCCCCGGGTCACTTCCACATTCTGCGGCCAGGTGACGAGACGGTAGTCGGCGTCGGCGATGACCGTGGCCGAGGTCGCTCGGCCCGTCACCGTATCGAGGATCGGCGTCTGCACGCGCTCGCGCAGCGTGACGCTGAGGCGATAGCGCGGCTGCACGGTGGAGCCCGTGCCATTGAAGCCGTAGATCAATTCGTTGCGGACATAATGGCCGATGCGGCCGGGGATTTCGTCCACCTCAATCGCCTGCAGCTCCGAGGCGAGCGGCGAATTGTCGAGGCCGCCATTTACGCCATAGAGCGGCTCGATGCAGCCTGCGAGCGGAAGGGCCGACGCCAAAACCGTGAGCGCGCAAAGGAAGCGCAAGCCTCTCAACCCCTCATGCTGAGGAGCGCCGGAACGGCGCGTCTCGAAGCATCTCGACATAATTCCTCGCCCTTCGAGACGCCCGCCAAGCGGGCTCCTCTGGGTGAGGAAATCCGTCGCCGCACGGCTCGCCCTGCTAAACGACCACATTGACGATCCTCTTCGGCACGAGAATGAATTTCTTGAGCGGCTTGCCTTCGATGGCGCGGATCACGCCATCTTGCGCCAAAGCCACTTTGCGAATCGTTTCCTCGTCGGCGTCATGCGCCACCAATATCTCCGCGCGCTTCTTGCCGTTCACCTGAACCGGCAGGACGATCATGTCCTGCGCGACGAGCGCGGGATCGGCTTCCGGCCACGGCGCTTCGGATACCAGCCCTTTGTGACCGAGATCGGTCCAACACTCCTCCGCCACATGCGGCGTCATAGGCGCGACAAGGCGGGCGAGCGCGTCGGCCGCCTCGCGGAAGGCGAAAGCAAGATCGGCGGAAACGGGCGCCTCCGTCACGGCGTCCAGCGCCGCCGTCAGCTCGTTCACATATTCGCGGATGCGGGCGATGGCGCTGTTGAAGCGCAGGCGCTCGATGTTTTCGCTCACCTGAGCGACGGTCCTGTGCGTCGCCTTGCGGATTTTCAGCGCCTCCGGGTCAAAATCCGATGGCGCTTCCGCGCCCACCGGCGCGGCGACGCGGCCCAGCTCCCCGGTGATGCGCCACAGGCGCTGCACGAAGCGCCACGCGCCCTGCGCGCCTTCGTCGGACCAGATCACGTCGCGGTCGGGCGGACTGTCGGAAAGCACGAAGAGGCGGGCCGTGTCGGCGCCATAGCTCGCGACGATGTCGTCGGGGTCGACCGTATTCTTCTTCGACTTCGACATCTTCTCGATGGGGCCGATATCGACCTCGGCGCCGGTGTCCAGCAGGAAGGCGCGGCGGCCGTTCCCTCCCGCCTCGATACGAATGGCGGCGGGCGAAACCCAGCCGTCCGGCCCCTTATAGGTCTCGTGCACGACCATGCCCTGCGTGAAGAGGCCGGCGAAAGGCTCGGCCACGGCCGCATGGCCCGAGTCGCGCATGGCGCGGGCGAAAAAGCGAGAATACAGGAGATGCAGGATGGCGTGCTCGATTCCGCCAATATATTGGTCGACCGGCAGCCAGCGTTTGAGCGCCTCGGGACTGGCCGGCGCGTCGGCGTTCAGCGGGTCCGTGAAGCGCGCGTAATACCAGGACGAATCGACAAAAGTGTCCATCGTGTCCGTCTCGCGGCGCGCCGGCTTGCCGCAGGAGGGACAGGGGACGTTCTTCCAGGTCGGATGGCGGTCGAGCGGATTGCCCGGCTGATCGAAGGTGACGTCCTCGGGGAGCGTCACCGGCAGGTCGCCCTCCGGCACGGGGACGGGGCCGCAGGTCTCGCAATGGACGATGGGGATCGGGCAGCCCCAATAACGCTGGCGAGAAACGCCCCAGTCGCGCAGCTTGTAATTGACCTTGCGCACGCCCTGCGGCGCGTTGAACAGCGCCGTCGTCTCCAGTCGGTTGGCGACCTCGCTCTTCGCCTGCTCGACGGTCAGGCCGTCGAGGAAGGCGGAGTTCACGAGCTCGCCGTCGGCGTCGAAAGCCTCGCCGCTCTGCACGATTTTCGTTTCCAGCTCGGCGGCGTCGACGCCCTCGGGGCTCACGACGACCTTGAAGCCGAGACCGTATTTCGTCGCGAAATCGAGGTCGCGCTGGTCATGCGCCGGACAGCCGAAAATGGCGCCCGCGCCGTAATCCATCAGGATGAAATTCGCGACATAGACCGGCAGGGTCCAGTTCGGATCGAAGGGATGAATGACGCGCAGCCCCGTGTCGAAGCCCTGTTTCTCGGCTGTCTCGATCGCCTCGGCCGACGTGCCGCCGCGGCGACATTCCTCGCAGAAGGCGGCAAGCTCGGGGTTTTTCTCCGAAGCGGCCTTCGCCAGCGGATGGTCGGCGGCGAGCGCCACGAACTTCGCGCCGAAGAGCGTATCCGCGCGAGTGGTGAAGACCTCGATCTCGCGCGCTTCATCGAGTGGCTGCGCCAGCGCGAAGCGCACCAGCATGCCTTCCGACCGGCCGATCCAGTTGCGCTGCATGAGGCGCACCTTGTCGGGCCAGCGGTCGAGCGTATCCAGCGCCTCGAGCAGCTCCACGGAATAGCTCGTGATCTTCAGAAACCACTGCGTCAACTCGCGCTGCTCGACGAGCGCGCCGGAGCGCCAGCCACGCCCGTCGATCACCTGCTCATTGGCGAGCACCGTGTGGTCGACCGGGTCCCAATTCACCTTGGATTTCTTGCGGTCGACAATGCCCGCCGTCAGGAAATCCAGGAACAGCTTCTGCTGATGCTTGTAATATTCCGGATCGCAGGTCGCGATCTCCCGCGACCAGTCGAGCGACAGGCCGAGCGTCTTCAACTGGGCGCGCATGGCCGCGATATTGGCGTAGGTCCATTCGGCCGGATGCGCGCCGGTCTGCGCCGCGGCGTTCTCGGCCGGCAGGCCGAAGGCGTCCCAGCCCATGGGATGCAGGACATCGAAACCCTTGGCGCGCATATAGCGGGCGATCACGTCGCCCATGGAATAATTACGCACATGGCCCATATGGAGGCGCCCCGACGGATAGGGGAACATCTCCAGCACGTAGTATTTCGGCGCCTCGGGCTTCGCCCCCGCCTTAAAGACTTCGCGCCCCTCCCAGGTCCTCTGCCAGCGCGGCTCGGCTTCGGCGAAATTATAGCGGTCGGGTCTCATGGAGGGCGGCTGTCCGATGGAAGGCGTTGGATTTTGCGCCTCTAAATGCCGGTCGGACGGGGGGATGTCAAAGGGAGACCCGCGCCTCTCCTGGATCAACCGCCAATTAGACCGCCCGCCTCGCCGCCGGTTTCGCCGCGAGTCCCATCGCCACCCAGCTCACGCCCTCGAAAAGCAGGTTCACGCCGAGGAACAGCCCCAGCACATAGAGCCCCGACGCCGGCCATTCCGCAAGGATAAGCACGCCGAGCAAAAAGCTCAGGGCGCCCGCAATGGCGATCAGCTCCCAGCGGCTGAGGTCCCGGAGTTCATAGGCCAGCACGAGCTTCAGGACCCCGCCCGCGATCAGCAGCCCGCCGACGAGCGCCGTGAGCGACATTGCGGCGAGGAACGGAAAGCGCGCGGCCGCCACGCCCGCCAGGAGCGTGATCGCGCCGACGGCGGCCCATAACGCCGCGCGGCCCCATGGCCGGATCTGAAAGGCGGTGACGATCTCCCACGCCCCCGCCACGACCATGGCGGCGGCGATATAGATGATGGCGACGAGCGTCGCCGCGAGGACGTTGAAGAGCGCGACGACGCCGCCGATGATGAACAGGACGCCCATGGCGACGATCCAGCCCCATTTGGCGCGGCAATGCGCCGTGTGGACGCCGGAGGGATGAGTGGGGAAGGCTTCGCTGCTGGTCATCATCAGTCTCCCGGGAGAGCCGCCTCGACGGCGGCGGAGGAGGATATCGGCACGCTAACCGCCGCCGCGGGGGATCGTTCCCCGCCGAGTGGCTTGATCCGCTTCTTGCCCTCGCGCGCCGGCGGCCTTAACCAGCGCTCATGACCATCATCGACCGCTATAACGACGCCAAAGCCGCCATCGCCCGCGCCGCGACCGATTGCGGGCGCGATCCCGCGAGCGTCACGCTCGTCTGCGTGACCAAGACCTTCCCGGCCGAGGACGTGGTTCCGCTGCTGGAGGCCGGCCATCGCGTCTTCGGCGAAAACCGCGTGCAGGAGGCCGCGGGCAAATGGCCGGGGCTGCGCGAAAGCTTTCCGGGGATCGAGCTGCATCTCATCGGACCCCTTCAGTCCAACAAGACGAAGGAGGCCGTCGAGACCTTCGACGCGATCCAGAGCGTCGACCGCGAGAAGATCGCGGCGGCGCTGGCGGAAGAAATAAAGAAGCAGGGCAAGCGCCCGCGCCTCTTCGTCCAGGTCAATACGGGCGCCGAGCCGCAAAAGGCGGGCGTGCTTCCCGAAGACGCCGACGCCTTCATCGCCGCCTGCCGCGAGAAATACGGGCTCGAAATTGCGGGCCTCATGTGCGTGCCGCCGGTCGACGAACAGGCCTCGCCCCATTTCGCTTTGCTCGCCGACATCGCCGAGCGCAACGGAATCAAGGCGCTCTCCATGGGCATGAGCGCCGATTTCGAGCTCGCGATCCAGCTCGGCGCAACCTATGTGCGCGTAGGGTCGGCGATCATGGGGGCGCGGGATTATTCGCAGTAATCCCACTGTCCCTTCTCTCCGCTTGCGGGGAGAGGGAGCGTTACCGCGCATTGATCGCGCGGCGGGAAAAGGCAAAATTGGCGTCATTGCGAGCGAAGCGAAGCAATCCAGAGCCTCATCGCGACTCTGGATTGCTTCGCTTCGCTCGCAATGACGGCGGTGGTTGTTGTTCCTCCCGTCGCGAATTCATCAGCGCGCGGCGATTATCGTTCCCCGCGAAAGCCTGGGCAGCAGCCGCGCCATATCCCGCGCCCGCAGCGCCACGCATCCGGCGGTCGGACCCAGATCCGCCGTCGCGACGTGGAAGAAAATCGCGCTGCCCCGTCCGCGCCGGCGCGGGACGAGATTATAGTCCATCACGCCCACGGCGTCGTAGAGCCTGTCCTTTCGCCACATTTCTTCGTGGCCGAGCCGCGAGGGCGCGCGCAGCGGGCGGTTATAGAGAAAGCTGCGCGCATCGTCGCACCAGACGTCATCCTTGCGCGTGAGCCGCCAGGGCATGCGCAAAGGCGCCGGCTTCCGCAGGTAGAACCGCAAGAGCCGCCAGCGCCCGGCCGGCGTCGCGCCGTCGCCCTCACGCTTGTTATGCGCGATCCCGGCGCGGCCCAGCGCGCAAGGGAGGACAAGCCCGCCGGCGATCAGCCGCCCCTCATGCGGCTCGCCGCCGATCCGCCGGGAGACGCGAAGGAGGGAGACGCCTGTTGCGCGCAGATCAGCCATGGACCAAGATCGCCTTTCGTCTTTCCCGCTTTCTTAGCAGAGTTCCGCCGACGCGATGATCCGCACATTGTTCGTCGCCGCCAGCCCCGGGCTCATGGCGAGCCTCGCCGAGCAATTCGAGGCGCTCGGGCGCTATGAGCTGCGCGAGATCGGCGCGGCGGCGCCCTTCGCCGCGCCTTGGCCGCGCGCCGCGCTGCTCGACGGCGCCTTTTGCGACGCCCCCGCCCTCGCCCGCCGCCTGCGCGCCGCCGGCTTTCCCGGCGCCGTCATTCTGGTCGGCGCCGACGCCCCGGAGGCGAGCGCGACGCTGCCCCGCCCCTTCCGCTTCGCCGATCTCCTCGCTTTGCTCGACGCGCCGCTCCCCGCCGCGCCCGAAAGCCGCGACGCGCGGCTGACCGAAAAGGAGGCGGCGATCCTGCATCGCCTCACGCAAGCCGGAGGCGCCATCATCTCCAAGGCGGCGCTGCTCGCCGATGTCTGGGGCTATGGCCCCAATGTCTCCACCCGCACGCTGGAGACGCATATTCACCGGCTGCGGCGCAAGATCGAGGCGGACCCGCGGCGCCCGCTCAGGTTGCTGACGGAAGAAGGCGGCTACCGTCTCGCGAATGCCGGGGAAGAAACTTCATCAAAGCCGGTTTCGCCATAATAAAGCGGCACTTCCGCAGTTTGTGAATCGCAAATGACGCTTGATGACGATATCGACAATCTCACCCGCATTCCGCTTTTCGCGATTTTCGAGGCAGGAGCCCTGCGCAATCTCGCCTTCGCCTCGGAAACGCGCCTGCTGCGCGCAGGCGACGCGCTGTTTCGAAGGGGCGAGGAGTCGGACGGCGGATATATCCTCACCATGGGGTCGGTCGGCCTCTCGCCGCATGACGACGGCCGCCCGCCGGCGCATATTCTCCATCCATGGGCGTTGATCGGCGAAATGGCGCTCGTCGCGCCCTCCATGCGTCCCGTGACCGCGCGGGCGCTGGAGCCGACGACCGTCCTGAAGATCGGCCGCGGCATTTTTCATCAGATTTTAGAGCAGCATCCCGCCACGGCCGCGCGCGCGCGCGATTTTTTCCGCGACCGGCTCGTCGATTTCTCGCGCCATGCGGCGGCGGGCCTCGCGCCCCGCGCGGACGATTCACGCTAAGCGGCGAAATGACGCCGGCCCCCTCGACTCGATCCGATTCAGGTTTAGATTAGTTTTATTGACGCGTGAGCTCGGCGGGCCAATTGCGTTGCGTCATCCTTTCGCCCGCTAACGGGAGGTATTAATGCGTAAGAGCCTGAAATTGGCCCTCACCGGCGCGCTGCTCGGCGCCATGACGGCGACCGCGATCCCCACTGAGACTCTGGCCGGACCCATGGGCGTGGCTCCGCCGTCCACCATCGGACTGTCGGCTCCGGTCGACAAGGTCTGGTATCGCCGTTGGGGCGGCGGCTATGGCTGGCGCGGCGGCTACGGCTATCGCCCCTATTACGGCGGCTATTACCGCCGTCACTATAATCCCGGCGCGGCGATCGCGGCCGGCGTCGGTCTCGGCCTTCTGGGCGCCGGCCTCGCGGCCTCGAGCAGCGGCTATTACGGCGGCTACTACCCCTATTACGACGGCGGCTACTATCCGTCCTATGGCTACGGCTATTACGGCTATCCGTCCTACGGCTATTGGGGCTGGTGAGACCGCCCGCACGGGACCACGTCACGGATGGCGGCGCGACCATGCGCCGCCGTTTTTTTAACGCCTGCCGCCTATAGATTCCGGCCGCACCGGGCGCCGCTTCGAGCGCTCCATTCGCGCAGAGGCAGGAATGGCGAAAGAGATCGCGACTACCCCCTACACCGACCAGCGGCCCGGCACGTCGGGCCTGCGCAAGAAAGTTCCTGTCTTCCAGCAGCGCCATTACGTCGAGAACTTCGTGCAGTCGATCTTCGACTGTCTCGACGGCTTCCAGGGTCAAACGCTCGTCGTCGGCGGCGACGGCCGCTACTATAATCGGGAGGCGATCCAGACCATTTTGAAGATCGCCGCCGCCAATGGCTTCGGCCGCGCGGTGGTCGGGCGCGGCGGCATTCTCTCGACGCCCGCCGTCTCGGCGCTCATCCGCTCCATCAAGGCCTTCGGCGGCGTCGTGCTCTCCGCGAGCCATAATCCGGGCGGACCCGACGGCGATTTCGGCATCAAATACAACGTCGCCAATGGCGGCCCCGCGCCGGAGAAGGTGACGGAGGCGATCTACGCGCGCACGAAGGAGATCGCCTCGTTCAGGATCGAGGAGGCCCCGGATGTCGATATCGACGCGATCGGCGTCTCGCAGATCGGCGCCATGTGCGTCGAGATCGTCGACAGCGTGGCGAACTACGCGGCGCTGATGCAGACGCTGTTCGACTTCGACCGCATTCGCGACGCTTTCCGCGCCGGCTTCGCGATCAAGTTCGACGCCATGTCCGCGGTGACGGGACCCTATGCCAAGGCCATTCTCGAAGACATGCTCGGCGCGGCGCCGGGCAGCGTGCTGAATGGCGAGCCCCTGCCCGATTTCGGGGGCCATCATCCCGACCCCAATCTCGTTCACGCCGCCCATCTCTATGATTTGGCCATGTCCGCGAACGCGCCCGATCTCTGCGCGGCGTCCGACGGCGACGGCGACCGCAACCTCATCATCGGCCGCAACCGTTTCGTCACGCCGTCCGACAGTCTCGCCATCCTCGCGGCGAACGCGCATCTCGCGCCCGGTTATAAAAACGGCGTTGCGGGCATTGCGCGCTCCATGCCGACGAGCGCCGCCGCCGATCGCGTCGCGGCGAAGCTCGGCGTCGACATTTACGAGACGCCGACGGGCTGGAAATTCTTCGGCAATCTGCTCGACGCCGGGCTGGTGACGATTTGCGGCGAGGAGAGCGCCGGCACGGGCTCGAACCATGTGCGCGAGAAGGACGGGCTTTGGGCCGTGCTGATGTGGCTCGACGTGCTCGCCGCGCGCGGGCGGAGCGTCGACGCCATCGTGCGCGAGCATTGGGCGACCTATGGCCGCAACTATTATTCGCGTCACGATTATGAAGAGGTGGACGCGAGCGGCGCCCATGCGCTGATCGAGACGTTGCGCGGCAAGCTGCCGACGCTGAAGGGCAAGACGTTCGGCGCGCTCGAAGTGAAGGAAGCCGACGATTTCGCCTATCACGATCCGGTCGACGGCTCGGACTCCAGGAATCAGGGCCTTCGCGTGATGTTCGCGGACGGCTCGCGCATCGTCTATCGGCTTTCGGGCACGGGCACCGCCGGCGCGACGCTGCGCGTCTATATCGAGCGCTATGAGCCGGACCCCGCCAGGCAGTTCATCGAAACGCAACATGCGCTCTCCGATCTCGTCGCGCTCTCGCGCGGCATCGCCGAGATCGAAAGGTTCACAGGGCGAGACGCGCCAACCGTGATCACCTGAGAGTTAAGCAAAAGCGGCTTTGCGGAAGCTCGTCGGATGGCGCTGGGGACAGGCGGAATCGCCTCATTCTCAGCGTGATCCGGTCTTACGAATCGATAAAGTCTCGCCTACAGTTACGGCCCCCGCCGTCAATCGGGAGTTCTTCAATGCGCAAGGTCCTCCTCGTCTTCGCAGCTATCCAAGCCTTCTCCTTCGGCGCGGCTCTTGCGCAAGACGATCAAGGCACGCCCGAGCAGCGCCGCGCATGCAAGGACGACGCCTATAAATACTGCCCCTATGACGTGCCGGACCCGGAGAAGACGGAAGCCTGCCTGCGCCGATATATGCGCGCCCTGAGCCCCGAGTGCCGCGCTCAGTTCGAAAAATAAGCCGCCCTCGCCTTCCGGCGTCCGACGCCGCTATAAGGACGTTCCGGCCGGGAGGGGAAAATGAACAAGGCGAGCGCGCATTGGGTGGAGCACGAATCGCGCGCGGCCATTCTCGCGGAATTGCACGCGCGGCCCTTCCTGCCGCTGCAGGTCCCGCGCCGCATCTATCACTTCGCTTTCGCGACGAACCATGAAGAGGCGACGGCCGACCGCGACGCGATAGAGGCGCTTGCGAAACTTGCGGGCGTCGAGGCGCCGGGGCCCGAAGCCAAGTTTCATCATTTCGATTTCGGCGCTTGGCGGCTGCGCTGGGAGCAGCATACCGAATTCACGACCTATACATGGGCCGCCGGCCTCGACGCCGAGACGCCCTTCCTGCGCCCCGATCCGCTGGCGAGCGGCGAGATCGAGTTCCGCCCGCCGGGCCGGCTCATCGTCGCGACGCATCTCAGCGTCGTCGATCGCGCGATCCCGCTCGACGATCTCGCCGGCATGTTCAATTCACAGAGCCTCTGCGTCGTCGGCCTCGGCAAGGACGCGGGCCACGCCTTCACCGATTTCGCGGCCGACTCCCACGGCTTCACGCGCATGGCGATCCGAATCCTGCATGCGCCGCCTTTGGAGGCGGGCCGTCTCGCGCAACGCCTGCTGGAGGTCGAGACCTATCGCAGCATGGCCCTGCTCGGGCTGCCGCTGGCGCGCGCCGTCTCGCCCGATCTCACGACAATGGAGGAGGAGCTCTCCGAGATCACGCATGCGCTCTGCCTGAGCGAGGCGCACAACAACCAGGATCTGCTGAAACGCCTCTCGGACCTCCTCGCGGCGAACGAGGCCCTCTCCACGCGCACGGCCTTTCGCTTCGGCGCAAGCCGCGCCTATCATAAGCTGGTCAGAAGCCGGCTCGATTTGTTGCAGGAAACGAAGGAGGGGCAGTATCCGACGATTTCGAGCTTCCTCAACGCCCGCCTCGATCCGGCGATAGAGACCTGCAACGCGGTGCAGGCGCGGCAGACGCGTTTCTCGACCGACGTCGCGCGCGCGACCAATCTCATGCGCACCGGCGTCACGCTGGAGATGGAGCGCCAGAACGGCGCGCTGCTCGACGACATGGTCCGGCGCACGCGGCTGCAAATGCGCCTGAACCGCATGGTTCAGGGCATCTCCGTCGCCGGCCTCGCCTATTATCTCGTCGGCCTCTTCGCCTTCGTCGCAAAGGGCCTGAAGGAGGCGGGCGTCCTTCCGCCGGCGCTCTCGGCCGATATGGTCGAGGCGGTTTCCGTGCCCTTCGCGCTTCTCTTTTCCTGGGCCTTCATGGCGCGCGTGCGCGTTCTCTCGAACCGCGCCGCGAAAGAGGAGCAGGTGGATTAGCCGAACTATTCCACGTCGAGCGGCGCGACGCCTTTCGGAGCGCCGTTTTCCCCCAGCGTGATCTTTTCGACCCGCGCCTCCGCGTCGGCGAGAAGCCTCTCGCAGCGCTCCTGCAAAGCCTTTCCGCGCGCATAGAGCCGAACGGACTCGTCGAGCGGCACGGAGCCCTTCTCCAGATCGCCGACAATGCGCTCCAGCTCGGCCATCGCCTTTTCGAAAGGCAGGGCGTCCACGTCGTCGGCCGCTTTCTCACTCTCTGTCATGGGAAAACCTTCTAGCCCAGCCATCCGCCCTTGGCTATGCGCGCCCGGCTCAGTGATCGTCCGGCTCCGCATGGCCGACAATGCGCAGAATCTCGGGATATTCCCCGCGCAGATGTCGCTCCAGCGCGTCCACCGCCTCATGCGCCGTCTCGACGGGCGCGCTGGGATCGACGGCGCAATGATAATTCACGACGAGGCCGCCCGCGGTCTCCCGCACGCGAATATCGTGAACATTGGCGATATAGCCCACCTGCCCGCTATAGCGGTCGAGCGCGGCGGCGATCTCTTGCGTCAGCTCGGGATCGACGTCGCGGCCGACGAGCACGTGCGGCGAAAGCGGCTCGATATGCGTCTCGATCTCGACGTCGACGCCGAATTCGTCGCGGATCGCGCTTTCGAAATCCGTGGCGATGGCGTGGGCGCGGCCCAGGGGCATGGCGCCGTCGAGCTCGATGTCGAGACCGATGGAGAGCCGCTCGCCGAGCTGCTGGACGATAATGTGATGGGCGGCGACATGGCGCCGGGCGGCGACGAGCAGGATGCGCTCCACCACCGTCTCGTCGTCGAGCGCTCGAGCGTCCGCGGTGACGGTGACGCGAGCATGCGGCGCCGCGGCGAGGATCGCGGCGGAGACCGCCGCTTTGATGCGCGCCGCCTGCTCGACCCGCAGCGTGCGGGCGACGCCGATGGTCGCGTCGCCGATGACCTCCGCCCCGGCGCTGCGCAGGCGCAGCTCGTCCAGCGTGATGACGCCCGGCGTATCGCGGATCGCGGCTTCGATCCGGGGCGTCAGATCGCCCGGCGCGGCGTCGAGCAGCGTGTCGATGGTGCGGCGGCCGAGCCGATAGCCCGCAATGGCGATGAAGCCGGCGACGCCGAAGGAGGCGAGCGCGTCGCCCTGCGGGAAGCCGTAATGGGCGGCGGCGACGCCGATCAGCGCCAAGACCGAGGAAACGAGGTCGCTCGCGAAATGCATGGCGTCCGCCGCGAGCGCGTCGCTGCGCTCTTCCCTGGCGATCTCGCCCAGCTGCCGCGCGCGCACGAAGTCGATCAGGATGGAGACGCCCAGCACGCCATAGGCCGGCCAGCCGGCGTCGATTTCGACCTCGGCCTCGCCCAGGCGGCGGACCGCCTCGCCGACGACGACGAGGGCGAGGCCGAAGAGCAGCCCCGTCTCGACAAGCGCCGCGAGCGCCTCATATTTTCCGTGTCCGTAATGATGCTCGGCGTCCGCCGGCTTTTCCGCCTCGCGCACCGCATAATAGGTCAGCGCCGTCGCGCCCGTGTCGACAAAGGCGTGGCCGGCTTCCGAGAGAAGCGCCAGCGAGCCGGACCAGAGCCCCGCGCCGAGCTTGGCGGCGGCGAGGAAGGCGCTGGCGGCGATGGAGGCCTTGGCGGCGGAGAGTTTTCGGCTGGCGCCGGCGGCGTCCAGCGCACGCGTCTCGGTCATGTGGCCTGTCCGGAACGATTGACGGGCGTTGCTTAGCGCGCTTTCCGCCCGCATGGAATTGCGCAAGCGGCAGGAAATCCCGCCGGGCGCTCGGGCGAACGACAATCTCGAAGGTTGCGCCCGCCGACTCCCCTTCGAAACCGGCTGTCGCCGGCAGGCTCCTTTGCAATGGAGCGCCCGCCGCCCGGGATGCTAGAATGGATCATCAAAAGGAGCTCCGGGATGAAATATCTGCATACGATGATCCGGGTCGGCGATCTCGACCATTCGCTGCATTTTTTCTGTGACATTCTCGGGCTCAAGGAAGTGCGCCGCACAGAGAACGAAAAGGGCCGCTACACGCTCGTCTATCTCGCGGCGCCCGCGGATGTCGAGGAGGCCGGTCGCAACGGCGCGCCGACGATCGAGCTCACCTATAATTGGGACGAGCGCGAATATGCCGGCGGGCGCAATTTCGGCCATCTCGCCTTCGGCGTCGACAATATATACGAGGTCTGCGACCGGCTGCAAAAGGCCGGCGTGACGATCAACCGACCGCCGCGCGACGGCCATATGGCCTTCGTGCGCACGCCCGACGCGATTTCCATCGAGCTTCTGCAGAACGGCAAGCCGCTCGAACCCGCGGAGCCATGGGCCTCGGCGCAGAATATCGGCGTATGGTGACGCTCTGGGCGCCGGCTCGGTTTGCGCCGCACAAGGCGCGATGCTGCACCTTTACTGTGCAGCCGCAGCGAAGAAATTTTCCTCGCACGGTGAAACTCTGGCCAGGGTGGCGCGTTGGAACGATACGGAGGCGCGGCACGGGCGCGCAGCGCCTCCTCCACGTAAATTCGTAACTGCTCGTCGCAACCCGGTCATGGGCGAATGATAGAGCGGTTCGCGAGCACAACTGGAGCCGCGATCCCGATCGCCGAAGCGCGACGGGACCGCAGCTCGATAGACGCGCCCGGGTCGCAAGACCCGCTTTTTTGAGCGCGAGCGGCGGTTCATCGACGGTTCAGTCGGCGCCGCTTTAGTTTTCAAGAGCAAACGCGCCGGTCTTCAGAGCGAAGGCGGCGCGGCAAACGAGAGGTAACAGGCTGAAGCAAGAAACAAAGCGGAGGATGCCATGCTGGTTGCGGATCTGATCCATTCCTGCTCCAACGAAAAGGTCGCCCAGGCTGCGCTTATGTGCATCGGGGACCGCTTCGCCGAGCGCGTCCGTGTGGCCGCGAAAGAGAAGGGCATGAATGTCGGCAGATTCGTAGCGGTCGTTGTCCGCGACTTCGCCCGCCGCGCGGACGAGAATGTCCGCGAGGCGCTGCGCGAAAGGATAACGGGCGACGACCAGCCGCTGCTGAAGGGACTGCGCGCGGTGCTGGAGCCGGCGCTCGAGGACGGCGCGCTGTTCGTGGACGACGAGATTATCCTCGGTCGGGCCTATCCGGTTGAACTGAGCTGCGCGGGCGTTCATCATTATCAGTAGCCCCTCTGACTGCTTACGCATGAAAAGCGACATCGCGCCGCGGTGTCGCTTTTCTGCTTTTCAAGCCTATGTTTCCGGTTAGGCGAGGTCGGGACGGATGGGCCATTTTCTGGATCAGGCGCAGATCGCCTCCCTCCTCGCCATATACGGCTATTGGGCGATCTTTCTCGTCGTCGCCCTGGAAAGCTCGGGCCTTCCCTTGCCCGGCGAAACCATGCTCGTCGGCGCCGCCATCTATGCGCGGCTATCCGGCGCGCTCTCGATCGAGACGATTATCTTCGCCGCGGCGGCAGGCGCCATTGTCGGCGACAATATCGGCTATTGGATCGGCCGCGAATTCGGCTATCGCTTTCTGGAGCGGCATGGCTGGCGCGTCGGGCTCGGGGCCGAGAAGCTGCGGCTGGGACAATATCTCTTCTACAAATGGGGCGGCGCCATCGTGTTCTTCGGCCGCTTCGTCGCATTGCTGCGCATTCTCGCGGCGCTGCTCGCGGGCGCCAATCATCTGCCGGTGGGGCGCTTCTTCTTCTACAACGCCGCGGGCGGAATCGTCTGGGCGCTTGTTTTCGGGCTCGGCGCCTATTGGCTGACGGCGACGTTTCAGAAGATCGAAGGACCGATCGCGACCGCCGGCGCGCTGTGCGGCCTCGCGGCGGTCTTTCTGCTTTGGCGCTACTACAAGGCCAATGAAGCGCGGCTGCTGCGCGAGGCCGAAGACGTGCTGTCGCAGCGCAAGCAATAGTCTCAGGAAAAACGCGGCCCCAGGCGCGCAATGGCGAGGGCGCGGGCGAGTTCCCTCGCGACCTTGGCCTTCTGATCCGGCCCGAGAAAGGAGCCGACCTCGATCGTCTCGCCGCGGGAGACGAGGGTTACGCTCATCGTGCCGAATTCCTCATGGACCTTCTGCTCGAGCCGCACCCAGGACGGATTGAAGCGCCATTCGCGCCGCCGGCCGCCGGCCCCGACCTTCGCGAAGACCAGTTCGAGCGGCGTGACGTCGAGCGTCTCATAGGCGCGGGCGTCTCGGAAACTAATGAGAAAGGCGACATAGAGCGCCAGCGCGTCGAGCCCCATGAAGCCCGCGACCGGCCACGCGCCCATCACCAGAAAGGGGATCGCGAAGATCACCTGCGCAAGGCAGAAGGCGACGATGAAGAGATAGAACGCCCGGGGCGTCATGGAGCGATGCGGCGAGAGGCGCGTGCTGTATATTGGCTCGTCAAAGGGTTCCGGCTTGATTTCCGGCATGGGCTGAACAGCGCTTTCGTCCCTGCGAACCTGAAGATATAACGCCGAAATGGCAGGAAGAAACAGCGCTAATCGCAAACCCGCGGGGCCGAAGCGCCTGCCGGCGGCGGAAGCGGCCAGGATCGAAGCGATTTTCGCCCGGCTCGCGGAGTCCAATCCCGAGCCCAAGGGCGAGCTTTATTATACGAATCCCTATACGCTGCTTGTGGCCGTCGTGCTCTCGGCCCAGGCGACGGATGCGGGCGTGAACAAGGCGACGCCCGCGCTTTTCGCCCTGGCCGACACGCCGGAGAAGATGGTCGCGCTCGGGGAGGACCGCGTGCGGGAGGCGATCAGGACCATCGGCCTTTTCCGCACAAAGGCGAAGAATGTCATCGCCCTTTCGCGGCTGCTCATCGAGCGCCATGGCGGCGAGGTTCCGCAGGATCGCGACGCGCTGACGGCGCTGCCGGGCGTCGGCCGCAAGACGGCGAATGTCGTTCTCAACATCGCCTTCGGCCAGCCCACCATCGCGGTCGACACGCACATCTTCCGCGTCTCGAACCGCCTGCCCATCGCCAAGGGGGCGACGCCCGACGCCGTGGAGAAAGGGCTCGAGGCCGTCATTCCGGAGAAATATCTGCTGCACGCCCATCATTGGCTGATTCTGCACGGCCGCTATGTGTGCAAGGCGCGCAAGCCGGAATGCGGACGGTGCGTTTTGTATGAGCTGTGCAGGTTCAAGGACAAAACGGCTTAAGCAAGCCGCCCGCCGCCATTGTGATCGCGAAGCGACGAGCAAGCCGGCGCCCGCGCCATGGCCCTGGATTGCTTCGCTGCGCTCGCAATGACGGGCGCGGCCTTGCATAAGCCGGAATGCGAGCCGTGCGTTCCGTATGGGCTGCGGCAGCAATCGGCGCCGTCATTGCGAGGAGCGAAGCGACGAAGCAATCCAGGGCCGCGCCGTGGCTCTGGATTGCTTCGCCGCGCGCGCAATGACGGGCGAGGGCGACTCTACCCCGCCCCCTCCAACAGCCGCATCGCCGCCGCGCGCGCCTCGTCGGTGATCGCGGCGCCCGACAGCATCCGCGCGATCTCCTCGCGGCGTTCTTCCTCCGCCAGCACGGCGACGCTCGTCGCGACGCGCTTTTCCTTTCCCTTGCTCGATGCGCTCTTGCTGATGCGCAAATGGCGCGACGCGCGGGCGGCGACTTGCGGGGCGTGGGTCACCGCAAGCACCTGGGCGCGCATGGCCAGCCGCGCGAGGCGCTGGCCGATGGCGTCGGCCACGGCGCCCCCTACCCCTGTGTCGATCTCGTCGAAGACCAGAGTCGGCGCGGAGCCGCGATCGGCAAGCACGACCTTCAGCGCCAGCATGAAGCGCGCAAGCTCGCCGCCCGAGGCCACCTTGGTCAGCGGGCCGGGCCGCGAGCCGGGATTGGTCTGCACCCAGAATTCGACGCGGTCGATCCCCTCCGGCCCGCCATTTTCGGGATCGCTCGTCACCTGCGTCGAGAAATGCGCGCCGTCGAGCTTCAGGGGCTTGAGCTCCGCATCCACCAAGGCGTCGAGCTTCTTCGCCGCTTTCTTGCGGGCCTCGGAAAGCGCGCGGGCGGCGGCGTCATAGGCGGCTTTGGCGGCTTCCAATTCTTGTCCGAGCTTCAAGAGCCGCGCTTCCGAGGCGTCGAGCGCGGCGATGTCGTCGGCGAATTTCGCGGCGAGCCCCGGAAGCTCCGCCACGCTGACCTGATATTTGCGCGCCGCGCCGCGCAAGGCGAAAAGCCGCTCCTCGACGCGCTCCAATTCCGCCGGATCGAAGCGCGTCTCGGCAAGCGCCTGCTCCAGCGCCTGCTCGGCCAGCGAGAGCGCGTCGACGGCGTGCGCCAGCGCTTTCGCCGGCGGCTCCAATATTTGCGGCGCCTGCGACAGCCGCCGCTCCAGCCGACGCGCGGCGTGGCCGATTTCGACTGCCGGCGCGCGGTCGTCCGCGAAGACCGCGAGCGCGTCGCGCAGGTCGGTCGCGACCTTCTCGGCGCGCTGCATGAAGAGACGGCGCTCGGCAAGCGTCTCCTCCTCGCCCGTTTCCGGAGCGAGCTTGGTCAGCTCCTCATACGCATGGCGCAGATATTCGGCGTCGGCGCGCGCCCTGGCGATACGCGCCTCCTCATCGGCCAAAGCGCGCCGCCTCGCCTGCCATGCCGCATGTTTCGCGCGCACGTCGCTCGCCGCCCCGAGCAATCCGCCATGCGCGTCGACCAAAGCGCGATGCGCGCCCGGATCGACGAGCGCGCGGTCGTCGTGCTGGCAATGGATTTCCACGAGCTCGCGCCCGATGGCGCGGAGCGCCTGCGCGGTCGCGGGCTGGTCGTTGACAAAGGCCCGGGTGCGCCCGTCCGACGCCTGCACGCGGCGCAGCACCATCTCCTCTTCGCTGGCGAGGCCGAATTCGCGCGCGGCGAGATGCGCCGGGTGATCGGGCGCGAGATCGAAAACCGCCGTCACCTGCCCCTGCTCGCAGCCCGCGCGCACGAGCGCGGCGTCGCCGCGTCCGCCAAGGGCGAGCATGAAGGCGTCGAGAAGGATCGATTTGCCGGCGCCTGTCTCGCCCGTGAGCGTCGTCAGCCCTTGCCCGCAATCGAGATCGAGCGCGTCGATGAGCACGATGTCGCGAATGGACAGACGAACCAGCATACGCATGACTCCGGCGCGACGGCCGCATGCAACGGCGCGGCGGCCGCGCCGTTATCCTGTGGGCGGACGGCGATTCGCCGCTTACGCGGAGGTTGGGCATGGCGGCCGATGAAATCAACGAGATTCGCGCCCTTCTGGCGTCGAAGCCGCGCCCGGTCGGTTGGGCGGAGCGCCGGGCGCGGATCGACGAGGTCGGCGCCGTCTGGCCGGCGGCGCCGGATATTTCCCTTACGCCCGCGCGGATCGACGGGCTTGCGGCCGAATGGTCGCTGGCGCCGGGCGCCCAGCCGTCCCGAGCGCTGCTCTATTTCCACGGCGGCGGCTATTGCTCGGGGTCGATCGCCAGTCACCGGCGCATGGTCACCGAAGCCGGCCGCGCCGCAGGCGCGCGCACGCTCGCCCTCGCCTTTCGGCTGGCCCCGGAACATCCCTTCCCCGCCGCTTATGACGATGCGCTCGCCGCCTGGCGTTTCCTGCGCGCGCAGGGAATCGCGCCGAACCGCATCGCCGTCGGCGGCGACAGCGCCGGAGGCGGGCTCTCGATCGCGCTCGCCTTGCGCCTTCGCGACATGGGAGAGCCCCTGCCCGGCTGCCTCTGGCTCTGCTCGCCCTGGACGGACCTTGCAATGTCCGGCGGGACGCTTACGACGAAAGACGGCGTCGATCCGCTAATTCACAAGGCGTATCTGGAGGAATTGGCGAGCGCCTATGTCCCCGGCGGGATCAACCGCAAGGACCCGCGCGTCTCGCCGCTCTATGCGGAGCTGAAGGGGCTCCCGCCCATGCTCATTCAGGTCGGCTCGGCCGAAACGCTATTGGCGGATTCTACCCGATTCGCCGCTAAGGCCGGCGCGGCGGACATTCGCGTCACGCTCGAAATCTGGCCGCATATGATCCACGCATGGATGATGTGGAACGCGCGCCTGACCGAGGGCCGGCGCGCGCTGGAAAGTGCGGGCGAATTCATTCGGGCGCATACCGGCGCCTGAAGGTCAGATCGCGTGAAGCGCCTTGCCGACCTTGGAAATCCAGGAATCGGTATATTCATGCGGCTCCAGGCCCCCGGTCTTCAGGAGCGCATGCGCATCCTTGTACCATTGCGAGTCCGGATAGTTGTGGCCGAGGATCGCCGCGGCCGTCTGCGCCTCGTTGGCGACGCCCATCGCCAGATAGGCCTCCGTCAGGCGGTACAGAGCCTCCTCGGTGTGGCGGGTCGTCTGATATTTGCCGAGCACGTCGTGAAAGCGGTTGATCGCCGCGGGATAGTTCTTGCGCGTCAGATAGAAGCGGCCGACCTGCATTTCCTTGGCGGCGAGCTGGTCGCGCGCGACGCCGATCTTGTATTTGGCATCGGCCACATATTCGGAATTCGGAAACTTCTGGACAAGCTCCGAGAAGATGCCGAGCGCCTTTTCCGCCGAGCTCTGGTCGCGCATCACGTCCGGCACCTGATTATAGTAGGACATGCCGGCGAGATAATAGACATAGGGCGTGTCGGGCGAATTCGGATAGACGCCGATATAGCGCTGGGCGGCCTGCACCGCGTCTTCGTAGTTCGGCTTCTCATAATTCGAGAAGACGGTCATGAGCAGGGCCTTGCGGGCCCATTCCGACCGCGGGTAATTCTTGTCGACCTCGCCGAAGCGCTTCGCGGCGCCTTCGTAATCCTTGGAATGCAGGCGGGAGAGACCTTGATTATAGAGCGTTTCCGCCGGAACGTCGGGCGTGATCTCGGTCTTGTATTTTTCGCCGCCGCCGAAAAGGCCGAAGCCGCTCGTCAGCGAATCCATGATGTCCGCGCGCGCGGGCGCGACCGAGAAGGCCAGAGCCGCAAGCGCGGCCAGCAGGGCGGACGAGCGGAAGGAAACAGCGAAAACCGACATATGAAGCGCCCCTTGCGGCAAAGAGCCCCGGCCGGGCCGGGCTCGCGAGCCTATTAGCCTAGATCACGCCGCGATCGGGCGGAATTCCCGATCTGGAACGTGATCGATTTCAAAAAGCGCGCGTCTCGCGAAAAACCGGCCTCCGCCTTCTTCGCCGCGCGCTCCTCGCCAATCCCGCCGCTCGCGGAGCCGGCGCGCTGGACGGCCGACCCGCGTCATCGCGGCGCCGGCGGCGCGCGGCGATGGACAATGGCCGGTAAAGAAAGACTTCCTTCTGGCGAGATTATGGCGAGGTCTGAAAGGCCTGCGCCTCGGCGGGCGACTGGGCCGAGAGCGCCGCGAACGCCCCCTCCCGCATCGCCGCCCGGATCAGCGCCAGATTGAGCGCATGCCCCCCACGATAGGAACGGAACGCGCCGATGATCGGCGCGCCGGCGAGCGCGAGGTCGCCGACGACGTCCAGCATTTTGTGGCGGACGAATTCATCAGCGTAGCGCAGCCCTTGCGGATTGAGGACGGCGTCGCCGTCCAGCACCACCGTATTGTCGAGCGACGCGCCGAGCGCAAATCCGGCGCGCCACAGGCGCTCGGCGTCGCGCAAAAAGCCGAAGCTGCGCGCGCAGGCGAGTTCGCGGCGGAAGGCGTCCGGGGAGACGTCGAGGGTCCGGCGCTGGCGGCCGATGCGTCCGCCGAAGGCGATCTCGACGTCAAGCCGCAAGCCCGATTTGGCGGGCGTCAGCTCCGCCCAGCCCGCGCCGTCGGAGACCCGCACCGGCGCGACGACGCGGAGAAAAGCGCGCGGCGCGGAGAGCGGGACAATGCCCGCCTCGTCGATCGCGGCGACGAAGGCCTCGGCCGAGCCGTCCATGGCCGGGATTTCGCCGCCCTCGACCTCGATAAGGGCGTTATCGACGCCGAGACCGGCGAGCGCCGCCAGAAGGTGCTCGACCGTCGAGACGCTCGCGCCGTCGGCCGCGAGCCGGGTGCGCAATTGCGTAGCGTCCACGACCCGCCAATCGGCGGCGAGGTCCACGCCCGCGACATTGAAAACGACGCCGGAACCGGCGGGCGCCGGCGCCAGGGTCAGCCGCGCGGGCTTGCCGCCATGGACGCCAAACCCGGACAACGTCGCCCGGCGCGCCAGCGTGGTCTGCGCGGCGGTCTCGAATTTCAAAATCGCGGCCAGTTGAGCCACTCTTGCCCTTTGAGCGTCTAGGGCGCGGGACTTCGGGCGAATAAGGCGATCCTCCCGGCGAAGGCTTGAAAAAGCCCGAGCTTGAGCCAGTTAGAGCATATCCTATTCCAAATGGCCGGTCAGGCTCCAGTAACGGTTTCTTACAGTTTGTTACAAAGGCTAAAGCGCCGTACAAACAAAAGCCTGCGCGAGACGGGCCTCGGTTTGCCGACAAACCTCCAAGGGCGGCCTCGTCCTTCGAGACGCGAGCTTCGCTCGCTCCTCAGGATGAGGCCTAACTATTTGGCGCAGAATCAGAAACTCATTGCCGAGGAAGCCTGAACAGCAGGCGTCTCGAAGCATGGGGCGTCGCTCGCTCCTCAGCATGAGGCCTAACTATTCGGCGCAGATATAGAAATCCCTCATGCTGAGGAGCCTGCGCAGCAGGCGTCTCGAAGCATGAGGGGCGTCAACGCGATTCTATCAGCGGTCGGAGGCCCGCTGAAAACGGGCCCTCGTCGCGGCTGTCCGACTGGACCTTAATGGTTCGACTGCCGGCGCAGGAAGGCCGGAATCTCCAGATGGTCCTCTTCCACCGGGCGCGGCTGCGGCGCACGGCGGCCATGCGGGTCGAGCGCCGCATGGGACGGCGCCGGCTGGGGAGCCGGAGCGGCGGCGGGGCGCTTGCCATATTCGGCATGCGCCGGCGAAGGCTGCGGGACGCGCGGCGGCGTCGGAGCCGGGGCGGCGGCGCCCTGCAAGGCTTCCTCCTGGCGGCTCGCGCCGAAAGAAGCCAGGCGCTCGAAGATCGACTTGCGGCGCGGGTCGTGAGCCGCCTCGGCGCGATGCTGGCGAAGCTGATCCTGAACCGGCTTCGGGAAGTCCTCGATCGAGGGCATGCGCGGCGCGCGCGGCAGCTCCGGAGCCGGCGGCACGTAAGGCGCCGGGGCGGGCTCCGCGACCATGCGCGGGGCGGGCTCGGGCATCGGCTCGGCATAGGTCGGACGCGCGGCGACCGGCTCCAGATAGACGCCGTTCGTGGTCATCTGCGGCGCGACCGGAGCCGGCTCGGCGTAATAGACCGGGGCCGGAGCCGCTTCGCGGATCTCAGGCTGATAGACCGGCGCGGGCGCGCGCTCGGGCATCGCGTAGATCTGCGCCGTCGGCTCGGCGATCGGCGCCGTTTGCTGCGGCTTCGACTGCTGCATCTGGGCGCGCATGCGCTCGGCGGCCTCGGCCATGCGGGCCTGGCTCGTCGGATCGTCGGCGGTGATCGAGGCGAGGTCGATGCCGGTCGCGACGACCGACACGCGGATCACGCCTTCGAGCGAGGAATCGAAGGTGGCGCCGAGGATGATGTTGGCGTCCTCGTCCACCTCCTGACGGATGCGGCTCGCCGCCTCGTCGACTTCGTAGAGGGTGAGGTCGTGGCCGCCCGTGATCGAGATCAGCAGGCCGCGCGCGCCCTTCATCGACACTTCGTCGAGCAGCGGATTGGCGATCGCGGCTTCCGCCGCGAGATTGGCGCGGCGCTCGCCGGTCGCCTCGCCCGTGCCCATCATCGCCTTGCCCATGCCGCGCATGATCGAGCGCACGTCGGCGAAGTCGAGATTGATGAGGCCTTCCTTGACCATGAGGTCGGTGACCGAGGCGACGCCCGAATAGAGCACCTGGTCCGCCATGGCGAAGGCGTCGGCGAAGGTCGTCTTCTCCGTTGCGATGCGGAAGAGGTTCTGGTTCGGGATGACGATCAGCGTGTCGACGCATTTCTGGAGCTCGCCAATGCCGGACTCCGCGATGCGCAGGCGGCGCTGCCCCTCGAAATGGAAGGGCTTGGTGACGACGCCGACAGTGAGGATGCCCATCTCGCGCGCGATCTGCGCGATGACCGGCGCGGCGCCCGTGCCCGTGCCGCCGCCCATGCCGGCGGTGACGAAGCACATATGCGCGCCCTGCAGATGCTCGCGAATTTCTTCGCGCGCCTCCTCGGCGGCGGCGCGGCCGACCTCCGGCTGGGCGCCGGCGCCGAGACCCTCGGTCACCTGCAGGCCCATCTGGATGACGCGCTCGGCGGGAGACGAGGCCAGCGCCTGGGCGTCGGTGTTGGCGACCAGAAAATCGACGCCGGAAAGGCCCGACGCGATCATGTTGTTGACGGCGTTGCAGCCGCCGCCGCCCACGCCGCACACCATGATGCGGGGCTTCAATTCCCTCAGCTCGGGAGCTTTCAGATTGATCGTCATGTGCCAGGCCTCTCGAAATCTACACTGCTCATCGGCGTCGGTTGTCCCAATCCTTGGACGCCCCGTCGCCGAACGCGTCGTCCTCGGCTATTTCGTCGTGAGGCCCGCCTTTTGCCGGCCGGATCGCCTCGGTTGAGAGAATCACTTGCTCCCGATTCTAGAAGCTTTCCCTTAACCATCTACCCACTCGCGTCATGTAGCCGTCGGTTCCCGTCGCCGCCCGCCCCGCCCGATGAGGCTCGAAATATTCGCGCCCCGCGACCTGCGGATAGACGAGCAATCCCGCCGCCGCCGCGAAGGCGGGGCTGCGCGCGGGATCGGGAAGGCCTTCGACGCCGATCGGACGGCCGACGCGGACCTGGCCGCCGAGAATGCGATGCGCGCATTCCGCCGCGCCGGTGAGCTGGCTCGCGCCGCCCGTGAGAACGATGCGGCGGCTCGGGCTCGCCGGATAGCCGGCGCGCGCCAGCCGGTCGCGCAGGAATTCGAACGTCTCCTCGACGCGCGGACGAATGATGCGCACGAGATGCGATTTCGGCGCATGCGCCTTGTGATGGCCGCGCTCGCCGACATGATCGAAGGAGACCGTCTCGCGCTCGTCCGAGGATGAGGAGATCGCCGAGCCGTGAAACGTCTTCAGGCGCTCAGCGTCGGCGAGGCGCGCATCGAGGCCGCGGGCGATGTCCATGGTGACGTGATTGCCGCCGAGCGTCACGGCGTCGAGATGCGCCATCTCGCCGCGCGAGAAGACCGCGAGCGAGGTCGAGCCGGCGCCCATGTCGACGACGATGACGCCCATCTCCGCTTCGTCGGGCTCCAGCACGGAGAGGCCCGCCGCATAGGGGGTCGCGGCCATGCCCGCGACGCCGAGATGGCCGCGCTCCGCCGCGAGGATCAGATTGCGGGCGGCCGCCTGATCGCAGGTCGCGACATGCAGATCGACGCCGAGCTCGTCGCCGATCATGTCCTTGGGTTCGCGAATGCCGTTGACGCCGTCGAGCGAGAAGCCCGTGGGCAGCGAATGCACGGCGACGCGGCCGCGATGGAGATGATGCGCGGCCGAGGCTTCCAGCACGCGATGAATGTCGGCCTCGGCGACCTCGCGGCCGCCAATGGCCCGCTTGGCGGCGAAGTGCTCGGAAGCGAGACGGCCGCCCGACGCGGTGACGACGACCTGGTCGACCTGCAGGCCGGCCATGCGCTCGGCGGCGTCGACCGTGTGCCGGATGGCGCGCTCGGCCTCGTCCATGTCGATGACGAGCCCGTGCTTCACGCCGAGCGAGCGCTGATGGCCGATGCCCAGCACGCGAATGCGATGGGTGCGCCAGTCGCCGGGCGCGACCTCGCCCGCCGGGGTGAGGCGCGCGATGAGGCAGGCGATCTTGGACGTGCCGACGTCGAGAACCGCGAGCGTCGTGGAGCGGCGCGGCGAAAGAGGCTTCAAACGCGGCGGAACAAGCTGAGACTTCATTACTCTACCCACCCGTCTTCTTGGTCTTGCGAGACTGCCCCGCCTCGCGCGCGGCCGCGGCTTCCTCGGTCAGGCGCACGGTGGCGCGGTCGGAGGCGCGCAGATCGACGGACATCACGTCCTTGTCGAGGATGCGCGCCTCGCGCTGAAGGCGTTTCAGCGTCTCAACCGCCGGGCCGGGATTTTCTTCCGGCAGTTTCACGACGACTCCATTCGTCATCTCGATGTCCCAGCGACGGCCGGCGACCATCACGCCCGCTTTCACCCGCTGCGCGAGGTCTTCCATGCCCTTTAGAAGCTGCAGGAACTCCGGCAGGCGCTTCTGCGCGCCCTCGCCGACGACGAAGGGCAGGCCGAGATAGCGCTCGTCGCGCAATTCGTCGATCGCGACGCCGTCCTCGGAGATGACCGACACGCGGCCCTCGCGCTGCCACAGCGCGTGGGGCTGTCGCTCCTCGATCGCGACGACGAGGCGATTGGGATAGAGCTTCATCACCCGCGCCGATTTGACGAGCGGAACGGCCATGAGGCGCTCGCGCACGGCGTTGGCGTCAAGGAAGGGCAGCGAATTCTTCGGGCCGACTCCGGAGGCGTCGAGCAGCTCCCTTTCCGTGAGGCGGGACTGGCCGGCGATCGTCACCGCCGAAATATCGAAGCCGATCGCGCGGGCGGCGATGTCCCAGGGCTGGCCTTCGCTCGCGACGATCCGGTCATAGCCGCCATTCTGGACGAGCCCGGCGAAACCGACGCCGCCGAAGAGCAGGATGAGGGCGACGAGGCCGACGCCTGGCTTGCCGAGGAAGGCGAGGCTCGCGAGCTTCGTCGTCTCCTCGACGCGCCGGCGCGGCGCAGGCCGCGAAACGTTAGGGTTAACCGGCGCCGCGCCGGCGAAGGGCGCGCCGGCGACGGCGGCTTGAGGCTCTGCGACGGGGAAATGAACAAGCGGAAGGGCAGTCGAAACCGACTCCCTCAACGATCGCAGGACGCGTCTTCCACCATCCATCTGACTAGCTCGCCGAACGAAAAACCTGCGTAAGCCGCCATTTCTGGCACGAGCGAGGTCTCCGTCGCGCCCGGCTGCGTGTTCACCTCCAGAACGACGAGCTCGCCCGTTCCGTCGGGCCGATCGTCGTATCGGAAGTCGGCGCGACTGACGCCGCGACAGCCGAGCGCTCTGTGAGCCTCGATGGCTAAATGTTGAACCTCTTGGTAAATATTCTCTTTAAGATTTGCAGGAAGAACGTGTTTCGAGCCGCCGGCGGCGTATTTCGCATCGTAACCGTAGAAATCCTCCGATACGGGGAGAATCTCGATCACGTCCAAGGCGCGGTCGCCCACCACCGCGCAAGTGAGCTCCCGCCCGGCGATGAAAGGTTCGGCGAGCATGAAGTCGCCATAGGACCAGTCGGCCCGCAGGAGTTCCTGAGGCGGATGAGAGCGTCCGTCCTTGACGATGAAAACGCCAAAGGAGGACCCTTCGCTGACCGGCTTCAACACATATGGCGGCTCAAGCACGTGCCTCTCCGCCGCCTCCAGCCGATGAACGACACGGCCGCCCGGCACGGGGATTCCGGCCGCAGCCATTACGCTCTTGGCGATGTCTTTCTTCATCGCAAGCGAGGACGCAAGCACGCCGGAATGCGTATAGGGAATGCGCAAAATCTCCAGGACGCCCTGTATGCACCCGTCCTCGCCGAACTTGCCGTGCAGCGCGTTGAAGGCGACGTCCGGCTTCAAAGCCGAGAGAAGCTGAGCGACGTCAGGGCCGACGTCGACGCGCGTAACGCGGTAGCCTTCGCCTTCGAGCGCCTTGGCGCTGGCTTCGCCGGAGCGCAGTGAGATTTCTCGCTCCGAAGAGAGCCCGCCCATGAGAACGGCGATGTGTTTAGTCATGTTCGGCCCATTCTTTGACAGGGCTTTAGCGCCCGATGAAGGATTTGACCGCGCCAAAAATGACGGCGGCCCGCTTGGAATTCAGCCGGCCCGCGCGCCGGAGAATGCGCGCGGGTTCGATATTTGCGACCTTGACGGCCTGACGATCGAGGGCGACGGCAAACCCGCCTGGGCGAGATCGTCTAACCCTCCCCCTTCCAGGGGAGGGGAATGGCGCGTTTTTGCCCCCTCCCCCTGAAAGGGGGAGGGTCGGGGTGGGGGTCCAAAAACCTGGCAATTTGATTGAAGCAAGCCGCCAGCCGCAAGGTTGTTCCGCCGTCCTTGCGAGGAGCGAAGCGACGAAGCAATCCAGAGGTCGTTATCATTGCTCTGAATTGCTTCGCTTCGCTCGCAATGACGGTCCGATTTCACATTTTTCCCCTTCACCGAGCCTTGCGGGTCCAGATTTCGATTTCCCCGGCTTCGCCGGCTTTGTCATAGCCGTCGAGCGCGGCCGCGCTTTCGGGCTGCTTCAGGACCCATTCGCGCGTATCCCCGTCCTCGACGATGATGACGTCCGGCTTGCCGGCGCGAACGTCCGCGACGAAGCCCGCGAGATCGCGGCGCCGATAGTCTTCGAGGCGGGCGCGCCGGGCGGGGTCCTGCGTGTCGCGCAGAAGATAGGCCGCGAGGCTCGCCGTCCAGAGCGCATTGGGACGACCAACCCATATCCCTTCGAGCTGGCGCGTCACGGGATGCCCGTAATCAAGCTGGCGCGCCATCGCGATCACGCGAGGATGCTCCGGGGCGACGCGCGCGATTTCGGCGCGCAGACCGGGATGCTCCTCGATATCGGTCAGGACCTTGAGGGCGCCGAACAGGAAGGGCGCGGCGGCGAGCGCGGGCAGGAATACGAATTTGAACAGCCGCCCTTCCCTTGCGGCGCGGGCGCGCGGATGGCCGTCGAGCGCGAAGAAGCACCAGGCGAGCAGCGCGAGCATAATGCCTGGATAGGCATGGTTGCTCCAGCCCTTGCCCTGCAAGAAGAAGCTGACGAGAAAGCCGATGGAGGCGAAAGCGCAGACGCGCGCGGCGGCCGGCGCCACGAAGCCCGGCGCGACCGGCGGGTGGGCGAAGCCCTTCGCCGACACGACGAAGAGCGCCGCGAGCAGCGCGACATTGAAGGGCGCGAGCGTGAAGAGCGCAAGATTTGCGAGCGTGTCGCGCGCAGGCTGATAGACGTCGGCGATCACCGGCAGCGCATATTGCGCATAGGCCGGAAAGAAAACGAAGGTCGCCATCGCATAGACGCCGCAAAGCCCGGCCGTCGTCGCCAGTTCGATGGTGAGCAGCAGGCGCGGCGAGCGTTCGCGCAAAGCAAGCGCCAGCGCGGGCAGCATGACGGCGAGCGCGAAGAAGGGCTTGAAGCAGACCGCAAGCCCCGCGCCGAGCCCCGCGACGATACGCAATGCGCGCGGAACGCGCCCGCCCTCCGCCGAGGCGGCGAGCGTCGCGAGCATGGGCGAGAGCGCGAGCAGCGCAATGTGTTCGCGCTCGGCGAAGATCAGAGCCGGAGCGACCAGCAGCGTGAAGACGGAAGCGTTGAGGATGAGTCCCCAATCCTCGCGCGAGCGCGGCGCGCCAAAACGGAAGATGACGACGCTCAGGGCGATCGACAGAATGCCGAAGAGAAAGACGAGGAAGCCGACGATCGGCTCGACCGCGACATGATAGGCGCGCGCAAGCAGCGCCGCCGGCGCCATGACGAGGAAGGCCGCGGGCGGATTGGGGTCCGTGACGTCGACATAGGGGACGGCGCCGTCAAGAAACTTCTCGGCGAAGGTGATGAACCATGACACGTCGCAATTGAGATGACCTGCAACCTGCTGGCCGATTGCGATCAGGATCAGCGCCAGCGTCGTGAAAGGGCTGGCGAGAGAGGCCGCCAGCCGCGCGGGCCGGCGTTCCGCAAAATCGCGCGACGTCAGGGCGCTCATGTCAGGGCTCGCCAATCCGTTTGATTTCCCAATGCAGCTCGACGCCGCTCCGTTCCTTGACGCGGCGGCGCACTTCCTCGCCCAGATTCTCGATGTCCGCCGCCGTGGCGCCGCCGCGATTGATAAGGAAATTGCAGTGCATCTCGCTCACCTGCGCGTCGCCGACGACGAGGCCGCGACAGCCGGCCGCGTCGATCAATTGCCAGGCCTTGTGGCCGTCCGGATTCTTGAAGGTCGAGCCGCCGGTCTTTTCCTTGATCGGCTGCGAGGCCTCGCGCGCCTGAGTGATGCGATCCATCTCGGCGAGGATCGCCTCGCGGTCGCCGGGCCGGCCCTGAAAAAGCGCGCTGGTGAAGATGACGTCCTCCGGCGCCGAGCAGTGGCGATACGTATAGCCCATATCGGCGTTGGAGAAGACGCGCACATTGCCCGCGCGGTCGACGCCGCGCGCTTCGATCAGCGCATCCTTCGTCTCGCCGCCATGCGCGCCGGCGTTCATGCGCAGCGCGCCGCCAATGGCGCCGGGAATGCCGCGAAAGAAGGAAAGACCGTCGATCCCGGCGTCGGCGGCCGCGCGCGCGGCCTTCACGTCGGGGACGGCGGCGCCGACGCGCAATCGGCAATCGTCCTCCACCGCGATCTCGCCAAAGCCCTTCGCCGAGAGACGAATGACCACGCCCCCCACGCCGCCGTCGCGCACGATGAGATTGGAGCCGAGGCCGACGACGGTGACGGGAATTTCCTTCGGCAACCGCGCAAGGAAATAAGCGAGGTCCGCCTCGTCCGCCGGCATGAATAGAAGCTGCGCCGGCCCGCCGACGCGAAACCATGTGTAAGGCGCGAGCGGCTCGTTTCCCGAGAGCTTGCCGCGCAGCTCGGGCATGAGCTCCTTGAGGCCGGGGATGAGGTCGGGGAAGGTCATTCAAGCGTCTCCGCCGTCATTGCGAGCGAAGCGAAGCAATCCAGGGCCGTGATGAGACTCTGGATTGCTTCGCTGCGCTCGCAATGACGGGAGTGAGAGTTGGCCCGTTCCCAGAGAGCTTGCCGCACAGGAGGCGGGCTCATTCCCTCTCCCCGCGAAAGCGGGGAGAGGGTTAGGGCGAGGGGCGAGGCCGCAATCGCCGGCTTGACGAGCATGAGAGTCGTCCTCACCCCTGCCCGCCGGCCGCCAACTGCTCCGGCAGCGTATAGGCCCATTGCGTGATGTTGCCGGCGCCGAGGCATACGACATAATCGCCCGGCGCGGCGATCTCGCGCACCATGGCCGGCAGCACTTCAGGCGACGGCAGGCCGACGGCGCGGCGATGGCCATGCGCGCGGATGGCGTTGACCAGCGCGTCGCGATCGACGCCCTCGATCGGCTGCTCGCCCGCAGGATAGACGTCGGCGACGATCACGACGTCCGCGTCGTTGAAGCAGGTCGAAAAGCCGTCGAAGAGCGATTGCAGGCGGGTATAGCGATGCGGCTGCATCACGGCGACGACCTTGCCCTTGGTCGAGGCGCGCGCCGCGCGCAGCACGGCGCCGATCTCCACCGGATGATGGCCGTAATCGTCAAAGACCTGCACGCCGTTCCACTCGCCCGTGCGCGTGAAGCGGCGCTTGACGCCGCCAAAGCCGGAGAGGGCCTTGCGGATCTGGTCCGGCGACAGCCCGAGCTGATAGGCGACGGTGATCGCCGCCGTCGCGTTCAGCGCATTGTGATGGCCGGGCATCGGCAGAAGCAGATTTTCGAGATAGGTCGCCTGCGACGTCTTGCGGTCGCGCAGCAGCACATTGAAGCGCGACACGCCGCCGTCGAGATTCACGTCGAGCAGCCGCACGTCGGCCTGCGGGTTCTCGCCATAGGTGATGACGCGGCGATCCTCGATCTTGCCGACGAGCTCCTGCACGGTCGGATGATCGAGGCACATCACCGCGAAACCGTAGAAGGGCAGATTCTCGATGAAATTGCGGAAGGCTTCCTTGATGGCGTCGAAGGTGTGGAAGTGATCGAGATGCTCGGGATCGATATTGGTCACGATGGCGACGTCGGCGGGAAGCTTCAAGAAGGTGCCGTCGCTTTCATCCGCCTCGACCACCATCCATTCGCCGGCGCCGAGACGCGCATTAGTGCCATAGGCGTTGATGATGCCGCCATTGATGACCGTCGGATCGAGCCCGCCGGCGTCAAGCAGCGTCGCGACGAGCGAGGTTGTCGTCGTCTTGCCGTGGGTGCCGGCGATGGCGACGCATTGCTTGAGGCGCATCAGCTCCGCGAGCATCTCCGCGCGCCGCACGACCGGCAGGCGCTTCTCGCGCGCGGCGACGAGCTCCGGATTGTCGCGCTTAATCGCGGTCGAGACGACGACCACCGCCGCCTCGCCGAGATTCTTGGCGTCATGGCCGACAAAGACCGTCGCGCCTTTCTCGGAAAGACGTTTGACGTTGGCGTTCTCGGCGGCGTCGGAGCCCTGCACCGTGTAGCCGAGATTGAGCAGCACCTCGGCGATGCCCGACATGCCGATGCCGCCAATGCCGACGAAGTGAATGGGGCCGAGATCGCGCGGCAGTTTCATCCTGGAAAGTCTCCCTCAGGAAGCGCGGCCTTGCGCCACGCTCAATATAAGATCGGCGAGCCGCTCGGCGGCGTCGGCGACGCCGACGCGCTTCGCCGCCTCGGCGCGTCGCGCCAGCGCCTCGGGCGCGCCGATCAACTCCACGAGACGGTTGGTCAGGAAGGCCGGCGTGAAGTCGCTCTGCTTCACCGTCTCCGCCGCGCCCGCCTGCTCGATGAAAGCGGCGTTCGCCGCCTGGTCGCCATCGAGCGAATGCGGCAGCGGCACGAAGAGCGCCGGGCGGCCGATGACGGCAAGCTCCGAAACCGTCGAGGCGCCGGAGCGTGAGATAACGAAATGCGCCTGCGCGATGCGCAGCGGAAGATCCCTAAAAAAGGGCGCGATTTCGACATTGACGCCGGCGCCCTGATAGATCGCCTCGACACGCGGAATGTCTTCGGATCGCGTCTGCTGCACGAGACGGATGCGCGAACGCAGATCGTTCGGCAATGCGGCGATCGCCTCGGGCGCGATGTCCGCCATCACGCGCGCGCCCTGCGAGCCGCCGGTGACGAGCAGGCGGAAGGCGCCGTCCGCGAAATCAGGATAAGGAAGCTTCGCCGCCTCCAGCACGGCCGGCCGCACGGGATTGCCCGTGAAGAGGATCTTGCTTTGCAAAGGCGGCGGCGCGCGCAGATTGGGCAGGCCCGCCGCGATCCTGTCGACATGGCCGGAGAGGAAGCGGTTCGCCTTCCCCATAATGGCGTTCGACTCATGCAGCACGGTCGGGATTTTGAGAAATGCGGCGGCGAGCATAGGCGGCACGGTGGGATAGCCGCCGAAGCCGATCACCGCGCGCGGCTGCAAATGGCGGAAGACCTTCGCGGCCTGCGCCGTTCCGTAAGCAAGACGCGCCACCGCCTGCGCCTTGGCGACGAAGGAGCCGCCGCGCGGCGTCGCGGCGGGAATGCAATGCATGGCGCGCGCCGGGAAATTGCCGCCATAGGCGAGCGCGCGCTCGTCGGTGACGAGTTCCACCGGAACGCCGCGCGCGCCGAGCGCGTGAGCGAGCGCCTCGGCCGGGAAGAGATGGCCGCCCGTGCCGCCGGCGGCGAGAAGGATGGGTCGATCGTTCATGTCACGCCGCCGCGGGAATGGCTTCGCCGCTCGCCGCGACCTGCGTGAGAACGCGGGTGCGCGGGCGCTTGCGCGTGACGGCGAGCAGGAAGCCCATGCCGAGCGACAGCGAGATGAGCGACGAGCCGCCATAGGAGACGAAAGGCAGCGTCATGCCTTTCGCCGGCATGAGATGCACGTTCACGGCCATGTTGATGCAGCTCTGCAGGCCGAAGAGCATGACGAGGCCCGCCGTCGCGAAGCGGCAGAAGGGGTCTTCGTTGCGCGCCGCCGACAACAGGCCGCGCACGACAATGAAGGCGAAGACGAGCGCGAGCGCGACGCAGACGATCACGCCGAACTCCTCGCCGATGACGGCGAAGATGAAGTCAGTGTGGGAGTCCGGCAAAATGCGCTTCACCGTGCCTTCGCCGGGGCCCTTGCCGAACCAGGAGCCGGCGATGAAGCTTTCGAGCGCCGTCTCGGACTGGAAGTTCGACGGCACGCCGGCGACGGGCGGCGGCGGCTCGAGAAAGGCCTCGATGCGCGCATGGACATGCGGCACGAATTTATAGGCGAGCAGCGCCGCGAGCACGGCGACGCCGCCAAGGCCGATCACCCAGATCACATGCAGACCCGCCATGAAGAAGAGCGCGCCCCAGACGATCGAGATCAGCATGGTCTGGCCGAAATCGGGCTGCAGAACCAGCGGCCCCACAGCGAGCGGAAAGAGCAGCAGGGCGATCCAGTTGCCCGGCACGTCCTTGCGCCGCGCGCCTTCGGAAAAGGCCCAGGCGACGACGACGACGAAGGCGGGCTTGAGGAATTCGGAGGGCTGAATGCCGAAGATCCAGCGCTTGGCGCCCTTCACTTCCTGCCCGAAGAACAAGGTCGCGATGACGAGCGCGAGCGAGAGGACGAAGATGACGAGCGCAACGCGGCGCACATGGCGCGGCGACAGAAAGGAGGCTCCGATCATCACCGCGAGCGCCGGCAGCAGATAGGCCACCTGGCGGTTGACGAAATGAAAGGTCGGCAGATGCAGCCGCTCGGCGACGGGCGGGCTGCCCGCCATGGCGAAGACCAGGCCGGCGACAATGAGAAGCCCGATGCCGGCGAGGAGCCAGCGATCGATCGTCCACGCCCAATCCGAAAATGCGGTTCGCTCGGCGCGCGAAATCATGGGTGCTCTCCTCTGCGGGCGGCGATGACGGCGGGCAGTCCATTGACGAGGCCGCGAAAGGCGTCGCCGCGCGCCTCGAAATTCGCGAATTGATCGTAGGAGGCGCAGGCCGGCGAAAGCAGAACGATCGGCTCTTGCGCATCGCCGTCGAGCGCGTCGAAAGCGGCCTTCGTCGTCGCGACGTCGAGCGTCTCGCAACGCTCGTAAGGCAGCGCGCCTTGCAGCGTGCGCGCGAAATCGTCGCTCGCGGCGCCGATGAGATAGGCCTTGCGGATTCGCGAAAAGTAAGGCCGCAGCGGCTCGATGCCGCCCTCCTTCGCCTTGCCGCCGATGATCCAGTAGATGTCGGTAAAGCTCGCCAGCGCCTTTTCCGCCGCGTCGGCGTTGGTCGCCTTGGAGTCGTTGACGAAGAGCGCCCGCTCGATGCGGCCGACCTCCTCCATGCGATGCGGAAGGCCCGGATAGCTCGCAACGCCCGCCGCGATTTCCTCGTCTTCCAGCCCGCATTCCCAGGCGGCGGCGGCGGCGAAGGCGGCGTTCTGCGCATTATGCGCCCCGCGCAATGCGCGGGCGTTCTTCAGCGAGGCGAGCAGTTCCGCTTCTTCCGGCGGATGCTCCCGCTCGCGGAAATAGATGTCGCCATTCTCGACATAGAAGCCCCATTCGAGCGGGCGGACGGCTGAAACGGGCGCGACGCGCTGACCCTCGCGCGGATCGGCGGAAAGCCGCGCGCCGATCGCATGGGTATGGGTATCGTCGACGCCGATAAGCGCGACCTCCGCGCCCGCGACGAGCCGCTCCTTCACGGCCGCGTAATTCTCCATCGTCCCGTGACGGTCGATATGGTCGGGCGTGAGATTGATCAGAATGCCAATGGTCGGCTTCAGCGACGGCGTGAGATCGATCTGGAAGGAGGAGCATTCGATGACGTGAATGCGCTCGTCCGACGGCGGCTCGAGATCGAGGATCGGCACGCCGATATTGCCGCCGAGCTGCACGTCGCGGCCCGCCTCGCGCAGAATATGCGCGATGAGCGCCGTCGTCGTCGATTTGCCATTGGTGCCCGTGACGGCGATGAAAGGCGCGCCGCCGGCATGGGCCGCGCGCTCGCGGCAAAACAGCTCGATGTCGCCGATGATCTCGACGTCCATCGCTTGAGCGAGCGTCACCGTCCAATGCGGCTCGGGATGCGTCAGCGGCACGCCCGGAGAAAGCACGAGCGCCGAAAAGCGCGACCAGTCGGCCTGGGAGAGGTCGTCGAGCGGCACGCCATTGGCGACGGCCTTGAGGCGCCCGGCTTCACCGTCGTCCCAGGCGTGCACCTGCGCGCCGCCGGCCATCAACGCCTTGGCGGTGGAGAGGCCCGAGCCGCCGAGGCCAAAAAGCGCGACGCGCTTGCCCTTGAAGGTGGTAACCGGAGTCATCGTCACCTCAGCTTGAGGGTCGCAAGACCCGTGAGCGCCAGAACGAAGGCGATGATCCAGAAGCGGATGACGATCTGCGGCTCCTTCCAGCCCTTCTGCTCGAAATGGTGATGGATCGGCGCCATCAGGAAGATGCGCTTGCCGGTCGCCTTGAAATAGGCGACCTGAATGATGACCGACGCGCCCTCGAGCACGAAGAGGCCGCCGACGATGGCGAGCACGAATTCCTGCTTCACCGCGACGGCGACCGTGCCGAGCAGGCCGCCAAGCGCGAGCGAACCCGTATCGCCCATGAAGATCTGCGCGGGCGGCGCGTTGAACCACAGGAAGCCCAGCCCCGCGCCGATGAAGGCGGAGCAGACGATGGTCAATTCGCCGACGCCCGCGACGTAATTGACGCCGAGATAGTTCGAGAAAATCGAATTGCCGACGAGATAGGCGAAGATCGCGAAGGTCCCCACCGCGATCATCGACGGCACGATGGCGAGGCCGTCGAGACCGTCCGTGAGATTGACGCAATTGCCCGCCGCGACGATGACGAAGGCGCCGAAGACGATGAAGAAGGCGCCGAGCGAGCCGATATAGCCCTTGACCATCGGTATGGCGAGCTTCGACATGTTCTCGCCGCCGACCTTCATCAGGAAATAGCAGGCGAGACCTGCGACGACGAACTCCAGCAGGAGACGCGCCTTGCCGGAGAAGCCGGCGTGAGACTGCTTCGTGACCTTCAGATAGTCGTCATAGAAGCCGATGGCGCCGAAGGACGCCGTGACGAAGAGCACGATCCAGACATAATAATTGCGCAGATTGGCCCAGAGCAGCGTCGCCGCGATAAGGCCGGACAGGATCATCAGGCCGCCCATTGTAGGCGTGCCCTTCTTCGTGATGAGATGCGATTGCGGCCCGTCCTCGCGAATGGGCTGCCCCTTGCCCTGCTTGATGCGCAGCGCCGAAATGATGTTCGGGCCGAAGAAGAAGACGAAGAACAGCGCCGTCGCCGCGGCCATGGCCGCGCGGAAGGTGATATAGCGGAAAATGTTGAGCGGACTGTAGAGATAGGAAAGGTCCGCAAGCAGGGTCAGCATCGTCTAACTTCCTCAGCTCAACTTATCGGGCGCGAATTTCGCTCTTGTCGCCGCGACGATCCGCGACATGCGCGACCCGTTCGAGCCTTTGACCATGACGACGTCGCCTGACCGAATTGCGGCGAGCGCGGCTTCTTCCAGCTCGAGCGCCGTGGCGCGATGCGCGGCGCGCATCGCCTCCGGCGCGGCGTAATAGAGGCGCTGCATTAGCGGGCCCGCCGTGAAGAGCAGGTCGACATTATTGCGCAGGAGATCGCCCGCAAGATCGGCATGAAGCTCCGCGCCTTGCGGCCCGAGCTCCAGCATATCGCCAAGCACGGCGATGCGCCTCCCGCCCGCGCCCGGCGCCGTCGCGCCCAGCAGATCGAGCGCCGCGCGCATCGAGGTGGGATTGGCGTTGTAGCTCTCGTCGATCAGCGTGAAATCGCCCGTGGCGGCCGCAAGCGTCTCGCGCTGTCCGCGGCCCGGGGGCGGCGCGAATTCGGCGAGGGCCGCGGCGGCCTTGTCGAGATCGAGATCGAAAGCGACCGCGATGAGCAGCGCGGCGAGCGAATTCAGCGCGATATGCTTGCCCGGCGCGCCGATGCGATAGGCGAGGCGCCGGCCGAGAATGTCGGCCTCGACCTCCGCGCCCGCGTCGATCTGCTTGTAGGACAGAAGCCGCGCCTGCGCGCCTTCCGTCTCGCCGAAATCGAGAATATGGCCGGCATAGGCGCCCGCCGCGTCCGCGAGGCGCTGATAATATTCGTCGTCGCGATTGACGATCGCGACGCCGCCTTCAAGGCCGGAGAAAATCTCGGCCTTGGCGTCGGCGATCGCTTCGATGGAATCGAAATGTTCGAGATGCACGGCCGCGACTTTCGTCACCACGGCGACATGCGGGCGCACCTGCGCGACGAGGCCGGCGATCTCGCCGACGTGATTCATGCCGAGCTCGAAGACGCCGTAGCGCGAGGAAGCCGGCATGCGCGCAAGCGTCAGCGGCACGCCCCAGTGATTATTGTAGGAAGCCGCCGAGGCGTGCGTGTCGCCGAAACGCGACAGCATCAGCCGCGTCATGTCCTTGGTCGAGGTCTTGCCGACCGAGCCGGTGACGGCGGCGATGAAGGCGCCGGTGCGGTCGCGCGCGCGCATGCCCAAAAATTCGAGCGAGCGCTGCACGTCCTTCACGACGAAGAGCGGCCCGGCGCCGGCGAGCCCTTGCGCATGGGCTTCGTCAATGACGGCGGCGGCGGCGCCCTTCTCGAAAGCGGCGCGCACGAATTCATGGCCGTCGCGGGCCTCGCCCTTGATGGCGACGAAGAGATCGCCCGGCTGCAGCGTGCGCGTGTCGATCGAGACGCCCGTCGCCTCGCGCGCCAGCGAACCGCTGATGCGCGCCTGCAAGGCGCCGACGAGCGCCAGCCCCGACCATAGGGGTTCCTGCTTCATGAACCATGCTCCTGCAGCGCTTTCGCGACCGCTTCGTGATCGGAAAAGGGCAATATGCGATCGCCGACGATCTGGCCAGTCTCATGCCCCTTGCCCGCGACGACGAGCGCGTCGCCTTCGCGAAGTCCGGCAATCGCGCGGGAAATAGCCTTGCCGCGGTCGGCGATCTCGATGATTTCCGCCGGTCCCGCGCCTTTGGCGCCTGCGACGATGGCGGCGCGAATCAGCGCGGGCTCCTCGCTGCGCGGATTGTCGTCGGTGACGATGGCGATGTCGGCGGCGCGCGCGGCGATCTCGCCCATCAGCGGACGCTTGCCCTTGTCGCGATCGCCGCCGCAGCCGAAAACGACGGTGAGGCGCCCCTTGGTCAGCGGGCGCACCGTCGCGAGAACCTTCTCCAGCGCGTCGGGCTTGTGGGCGTAATCGACGAAGACCGGGGCGCCGTTTCTGGCGCCGACGAGTTCGAGGCGCCCTGGCGCGCCCTTGAGATTGTTCAGCGCGCCGAAAACGCGCGCGGGATCGTCGCCGGAGGCGATGGCGAGCCCCGCCGCGACGAGCGCGTTCGAGGTCTGGAAGGCGCCGGCGAGCGGCAATTCGACCGCGTAATCCCTGCCGGCGTGGCTCAGCGCAAGAGACGTCGCCAACGCATGGGCGCGCGCTTCCTTCAGCGCGATCGCCTCGCCTTTCGCGCCAACGCCAAAGACATTCAACCCGCGCGCCTCGCAAATTTCCGATACGCGCGCCGCGACGTCGCTGTCCGCGTCGATCACCACCGTCTGGCCGGGCTGCATGAGCGTGTCGAAGAGCCGCATCTTCGCCGCGAAATAGTCTTCCATGTCGCGGTGGTGATCGAGATGGTCGCGCGAGAAATTGGTGAAGCCCGCGACGGCGAGGCGCACGCCGTCGAGGCGGCGCTGATCGACGCCAAGCGACGACGCCTCCATCGCAAGATGCGTGATCCCGCGCGCGGCGAGTTCGTCGAGCGTCTTCGCGAGTTCGACTGGCCCCGGCGTCGTGAGCGAGCCGTAATGGGCGCCCTTGGAGTCGACAATGCCGACGGTTCCGAGCGACGCGGCTTCATGGCCGAGCGCCGCCCATATCTGGCGCAGAAAGGCGACGACCGAGGTCTTGCCGCTCGTGCCCGTCACTGCGACGATCGTCTGCGGCTGACGCGGATAGAAACGCGCGGCGGCGAGCGCCACAGAAGAGCGCACGTCGGGAACGACGACGAGCGGCAAGGCGCAGTCAGCCTCGCGCTGCGCAATGACCACAACCGCGCCCTTCGCGCGCGCGTCCTCGACGAAAGACAGTCCGTCGCCGGCATGGCCGGGAATCGCGAAGAAGGCGAAGCCCTCGCCGATCGCGCGGCTGTCGGCGGACAGGCCGGCGATTTCGAGTCCCGCGAGCGCGGGATCGAGATCGTTTCTGGCGAGGAGCTCGGAGAGACGCATCAGTGGCCGTGACCTCCGGCGGCGGGAATATTGGCCATGCCGAAACCGAGCTTGGCGAGGAGCGGGAAGGGCTGGTGCGGCGGCTCGAAGCGCGGCGCGAGGCCGAGCACCGGCCCGGCGCGCTCGATGATCTCGCCCGTCACATAGCCGGCGTTGAAGGCCGCCGTCGCATGGCCGCCATCCTCGGGCAGGCCCTGCGGCTCGTCCATGATGGTGAGGAAGAGATATTTCGGCTTGTCCGACGGCGCGACGGCCATGAAGGTCGTGAACAGGCGGGTCTTCGAATAATGGCCGCCAATGACCTTTTCGGCCGTGCCGGTTTTGCCGCCGACATAATAGCCGTCAATATTGACCTTCCGCGCCGTGCCGATCTCCGCGTTGAGGCGCATGAGATAGCGCATGGCCTCGCTGGTTTCCGGCTTGATCACCTGCACGGCGTCCTTCATCGCCTCCTCATGCGTGCGCTTGATGAAGGTGGGCGTCATGAGATAGCCGCCATTCATCAGCGCGCCGACCGCCATCATCGCCTGCAGGGGCGCGACCGCGAGGCCGTGGCCGAAGGCGATGGTCATGGTGTTCAGCTCGCTCCAGTTCTTCGGGTAGAGCGGCTCGGCGCTTTCGGGCAATTCGGTGCGCATGCGCGTGAGCTGGCCCATCTTGCGCAGAAAGACCTTGTGCTTCTCGACCCCCTGCCCCATCGCCATGCGCGCGGTGCCGATATTGGACGAATAGGTGAAGACCTCCGGCACGGTCAGCGCGCGGTTCTGCGCGTGATAGTCGTGAATCTTGAAGCGGCCGAAAGAGAGCGCGCCGCGCGCGTCGAGACGCGAGTTGAGATTGACCTTGCCCGAGTCGAGCGCCATCGCGATCGTCAGCGCCTTGAAGGTCGAGCCCATCTCATAGACGCCGACATTCATGCGGTTGATATGGATCGGGTCGAGCGCCTCGGTCGGCTTGTTGGGATCGTAATCGGGAAGCGAGGCGAGCGCGATCACCTCGCCCGTATTCACCTCCAGGATCGCGGCGGCGCCGGCCTTGGCCTTGAAGCGCGCGACGCCCTTCTCCAATTCGTCGCGCAGCGCATGCGTCGCGCGAATGTCGAGCGAGAGCGTGATCGGCTGGAGATCGTCCGGCGTCGCGCCGAAGCCGAGATTGTGGAGATCGGCGAGCCCCTGCCCGTCAATATATTTCTCGATGCCGGCGATGCCCTGATTGTCGATATTGGCGAAGCCGAGCACATGGGCGCCGATCGGCCCATTGGGATAGACGCGCTTGTTCTCGGCGATGAGGCCGACGCCCGGCAGGCCGAGATGAAACACTTCGTCGCGCTGATGCGGCGTGACCTCGCGCTTCACCCAGACGAAGCCTTTCTTCGAGCCGAGGCGCTCGCGCAGCTCCTTCGAGTCCACATCGGGCAGAACGGCGGTGAGCAGCTCCGTCGCCTCGTCCTTGTCGATCAGGCGGCGCGGCTCGGCGAAGACCGACATGACCTTCACGTCGCTCGCCAGCACCTCGCCATTGCGGTCGAGAATGTCGGGACGCGAGGCGGAGACGGCCTCGGCGGCCGCGCGGCGGATCGTCGCCGGCTCGGGCTTGAAGCCGAGATAGACGAGCTTGGCGCAGATGACGCCGTAAAGCGCGAGGAAGCCCAGCGCGGCGAGCCGCATGCGCGGCGCGCTCGAGTCGAGGCTCGTCGAAAAGGCGGCGCGGATCATGCCCGCATATTTCGACGGCTTCCTTCCCGGACGGGCCGGCGGCGTTTCGAGCATGTCCGGCATGTGCTGACGCTCTGTCATGGCTTCTTCTGCTCGCGGCTCTGGCTCTGTTGGCTGGCGCCCGGCGCCTTGGCCGTCGCCGCGATTTTCGGCGTCGCGGCCTTGGCTTTGGGCGTGTCGGATTTCGGCGTGGTCGGCGTCGCGGACGCGGCGGCGGGCGTCGCGGGGAGGCCCAGGCCGATCTCGCTGAGCTTGGCGCCGATCGAATCGCCGCGCATCTTTTGCGGCAGCGCCGTGGCGGAGACGAGCTGCGTCAATTGAAGGGGCTTCAAATCAGGCAGATATTTGTCGGCGAGCGGCTGTAAGCGCTCGGGGCGCGTCATATAGGCCCAATCCGCCCGCAAGACGGCGATGGCGTCGCGCTCCTGCTTGATCTCGATCTTGGTCTTGGCGATCTGCTCGGCGCGATAGGCCGTCTGATATTTGATCGAATAGGCGTAGACCGCCGAGCCGATGAGCGCGAGGATCGCGACGATGTTGAGAAGCCGGAGCATCAGACTTTTCCCTTGTCGCGAATGGGGAGACGCGCGAGCCGCGTGAGCTTGTCGCCGAGCGGCAAAGGCGGCGCCGATATGCGCGTCGCGCAGCGCAGCTTGGCCGAGCGGGCGCGCGGATTAGCCTCCGTCTCCTCGCGCGTCGGCGCGATGGGCTGACGGCCTTCGCAGATAAAGCTCGCGGGCGGCGGGACGGCCTCTCCCGGCAGGCGGCGCGAGCCGGTCTCGCCGCGTCCCGAGCGCTCGGCGAGAAACTGCTTGACGATGCGGTCTTCGAGCGAATGGAAGGTCACGACGGCGAGGCGGCCGCCCTCGGCGAGCGCGCGCTCGGCCGCGGAAAGAGCGTCGAGCAACTCGCCGAGCTCGTCATTCACCGCGATGCGCAGCGCCTGAAAGCTCTTCGTCGCCGGGTGAATATCGCCCGGACGCCCCGGCGCGACGCGGGCGATCATCTCGGCGAGCGGCTTGGTCGAGGTGAAGGGCGCGAGCTTGCGGTCATGGACGATAGCGCGGGCGATGCGGCGCGCGGCGCGCTCCTCGCCGTAGAAGTAGAAGATGTCGGCGAGCGTCTCCTCATCCGCCTCATTGACGATGTCGGCGGCGGAAAGGCCCCTGCCCTCCATCCGCATGTCGAGCGGGCCGTCGCCGCGAAAGGAGAAGCCGCGCTCGATTTCGTCGAACTGCATGGACGAGACGCCGATGTCGAGGACGACGCCGTCGAGCGGGACGAAGCCCTGCGCCGCCGCAACCTCTTCGAGTTGCGAGAAGCGGGCTTCGACCAATGTGAGGCGCCCGCGCGCCTGCGAGACGAGATCGGCGCCCGCCGCGATCGCCGTCGGGTCCCGGTCGAGCGCCAGAACCTTCGTGTCGGCGGCGGCGAGAATGGCGCGCGTATAGCCGCCGGCGCCGAACGTGCCGTCGAGATAGCGCCCGCCGTCGCGCGGACGCAGCGCCTCGACCGCCTCGCGCAGCAGCACGGGCACATGCCGCGCCGGGCCGTCTTCGCCCGGCAACCGATCCGCGCCGCGCTCCTTCTCCATCACGCTCGCCCTCGCATTGGCCCGCGCCTGCGCCGGAATGCGCCGGAAAAGCGCCGCCGGGCCCGAGAAAGGCCGGCTCGCGGTCACGGAGCGTCGCGGCGAAATCGATTGGCGGGTCATTTGTTTTTCAAGGCGTCGGCGAAGCGGCGGGAGCCGCAGCGCCTCCTCCGGCGCCAAACAGCATTAAGCTTTGTTAGTATTAAGGGAGGGTTACTGATAGCCCGGAGCAGCCATATGAACGCCGGCCGTGAGCGAATCCCTCCCCTTTAAGGGGACGGCGGCGCAGCAAAGCTGGGCCGGATGAGGTAAAGCCCCCATCAATGTGGCGGCGGCAAGAACCCCACCCGCCGGTCTTCGACCGCCGACCTCCCCGTAAAGGGGAGGTATTGGCGCCAACTCCATGACTATCGATCGCCAATTCGCCCTGACCGGCGCTTTACGTCAAATGCTGGCGGCCGCCCATCCCTCCCCTTTACGGGGAGGGTGGCGCGCGGAGCGCGACGGGTGGGGTAAAACCCCTTCGCCGCCGCCGCGCGAACCCCACCCGGCGGCCTTTGGCCGCCGACCTCCCCGTAAAGGGGAGGTGTTTCAGCGGCTCTCACGCAGGATGGGCGCCAGCCGGCCTGTAAGCCGGGTTCTGTATGGCGCGGACCGGTTTCCCGGCGCGCGCGTGACGGCCATTCCTCTGGGACGGTCGTCGCCGACCGCCTCGAGCAACCAACCCGGGCGACATCCCGGAGACGGGTTGAAGGTTTCTGGCCTTCGGTCGCCCCTATTCGGTTTTGCTCCCGGCGGGGCTTGCCATGCCCTCGGCGTTACCGTCGAGGCGGTGCGCTCTTACCGCACCCTTTCACCCTTGCCGGGCTTGCAGCCCGGCGGTTTGCTTTCTGTGGCGCTTTCCCTGGGGTCGCCCCCGCCGGACGTTATCCGGCGCCGTGTCTCCGTGGAGCCCGGACTTTCCTCTGCATGACGCAGCGGCCGTCCGGCCGACTGGCGTCATCAGGGATAGGGAGCGGACGCCGCGAGGTCAAGGCGGGGCGCCTGGGATTATTGTCCCAGACCCCGCATAAGCCGCGCGAAGCGCTGCGGGATCGCTTCCCGCCATGTCATGCGCCTTGATTCTCGCACGCGCTCCGAGACGAGCGCGCCCGCCGCAAGGCCGAAGGCGAGCGCGATATAGGACGCCAGCATCGACTTCTTTGAGAGCACCAGCTCCCAGCCGGGGGTGAAGCGCTTGGGCGTCGCGCCATAATCGACCACCCAGGCGATCCCCGACATCACAAAGGCGTCGCGCAGCAGGTTCATGAGCGTGCGCGGCGGGTTGAGCGCCAGCCAGGCCTCGAAGGGCGCCGCCCAGAAGATGGCGGACGCTTGATGCGTGGCGAAGCCGACAAGCGTGTGGCTGGCGCTTGGCAGCTCGACATTCGCGGCTTCGTCGCCCTGCGCCCAATGGCTCGTGGCGTTGATCGGCTGCAACGCGCCCTTGCCTTCCATCTTGGCGAGCGCCGCCAGCGCCGCCGCCGACACCAGGGCGGCGACGGAGCCCGTCACGACAGCCGACAGGCCGAGTTCAGACCATCTGCCGTTTACGACATTGCTCATGCGCGTCCTCCTCCAAATGTCCTCGCAAGCAGCAACCGCATCGGACGGGCTTCGTTCCGTCGCTTCCAGCAGGGCGATTTATGCTTTAAGGCCCGGACATGAGCGCGGCGCGGGATGAGTCGGAGGGAGCGCAGGTCGTCGACGTGCTGGCGCCTGTCGCCGTCGACTCGCTATACTCCTATCTCGCGCCGCCGGCGCTCGGCCTGCGGCCGGGCGACAGCGTCAGGATTCCGCTCGGAAGGCGCGAGGCCTATGGGGTCGTCTGGTCCGTGGCGGACGGCGCCTCCCCGCGCGGCAATCTCAAGACCGTCGCCGCGCGGCTCGAGCGGCCGCCGCTCTCGCAGAAGCTGCGCGACTTCATCGACTGGCTCGCCCGCTATACGCTGACGCCGCGCGGCATGGCGCTGCGCCTCGCCACCCGCGCCGCCGAGGACGCCGAGGCCGACGCGCCGCGTCTTCTCTACCGCGCGACCGGCGCCAGGCCCGCGCGTCTCACGCCCACGCGCGCGCGCGTGCTGAAGGCGGCGGAAGGCGGAATGGCCTTCGCCAAGAAAGCGCTCGCCGACGCCGCGGCCTGCTCGCCGGGCGTGATCGACGCGCTTGTCGACGAGGGAGCCATCGAGACCGTGGCCGCGCCGCCCGAGCCCGTCGCCGGCGCGCTCGATCCCGATTTCGCGGCGCCCGCGCTGGAGCCCGCGCAACGCGCGGCCGCCGACGCTTTGGCGGAAGCCGTCCGCGCGCGCGGCTTCAAGCCTTTCCTGCTCGAAGGCGTCACCGGCTCCGGCAAGACCGAAGTCTATTTCGAGGCGATCGCCGCCGCGCTGAAGGATGGCGGACAGGCGCTCGTGATGATGCCCGAGATCGCGCTCACGGCCCAATTTCTCGAGCGCTTCGCCGCGCGTTTCGGCGAGAAGCCGGCGGAGTGGCATTCAGGCGTATCGGGCCGCAAGCGCGCGCGCATCTGGCGCGCGGCGGCGACGGGCGAGCTCTCCGTCGTCGCGGGCGCGCGTTCGGCGCTGTTCCTTCCCTTCCGCGACCTGCGTCTCATCGTCGTCGACGAGGAGCATGAAGGCGCCTATAAGCAGGATGACGGCGCCTCTTACCATGCGCGCGACATGGCGGTCCTTCGCGCGCGCATCGAAAACGCGACGATCGCGCTCGCCTCGGCGACGCCGTCGATCGAAACGCGCGTCAACGCCGAGCGCGGGCGCTATGGCCATCTGCGCCTCGACGCGCGCGCCGGCGCCCGCCCCATGCCGATCCTCGAGTCCATCGACATGCGCGTCGAAGGTCCGCAGCGCGGGCGCTGGATCGCGCCGCGTCTCGCGCTCGCCGTCGGCGAGACCATTGCGCGCGGCGAACAGGCGCTTCTCTTTCTCAATCGTCGCGGCTATGCGCCTCTGACGCTCTGCCGCGATTGCGGCCATCGCTTCCGCTGCGCGCAATGCGACGCATGGCTGGTCGAACATCGCTTTCGCCGCGCGCTCGTCTGCCATCACTGCGGACATACGGAGCGCCGCCCCGATACGTGCCCCGAATGCGGCGCGGAGGACGCGCTCGCCGCCTGCGGCCCCGGCGTCGAACGTCTCGCGGAGGAAGCGGCGACGCTCTTCCCCGATGCGCGCATTCTCGTGCTCTCCTCCGACTTTCCCGGCGGCGCGGAAAGGTTGCGCCATGAGCTCGACGAAATCGCAAAAGGCGCTTTCGACATCGTCATCGGCACGCAGCTCGTCGCCAAAGGCCATAACTTCCCCCATCTCACGCTCGTCGGCGTCGTCGACGCGGATTTAGGATTGGGCAGCGGCGATCCACGCGCGGCGGAGCGCACCTTTCAATTGCTCAATCAAGCGACCGGACGCGCCGGACGCGGGGACAGACCGGGTCGCGCGCTCCTACAGACCTTCCAGCCGGAGCACCCCGTCATCGCCGCGCTGCTCTCGGGCGACGCCGAAAAATTCTACGCGCAGGAGATCGCTCTGCGCGAACGCGCGGGACTGCCCCCCTTCGGGCGCCTCGCCGCGCTCATCGTCTCGGGCAAGGATGCGGCGGAGACGGAGGCGCATGCGCGCGCGCTGGCGCGCGCCGCGCATGAATTGCCGCCCAATCCGCGCTATCGCGTCGCCGCGCTCGGCGGCCTGCCCGAAACAGGCGAGATCATGATGCTGGGGCCGGCCGAGGCGCCGATCGCGCTCATTCGCGGCCGCTTCCGCTACCGCCTGCTCGTAAAGGCGCCGCGCAGCGCCGACGTGCAGTCGTTTCTGCGCGATCTGATCGCGGCGGGACCGAAAGAGCGCGGCGGCGTGCGCGTGCAGATTGATATCGATCCGCAGAATTTCATGTAATCCCAAGCGAAGCGGCGGATGGTTGAAGGCCGAGCCGTGCGCCACAGATAGGTCTGATCCCGAAGCGCCTCCTGGCGCTTTGCCTTCTCTGTAAGGGAGGAACATTGATGATCAGGTCAATCTTCTTCGCCGCGCTTGTCTCCTGCGCCTTCGCCGCGAGCGCGCCCTTCGCCTCCGCGACGCCCCTCGCGCCGAAGACGTCGCCCGGCCTCGACGCCGCGCAGCAGGCGCATTCCGTGCGGATCTGTGATCGCGATCGCTGCTGGTGGTCTCGCGGCCATCACTTTGGAGACGACCATTGGGGTTATGGCCGCCGCTGGCGCGGAGACCGCTGGCATCGTGATTGGGACGACGACGATCGCGACTGGGATCGTTGAAGCTTTTTTTGAAGCCCAGCGACAGAGGCTCGCGGCTCTGCCGCGGGCCTTTTTTCTTTCGCTTCTTCGCATCGTCGCGCCGCTTCCGGCAGGTTTGGAAATCCGCGTTGAAAGGGCGTACGCGCGCGACAGATACGACGGACCGAACCGCCGGCCGTCCCCCGTCGAGCCCTGTGTCGGCGGTTTTTTCCGAGCTGGAAAGGACGAGACGATGAGGAAGACGCTTCTCCTGTTGACGGCTGCGTCGGGCGCGCTCGCGGTCGCTGCGACTGCTTCACGCGCGGCCGCGCCGACGCGTCCCATTCTCGATGCTGGCGTCACGCAGGCGCATGCGGTCCGAATCTGCGACGAGGATGGAGACTGCTGGTGGTCGGACGGCCGTCATCGCGGCGGCTATTGGGACGATCGCCGCGACCGCTGGCGTCACGGCTATCGCGACGACGATTACTACGGACGCGCCCCGCGTGATCGCGACTGGGATCGCGACGATTTCCGTCGCGAGCGCGGCATGCGCGACCGCGAGCGGGGCGATCTCGATCGCGACGAGGATCGCGACCGCATGGGACGCGGCGCGGACAGAGACCGCGACCGCAGCGCGCGTGACGATAGCTGGCGCGACCGGGACAAGGATTTGCGCACGGGCGCCGATCAGGGGATGAAAGAGCGCGGCGAACAGTCCGGCGCGCAGACCAATTCGGAGAGCGGGAAGAATTGACATGCAACGAAGCGAGCCGCTACGCGGCGGCTCGCTTCACGCGCCGCCGACGACGCGGGCGACGACCTTGGCCGTGTAATCAACCATGGGCACGATCCGCGCATAGTTCAGCCGCGTCGGGCCGATCACGCCCAGCGCGCCGATGATGCGGCGCTCGCTGTCGCGCAAAGGCGCGGCGATCATCGAGGAGCCGGAGAGCGAGAAGAGCTTGTTCTCCGAGCCGATGAAGATGCGCACGCCCTCGCCCTGCTCCGCGCGTTCGAGAAGATCGATCACTTCCGTCTTGGTTTCGAGATCGGCGAAGAGGAGCCGCACGCGCTCGAGATCGACCGCCGCCGTAAGATCTTCGAGCAGATGCGCCTGCCCGCGCACGATGAGCTGGCGGCTTTCGCTCGACGCGCCCGCCCAGCTCGCATAGCCCGCCTCGACAAGTCGCGCGGTCAATTCGTTGAGCTCGATTTGCGCGGCGCGGCGCGACGCTTCGATGCCCTCGCGCGCCTCGGCGAGCGTTCGTCCCGTTATCCGCGCGTTGAGATAGTTCGCCGCCTCGATCAGCGCCGAGGCGGGCAGATCGCGCGTGACGCGAATGACGCGGTTCTCGACCGTGCCGTCGTCGGCGACGAGAATGGCGAGCGCCCGCTCGGGCTCCAGCCGCACGAAGTCGATCTGCTTGAGCCGCACATTCTCCTTGGACGCCACGACGACGCCGGCCACGCGGGTGAGGCCGGAAAGCAGGCTCGTCGCCTCGGCGAGCACGCCCTCCAGATCATGGTCCTTGGAGGCGGCTTCGACCTCCGCCGCGATACGGGCGCGCTCCGCCTCCTCTATGTCGCCGATCTGCAGCAGCGAATCGACGAAAAAGCGCAAGCCGAGCTCGGTCGGCAGACGGCCGGCGCTCGTATGCGGGGAATAGATGAGGCCAAGCTCCTCGAGATCCTGCATCACATTGCGCACCGAGGCGGGCGACAGCGTCATGGGCAGGATGCGAGATAATTGGCGCGAGCCGACCGGCTCGCCGGTCGTCAGATAGCTGTCGACGAGCAGGCGGAAGATTTCCCGGGAGCGCTCGGTCAACACTGAGAGGTTGGATGCCGGCGGGAGGATCGGCGACGGTCGGATCATGGGCGGGAGAATAACGCATCGGCGCGCCGCGTCGAGGCCGGGGCCGCGCGCGGGAAAAGCCCGCCAAACAAAAAGCCCGGCCGCATGGGCCGGGCTCCTGACCGGAAGAGTTCCCAGCCGTCTTTAGAGACCGAGATTCGCGATGCCGAGCAGCGCGCCGATGCTCTTGAACTGGTAGTTGACGCCGACGCGCGCCATATGCGTGTCGAAGCCGTTGCCCTGGAAGGTGCGATAGGCCGCCGGGAAAGCGAGGCCATTGCCGTTCGTGCCCTGCAGGCTCGAATAGAGATATTCGGCCTTGACCGAGATATTGTCGAGCGCCGCATATTCGAGGCCGCCGCCGACCGTCCAGCCGGCCTGCCACTTCGAGGCCGAGGTGGGGAACAGGAAGCCGCCGACATTCTCGACGCCGCCCGTGAACAACTGGCCATAGGCGAGACCGCCCGTGACGTAAGGCAGGAAGCGGCCGAAGGCGTAGCCGATGCGGGCGCGCTCCGTGCCGAACCAGCGCAGGCGGCTGCGCAGGCCCGCGCCGCCCCAGCCGCCGTTATTGTTGCTGCTCACGTCGGCATAGCTGAAGTCCGATTCATAGCCAAGCACGATGTTGTTCGGCATCTGCCAGAGGGCGCCGCTCTGGACGCCGACCAGGAAGCCGCTGGTGCCGTGCGACGATTCGGCGTGATTCCAGGCGAAGGCCGGCGCGAAGGAATAGACGCTCGAAATATAGTTCGCCGAGCCGCCGCCATAGCCGCCGCTGATGCCGAAATGATAGCCCGACCAGCTGAAAGGAGCCGGGGCGGGCGGCGGCGGGGGCGCCTTGTAGCTGGGCAGATCGGCGGCCGCAGCCGCGCCCATCGCCACTATCGACGCCAGCGCGCCGAAAACCGTAGCCTTGAACGTCATAATGGTGCTCTCCAATTACAAGGCCGCCCGGTCGTCGGAGCAGCAGGATGATGAAGAAAGTAACATCCGGAGATGGACGAAGAAATTATCGCCTGCCCCGCCCGGTCGAATTTACCGGCGGCGTTGCGCCCGCGTCACACTGATGCGTAATTCTCTGTTTCCAATTGAGAAGCATTTAAGGATGCGGACTTAGCAGGGGCTCGGCCAGCGCGGCCAAGTTTCGCCGATAGGCCGCGAGCGAGAAGCGCGACTCATAATAGGACGAGGCGGGGCTCGCGGCCCGACGCGAATCACCCGGCGCAAGCTTCTCGGCAGCGGCGCCAAGCGTCCTTGCGAAGTCGTCCGCCGTCTCGACCACAGTCACACCGGCAAGGCTGAAGGCGTCGCCATCCATTCCGCGAAGCGCCTGCGGGGTCGCGATGATCGGCAGGCCGCTCGACATGGCCTCCACGGTCTTGATGGAGAGGCCCGTGCCGCCGATCGTCGGAAGCAGGACCAGCCGGGCGTTGGCGTAGATCGCGCCCGGATCGTCGACGCGGCCGAGGAACCAGGCCTTGTAGGCTTCATATTGCTCCGGCGCGCGGGCGCGGACTCCGGCGTCGACATTGCCCGCGATCTTCACCGTCACGCCGGGCGTCTTGGGCGCGACCTCGCGCAGGAACCAGATCACGCTCTCGACATTCGCCGTATTGTTGCTGGAGACGATGACGATGTCCGGCCCGCCGGGCCCGGCCGGCGCCGGAGGCGTCGGAGGATAGAGCAGCGCATGGCGCTTTTCCGGCAGCAGCGCGCGGAAATCGTCGGCCTCCTGCGCGTTGAGATGCAAGAGTAGATCCGCGCCGCGCATCGCCGCCAGCTCTTGCGCCAGCATCGCTTCGTAAGTGACGCGCGGCGAAAGCCAGGGCATGCGCTCATTGATCAGCGCGAACTGGCGCGCCTGCAGATCATGCGTGTCGAGCATGACCGGCGCACGGCCTTTCGCGAGACGCCGCGCGACGGGCATCAGGAAGAAATGGTTGCAATGGACGAGGTCGAACTCCCGCGCCGCGACCTCCGGCGATAGCCTGGCCCGCTCGGCCATGCCGAGACGGATCGACGCCTGATCGCCATGGATATAAGGCCAGAGCGTCCGCGTCAGAAAGCGCGGACCCAGCATGGCGTGGAAGGGCGCGCCGCCATGATAGCGCGGACCGGCGTCGAGCTCAGGCGTCGCCTGCGCGAAAGATTTCCAGATCCAGCGGCGGCCCGGAACGAAGCCCGGATCGGAGCTGATCGCGATGGGCGAAACCTCCGCTTCCATCGCACGGTAGGCCTCGATCTGGCCAAGCACCACCCTATAGGTGCCGCACGAGTGCCAGGCCGGATGCACGAGCGCGACGCGCCGGCCGGCGAGACCCGCCCCGCTCATGCGGAAAGCGTCTCCAAAGCCCCCGCCAGCGCCCGCGCATAGGCGTCGAGGCTGAAAGCCCGATCATACAGCATGCGCGTGTCGCTCGCCGCCGCCGGCGTGTCGCCGCGGTCGGCTCGGGCCTGGGCCTTGCGCCAGAACCGGGCGAATTCGGCCGCGTCATGCGCCACGGAGACGTTGGAAAGCGTCGAGGGGTCGATCTGCATGCCGCGGAAGGCGCGCGGCGTCGCGATGATCGGCGCGCCGCAGGCGAGCGCCTCCACGGCCTTGATCGAGAGCCCATGGCCCTCCACGGTCGGCAGCAGCACGCAGCCCGCCCGTTTGTAGACCAGGGCGATATTGTCCACCCGACCCATGAAGAGATGGGCGTTCGCCTCGTAGAACTCGGCGTCGCGCTTCTTCACGCCCGCGTCAATATTGCCGTAGATCGAGACCTTGGCGCCGCCGGCCTTCGGCGCGACCTCGTCGAGGAACCAGCGCAGACTCTTGTAATTGGCGTAATTGTCGCTCGCGACGATGACGATCTGCGTCCCCGCGGCGCGCGGCACGTCCGGCACGGCGGGATAGATCAGCGCATGCCGGGCCTCGGGCAGGAGATCGCGGAAGTCGCGATATTCCTCCGCGTTGAGATGCGAGCAGAGATCGGCGCGCCGCATCCAGTCGAGCTCCACCTTCAGCATGTCCGAATAATCGGCGTAAGGCGGGATGAAAAAGCCGCCCTGATTGCGCAGCGCGAATTGCCGCGCCTGAATGTCCTGCGTCTCCAGAATGACGGGAATGCGCTTGCCCTGCTTCAACCGTTCGACGAAGGGCAGCGTGAAGAAATGATTCGCATGGATGAGGTCGATCGACTCCGCGTCGATCTCCTGGGGCAGCGGCGCCCGCCTGGCGATCTCGATCAGCCACGAGGCCTGATCGCCATGGACGAGCCGCCAATAGCCCCTGGCTAGAAAGGCCGGCGACAGCAAGGACGCGGTCGGCGCGCCGGAATAATAGCAGCGGTTGGCGCCGATATTCCCGGCCGCGTTCAGATAGGCGTCCCAGCGCGCTCCCTCCGGCGCCGCCGGGCCGAGCGCGTCCATCATGGCGACGGAGAGGACGCGCGCCCCGAGCGCCCGATAAGCGGCGATCTGACTGACATTCACCTGATAGCTGCCGCAGCTATGCCAGGCGGCGTGGACGACGGCGACGGTTTTCCCAGCCAGCGGCTTGCCCACAGGCGGCGGCGCGGCGCTCGCCTGCGCCTGCGAAAACTCGTCCAAGAGACCGCCCCCTTGCTTTTGCCCGAATTTTATCAGTACACCCCCGTATATGAGCCTTCGTCTCCCGAATCCACCCCTTCGCGCGCCCGAGTCCGAGACCGGCGCTCCCGCCCCGGCCAAGCGCTACGGCGTCGCGATCGTCGGCAACGACAAGATCATCGACTGGCTGCTGCCCTTCCTCGAAAGCTACCGCGACACCAATTCGTCGCTGCCGATCTATCTCATCCCCTATGACGACAATGTGGAGATGACGAAACGGGCGGCCGACATTTACGGGGCGACCTATGTGGCCGAGGAGCCGGTCGAGATCGACAAGCTCTCTCATGAGCTCTATCCGGGGATCTTCAACAACAACCGCCGCCGCCTGCGCAAGCTCCAGGCGCTCGCTCTGCCGCTCGACGAAGTCGCCTATGTCGACGTCGACGTCATTCTCTTCCGCGACTTCACGCCGCTCTTCGGGAAGCTGGAGGCCGGCAGGACGGAATTCGTCGTCGCCTCGCCGAGCTTCGAATATGTCTACAATGACAGGCGCGGCAAATATCCCTTTCTGAAGGACGTGCTGCTCTTCAACGACGGCTTCTGGGTCACGTCCAGCAAATTCCTGAAGCTCTCCGACTTCATCGAGACGATGAAGGCCGACGCCGAGATTTTCCACGACGTGCGCAAGCGCGGGCAGCTCTTCGCGCAGCCGCTCGTCAATTTCGTGACCCACCGCAAGGGCTTGAAGATCGAGCTCTTGCCCAATGTCGTGCCGGGCTCCTCGCATGAGAGCTTCTACAAGGCGCCGGGCGTGACCTTCCGGGACGGCAAGCCCGTCGACGTCGACGGCAAGGAGATCTATTTCGCCCATTGGGCCGGCGCGGTCGCCCTGCCCTCGCGCGGCGTCTTCGACCCCGCCTGGACGGAATATTCCAAGGCCGCCTGGGCGCGGTTCAAGAAGTGATGCGCTTTAACCCGTCATTGCGAGCGCAGCGAAGCAATCCAGGGGCCGTGATGCGGCTCTGGATTGCTTCGCTGCGCTCGCAATGACGGCGAGGAGCGCCCGGCATGCCCCGGCTTCTCTTCAGCTACCTCTTCAAGCGCGTGGGCTTCAACGTCCTCGTCGTGCAGCTTGCGCTGTCGGTTCCGGTCGTCCTGTCCTATCTGCTCTATCAATTGCCGCCGGCCGCCGTGCGCGGCGGGCTCGTCATTCCCGCGCTGGTCGGCGTCACGCCGACCGTCGCCTATGTAACGCTGCCCATGGCCGTCGGCGTCGCCACGGCGCTCGAATTCTCGCGCATGGCGAGCGAGGGCATGATCGCCGTGCTCTATGCGCTGCGGCTTTCCGCCTGGTCGATCTGCCGCCCGGCGCTGTCGCTCGCCGCCGGCGTCGTCCTGCTCGGCTACATCCTCGCGAATTTCATCGCGCCGCATTACACAAGCAACATGCAGGACGTTCTCAACGTCATCCGCAATTCGCTCAATCACCGCATGCTCGACGCGGCGCATTTCTACACCTTCTCGAACGGCGTGAAGACGCTCTATATCGAGCGCTGGATCACGCCGGACATCGCCGCCAATCTCTTCGTGCGGCAGATTTCCATCGAGAAGATGCAAGAAGAGACGATTACGGCGGCGCGCGCGGAGTTCCGCCGCAACGAGTCGGGCGTGATCGTCGCGCTCTCCAATGGCAGCATCCAGACGCGCTCGATCACGAGCAATGAGGTGCGCATCGCCAATTTCGACGAATACGCCATGGCGCTTCCGATGCAAGGCAGCGGCTCCCTGCCCGACCGCGGCTGGAAAGGCGTCTATGAGCTCTCGGCGGGCGCCTTCCTGTCGAGCTGGGAGCTGGCGAAGCTCGACAAGCGCCAATATGGCGAGTGGATGGCGGAAGCGGCCAAACGTTTCGGCGTGCCGGCGCTCGCCATCGCCCATACGCTGCTCGCCATGGCGCTGACGCTCACTTTCGGCAACATCACCGGCCGGCGCGGCGCGGCGGGGAGCCTCACCATCATCGCCATTCCGGCCGCGCATATCGGCTTTCTCGTGGCGCTGGAATCGCTTCTGCGCATCAGCGCGTGGTTCGCGATCCTGCTCGTCGCCGCAGCCGCCGCCGAGGCGCTGCTCTCCGCTTCGCTCATCGCCAAGGTGAATTACAGCCCGAAGCCGAGGCGCTATGACTCCGCCGTCCCGACGGCGGCGGTGCCCTACCCCGCCGCCTGACTTTCCTCCGCGATCATCGCCGCCCGGTAATCGGCGATGATCGGAGCCGGCTCGCCGATTTCCTTCACGACGCCGTTCTCGAGCCACAGCACGCGGTCGCAAAGGCTCTCGAGGAAATCGAGATCGTGCGAGACCATCAGGATCGTGCCGTGATGAGCGAAATCCCGGATGTATTTCTCGCATTTGCGCTGAAAAATCTCGTCGCCCACCGACAGCGCCTCGTCGACGATCAGCACGTCGGCGTCGGCATGGGCGCAGATGGCGAAAGCGACGCGCGCAATCATGCCCATGGAATAGGTGCGCATCGGCTGCTCGAAGAAAGGACCGATATCGGCGAAGGCGGCGATGCGCTCGATGCGGGCGTCGACCTCTTTCTTCGACAGGCCGAGGATCGCCGCGCCGATGCGGGCGTTCTCCCGGCCGGTCAGCAATCCGTCGAAGCCGGAGCCGAGAGCGAGGATCGGCGCGATGCGGCCTTGCACCTCGAACCGGCCTTTCGTCGGCATGGTGATGCCGCAGAGAATCTGCAGCAGCGTCGTCTTGCCCGCGCCGTTGCGCCCGACAATGCCGACGCGCTCGCCCTTCTCGACCGTGAAGGTCATGTCGTGCAGGACCCACTTCTCCTTGTAGAATTTCTTCCACAGCCCGAAGAGGATCTGCTTCAACTGGTCGTTCTGATGCGCGTAGAGCTGGAACGCTTTTCCGATGCCGCTACAGCGGATGGCGGGCTCAGATGACATCGACGATGACCGATTTGTAGCGCATGAAGAACTGGTAGCCGCCGATGAACACGGCGTAGGAGGCGGCCACGACGAGGAGATAGCCGAAGACGTTCGGCACATGGCCGTCCAGCGCCACGGCGCGCAGCATCTCGATATAGTCGCCCACAATGTTGAGCCGCAGCCACATCGCGGTCGAGGCGGACATCTGCGCGATCTGATCGAGCCGGTAGAAGATCGGCGTGGCGAACATCAGCACCGGCACGATCGACGCCATGACATGCGCCACGTCGCGCGTGAAGGCGCCGAGCGCCATCAGGAACCAGACCACGCCGAGGATGAAGAGGAAGAACGGGACGGCGAGGAACGGCGTCAGCACGATGGTGAGCGGGATCGTCCCCGCCGTCAGCAGCCGGAAGACGATATAGACGCCGAAGGCCACGCCCGCATAGGTGAAGGCGCGGATAGTCGCGGTCCAGGCGATGGTCTCGCTCGGAAAGATCGAGCGCTTCACGAAATTCACATGCTCATGGAGCAGGACCGGCGCGCGATAGGCGAGCTCGCTGAAGAGATTGAAGACGATCAGTCCGATGAAGATGCCGCTCGCATAGTCGGCGACGCTCATGCCGGCGGAGAGTTGCGGCACGGTGATCGAGAACAGCGTCGTATAGGTGAGCAGCATGACGAGCGGCGAAAGCACCGCCCAGGCCGGGCCCAGGAAGGAGCCGCGAAAGCGCGAGATGAATTCGCGCCGCACCACGGCGCGGATGAGCTCCCGGTTGCGCCAGGCCCGCTCGAAGGGGGCGACATAGGCGGGCGGGATGGCGGCGAGCAACGGTCTGTCGTCCTTTCCGAAGCGGCGCCCGTCGGCGCGACGCCCGCATAGACCAGTTCCGGCCGGGCGCTGTCAATGGCGGGGCTTTAACGGCGGCGGAGCGATTGAGTAAAGGACGATGCTCCTCGCCCTCATGCTGAGGAGCCGCCAAAGGCGGCGTCTCAAAGCATGAGTGGCTACGCAGGAGCTGTCTCGAAGCACGAGGGCAAGCTCCAGATTTCGGGAAATGAAGGTTTCCTCGTCCTTCGAGACGCCGCCTCCGGCGGCTCCTCAGGATAAGGAAACCTTCACCCGATCGCCCTGGGTCGCGTGTAAGATCGCCGGCCAGGAGGAGACGACGATGCTGACGCGCCGGCAGGCCATCACGACTCTTGGCGTCGCCGGGGCGGCGTTGAGCCTGCCATGCGCCGCTGAGACCGACTACCGGGTTGGCCCCTGGACCGGCGACAATTTCATCCCGATGCACGCGATCCGCGATGGGCTGGCGAGCCTGCCCCTCCCCGCGCCAGAGCGGCGGGTGGAGATCGCGGTCGTCGGCGGCGGCCTCGCGGGCCTCGCCGTCGCGACGCTGCTGCGCGACCGCGACCTGTTGGCGCTCGAACGCGAAGCCGAACCCGGCGGCGTCGCGAAATCCGGCAAATGGCGGGATGTCGACTATGCGCTGGGCTCGGCCTATCTGGTCGACCTTTCCGAGCCTTACGGCGCCTTCTACGACCTGCTGGGTCTCGCCCCCAAGCCGGCGCCCGCGCCGGAAAACCGGCTGATAACGACCGAGACGGGCGCCGCGAACGCCTTCGACGGCGCCTTGCGCGGCCCTTACGAAAAATTGCGCGCGCGGATAGAGCGCCTCGTCGAGAGCCCGGATTTCCCGCGTCTGCCCATCGAGGCGGCGTCCTCCGGCGCGCTCGCCCTCGACCGCCTGTCCCTACAGGATTTCCTGCGGCGGGAGCAGGTCGATCCCGCCCTTTTCGGCTATCTCGACGCCTTCTCGCTTTCGGCCCTGGGCGCGCCGTCGGCTGAAATCTCCGCCTATGCGGGGGTGAATTTCCTCTCCGAGATCGCCGGACGCATCTACGCCTTTCCCGGCGGCAACGCCGCGCTGGCGAGGGCCATGACGGCCCGGATCGCCGCCGCCGGGACAGGCCGCATCGTGACCGGCGCCTCGGTCTATGCGGTGGAGCCGGCGGAAGGCGACGAGGCCCGCCTGGCCTGGTTCGACGGGCGAGACTCCAGCCGAACCCATTGCGTCGCTGCGAAATGGGTCGTCGTCGCCGCGCCCTATTTTTTCGCCGCGCGCATCGTCCGGGGGCTGGATTCCGCCGCCAAGGCGCGGATGCAGGGCCTGCGGCAAGGCGGCTACCTCGTCGCCAATTGCTGTTTCGAGGGCGCGACGTCGACAGGCGCCTATGATTGCTGGACGCCCGAGGCCGAAAGCTTCACCGACATCGTGGACGCCGGCTCGGTTCTCGGCGGCGCCCGGCCGAAAGACCATGGCGTGCTGACGGTCTATGCGCCGTTTCGCGATCCCGATCTCGGCCGCCGGCGGATGCGCGACGGAGACGGCGCGGCTTTCGCGGCGCCCGTGGTCGAGGAATTGCGTCGTTTTTTGCCCGAGGCCTTTGCGGAGGCGCGGCTCGCCGAGATGCGCCTCACCCGCTGGGGGCACCATCATCTCGTCGCCGCGCCGGGGATTGTCGAGACGATGCGCGCTTTGCCCAAGCGCATCGGCAATGTGCTGCTCGCCCATTCCGACGGCCAGGGCATGCCCGCCGTCGAAAGCGCGATAACCGAGGCGCACCGCGCCGTGGCCGTCATCGAGCGAGGCTGAGCGCTACTCGACCGTCACGCTCTTGGCGAGGTTGCGCGGCTGGTCCACGTCTTTGCCCATGAAGGTCGCGACGTGATAGGCCAGAAGCTGCGCCGGAACCGCGTAGACCAGCGCGGCGAAGGGGCCGGCGACCGTCTCGGGCATCTCGATATAGCCCGCCAGATCGGCCGCCGCCTCATGCTTCGCCCGGGGCGAGCCGATCAGGATCAGATGGCCCCCGCGCGCGGCGACTTCCTGAAGGTTGGAGACGGTCTTTTCGAGACTCGCGTCCGGCGGGGCCAGCACGATCACCGGCATGGCGTAGTCGATGAGCGCGATCGGGCCGTGCTTCAGCTCGCCCGCCGCATAGCCCTCGGCGTGGATATAGGACAATTCCTTGAGCTTGAGCGCGCCTTCCATGGCGAGCGGAAAGCACGGGCCACGGCCGAGATAGAGCACGCTCGAGGCGCGCGCCACGTCGCGGGCGACGGGCTCGATCGCGGCCTCGCGGTTCAGAGCCTCCGCCATCTGGCCAGGCGCGGCGATCAGTTCCGAAACGAGCGCGCGCTCGCTTTCGCGGGTCAGCACGCCGCGCGCGCGGCCCAAGGCGAGAGCGAGACAGGCGAAGACCGCGAGCTGGCAGGTGAAGGCCTTGGTCGAGGCGACGCCGATCTCCGGCCCGGCGAGGGTTTTCGCCACCGTGTCGCTCTCGCGGGCGATGGTCGAGGTCTCGACATTCACGATGGAGAGAATGTGCTGGCCGCGCTCTTTGGCGTAGCGCAGCGCCGCGAGCGTGTCGGCCGTCTCGCCCGATTGCGAGACGAGGATCGTCAGCCCGTTCTCCGGCAGCGGCGGGTCGCGGTAGCGGAACTCCGAGGCGATGTCGATCTCAACCGAGAGGCGGGCGAAGCGCTCGAGCCAGTAGCGCGCGACGAGGCCAGCGTAATAGGCCGTGCCGCAAGCGGAAATCGTGATGCGGGACAGGGCCTTCGCGTCGAAAGTCGTTTCGAATGGCAGGCGCACCACGCCTTCGGCGAGGTCGATATAATGGGCGAGCGTGCGGCCGACGACCTCGGGCTGCTCATGAATTTCCTTCGCCATGTAATGGCGGTAATTGCCCTTGTCGACCATGAAGGAGCCGGCCTGCAGAGGCTGCCGGCGGCGCTCCACCTTCGCTTCCTGCGCGTCGAAGAATTGGACGCCGTCGCGGCGCAGAACGACCCAGTCGCCCTCGTCGAGATAGGCGATGGAGGTCGCGAAAGGCGCGAGCGCCAGCGCGTCCGATCCGAGATAGGCGCCCTCGTCGCTCCAGCCCACCGCCAGCGGCGAGCCGCGGCGGGCGCCGATCAGAAGATCCGGCTGGCCGTCGAACAGGAAAGCCAGCGCAAAGGCGCCCTTGAGGCGCTTGAGCGCCGCGGCGACCGCGGCCTCGGGCGTCATGTCCGCCTTCAGCCCGTCGGCCACGAGATGGGCGACGACCTCCGAATCGGTCTCCGAGGCGAAGGCATGGCCCTTGGCCTTCAGCTCCTCGCGCAATTCGCGAAAATTCTCGATAATCCCGTTATGAACCACCGCGACGCGCTCATTGGCGTGCGGATGGGCGTTGGCCTCGTTGGGCTTGCCATGCGTCGCCCAGCGCGTATGGCCGATGCCGACCGCGCCGGCCATGCCCCCGCCCGCAAGCTTTTCTTCCAGATTTTTCAGCTTGCCGGAGGCGCGCAAGCGGGTGAGCCGCCCATTTTCCAGCGTCGCGATTCCGGCCGAGTCGTAGCCGCGATATTCCAGCCGCTTCAGCGCTTCGACGAGCTGCCCCGCGACGGGACCTTTTCCCAAAATTCCAACAATTCCGCACATGGGCCGCCTCCGAAAGGGATTGTTGCAAGAGCGTCGCCAGTGAGAGGCGAAGATGCGGTCGTAATAGGGAGAGAGTTAAAATGGCGCGGCAATGGCGGCTATTTCTTCGCCTTTTTGGCCGCCTGGCCGGAGCGGAAGCTCGCCGCCCAGCCAGCCTTCTCCATCTGCCGGCCGCGAGCGACCGCGAGCGCGTCCGCCGGCACGTCCCGGGTGACGACGGAGCCGGAGCCGACATAGGCCCCCGCCCCGACCGTCACCGGCGCCACGAGGGCGGAGTTGGAGCCGATGAAGGCGTTCTCGCCGATCACCGTGCGATATTTTAAGAAACCGTCGTAATTGCAGGTGATCGTCCCGGCGCCGATATTGGCGTTCGCCCCGATGTCGGCGTCGCCGATATAGGTGAGATGGCTGACCTTCGCGCCCTTGCCGATATCGGCGTTCTTGACCTCGACGAAATTGCCGACCTTCGCCTCTTCCGCGAGCGCCGCGCCGGGGCGCAGCCGCGCGAAGGGGCCGACATTCGCGCCGGCGCCGACGCGCGCGCCTTCGAGATGCGAGAAGGCGTGAATGACGGCCTTGTCCCCGATCGAGACGCCGGGACCGATGACCACATGCGGCTCGATGACGACGTCGCGGCCGAAGACCGTATCCGCGCAGAGGAAAACCGTCTCCGGCGCGATCATGGCGACGCCGGCGGCCATGGCGGCGCGGCGCAGGCGATTCTGGGCGACGGCCTCCGCCTGGGCGAGCTGGATGCGGTCGTTGACGCCGAGCACTTCGGTCTCGTCGGCGAGAACCACCCGGGCCTCGCGCCCGGCGGCGCGCGCGATCTCCACGATGTCGGTCAGGTAATATTCGCCCTTGGCGTTGGCGTTTCCGATCCGGCCGAGCCAGTCGAGCGCGTTCCGTCCATCGAGCGCCATGAGCCCGGCGTTGCAGAGCCGGACGGCGCGCTCCGCCTCGCTCGCGTCCTTCTCCTCGCGAATGGCGGCGAGGCGGCCGCGCTCATCCTGCAACAGGCGGCCGTAACCGAAGGGATCGGCCGCGACGAAGCCCAGCGCCGCGACGCCGGCGCCCAGCGCGAGCGCGTCGCGAAGCGCGCGGATCGTCGCGCCGGAAACGAGAGGCGTATCGGCGAAGAGCACGAGCAGATCGTCGCAGCCGGGGGCGGCCGCCTCGCGCGCCGCCAGCACGGCGTGAGCCGTGCCGAGCCGCTCGGTCTGCACGAAGGTCCTCGCGCCGGGGCAAAGCCTCAGCGTCTCGGCGCGCACGTCGTCGCGGCCCGGCCCGATCACGACCGCGACCGTCTCGACCCCCGCCTCCGCGACGGCGGCGAGGACATGGGCGAGCATCGAGCGCCCCGCCACCTGATGCAGGACCTTCGGCCTATCTGATTTCATCCGCGTCCCCTCGCCGGCGGCGAGGACGATCGCGAGCGCTTTGCGGGGACTCGGCATGGGGCGCCTTTGGTTGGCGGCGCGCGCCGGCATGGCGCCGCTTGCGGCCCGTTTGTTGCAGATTCGCGCCGCGGAGGGCAAGCGAGAGCGCCAAATGCGGGCGGATGGATTCGGTCGCAATAATTCCTTTTTGTTCTCCGATTTTCTTCTATAGAGGAGCGACGCGCCATCCCGACTTACCCTTCCGACCTCGCTTCCGGTTGCTCAATGTTTGAACGTAGAGACGTTTTGAAGGCAGCCCTGGGCGCCCTCGCCTCGGGGCTTGCGCCCGTTGCGCACGCCCAGACGCCGCAGACGCCCGCGCCGCAGCCTCCAGCGCCGCCGCCTTTCTCGCGCGACATGATCGTCGAATTTGCGCGCACGCTAGCCGGCAAGCCCTATGCGCCGCCGCCCACCGATCTGACCCAGCCTTTCGCCAGCCTCACCTATGACCAGTTCGTCGGCATCAAGACGAAGCCCGGCTCCGCCCTTTGGGCCGGCGAAAGCAAGGGCTTCTCGATCGAGCCGCTGCATCGCGGCAACATTTTCACCGCCGCCGTCGATCTCTTCGTCATCGAAAACGGCGCGGCGACGCGGATCGCCTATGACCAGAACCGCTTCGATTATGGCGGACTGAAGGTCCCCGAAAAACTGCCGGACATCGGCTATTCCGGCTTTCGCGCGCTCCACGCCCAGCCCGGCGGCCCCGAGGCGGAGCTCGCCATCTTCCAGGGCGCGAGCTTCTACCGCGCGGTCGCGGCGGGGCAGAATCTCGGCGTCGCCGCCCGCGGCCTCTCGATTCGCACCGCCGATCCGCGCGGCGAGGAATTTCCCGCCTTCCGCAGCTTCTGGATCGAGAAGCCCCAGGCCGGCGCCAATGCGCTCGTCATCCACGCGCTGCTCGACTCGCCGAGCGTCGCCGGCGTCTATCACTTCACCCTGCGGCCGGGCGAAGCGACGATCATCGACACGGAGCTGACGCTCTTTCCGCGCACCAATGTCGACCATTACGGCCTTGCGGGCTTCGCGGGCGCCTCGCTCTTCTCGCCGCTCGACCGGCGCCGCGCCGACGATCTGCGCGCGGCGGTGACGGCGTTCAACGGCGTGCAAATGCTGACCGGCGCCAATGAATGGCTGTGGCGGCCGGTCTCCAACCGCGAGGAGCTGCAGTTCTCCTCCTTCATGGACGTCAACCCCAAGGGCTTCGGCGCGCTGGTGCGATGCCGCGACGTCGCCGACTATCAGGACGACGACCAGCATTGGGAGCGCCGGCCCTCGCTCTGGATCGAGCCGCTGGGCGAATGGGGCGAGGGCGCCCTCCAGCTCGTCGAGATCCCCTCCGAATCCGAAAACAATGAGAACATCGTCGCTTATTGGCGCCCCAAGACGCCGCTCGTCGGCGGCGCGATGGCGACCTTCGCCTATCGCCAGTTCTGGTGCTGGGAGCCGCCGAGCCGCCCGCCTCTGGCCGTCGCCGCGCATTCGCGTTCCGGCCGCGTCCCCGGCTCCAAGCTGCGCCGTTTTGTTGTCGTTTTTTCGGGCGACGTTCTCGCCGACCAACAAAAGACAGCGCGTCTTTCCGCCGCCTTGACCACGTCGCCCGGATCGGCCACCAACGTCCGCACGTTTCTCAATGCGCAGGCGAAAACGTGCCGCGTCGTCTACGACGTCGATCCCGCCGGCGAAAGCTTCTGCGAAATCCGCCTCGTCCTGCGCGCGGGCGAGGAGCCGATCAGCGAAACCTGGGTCTATAGATGGACTCCCTGACAATCGCGCCAATCGACTCGTTCCGGTCGGCGGCGGCCTTCGAAGATCCCGCCGCGGCGGCGCCGACTCCGATCGAAAGCCGGCTCTCCATGCCGGCCCAGAACCTCTTCAAGTTCGACGGAAAGCATCTGCGCAAGCCGCTCGCGCCGTCACGGTGGCGGACGCCCTGGATCGCGCGCCTCGTTACTTTCGGCGGCGGGCTCGCGCTCACCGTCTATGGCGGCTGGCAGATGTACAAGGTCATCGACGTCGGCGGCGTCACGACCTTGAAATGGGCGCTGCTCGCGCTTTTCGTGCTCAACTTCTCCTGGATCGCGCTGAGCTTCGCCGCCTCGATCGTCGGCTTCGTCGCGCTGTTGTCGAGGCGCCCCTCGCCGGGTCTGCCGGAATCGCTGCGCGAGAAAACCGCGGTCGTGATGCCGATCTACAACGAGACGCCGAGCCGCGTCTTCGCGGCGCTGCAGACGATCTGCGAGGACGTTCAGGCGACGGGGCTCGGGAGCCATTTCGACTGGTTCTTCCTCTCCGACACGACGAGTCCGGACATATGGATCGCGGAGGAGCGCGCCTTCATCGCCATTCGCCGCCGCCTCGGCCCCAATGCGCGCATCTTCTATCGCCGGCGCGAGAAGAATGTCGGCCGCAAGGCGGGCAATATCGAGGATTTCGTGTCGCGATGGGGCGGCGCCTACGCCCATATGGTCGTGCTGGACGCCGACAGCCTGATGACCGGCCCGACCATCGTGAAGCTCGCCGCCGCCATGGAGGCGGACCCGGATTCGGGCATCATCCAGACGCTGCCGCTCATCATCAACCGCAACACGCTCTTCGCCCGCGTGCAGCAATTCGCGGCGCGCATCTACGGCCCCGTCATCGCCATGGGCCTCTCCTGCTGGATGGGCCGCGACGGCAATTATTGGGGCCACAACGCCATTATCCGCACCGAGGCTTTCGCCCGCCATTGCGGCCTGCCCGACCTGCGCGGACGCCCGCCATGGGGCGGCCACATCCTGTCCCACGACTTCGTCGAGGCGGCGCTGATCCGCCGCGCGGGCTACGCCGTCTATATGATGCCGACGCTCGGCGGCTCCTATGAGGAAAGCCCGCCCTCGCTCATCGATCTCTCGATCCGCGACCGGCGCTGGTGCCAGGGCAATTTGCAGCATTCGCGCGTGCTTTTCGCGCATGGCCTGAGCTGGGCCTCGCGCCAGCATTTCCTCACCGGCATTTTCGGCTATCTCACCTCGCCTTTATGGCTGATGCAGCTCCTGATCGGCATCGTCATCGTCTTCCAGGCGAGCTATTTCAAGCCGGAATATTTCACGAGCGAATTCGCGCTCTTCCCCACCTTCCCGCGTTTCGACGCGCAGCGCTCTCTCGAGCTCTTCGCGCTCACCATGGGCATTCTGCTCGCGCCGAAATTCTTCGGCCTGCTCGTCGCGATCTATGAGCCGGAGACGCGCAGGGGCTCGGGCGGCGCGATCATGCTGCTCATCTCGACCCTCTTCGAGGTCGTGCTCTCGGCGCTGCTGGCGCCGATCATGATGCTGATCCAGACAGGCCATGTCGTGCACATCGTCTTCGGCTTCGACACGGGCTGGGACCCGCAACGGCGCGACGACGGCTCGGTGCCCTTCATCGACATCGTCAAGCGCCATCGCTCGCATGTGGCGCTCGGCGCGCTCTCCCTCGTCGCGGGCTTGCTGATCTCGCCCTCGCTCGTCGCCTGGATGTCGCCGACCATCGCCGGCCTGATCCTCGCCATTCCGATCTCCTGGCTCACGAGCCAGCGCTGGCTCGGCCTCGTCTTTCGCCGCGCCGGCGTGCTGGTGACGCCGGAAGAGACGACGACGCCGCCGATCGCCAAGCGCGGCAAGGCGCTTTCCAAGGCGCTCGCCCGCGCCGACGAGGACGAGATCAACGGCATTGTCGCGATCCACGCCGACCCCGAGCTGCGCGCCCTGCACGAAGCGTGGCTGCCGACGCGCAAGCCGCGCCAGCGCGGCGTCATCACCTCCGACCGCGCCGTGGCCGAAGCCAAGATCGCCGACGCGGAGACGATCGAGGACGCCGTGCAATGGCTCAATCGCGGCGAGCGCCTCGTCGCGCTTTCGGATCGCGCGCTGATCGGCATGATCGCGCGATTGCCGCGCAAATCGGAGAAACCGGAGGCGCGGGCGGCGGAGTGAGCTTTCTCCCTTCCACGCTTGCATGGAGAGAGGAACAGGCAGGCAATCGGGTGAACGACAATCTCGGACGTTAGCCCGCCCCATACCTCCCCTTTACGGGGAGGTCGGCGGTCGAAGACCGCCGGGTGGGGTTCGCGCCGCTATAACATTGGTGGAGCTTGACCCCACCCGGCCCTGCTGCGCAGGGCCACCCTCCCCGTAAAGGGGAGGGATTCACTAACGCCCAGCGTTCACCCGATTGCCCGGGGGACAGGGGGAGAGGCAAATGATAGCCATCTACAAGATCGTCTCCGCCCCCGAATGGCGCGCCGCCGAAGCGGCGGGCGTCTTTCGCGGAGCCGCGATCGACCTCGCCGACGGCTATATCCATTTTTCATCGGCCGCGCAGGTGGAAGAGACGGCCGCCAAGCACTTCGCAGGCGAGGCCGACCTCCTGCTCGTCTCCATCGACGCGGGCAAGCTCGGCGACGCGCTGAAATGGGAAGTCTCCCGCGGCGGCGCGCTCTTCCCGCATCTCTATGCGCCGCTCGCCATGGACGCGGTGACGCGCGTCGCGCCTCTGCCGGCCGGCGTCGACGGGCGCCACGATTTCTCCGGCCTTCTGTCATGACCGCCTGCGTCATTGCGAGGCTCCGAATTGCTGTTTGATCTGGCGCGCCCCCTGCTCCGCCGCCTCGACGCCGAGGATGCGCATCGCGCGACCATCGCGGCGCTGAAGCTCCTGCCCCCACGCCAGCCGGAGAAGGACGATCCGCGCCTCGCCGTCTCAGCCTTCGGCCTCGACTTTCCCAACCCCGTCGGCCTCGCCGCCGGCTTCGACAAGAACGCCGAGATTCCCGACGCCATGCTGGGATTCGGCTTCGGCTTCGTCGAAGTCGGCACGCTGACGCCCCGCGCGCAGCCCGGCAATCCGCGCCCGCGCGCCTTCAGGCTTCGCGAGGATGGCGGCGTCGTCAATCGCTACGGCTTCAACAATGACGGCCATGCGCCGGCGCTGGAAAGGCTGACGCGCCGCCTCGTCCGTCATTGCGAGCGAAGCGAAGCAATCCAGGGGCGTCCCCATGGCTCTGGGTTGCTTCGCCAGTATTGCGAAGTCGGGTATGCCCGACTTCGAGAAAAGGCTCGCAATGACGTGGGCGTCGTCGGCGTCAATATCGGCGCCAACAAGGACGCGGCCGACCGCGTCGCCGACTACGTCGCGGGCGTGAAAGCCTTCGCCGATGTCGCAAGCTATTTCACGATCAATGTGAGCTCGCCCAACACGCCGGGCCTGCGCGATTTGCAGGAGCCGGAAGCGCTCTCGGAGCTTCTCGCGCGCGTGATCGAGGCGCGCGACGCGGCCCCCGCGCGACGGCCCGTGCTGCTGAAGATCGCGCCCGACCTGACCCTCGACCAGCTCGACGGGATCGCGCGCATCGCCCGCGCGCGGCGCATCGACGGCATGATCGTTTCCAACACGACGGTTTCGCGGCCCGACACGCTGCGCTCGCCGCTCGCCAAGGAGGGCGGCGGCCTCTCCGGCAAGCCTCTTTTCCCGCTCTCCACCTACATGCTCGCGCAGACCTATCTGCGCGTCGAAGGCCAGTTCCCGCTCATCGGAGTCGGGGGGATCGACAGCGCCGAGACGGCGCTCGCCAAGATCGAGGCCGGCGCGACGCTCGTGCAGCTTTATTCGGCGCTCGCCTATGAAGGCCCCGGCCTCGTCTCGCGCATCAAGCGCGGGCTGCTCGACGCGCTCCAGCGCGAAAGCGCGACGCTCGCCGCGCGCATCGGCTGCAAGGCGGCGGATTGGCGATCCCGCGGCGCGCGCGCGACGCTCGTCTGACGATTCCAGCCGCGGCTTTCCTACCGTCGCGCGCGATGCTATGCGAGCGCCCATTCAACCAAGAGGAAGCGACATGAGCGAACATATCTGGCTGGCCACCGGCGAGGCGACGGTTCTCGCGGCCGACGGGCAATATACGGACGCGATGCCGGAAGTTCTGATCGGCAATGTGAAGGGCCCGGTGGGTCACGCCTTCGCGTCGATGACAGGTCAGGTCGCCGGCCATCCGCGCATGTTCGTCATTCGCGACCTCAACCAGCAGGTCCGCCCGGCGACCATGATGACCACCAAGATGACGGTGAAGTCGGAAGCCTATGTCGAGCTGCTCGGCGGCGTGGTGCAGGCGGCGACGGCCGACGCCATTGTCGACTGCGTCGCGGAAGGGATCATTCCCAAGGAGCAGGCGAACGAGCTGTGCATGGTCATCATGATCTGGCTCGATCCGCGCTGCGCGACGGACGAGAATCTCGACCGCAAGGATCTATACCGCACCAATTACGAGGCCACGAAGCTCGCCATCTCCCGCGCGATCAAGGGCGAACCGACCGTCGACCAGCTCATCGCCAATCGCAAGACCGTCTCGCATTACGCGCTAGAAGGCGTGTTCGACGACTGAGCGTCTGGGGCGGCGGCGCCCGCCGCGCTGTCGCCCTTCAGCGATCGCCACAGATGCGAGAGCCGCCGCTCGAGCCGGCGGCTCGCCACCGCGATGCGGGAAATAAAATCGTCGCGGCCGAAGATCAGCCGGCCATTGGCGCGCGGCTCGGCTTTCCATCTCGCTTTGTAAGCCTCCGCCCCTCGCATGAAATCGAATTCGTGATCGCCTTCCTCGATTGCGGCGCCGATGGCGTGATTAAGAATCAGCGCGCCCGGGCTGTAGCGGGCGAAGGCCGGATCGAAGCCTCCAAGATAATAATAAGTCACCCCCTTGAGATGGAAGCAGTAAAGCGCCGCCACGCAGGCGCGGCCGACCTGCAGACGATGCAGGCGCAATATCCCCGCTTCCAGAAACCGGCCCGCGACCTCGCAATGAAATGCGCGAGAGCGCGCTTGAGAGAAAGCGCCGGGCTCGCCTTTGCCCTTCAGTCGCGCCGTATGCAGCCGAAACAGATCCGCCATTGCCTCCGGCAGCTCGACGGCGTCCGACACCGTCGAAAAAACGAAGTCGCCGTGATCCGCCTTTAGCTGTTTGGCGCGCCGCTTGAGCATGGATCTCAGATTGCCGCTCGAAGCGCGATCCAGCTCGGCGCGCGTCGCCGGCAGTTTAAGCGTCGCGCAAGGCTGAAGATCGGAAGGCGCGACGCCGAGCGGCTGCGAAAGCAGCGAAATGGAAGCTGGACGCAAATCGCTCAGATCGCAGACATGCCAGTCGTCGCGCGCGCGCAGGCGGCGAAGAAAGGCCGCCGCGCATTCCTCCCGGCGCCTTTCGCCGACGAAATCGTGATAATCCGCAATGGGCGCGCCGAGCCATCTCAGAAGCCGAAGCCGCGTGCCCCGATAGGACGAAAAAGCCAGAGCCATGGCGGCGATCGGGGTCTCGCCCTCCTTGGCGACAAGGATGAGCGGGCGGTCGCCGGCATAATGCTTCAAGCAGGCGGAAATCCACTCCCAGCTCTGAAACGGCGTCGCATAAGGCGACGACGCAAACAAAGCGAGCCAGATCTCCCGGAAATCGAGACAAGAAGAGGCGTCTGCGATCTCTTCGATCGAAATGGGCGTATCGAAAGTCTTCTGGCTCATAATTCCCGCATGCCTCGCCATTCCGAGCTTAGGAAACAATAAAGCAAGAGCAAGCTTGGCCGGTTCCGAACTAAAATTTACGTTAAATCGAGATTCAATTGAGAGCTCGGTCGCGCCCGCTCCAGGCCGGACAGGCTGATCCCCAGAAGCCGAACGCCTCTATCCGCCGGAAACACGGATCCGAGCAAAGCGAAGGCGATCTCCTCGAATTCCCCAAGAGAGGCAATCGCGCTTTCGCAGGTTCGCGAGCGCGTGATCTGCCGGAAGTCGGCGAATTTGACTTTCAAAGTCACGGTTCGCCCCCGCACCGGCCCGTCTTCGACGGCGCGCCAGACTTTGGCGACGATCGGCGCCAGCGACGCGCGCGCCGCTTCGTAAGCGAACAGATCCTCGAAGAAAGTGTTTTCGGCGCCGATCGATTTGCGAATGCGGTCGGCGCGCACCGGACGATGATCGACGCCTCGCGCGATCCAATAGTAATAACCGCCCGCCTTGCCGAAATGTCGTTGAAGAAACTCGAGCGTCTGCGCCTTGAGATCGAGGCCTGTCGCGACGCCGAGCCGGTTCATCTTCTCGCGCGTCGCCGGACCGACGCCATGGAAGCGGCCGACCTCCAGCGTCTCGACAAAGGCCGGCCCCATTTCCGGCGTGATGACGAAGAGCCCGTCGGGCTTCCTATGGTCGGAGGCGATCTTGGCGAGGAATTTGTTGTAGGAGACGCCGGCGGAAGCGGTGAGGCTCGTCGCGGCCTTGATCTTCGCGCGGATTTCCTCGGCGATCCGCGTCGCGGAGGAGACGCCTTTGAGATTGTCCGTCACATCCAGATAGGCTTCGTCGAGCGCGAGCGGCTCGACGAGCGGCGTATATTCGGCGAAGATCGCGCGAATCTGCATCGACGCTTGGCGATAGACGTCGAAGCGCGGCTTCACGAAAATAAGCTCCGGGCATTTGCGCCGCGCCGTAACGGAGGGCATGGCCGAGCGCACGCCGAATTTGCGCGCCTCATAGCTCGCCGCGGCCACCACGCCCCGCTCGCGCGCGCCGCCGACCGCGACAGGCTTGCCGCGCAGCTCGGGATTGTCGCGCTGCTCGACGGAAGCATAGAAAGCGTCCATGTCGATATGAATGATCTTGCGCGGGCGCGCGCTCCCGCCCGCCGCCTCGCTCCCTCCGCTCGTCGCGTCGCGTCCGCTCATGGCGCGCCATTATATGGCGCCGGCGTCACTTGCCGGAAACGGCCTTTCGAAGCGCGAGGACAAGCGCGACAAACGCCCCGACTGCTATTATGGGAAGACCGCATGTCGGATATGGGCGCCGCCGGTTCGCGCGGGGCGCCGCGAGGCAAGGACGTTACGCATGAGCAGGCCCCGGCCGAGCCGCATCGTCGATCTCTCCAAGGAGATCGCCTATAATCGCGAAGACCCGTTCTTCATGCGCGTGAAGATTCGGCGTCACGCGCATTGGAAGGCGCGCTGGCTGGTGCGCGCGCTCGGGCTGCCCTTCCGTCTCTTCCCGAAGGATTTCGCCGGATGGGGGGATGACACCATCGCCAGGATGGGCGTCCACGCCACCACCCATATCGACGCGCCCTGGCATTACGGTCCGACTCTCGCCGATGGCGGCCGCCCCGCGACGGTCGACGAAATGCCGCTCGATCTCTGCTACGGCCCCGGCGTCGTCTTCGACATGCGCCACAAGGCCGAAGGCGAGGAGATCACCGCCGACGACATGGCGGAAAGTCTCGCCGCGAGCGGCGCCGTGCTGGAACATGGCGTCATCGCGCTCATTCGAACCGGACGCGACCGGCTTCAGGGAAAGCGGGAATATTGGAAGAGCGGCACGGGCATGAGCGCGGCGGCGACCGAATGGCTGATCGATCGCGGCGTGCTGGTGATGGGCGTCGATCAATGGGGCTGGGATCTGCCTTTCCATCGACAGATCAAGACGGCGAAGGAGAAAAACGACGCAACCCTGTTCTGGCAGGGCCATCTCGTCGGACGCCGCAAGCCCTATTGGCAGATGGAGCAATTGCGCGGGCTCGACCAATTGCCGAGTCACGGCTTCGACGTCGCGGTCTTCCCCTTGCGCCTGAAGGGCGCCTCCGCCGCGCCGGCGCGCGTCGTCGCCTTTCTCTATGAGTAAAGCGCGGCGCGGCGAGCTTGGCCGGCCGCCGCTTCTGGTCCGAAGCCTCTAGCGAACTACCTCTACTGGCGGAGGCCCAGGATTTCCGAGAGGGAGCCGCCCATGAAAACCGCGCCGCAAATCGATTTCCAGGGCATGGAGCCCTCCGAGGCGTTTCGTGATCAGATCATGCGGCGCATCGACCGTCTCGAAGCGCGCTATGGGCGGATGACTTGGCTCCGCGTCGCGGTCAAGGCGCCGAGCGGACGCCATCGGACGGGCGGACTCTACGAGGTGCGCATCTATCTCAGCCTGCCCGACGATCGCGAGGTTTCGGTCGAGCGCACGCCGCAGATGGACGAGCGCTTTCAGCGCTTCGAATATGCGCTCAACGACGCCTTCGATCGCGCGGAGCGGCGGTTGCAGGAGGAGGTGGGCCGCATGCGCGGCGAGGTCAAGCGTCACGCCTCGTCCCCCGTGGGCGTCGTGAAGCAATTGATGCGCGGCGACGGCTACGGCTTTCTGGAAAGCGACGATGGGCGGGAAATCTATTTCCATCGCAACAGCGTCTCGGAGCCGGGCTTCGATGATTTGCAGCTCGGCGGCCGCGTGAATTTCATCGAGGAAGAAGGAGAGAAGGGACCGCAGGCCAGCCGCGTGACGCCGCTCGCCGAGCGCGCGCCGGATTAGCGGCGGCGGCCGCCTCATGGACACGAGCCCCCACGCGCAACGGACGTCGCCGAGCGGCCCATCGAAGGAAGCCATTCTTTTCGCGCTGATCGAAGGACTCGTGCGGGAGCTGCGCCCAAAGCAGGTCGGCGCGCTTCTGATTTCGGCCGACAGCCGGCTCGAGCAAGACCTCGGGATCGACAGTCTCGCGCGCGCGGAGCTGAGCGCGCGCATCGAGCGCAGCTTCTCGACCCGCCTTCCCTTCGACGCCGTAAGCCAAGCCGAAACCGTCAAGGACATCCTGACGGCGCTCGCGCAGGCGCCGTCGGGCGTCTTGCATGAAGCGCCCGTCGTCGCCGCCGCGCCGCCCTTGCCCGCGGCCGATGCGCCGGCGGACGCCCGCACCCTGATCGATGCGCTGGAATGGCATGTCGCGCATCATCCGGACAGGCTTCATCTCACCGTGCTGGAGGACGACCGCACAATCATCGGCGCCCTCACCTATGGCGAGCTCGCGGCGAAGGCGCGCCGCGTCGCCGCTGGACTGATTGCGCGCGACATCGCGCCCGGCGACCGCGTCGCCATCATGCTGCCGACGAGCCTCGACTTCTTCACGACCTTCTTCGGCATTCTCTATGCCGGCGCCGCGCCCGTGCCGATCTATCCGCCCATGCGGCTCTCGCAGATCGAGGATCATCTGCGCCGGCAGGCCGGCATTCTGCGAAACGCCGGCGCGCGCATCCTTGTCACCCTGCCGGAGGGCCTGAGTCTCGCCGCGCTGCTGCGGGCGCAAGTGGAAACGCTGGAGGCCGTCGAAAGCTGCGCGAGAATTTCGGCGACCGCCGAGGGTCCCCTGCCCGCGCCGCGAGACGAGAAGCGCACGGCGCTCATTCAATACACGTCCGGCAGCACGGGCGATCCGAAAGGCGTTGTCCTCAGCCACGCCAATCTGCTCGCCAATATTCGCGCGATGGGCGCGGCGATCGGCGCGCGCTCGTCCGACGTCTTTGTGAGCTGGCTTCCGCTCTATCATGATATGGGGCTGATCGGCGCCTGGCTCGGCAGCCTCTATTACGCCGCGCCGCTCTATGTCATGTCGCCATTGAGCTTCCTGGCGCGTCCCGCGAACTGGCTATGGGCGATGAGCCATTTTCGCGCGACCTTGAGCGCGTCGCCCAATTTCGGCTTCGAGCTGTGCGTGACCAAGATCGACGACGCCGGCCTCGACGGACTCGATCTCGGCTCGCTGCGCATGGTGGCGAACGGCGCCGAGCCGGTAAGCGTCCATACGATGCGCCGCTTCTGCGAGAGATATGGCCGCTACGGCTTCAGGCGCGAGGCGATGGCGCCGGTCTACGGGCTCGCGGAGAGCGCCGTGGGTCTCGCTTTTCCGCCGACAGGCCGCGCGCCGGTCATCGATCGCGTCGACCGCGACGCGCTCATGAAGCGGGGACGCGCGCAGCCGGCGGCGGAGGACGATCCGCGCGCGATGGAGTTCGTCGCGAGCGGCCAGCCCTTGCCCGGTCACGAGATCAGGATCGTCGACGACAATGGCCGCGAAGTGGGCGAGCGGCAGGAAGGCCGGCTGGAATTCCGCGGACCTTCGGCCACCGTCGGCTATTTCCGGAACGAAGCGAAGACGCGCGAGCTTATCCGTGACGGCTGGCTCGACAGCGGCGATCGCGCTTACATGGCGAAGGGCGACGTCTTCATCACGGGGCGCATCAAGGACATCATCATCCGCGCCGGCCGGCATCTCTATCCGCAGGAGATGGAGGAGGCGATCGCGCGCATTCCCGGGATTCGCAAAGGCTGCGTCGCGGTCTTCGGCGCCGCCGATCCCCGCTCGGCGACCGAACGCGTGATCGTCGTCGCGGAGACCGCCGAGACCGACGCGGCGGTCCGCGCGGCGCTGGCGGCGAAGGCGCAGCAGGCGATGCGCGACATCAGCGGCGCGGTGGCGGACGAGATCGTGCTCGTCCCGCCTCGCGCCGTGCCGAAGACGTCGAGCGGCAAGATCCGCAGGAGCGCCGCCAAGGCGCTGTATGAGCAAGGCCGCCTCGGCGCGCGGCGGCAGGCCGTGTGGCTGCAATTGTCGCGTCTGGCGCTTTCGGGAGCCGGCCCCCTGCTCCGGCGGCTCGGCGCGCGGGCGGGAAGCACGCTCTATGCGCTTTGGTGGTGGCTTGCCGCCGCGCTCGGCTATGCGATCGCATGGCTCGGCGTCATGACGCTGCCGGGGCTCGCGCGCCGCTGGGCCTTCATCAGAAGGATCGCCCGCGCGACGCTCGCCCTCATGCGGATTCCCGTTTCCACGGCCGGGATGGCGGCGACGCCGACGCGCGGAGCCGTGCTCGTCTTCAATCATTCGAGCTATGCGGACGCTATCCTCCTCACGGCCACCTTGCCGGGAGAGCCCGCCTTCATCGCGAAGAAGGAGCTGGCGACGCAGATTTTCGCGGGACCTTTCCTGCGCCGGCTCGGCGTCCAGTTCGTCGAGCGATTCGACGTCGCGGGAAGCCTCGCCGATGTGGAGGCGCTCGTCGCGACCGCGCGAAGCGGGCGAAATCTCGTCTTCTTCCCCGAAGGCACGTTCACGCGAAGGGCGGGCCTCTCCGGCTTCTACCTCGGCGCCTTCAAGATCGCCGCCGAAGCGGGCCTCGTCGTCGTGCCGGGCGCGTTGCGCGGCACGCGATCCATGCTGCGGGGCGAGCAATGGTTTCCGCGCCGGGCGGCTCTCGCCGTCGAGATGGGCGCGCCGATACGGCCGGAAGGAACCGATTTCGCGTCAATATTGAAGCTGCGCGACGCTGCGCGAGAAGCGGTGCTGGCGCTCTGCGGCGAGCCCGACATGGATACGTTGACGAAGCCCGCCCCGATTCGGCGGGGCTGATGCGCCGGGCCTTGCCGCGCCCGCCGTCGCGCCGTTAACTTGGCGCCGAAGCGATGCGGGCGAGGATTTCCGGGAAATGAAAATTCGATTGGTTCTGAGCGCGCTGATTCTCGCGGCGCCCGTAAGCGCGGGGAGCGCCGCCGCTTGCGGAAACGCGGCTGACGGCTTCGGCGCCTGGCTGGAGAATTTCAGGCGCGAAGCCGCCGCCGAAGGAATTTCCGAGCGCACGCTCGATTCCCCCCTGTCGGGCGTCGTCTATGACCGCGCGATCATCTCCCGCGACAGGGGGCAGAGAGTCTTCAAGCTGTCCTTCGAGAAATTCGCCGCGCGCCTCGTCACGCCGACGCGCGTCGCGCGCGGGCGCGCGATGCTGCAGCGTCATGGAGAACTCTTGCGACGGATCGAGGCGCGCTACGGCGCGCCAGGCCCGGTGTTGGTCGCCATATGGGGGCTGGAGACGGGCTATGGCGCCGACAACGGGAATTTCCGGACCATGCAGGCGCTCGCGACGCTCGCCTATGATTGCCGCCGCTCCGGGCAATTCACCGAGGAGCTGAAGGAAGCGCTCAGGATCGTCCAGCGCGGAGACATGAGCCCGACGCAGATGCGCGGCGACTGGGCGGGCGAGATCGGACAGACGCAGTTCATGCCCTCCTCCTACCTGAAATACGCCGTCGATTTCGACGGCGACGGACGCCGCGACCTCATCAGATCGACGCCCGACGCTTTGGCCTCGACCGCAAATTTCTTGAGAGGAAACGGCTGGCGACCGGGCGCCGGCTGGGCGGAGGGCGAGCCGAATTTTCCCGTCTTCCTCGAATGGAACAAGGCGCAGGTCTACGCCAGAACGCTCGCTTATTTCGCGACCAGGCTCAGCGAGGGACGATAGCGTTCCGGCCAAGAAAAAGGCCGGAAGCTTTCGCTTCCGGCCTGCTTGGGGGTCACGCTTACTCAATCCTTCGCAAGCATGTCGAAATGGCGATTGATTCCCGCCTGGACGACGTTGCCGTCGAACTTCGTTCTGGTGTTGACGGTGTAGGCGTAAAAGCCGTTTTGCTGCGCCGCGGCGGCCCAGGCGTGGGAAGCGCCCAGGTCGTAGCGCAGATATTCCGCCTTCACCGACCAGTTCGGCATGAAGGCCCATTCGACGCCGCCGCCAGCCGTCCAGCCGATCAGCGAGTCCTGGAACAGCGCCGTGGCGTTTGTGACGTTCGTTCCCGCCGCGCGGCGCGTGAGCAGCGCGGTGTTGGAGGTGACGCCGCCATAGGCCATGCCGCCCGTGCCATAGAGCTGCACCGTCGGCGTCACGAGGTAACCGAGGCGGCCGCGCAGCGTGCCGAGATAGTTCAGCGTCGTGGTGCGCTGGCTGTAATTCACGAAACCATTCGCGCCGGACGGGATGGCGTTGGTTTGCCACGAGCCGTCCGTATTGCCGGAGACGGCGCGAAGATCGGCTTCGAGACCCGCGACGATATTGCTGTCGAACCGCCAGTTCGTGCCGACTTGGAAGCCGCCGACGAAACCGGAGAGATTGGCGGACAGGTCGCGCGGAGCCGCCGCGAAAGCGACCGGCGCGCTCGCGGGCGCGGGGCCGAAGGGCGCGACCGTCACGCTCGACGCCGGGCTGGACCAGGCGCCGCCGCCGTTCAGGCCCACATAAACGTCGCGCCAGCTCGGGGGCTTCGCCTCCTTCGCATTGGGGCCAATCCCCTCCCAAAGCTGCGAGGCGGGATCCTTCGCGATCGGCTGACCGTCGCCGAAGGCGTTGTAGCTCGCTTCGAGATAAAAGAAGTCCGTCGGTCGCGCCGTGAGCCCGTTCGTCGTTCCCGTCTGGCCCGGGAAGGATTGCGGAAAATAAGGCTGGAAGGCCACCGGCGGCGCGAAGCTCGACGTGAAGCTGCCGGGCCAGAAGCGCGCATAGCTCGCCGTCAGATTGATGAACTGCGAGAGCTTGTAGCGGGCGCGGAAGTCGAATTCCGTGCCCATGAAAGTGCCTCTGTTTCCAAGCGGCGCGGAAAGATTGGCGCGCTCCCAGGGGTTCGCGGCGCTCGCCAGCCAATAGGCGCCGAAGGCGGTGTCGATCAGCAGATTCTTCACCGGCGAGAATTCAAGGCGCGCTTTCGGCGCCTTCATATTGTTCCACGCCATATAGTCGTTGCGCGAGAAGGGCTGGTTGAAGCCGTAGAAGATGTCGAAGTTCTGGGTGACGCTGTCAAAGGGGCTCTTATTGCCCGAGCCGTAAGTGTAGACGGCGCTGATGCGCGGTTTCCAGGGATGATCGGAGAAAGTGTAGCCCGCTTCGATGCCGTAAGCGATCGCATCGAGCTGCACCGTGCGCTGCACGGCGGTCGTATTCGCGCCGATCGCCGCGAATTCGCCCGCGTAACCGAACTGCTTGTTGATGTCGAAGTCGTAGTCGAAATTGCCGAGCACGCCATAGATGCGGACGCCCGGCGCATAGGTTTCGCGCGGGAGCTTGAGCGCGTTCGACGGGTTCAGCCAGTCGGCAAACTGCTTGCGCCCCAGAAAGTAAGGCTGGATCGTCGCATATTCCGACCAGCGGCGGACGCTCAGCACGCTGCCGTAAACCCAGGTCTGCCAGTCGGGCCGATCGAACTGATAGGGATAGCGGATCACCGGCCGCATCACGAAGGAGTCGAGATCCCAGTCATTGTCCTTCTTGCCGATCTTGACCCGGAATCCTTCGAAATTATTCGTCGTGTTGCGGAACTCGTTCTCGGCGATGAGACGGCGGTCCAAAATTTCGAAATGGAAGCGGCCAGCGCGAGCCATCAGCGGGCGGTCATTGCCGCGATCGTCCTTGCCGAACGCATCCTTGAAATACAGTTCGCCATAGCCCGAGAGCAGCTCGGTCTCGTTGATCTCCTGGCCCTGATATTCATAGATGCTGTTGAGCGCGCGGGAATCCTGAAACTCGACGACGAAGCGGAAGGGATCGAGAATGTTCTGCACGCCGATATAGGCGCGCGTCCGCAGGAGCCAGAGCGAGTTGGGGAAATATTTGCGCTGGGAAATCGAGCTTCCCGGCACGGAAGAGGTATCCGTCCAGGGGCGATAGTCGTCCTTGCGATATTCGAAGCGCGTGCGCTGATCGAGGCCGATATTGAGCCAGTCGATCCCCTCGAACTCCTTATAGGTCTTGCCAAGGTTGCGCACATAAGGCGGAATGTCCGGCTGCGGCTCCAGGCGATAGCCGCGGGTCGGCACGTAATAGCTTTTCTTCTCTTCCGGCTTGGCGTCGGCAGGTTTGGCGTCGCCGGCCTTGGCGCCCGATGCGGCCTTCGCCGCCTTTGCGTCCTTCTTCGCCTCCGCCTTCGGCGCGACAGCGTTCGCCGCCTTCTCTTCCGCAATCGCCCAACCGGGAGAGATCGCCACCAGGGCCGCGACCGCGGCCCCGAGTTTCAAGTGTCGCTGCAACTTCGCCATTCCCCAGTCTCTCGTTTCTAAGTCGCCGCAGGTCCCAGATCGCGCGCCGCCCGCATGGAGCTCCCGCGCCAAATCTGCGCTACGTCAAATCAAGCTCAAGAAAAACATCTTGTCTACGGAATTAATAGACTAGATGATCTTCGCGCCTTTAACGTTGCAGCAATGTCACACTTGCAGCCGCCCTTATCGGGCATGCTGCTTGACGGAATAAGCTCGCATGGCCGCCTCAGCCGCGATATGTAACAGGATTACATATCGCGGCTGAGCTTTGGCAAGCCGAAATTCTGGGCGCGCCGCCGAAAAAACGCGCGCGCCGCCGAATCGATTCTTGCCTGACGTCCAGCAGGAATCGACGCGTCGCTCCGCCTTGCGAAGCGACGGCGACGTCATCCTCGCTGTGGATCGGGCTTACTTCTGCAAGACGAAGAAGAGGCGCGGATAGCGCAGCAAAACCTTGCCGTCGGGCTGGCGCGGATAGGCCTGCGCGAGGCGCTCGCGATAGCGCGACAGGAAATCGCTGGTTTCCTCGGGACTCAGCAAATCGAGAAACGGACGCAGGCCCGAGCCCTCGAACCAGTCGACGACGTCCTCAGGTCCGTTGAGCGGATGGATATAGACCGTCTTCCAAATGTCGATCATGCGGCAGAGCGGCGCGAAGAGATCGTAATATTCCTCGGGCTGGCCGATGACCGTGATCGATTTCGCGACCGGGACGAGGCGATCGGCCCAGGGGCCGTCGGCGGCCACCATGCGCATCGCCGCATGCGAGGGCTGGTGCGTATTGTCCGGCATCTGCACCGCCAACCGGCCGCCGGGGCGCAGCGATCCGAGCAGACGCTCGATCATGTTGCGATGATCGCGAAGGAAATGCAGCGTGGCGTTGGCGAAGACGACGTCCGCCGGCGCGGGCGGGCCCCAATGCGCGACGTCCGCCTTCACGAAACGGGCCGCCGGCACGCGGGCGCGGGCCACGGCGAGCATATTGTCGGATCTGTCGATCCCGACGACTTCCGCGCCCGGAAAGCTTCGCGTCAGAAGCTCCGTGCTGTTTCCCGGGCCGCAGCCGAGATCGTAGACGAGCCGCGTCTCGCAATAAGGGATGCGCGCGAGCAGGTCTCGCGCGGCGCGCGTGCGCTCCTCCTCGAATTTCAGATAGAGATCCGAGTTCCAGTCGCGCGCGCGGCTCGGCGCCAGATTGGCGGCGTCGGTCAAATGCCCTCCCCTGCGTCGAGATAATCGCTTTCCTTCTCATTCGCCGGAAAGATGCGGGCCTTGGCGAGCGACAGCGGCACGCGGTCGCCCAGCGCGGCGGCGCGATCGAGCGGCGAGTCGATTTCGAGCGTCTGGTCGTAGCCGTCAATCGCAATGGTGGCGCGCACGCCCGCCGGCGTGCGGCGCAGGCTTTCGACCCGCCCTTCGAGCTCGCCGGCGCCGTCCGAAGCCACGGCGATGTCCGCCGGTCGAAAGAACACCTTGGCGGGGCCGTTGCGCAATCCATGCGTATCGATGTGAAGCTCGCGATTCCCGAACCTCACATGGCCTTCGCCGACCGTGACGGGCAGCGCGACCGCCTCGCCCACAAAGGAGAGCACGAAGGACGAGGCGGGCTGATCATAGAGCTGCGCCGGCGTGCCGATCTGCTCGATGCGGCCCTCATTGAGCACCACGACGCGGTCCGCAAGCTCCATGGCCTCGTCCTGGTCATGCGTGACGAAGACAGTCGTCAGTTCCGTCTCCTTGTGCACCTCGCGCAGCCAGCGGCGCAGATCCTTGCGCACGCGCGCGTCAAGGGCGCCGAAGGGCTCGTCGAGCAGAAGCACGCGCGGCTCGATGGCGAGCGCGCGCGCAAGCGCGACGCGCTGGCGCTGGCCGCCCGAAAGCTGCGCCGGATAGCGTTTGCCGAGCCCCTCGAGCTGCACGAAGCTCAGAAGCTCTTCCGCGCGCGCGGCGATCTCCGCGCGCGACGGACGCAGGCGGCGCGGCCGCACGGCGAGGCCGTAGGCGATATTGTCCGCGACCGTCATATGCTTGAAGAGCGCATAGTTTTGGAAGACGAAGCCGACGCGGCGATCTTGCACCGGGAGATTGGTCGCGTCCTGCCCGTCGAAAAAGACCTGACCGCGATCGGGATTGTTCAAGCCCGCGATCACGCGCAGCAGCGTCGTCTTGCCGGAGCCGGAAGGCCCCAGCAGCGCGACGAGCTCGCCGGGCTGAATATCCAGCGACACGTCGCGCAGCGCGGCGAAGGCGCCGAAATCCTGCGCGACGTTTTCAACCCGAATGGCGAAGCCGCGACGCGCCACGTCAGTGCCGCCTTCCCCGCGCGGCGAGCGCGTCCGCGTGTCGCCATTCGAGGAAGGTTTTGAGTCCGAGGGTGACGAGCGCAAGCCCCGCCAGAAGAACCGAGAGAGCGAAAGCGGCGACGTTGTTGTACTCATTGTAGAGAATCTCCACCTGGAGTGGGATCGTATTGGTGAGGCCGCGAATATGGCCGGAGACGACGGAAACCGCGCCGAACTCGCCCATTGCGCGCGCATTGCAGAGAAGCACGCCGTAAAGCAGACCCCATTTGATGTTGGGCAGCGTCACGGTGAGGAAGGTCCTGAAACCCGAAGCGCCGAGGGTCAGCGCCGCCTCCTCTTCCACCGTCCCCTGCTCCTGCATCAGCGGAATGAGCTCGCGCGCGACGAAGGGAAAGGTGACGAAGATCGTCGCGAGCACAATGCCGGGCACGGCGAAAATGATCTGCAGGCCATGGGCCGAGAGCCATTTGCCGAAGAGGCCCTGCGCGCCGAAGACAAGGACATAGACGAGGCCCGAAACCACCGGCGACACCGAGAAGGGCAGATCGATCAGCGTGATCAGCAGGCTCTTTCCGGAAAAGGAGAATTTCGCGATCGACCAGGCGGCGGCGAGCCCGAAGGCGAGATTGGCCGGCACGGCGATGGCCGCGACGATCAATGTCAGCTTCACCGCCGCGATCGCGTCCGGCTCGCTGAACGCTTCGAGAAAGGCCGCGAAGCCCTTGCTGACCGCCTCGGTGAAGACGACGGCGAGCGGCGCGAAGAGGAAGAGCAGCAGAAAGACAACCGAGACGGCGATGAGCAGAGCGCGCGCGAGCGGCGAATCATGCGTCACCGGCCGGAGCTTTTTTTGCGCAAGCGCGCGCGGCGTTGCGATGGCGGCCTCAGACATGACCGAACCTCTTCCGGCTCCAGGCCTGAATGAGATTGATGACGAGCAGCGCGACGAAGGAGATCGCGAGCATGATGGTCGCGATGCCCGTCGCGCCGGCATAGTCGTACTGCTCGAGCTTCACGATGATGAGCAGCGGCGCGATCTCCGACACATAGGCGATGTTGCCGGAGATGAAGATCACCGATCCATATTCGCCGATGGCGCGGGCGAAGGCGAGCGCGAAGCCGGTCAGCAGCGCCGGCACGAGCGGCGGCAGCAGGACTCGCGCCACCGTTTGCAGCCGCGCCGCTCCGAGCGTGGCCGACGCCTCCTCCAGCTCCACTTCGAGCTCGGAGATGATGGGCTGCACCGTGCGCACCACGAAGGGCAGGCCGATGAAGACGAGCGCAACGAGAATGCCCCAGCGCGTGAAGGCGATCTTGACGTCGACGCCGGCGAGCGGCTCGCCGAACCAGCCATTGGGCGCGTAAAGCGCCGCAAGCGAGATGCCGGCGACCGCGGTGGGCAGCGCGAAGGGCAGATCGACGAAGGCGTCGAGGAGGCGACGGCCGGGAAATTCGTAGCGCGTCAGCGTCCAGGCGACGGCGAGTCCGAAGACGAGATCGACCGTCGCCGCGGCGAAAGAGATGAGAAAGGTCGTGCGCAGGGCCGCCGCGACGCGCGGCTCCATCGCGATGTCATAAAGGCCGGAAAGGCCGAGCCCCGACGAACGCCAGATCAGCGCCGCAAGCGGGAACAGCACGACCAGCCCGAGATAGAGCAGCGTATAGCCGAAGGTCAGGCCGAAACCGGGAATAACGCTCGGCGCCTTGAAGCGCCGAGCGTTACGGCTCGCGGAAGTCGGGGAGATCACTTCGCGGGCTCTTGTTTCTGAATGTCGTCGAAGACGCCGCCGTCGGCGAAGAACTTCTTCTGCGCCGCCGCCCAGCCTCCGAAGCTCTTGTCGACGGTGATGAACTCGATCTTCGGAAACTTTTTCACGTCCTCCTTCGCCGCGTGCTCGGGATGCGCCGGGCGGTAGAAATTCTTCGCGATGATCGCCTGCGCCTCCGGCGCATAGAGGAAGTTCAGATAGGCCTCCGCCAGCTTTCCGCTGCCCTTCGCCTCGACATTGCCGTCGACGACCGCGACCGGCGGCTCGGCGAGAATCGAGAGCTTCGGCGCGACGATCTCGAATTTGTCGGCGCCGAATTCCTTGAGCGCCAGAAAGGCCTCGTTCTCCCAGGCGATCAGAACGTCGCCGAGATTTCGCTGCGCGAAGGTGATGGTGGAGCCGCGCGCGCCCGTATCGAGCACCGGCGCGTTCTTGTAGATGGCCTTCACGAACTCCTTCGTCTTGGCTTCGTCGCCGCCGAATTTCTTGAGGCCGTGCGCCCAGGCGCCGAGGAAGTTCCAGCGCGCGCCGCCCGAGGTCTTCGGATTCGGGGTGATCACGGCGACGCCGGGCTTGGCGAGATCATCCCAGTCCTTGACGCCTTTGGGATTGCCCTTGCGCACGAGGAAGACGATCGTCGACGTGTAGGGCGAGGAATTATTCGGCAGGCGCTTCTGCCAATCCGCGGGAATCTTGCCGGTCTTGTTCGCGATGGCGTCGATATCGGCCGCGAGGGCCAGCGTCACGACATCCGCGGCGAGGCCGTCAATGACGGCGCGGGCCTGCGCCCCGGAGCCGCCATGAGAGGCCTGAATCTCGACGGCTTCGCCGGTCTTCGCCTTCCAGGCCGCCGCGAAGGCCGGATTGATCTGCTTATAGAGTTCACGAGTCGGGTCGTAGGAGACATTGAGCAGCGCCGCCCCCAGCGACGACTCCACGAACATTCCGAAAGCGGCGCCCGAAACAACGAGCACACGCAAAAGCGCCTTGAGCCGCCCCCTGCCTTGATGCATGTATCCTACTCCATCTATTAGACCGACAAAGTCTATAGTCGGAATAGACTATTTGGCAAGCATCCTTTCGCGGCTTCGGGCCATTTATGGGTTATCCACAGGGCTACTCGATGAATTTCACCACGTCCGACAAGGAGATCGCGACAACGCCGTCCGCCGCCACGCGGCCCAGGCAATATTTCTCGCTCGCCACCGCCTCGAGCGCGGATCGGTCCGACTCGAATTGGGCGCGCAACTCCTCCTCCTCGGCGACATCGTCGGCCTCGAGGGCGTCGTCGGAGACAAAAACGCGGACCGTCTGCTGAGTGCCCGCGACTCTCATCGAGAAGGAGAAGCCGTTCATTTCCCGAACGACCTCGGAATCTATCCGTTCCAGCGGCATCGGCGCTCGCCTTGCTTCCGTTCAAGAAAAAATCCGCGAGACGCCGTTCTGTTCCACGCGAGGTTCACGCCGCGTCCATGGCGCAGCGGTCGGACACGCCGTCCGCCTCGGGCGTCAATCCGATCCAACGGCTCACCGCGTCGGCGTCGAAACCGGCTTCGCAATGATCGCCGACGCGCATCAGAGGCCGCCGGATCAGGCCCGGATCGAGGATCATCATCATGATGGCCTCCTGCGGATTGACCGCGTCCGGCTTCACCTCGCCGGACTTCACGCGCGGCGACGCGGCGTTGAACCATTCCGGCACGGGCTTGGAGCCGAAATAGGGGCGCAGGCTCGACGCGGACCAGGGCTCTTTGAGAAGATCGCGAGCGTCGACCTGGTGGCCGGAGGCAAGGAGCAAGGCCTTCTGTTTGGCGTTGCTGGCGCAGCCGGGCTTTTCGTAAAAGATGACGTTCGCCATGAGCACCCTCATCTCGTGAGACGACGATATGGCGCTGGCCTATCGCGCCACGCATTTTACAGCGTAATTGTGCGACGCGGCGCCCGAATGACATGCAAGGCCATAGGCGCCGCGCCGCAATTTCACGCAGTCTGCCCAAAGCTCGAGACAAGCCCGAGAGCGGCTAACGCGACAGCGCCCAGGTGATCGAGACGCGCTCCACGATGCGCCGCCTCCCCGGCCGCAGCGGGACCGAGGCGGGGGCGGCGGCGACGCGCGCCTCCATCATGGGAGCCGGCGCGATGTCGTCCAGCGGCCGGATCTCGATGACGCGCGCGAGCCTCAGGCCCGCCGCCTCGGCGTAAACGCGCGCGCGCCGCTCGGCGTCCTTCACCGCCTTGGCGCGCAGCTCGTCGCGTTTTTCCGTCAGGTTGGAATGGTCGTAATCGACGCCGTCGACGCTGTTTACGCCCTTGTCGACCGCGCGCCCGATGACCTCGCCGGCCCTCTCGACCGGCGTCACGGCGACCGCGAGACTGTTGCTCGCGCGGAAGGTCTGAACCGTCCTCGCCTTGCCCTTGGGGTCACGCTCCTCCGACGTGACCGGGGAAAGCGACGCCGCCTGCGTCTGCATGTCCGCATCGGCGACGCCCATCGCCTTCAGCTCGGCGAGGACGGCCTCGACGACGCGGGCGCTGTCCGCCGAGGCGGCGGCCGCGGTGGGGCGCTCCACGACCACGCCGAAGCGGAGCACCGCCCGGTCCGGCGCGATCTCCTCGGCCGCCTCCCCGACGACGGCCACATTCGAAACAGAATCCTTCAGCGATTCGGCGCGGGCGGCGCCGCATAAAAGCAGAGACAGTCCGAGGATGAGACGAATCATGGCATATCCTTGAGCCCGCGCGCGCAAGCCGCAAAAGCGCCCGCTTGCGGCTTTAGCCGAGTTCAACCATACAGGAATCGCGCGCAGTCGTCCCGCGCGCCGCGAACAGGCCTCATGCCCCTTCTCTATCATTACCCGCTTTGTCCCCACTCCCGCTTCATTCGGTTGGTCCTTTCCGAATATGGAATTGCGGCTGAGCTGATCGAGGAACGCGCGGCGGATCGCCGGCCGGATTTCCTCGCGCTCGACCCGGCCGGGAGAACGCCCGTCTTCGTCGACGACGACGGCGTGGTCGTCCAGAGCGCGGTCATCGCGGAATATCTCGACGAAACCTATGGGCCGGCGCGCGGCGCGCAGCGCCTGCTGCCGGAGGAAAAACGAGCCCGCGTCGAAACGCGCCGGCTCGTCGACTGGTTCAACGTGAAATTCTTCGAGGAGGTCACGAGCTGGCTGGTGACGGAGAAGGTCTATAAGCGCTTCTCGCCGCAAGGCGGGGCGCCGGACATGGACGTCGTGCGCATCGCGCGGGCGAATATCCGCCATCATATGCGCTATGTCGGCTATCTGACCTCGACGCGGAACTGGCTTGCCGGCGACAAGCTCACTTACGCCGATTTCGCCGCCGCCGCGCATCTTTCCTGCGCGGATTATCTCGGCGACGTCCCCTGGGAGGAGGACGAGGCGGCGAAGCATTGGTATCAGCGCGTCAAGTCGCGCCCGGCCTTCCGCCCGCTTCTCGCCGACCGCGCGCCGGGCATGACGCCGGGCCCCTATTACGCCCAGCTCGATTTCTGACCCCTCGCGACGCGGCGCTCCGCACGATCCTTACCCGGCGTTAACCGTCATTTGACATATTCGGCGGGCATTGGCTCTATGAGGGGCGGCATGAAGCGGTTCCCTGATTTCCTGACCGGCGCGAGCCGCGGGTTCTCCCGGCATCCTGCGACCCTTGCGGCCGCGAAGCATTTTTCGGGGCGCGCGGCGCTGACCGCCCTTTGCTTCTTCGTCATCGCCACGGCCGGCATGCGCCAGATGGACGCCTCCTATCGGCAATCGATCGTCAAGGAAGGGCGTTACAGTCTGGTCGAGACCGGCGCGCGGCCATGGCGCGCCCAGGACCTGCGGGTCGGATGGACGAAGAACGGCGCCTATGTCGGCGTCGCCGATTATGCGGTGCTGGAAGCCCTCGCCTTTGGCGGCTTCGCGCTCTCCGTTCTGGCCTTTCTGGCGCCCGCCGCATGGCTCGCCGCGCGTCGCCTCTCGAAGATCGGCGCGCCGCCGCCGGAGGCCGAGCAGGAGGAACGGCAAGAAACGCCGCCGAACGGCGGCTGGCTCATCGGCCCGGCCGAATGACTTCGCCGCCGCGCGTATAGACGCGCGGCGCGCTATATTCGAAGGCAAATGGACCTGGCGAGCGCGATCCGCGCCCATGCTCTCACTCTCGGCTTCGACGCCTGCCGTTTCGCCTCCGCCGAGGCGAGCCCGAATCTGGCCGACCGGCTGCGCGAATGGCTCGCCATCGGCGCGCATGGCGACATGGGCTGGATGGCGGAGACCGCCGAACGCCGCGCCGCGCCCAAGGCCCTCTGGCCGGAAGCCCGAAGCGTCGTCATGCTGGGCCTCAATTACGGCCCCGCCTCTGATCCGCTCGCCGCTCTGGAAAAGCGCGACTGCGGCGCGATCTCCGTCTACGCCCGCCATCGCGACTATCACGACGTCGTCAAGGGCCGGCTCAAACAGCTCGCCGCCTTCATGATCAAGCGCGCGGGCGGCGGCGAGGTTAAGGTGTTCGTCGACACCGCCCCCGTCATGGAGAAGCCGCTCGCCCAGGCGGCGGGACTCGGCTGGCAGGGCAAGCATACGAACCTCGTCTCGCGCGACTTCGGCTCCTGGCTCTTTCTGGGGGCGATCTTCACCAATATCGCGCTCGCGCCCGACGCGCCGGAACGGGACCATTGCGGCTCCTGCCGCAACTGCCTCGACGCCTGCCCGACCGAAGCCTTCATCGGCCCCTACCGGCTCGACGCCCGCCGCTGCGTCTCCTACCTCACCATCGAGCGCAAGGGGCCGATCCCCCGCGAATTCCGCCCCGCCATCGGCAACCGCGTCTATGGCTGCGACGACTGCCTCGCCGTCTGTCCCTGGAACAAATTCGCCCAGACCGCCCGCGAGGCGAAGCTCGCCGCCCGGGCGGATCTCGAAAGCCCGGCGCTCGCCGAGCTCGCGCGACTCGACGACGCGGGTTTCCGCGCGCTTTTCTCGGGCTCTCCGATCAAACGCATCGGTCGCGCGCGCTTTCTGCGCAATGTCCTCGTCGCAATCGGCAATAGCGGCGACGTCGCGCTCGCGCCGGAAGCCGAGCGTCTGCTCCAGGACCCCGACCCGCTCCTGCGCGGCGCCGCCGTCTGGGCGCTGGCCCGGCTCGCGCCGCATCGTCTCATTGCATTGCAACCGCTCTACGAGGCGGAAGCCGAGGAAAGCGTCCGCGAGGAATGGGCAAAAGAGACACACCGGGACAAAAAATAGCGCCAACCCCATATTCGTGCGCCGCAGCACGCTTGCCGTTAGCCGTTTCGAACTAATCTTGGAGGGAGGAAAAAATTCGATTCAGGCAGCCCGCGGCGATTTGGAATGATCAGCTTCTCGAGACGACCCGCCGAAGATCCCGCCGAGGAAGCCGCCCGGCTTCTGTTGCGGCTCGGCGTGTTCATGCTCTTCGTGATCTCGCTGCTGGCCCCGATCCTCGCGCGGCAAACGGTCTATATCCTCCTGCCCATCGGCGCGGCCTTGCTGCTCGCCTCGGCGAGCCTCTCCGCCAATGGGCGTTCGGGCGGCTCGCTGCGCGCGCTCGTCGCCTCGCCGCCGGTCTGGGCCGCCTTGCTGCTCGCGGCATGGGCGGGCATTTCGCTCATCTGGACGCCTTTCGAGGGGCCGGCCGAACGCTTCGCCAAGGCCGCCGCGACGATGGCCATGGTCGCGGCGGCGGCGGGGCTCATGCCGATGCGGACCAAGACCTCGAATCTCAATCTGCTGCCGATCGGCGTCGGTCTGGCGGCGGTGGCGCTCGCCGGGATCACCTTGCTGACGGCGCCGAAATATACCATCGAGGACCTTCTCGACGTCGGCCCGCTCGGCCGCGCCGGACTCGGCCTCGCGCTTCTCGTCTGGCCAGCCATGGGCGCGCTCGCGGTGCGCGGGCGATGGATCATGGCCGGCGCGCTCGGCCTCGCCACCTATTTCGCCTGCATCCTTTCCGGCGCGCCGAACGCCCTGCCCGCTCTGCTCGGCGGCGCCCTCGTCTTCTTCGCCGCCTTCGGCTGGGTGCGGCCGGCCTCCGCCGCGCTTGCGGGCCTGATGGCGGCGATCGTGCTCGCGGCCCCGGCGGTCGCGCTCGCAACCCATTTCATCTGGCCCGAGCGGGCGCCGGATTTCTTCCGGCATCTCGCCTTTTGGGGCCATATGATCGCCAGCGACGGGCTGCGCACGCTGCTCGGGCACGGCTTCGGGGCCGCGACCTGGAGCGTGCTGCAGGGTTATCTCCCGCCGGCGACCCCGCGCAGCCTCATCTTCCAGATCTGGTTCGATCTCGGCCTGGTCGGCGCCGCGGCGCTCGCTTTGGTTCTCGCCCGCGCGAGCCTCGAGGTCGGCCAATCGCGCCCGGCGCTGGCCCCCTTCCTCCTTGGCGGCGTGGCCGCCGGTTTCGTGATCTGCCTCCTCGGTCCAGCCGCCGAGCAGCTCTGGTGGCTGACGCTGGCGGGGCTCGACGCGATCGCCTTCGCTCTGGTAATGCGCGGTCAGTTCCGCAAACGCCGGCCCGTCCTGCCGACCAGATTCGGCGCGGCGCCGGCGGACGACTCCGCCTGACGAGAGATTTCAGTGGCCGAATATCCCACGCTCACCGATGCGGTCGAGCCGCTCGCCCTCGGCGCCGCCGCCGTCGCGGGCGCTTGGCTCGGCGACAGGCCCGCCTTCGCGCTCGCCGACGGCGCAATCCTCTTTGGCGACGGCGGCGCCCGCTCGAGCGCGCATCCGGACGCGGCCATCCTCGTCGCGGCGAGCGACGGCAAGCGCCTCGTCACCGGCGGCGACGACGGACGCGTCGTGGCGACGGACGCGACCGGCGCAACGGAATGCGTCGCGGACGAAAAGGGCAAATGGATCGACGCGCTGGCGCTTCACGAGGGCGCGATCGCCTGGTCGGCGGGCCGCAACGCCCGCGCCCGTTCGGCCAAGGGCGAGGCGAAGTCGCTCGACCTGCCTTCGACCTGCCGCGGCCTCGCCTTCTTCCCCAAGGGCTACCGCCTCGCCGCCGCCCATTACAACGGCGCGACGCTGTGGTTCCCCAACGCCGGCAAGCCGGAGCTGCTGAACTGGAGCGGCTCGCATCTCGACGCGACGATCTCGCCGGACGGCCGCTTTCTGATCACCTCCATGCAGGAGAACACGCTGCATGGCTGGCGCGTCGCGGACGGCAAGCACATGCGCATGGCCGGCTATCCCGGCAAGACGCGCAGCCTCTCCTGGTCCTTCGACGGCAAATGGCTCGCGACCTCCGGGGCCGACGCCTGCATCATCTGGCCCTTCTCCGGCAAGGACGGCCCGATGGGCCAGCAGCCGCGCGAATGCGGCGTGCGGGCGAATGTCCCGGTGACCCGCGTCGCCTTCCATCCCGGCGCGCTGGTCGTGGCGATCGGCTTCGACGACGGCCTCGTCATGCTCGCGCGCGTCACCGACGGTTCGGAAATTTTGGTGCGCCGGCCGGCGGCGGAGCCGAGGAACGCCCGCATCAGCGCCTTGGCCTGGGACGCCAAGGGCGCGCGGCTCCTCTTCGGCGCCGAGAATGGCGACGCCGGGCTGCTGACGCTGCCAAAGGCGTGAGCCCGGCGGGACACGTCAAAAAGATTTGCCAAACCTGCCTTTAGGTGTTTTGCTAAAGTCGTTCGCCGACTTCATTTTTGGTTTTCGCAAGGGATTTCGCCATGAAGAGGATTATGCGCCTTTGCGCCTTGTGCGCCCTGTTCCTTGGGCTTTCCTCCCTCGTCGCGGCGCGGGCCGACGAAACCGGGATCGACAGGCCCGGAAGCGACTACAAGAATTTCGACCTCCAGCCGCCGGCGCCGGGAACTTTCGGCGGTCCGATCGACGTCTGCAGGATCAGTTGCGAGCGCGACGACGCCTGCAAGGCGTGGACCTTCGTGAAAGTGGGCGTCCAAGGCCCCAAGGCGCGTTGCTGGCTCAAAAACGCCATCCCCGGCAAGGTCGCCAATTCCTGCTGCACCTCCGGCGTGCCCGAAAAGAGCTTCGAGACGAGAGTCGACCGCCCCGGCGGCGACTACAATAATTTCGACCTCGCCGCGGCCAGTCCCGAGCTCTGCAAATCGGCCTGCGAGCGGGACGGAACCCGTTGCCGCGCTTGGACTTATGTGGCTCCGGGCTTTCAGGGGCCGAAAGCGCGCTGCTGGCTGAAAAACGTGCTTCCCGAGGCCTTTACGAACGCCTGCTGCGTCTCCGGGGCGCATTTCATCGGGCCGAACTGACGAATTTGGCGAGCGGCGCGGCGGCGGAGCGTCGCGCCTGCCGAAATCTCAAGGATCGGGCCGCCAGACCATCGCGCCCGCATATTCCGGCGGCCAGGCCAGCGCCGCCGCCTTCCGCCGCAGCGCTTTGGCGCTCGCAGTGCGCGGCTCGGCGAAATAGCGCCGGATGGCGTCGAAGGGACTCTCTTCGGCCGCCGCCGGAATGCATCGCCACAAGACATCCACCCGCCGCCCTTCATATCGCGCGGGATCGAGCGGGCTTCGTCCGAATTTCGAAGGGCCGAAATCCGCCGTGAAGGGCTTGCGGTTCCATAGCCGCGCATCGGGGCGCCGCGCGAAGAACGCCCAAATATCGAAATCATGCACACCCGCGCCGGCCGCCGGATCGGCGAAATGATCGGCGGCGCCCTGGCAAAGGCAGAGGCCGAGAAGACGGCCTTCATAAAGCGCGCGCTTCGCCGGGCGCCTTTTGAAGGCCGCGTCGAGCCGCGCAAGGGCGATCCCGGCCAGCCGGTGAAGATCGACGGTCTCGATCGTCTCGAAGGAGCGCGCGCCGCGCGGCGCAAGGCTCATGGCGCCGGCCCGCGCGCCGCCCGCAGGCGCGCAATGGACGATAGGCGGCCGCACATGGGAGCGCGGCGCGAGAAAGCGGAAACCGCCTTTTCCGCGATCAGGCGATTCCGCCCAATCGCCGCGTGCTCTAATGTGCCGCCGACGCTTCGCCCCGAAGTCCCGCCAAAAGAAGGCCGCATCAAGCCGTCATGCGCGAATCGAACCGCCTCCGCGCCGTCCAAACGCCGATCATTCCCGCCATCGCCGATCTCCTCCGGTCCACGCCGGGCGCAATCTCTCTCGGCCAGGGCGTCGTCAATTACGCGCCGCCCCCGATCGTGGCCGCGGAAATCGAGTGCTTCCTCGCCGATCCCGGCAACCACAAATATCAGGGCGCGGCCGGCATCCCGGCGCTGACGGACAAAATCGCGGCGAAGCTCGCAAGCGAGAACGGGGTGCGCGTCGGGGAGGCGCATGGCAATGGCGTGATGGTCACGGCCGGCGGCAACCAGGCCTTTCTCAACGCCATGCTCGCCATTCTCGATCCTGGCGACGAGGTCATTCTCCCGCTTCCCTATTATTTCAATCACGAAATGGCCGTCGCCATGGCCAATGCGCGCCCGGTCCTCGTTCCGACGCAGAGCGATTATCAGCTCGATCTCGACGCGCTCGCCGCCGCCGTCACGCCGCGCACCCGCGCGATCGTGACCATTTCTCCCAATAATCCGTCGGGCGCCGTCTATTCGGAAGAGTCGCTGCGCGCCGTCAACGCGCTGTGCGCGCGGCGCGGCGTCTTTCACGTCAGCGACGAGGCCTATGAATATTTCACCTATGACGGCGCCAGGCATTTCTCTCCAGCCTCGATCCCGGGCGCGAGCGCGCATACGATTTCGCTCTACTCCATGTCCAAGGCCTATGGCCTTGCAAGCTGGCGCATCGGCTGGATGGTCTATCCGTCCACGCTCGAGCCGGCCCTGCGCAAGATTCAGGACACGCTCATCATCTGCCCGCCCGTCATCGCGCAATTCGCCGCCGCCGGCGCGATGTCGCTCGGTCGCGCTTTCGTTCATGAAAAGGTCGCCGCGCTTGCGCAAACGCGCGCGATGGCGCGACGCGAACTCTCCGCGCTCGAAACAGAAGGCCTCGCCGAGATTCCGCAAGCGGACGGCGCCTTTTACTTTCTGCTTCGGATCAAATCGCCGCTCGCGCCCTTACCCTATGTCACGCGCCTCATCCGCGAGCATAAGGTTGCGGTCGTTCCCGGCGACGCCTTCGGCCTCGAAGGCGGATGCAGCCTGCGCCTCGCCTATGGCGCGCTTCAGCCCGCAACGGCGGCGGAAGGCGTCGGCCGTTTCGTCGCGGGCGTCCGGGCGCTGCGCGGCTGATCAGGCGAGACGCGACGCCCGCCGCAAGCGCTCGAACCGCCAGTCTTCCGCCGTCATTGCGAGCGAAGCGAAGCAATCCAGAGCCGCCCCACGGCCCTGAATTGCTTCGGCGGCCGCGCCGCAATGACGGAGCATTCAGAAGTCGCGCGCTCAATCCGCGCGGAAATGCTTGGAAAGCTTCAGCCCCTGTCCCTGATAGTTCGAGGCGCCCTCCTCGCCATAGAGCGCCTCGGGCCTCTCGGCCATGCGCTCATAGACGAGGCGGCCGATGAACTGGCCGTCCTCCAGAATGAAAGGGACTTCGCGGGAGCGCACCTCCAGCACCGCGCGGGCGCCGGGGAGACCGTCGCAGCCCGCGCCGAATCCCGGATCGAAGAAGCCGGCGTAATGCACGCGGAACTCGCCGATGGCGGCGTCCATCGGCGCCATTTCGGCGGCGAGGTCCGGGGGGATGGCGAGGCGCTCGCGCGAGGCGAGGATATAGAAATCGCCGGGGTCGAGGATGAGCCGCCCGTCGCGCGACGGCAGGCGGTCCCAATAATCGTCGACCCGATAGGCCCCGACATTGTCGACGTCGATCACGTCCGTATGTTTCTGCGCGCGATAGCCGACCACGCCGCCGAAGGAATTCGAGCCGAGCGCCACGCGCAGCACCACCCCGTCGCGCAGATTGAGCGCGCCGTCGACGAGTGGCGTCCGGCCGTGGCGCTCCGCCAGCGCGGCGTCGGAGAGCGGGAAGCCGCCCTGCCCCGCCCCCTCCGGGCGCGCGCGGAAACGTAGCTGGTTGAGGCGCGAGCCCTTGCGCGCGCGCACCGAGAAGCTCCTCGGGGACACCTCGGCGTAGAGCGGGCCGCGATAGCCCGGCTCCACCTCGTCGAAGCGCTCGCCCCGGTCGGTGATGAGGCGGGTGAAAATATCGAGGCGGCCGGTCGAGCTCTTAGGGTTGGCCGCGCCCGAGACCTCCGGCGACAGCGCCAGGCTCTCCATCAGCGGCACGACATAGACGCAGCCGCGCTCGAGGATCGCGCCCTCGCCTTCGAGCGACATTTCGTCATAAGCGAGCGCCGCGAGAATGTCCCCGACCCCGCGCTCCTTGCCCGGCAGGAAGCTCGCGCGCACGCGATAGGCCTTGGAGCCGAGGCGCAGATCGAGGCTCGCCGGCTGAATCTGACCCCGCGCGAGCGACGCGGCGGCGCGAACGCCGCCCGCCTCGGCCATCGCCTGGATCTGCCGGCTGGAAAGCACGCCGCCCGAATACGCCATAACGATCTTCTCATGCGAGGCGCGAGTGGGATCGACCGCGCGGGGCCTTTTTAAGCAGTTTCGGCCGTAACGCGCAAAGGCGCGATTGGCCGCATGCCGGTCTTGCCCGGCGACGCCCGCTTTGGGCGATCCGATTTTCTTCATCAGGCAACCGAGCGAATGCTCGGCATGAGCGAATCCCTCCCCTTTACGGAGGGTCTTCTTCACGCAGGCCGATTGACAGTCCCGCCGCCATCCTGGATTAGTGGGGGACGTGGTTATTTGAGCCGGCCGGCTTGCCGCCACGAAAAACAAGGCGCTAAAAGGCCGGGTCTCCCGACGGAAACCCGCTTTTTTGGCCGCGCGCGCATGCGCGCAAACAATGTATGGCGCGTGCGCGCCGGAGGGAGAGGAAAATGACTGACGCCCCGCGCAAGCTCAGGCCGGCGACGCTGCTCGTCCATGGCGGGACGACGCGGTCTCCCTTCGGCGAAATGTCGGAAGCCCTCTTCCTGACGCAGAGCTTCGCCTATCCGACGATGGAGGCGGCCGAGGCGCGCTTCAAGGGCGACGATCCGGGCTTCATCTATTCGCGCTTCTCCAATCCCACCGTCGCCATGTTCGAGAGCCGCATGTGCCTGCTCGAGGGCGCCGAGGCCGCGCGCGCGACGGCGAGCGGCATGGCCGCCGTCACCGCCGCCATGCTGGCGCAGGTGAAGGCCGGCGACCATGTGGTGGCGGCGCGCGCCCTCTTCGGCTCCTGCCTCTATGTCGTCGAGGACCTGCTGCCGCGCTTCGGCGTCGCCTCCACGCTCGTCGACGGCGCCGACCTTGCGCAATGGAAAGCGGCGGTCCGGCCCGAGACCAAGCTCTTCTTCCTCGAAAGCCCGACCAATCCGGGCCTCGAGGTCTACGATCTCAAGGCCATCGCCGACCTCGCCCACAATGCCGGCGCGCGGCTCGTCGTCGACAATGTCTTCGCGACGCCGCTGCTGCAGAAGCCCTTCGATTTCGGCGCGGACGTCGTCGTCTATTCCGCCACCAAGCATATTGACGGCCAGGGCCGATGTCTGGGCGGAATCATCCTCTCCTCGCGGGCGATCATCGAGGAGAACATCCATAATTTCCTGCGCCAGACCGGCCCGGCCATGTCGCCCTTCAACGCCTGGGTGATGCTCAAGGGCCTGGAGACGCTGCCGCTGCGCGTCGCCCAGCAGACCGCGACCGCGGCCAAGATCGCCGACTTCCTGGCCGAGCGAAAGGGCGTGACCAGAGTGCTCTATCCCTTCCGCAAGGACCATCGGCAGACGGAGCTGGCGCGCCGGCAGATGCTGGGCGGCGGCACGCTGGTAAGCTTCTTCCTCGAGAGCAAGGCGGCGGCCTTCAAGCTCGCCAACGCCCTTCAGGTGATCAAGATTTCCAACAATCTCGGCGACGCGAAGAGCCTCCTCACCCATCCCGCGACGACGACCCATCAGCGCCTGACGCCCGAGGCCCGCGCCACGCTCGGCATTGGCGACGGCATGCTGCGCCTGTCGGTGGGGCTGGAGGACGCCGACGACCTCATCGAGGATCTGGCGGCGGGGCTCGCGGCGGCCGGGCGCGGCTGACGCGCCCTTCCCTTGTCAGCGCCGCTGTTTCCCCGCCGCGACGCGAATCGCCGCGGCGGCTTCCTGGCGCAGGCAGTCGACGACGAAGAAGCTCGCGGCCAGAACGGCGGCGACGATTTCCAGGCTGACCGCAAAAACTGTTTCAGACATGCGTTTCTCCACGCCGCGCATCGCGGCTTCCATGGACCCTGGATTTGCGCCGGCGCCCCAAGGAGGCGACAAGCGCCGACGCAAATCCGCTCGGGGGCTAGGTCAGGGAGGAGGGCGGCGCCCGCGCCCGGTTGGACCGTCGGGGCCTGGGCGTCGGCGCGACGCGGTCCGCCACCATCCCGAGGCGGAGGGAGACGCCAGGGATGGGCGCCGCGCCGACAAGACCGGGCCGCGCCGCCAAGGGCGCGACGCCGCGGCAGAGCGTCTGGCACAGGACGCAATCAATGCCGCGGTCGCTGGCGGAGCCCGGCCGCCCCGACTGCGCGTCGGGCATGGGCGCGCCCGACGCGAAACAGACGAAAGCCGACGCAAGCCTTTCCTTCGCTCCGCCCAGGCCCAGCGCGAGCGGCGCGGCGAAGGGCGCGTTCGCGAGCAGGGCCGCCGCCAGCAGCAGCGCGTGCGCAAAGCGGCGCGCCGCGCCGAGGCGCAGGGAAGAAAGCGACTGCGTCATCGAGGCGATCGATCTCTCTTAGACGCCGAGGCGGGCGAAACGCGCCCGGCGCTCCAGATCGATCAGGCGAATGGCGCCCCTCCGGGCGTCCCGCCACATGGCGACGACCGGGGCAATGGCGGGAGACGCCGAGGCGACAAGCTCCCGTTCGCGCAGCTCGCGCTCTTTCAAAAATTCGAGGGTTGATTGCGCCAGCGCGCAATCGCGACCGCTCGGCCGCTTCTTGATCATAGGCGTTTCTCCCGCATCGCCGATTGGGGACGGCTCTATTCGTCGCTCAGCCATGGGGACGCGCGCACGCCTATACGCGGCTCACGACATCCCAATGACAAATGTGGCGAAAATCAGGAGAAGCTAGGCGGCGCGCGCGCTTGCCGGCCATAGTCGCGCGGGGGCGCTGGCAGGGCGCGGTCCGCCACCGCCCAAGGGACGTCTTTCCATTGGGCGGGCGCCATGCCGACGGAGAACGGACGGGCCGCGACCGGCGCGACGCCGTCGCAGAAGGCCTGGCAGAGGGCGCAGTCGTGACGCCCATGGACATGCCCCGGCGCATGATGGCCGCCATGATCCGAGCCGCCCGCTTTCAGGCAGATTTCGCTCAGGCCATGGATGTCCGCCCCGCGCGCCGCGGCGACGCCGTTCGCGACCGGCAGGCAGGCCTGAACGGCCAGCGCCAGCACGAACAAAATCGCCGTGAACCATCTACGAGGCATGAAACCAAAGCCCGAGTCGGATTTGCGCAGAGATTTCTCGCGCAAGTTCATACAAGCAAAAAGCGAGCGCCTCGGCAAGCTGGCTCGTCAGGCGCCCGCGACATTGCGGCAAGACGCCGCACGCGCGCCACGCGCGGCGTCCCGGCTTCTTAGAATTTGAACCGGACGCCGCCCTGGAAGAGGCGCGGATTGCCGGCGTAGATCGAGCCCGTGCCGTTCTGCGCGAGTTGGGCGTAGCCGTTCTGCACCACGACGCCGTTCACCAGCGCGGCCGTGTTCTGGATATTGTTCGCCGAGGCGACCCAGTTGCGGTCGAAGATGTTGCGGACCTCGAAATAGACGGCCAGATGCTTCAGCGGCCCGAATTCGAGATCGCGATCAAAATGCAGATTGGCGTTGACGAGGCCGTAGCTCGGTATCGTCAGCACGTTGCCGTTGTCGATGAAATAGGAGCTTTGATAGTTATACTCGACAAAGGCGCCGAGCCCCCTGAAGTCGCCATAGGGCTGATCGTAGGAGAGCCGCGCCGTGGCGTTATGCGGCGCGACGCCCGGGATCTTGTAGCCGGCGCGATCGAAATAGCCGGTCCGGCCGCCGGGATTGGCCGTGCCCAGCAGCTCCGTGAACTGCGTGAAGATCTGGTTGTTGTAGGTGTAGTTGGCCATGACGCGCCAGCCCTCGAAGGGCCGCCAGTCGAGCAGGGTCTCGACGCCGCGATGGACGGAGCCCGGCGCGTTGAAGGTATAGTTCTGCAGGCCGGCGCCCGGCGCCTGGGTGAGCTGCTCGTTCTGATACCATTCGTGAAAGCCCGTGAGGCTGAAGAGCAGCGTCTCGTGCGGGCGCCAGTCGAAGCCGATGTCGATGCCGGTGTTGCGCTGCGTCTTCAGATTGACATTGGGGCCGGGCACGCCTGACTGCGTGATGAAGAGCTGGCCCGGATTGGGCGTGCCATAGCCGCTCGAGGCGCGGAAATGCGTCATCAACTCGGGCAGGACGCGCCAGGTCACCGAGGCCTCGGGACCGAAATTCCAGTAGGTCTTGTTGACGGTCACCGCCGGCTGCAGATTGGTTAGCTGCGCCGCCCGGGCGCCGGTCGTCACATAGCTATATTGCTCCTGGATCGCCGCGATCTTCGTCATCTCCGCGGCGAGGCCGAGCACCATCGTCACATCCTTGGAGAGCGCCACCTCCTCGCGGCCGCGCCCGCCGAGATTCTGCATCATGGCGTTCTGCTTGGCCTGAAGGGCGCCGGTCGCGCCATTGCCGACGAAGAGCGTGTTGTTGGTGTAGCTCGTATAGCGCGTGCGGTTGAAATAGAGGCCCGCGAAATGCCGCGCCTCGAAGCCGGCGAGCGTGCCGAGCTGGGTGATGTCCGTGCTGGCGTTGACCGCGGGCTCGTCCTGAAGGGCGGCGGTGGCGCCGGTCGGCTGGATGATGTTCTTGTCGTCATAGATGACCTGCGTGCGCCACTTGGTGTTGGCGTCGAAGTCATGCTCCCAGCGCAGACCCAGCACGTCCCGGCGGTCGTTGCGGTTGAAGCCGGCGAGAAAGGCGGTGGTGCGATAATTGATCTGGCCCGGGCCGTTCAGGCCGTTGATCGACACGTTGGCGCTGCCGCAGAGCGCCTGCGCGATCTGCGCGGCGGGGCCACCTTGCGGGAGGGCGTAGCATCCGCGCTGATAGGGGTTGAGATAATACTGGTTGAGCGACAAGCGGGACGAGAGGTCGCCATAGAGCTGGTTGTGGATGAATTTGAAGGTGAGCAGGTCGTTCGGCGTCACCTGCCAGCGCGCGGTCGCGTTGACGGTCTGGGTGTCGCTGCGGGAATGGAAGGTCCAGCCGTCGGCGCGCACGTCGCTCGCGAAGACCGCGACGTCGACGTCGCCGACCTTCTTGCCGGCCGTGATGAAGTTGTTGAGATAGCCGTACGAGCCGAATTCATGCCCGGTCTCGAAGCCGTCGATCTCGGCGCCCGTGCGCGTGCGGAAATTGATGGCGCCGCCATTGGCGAAATTGCCGAACAGCGCCGAGGACGGACCGCGATAGACGTCGACGCCCGCATAGGCGTGGGGGTCGGTGAGATCGGTGCGCGACAGGCCGTCGGGCTGCGTCACGGAGAAGCCGTCCTCCAGCAGGACGATGTTGCGCACGCCGAAGCCGTTGCGCGCCGAGGAGCCGCGGATCGAGATCACGACGTCGCGCGGGCCGTTGCCCTGCTTGAAGGACACGCCGGGGCTGTATTGCAGCATCTCGCGAACCGTCGCCACGGGACGATTTTCGAAGTCCTTGCCGCCCACCGTCGTGAAGGTCTGGCCGGTGGGATCGCGATAGACGGGCTCGCTCAGCTTCCTGGGAGAAAAGCCCGGCGCCGCGGCGACGAGCGGCGAAGCCGGCGCCGTCACGGGACCCGGGGCCGGCGCCGCGATGCGCGCGGGCGCCGAGCTGCGCGGCGGGGCGGAATGCGACGGCCGCACGGGACCGCGCGCCGCGCCGACGTCGATCGTCGGCAGGGATTGCTGCGCGAGGGCCGAGGCCGCGAAAAACAGAGCAAGGGCGTTGGCCGAGGCCGCCCCGAGAAGGTGAGCACGACGGGTCATATTGCTGTTTCCGGACGCGTCCGCATTCCGCCTGTGAGGGCGGGCCATGAGGCGATGCGGGACGTTGGGCGGGAGAAGCGGCGAAACCGCTTCTAGCTTTGAAGGAAGGACGCGCGCCGGCGGCGGCCGGCGCCTTACGCGTCGAACGCGACGGCCGGCGGGCCGCGCGCGAGCGAGGCCTCGGCGATCCGCGCTTCGAAGCCTTGCGCGCTCGATAAAACGAATCCCGCCGCGCGGACGGCGCGCGGGGCGGGGGAAACAGGCGCGAAACCGGCGAGGGAAACCAAAGGCGGCCCGGCGCAAAGCAGGCAGGAGTCGCACATGTGACGGGGGCCGTCGCGGCGCGCGTCTCCCGCGTCGTCCGACCCGCCCTGCATCATGCAATGAACGGAAACGCCGGCCTCGACCGGGCCGGCCGCCGCCCGCGCGACGCCCCAGCCGCCGGCGACGGTCTGCACGACCATCGCCAGGACAAGGATCAGAGCGCGCAGCGACGACAAACGCATCTTCGTTCCACACATGGTTGCTGAATTAATCGCTTAGGCTCGGCCAGAATCCAAGGACGCATGGTCGGCGCGGGCCAGAATTCAAACGGATGTGTCGGATTTGTCACAGACCGCCGGCGCCTAAGGAAGCGCCGTTCCACGGCTCCGGCGCCGATAGAAAGACATTCCCCTTTCGAAGAAGCCGTTCTAAGCTTGGCCCGCTATGTATATCGCCATCACCCGAGACATTCAGGTCACGGCGCTGCCGGACTTCCTGCCCGACCGATCCGACCCCGATCAAGGCCGCTTCTTCTGGTCCTACACGATCGAGATCGCGAATCTCGGGCGCACGCGCGTGCAGCTCCTGTCGCGCCATTGGATCATCATCGACGCCAACGGCCGGCGCGAGGAGGTGCGCGGTCCCGGCGTCATCGGCGAGCAGCCCGTGCTCGAGCCCGGCGAGACCTTCCGATACGCGTCGGGATGCCCGCTCACCACGCCCTCGGGCCTGATGCAGGGCAGTTATCGAATGGTCACGGATTTGGGCGAGACCTTCGACGTCGAAATTCCGGCTTTCTCCCTGGACAGTCCCATGTCCAATCCGACATTGAACTGATGGACGCCCTCGAACGCGCGATCGACATGACCGCCCGGCTCGTCGCTTTCGATACGGAAAGCGCGAAGTCGAACCTCCAGCTCATCGATTTCGTGGAAGCCTATCTGCGCGAGCAGAGCGTGCCTTTCGCCCGCGCGCCGAACGCCGCCGGCGACAAGGCGGCGATTTTCGCCACGATCGGGCCGATGGAGGCGGGCGGCGTGCTTCTCTCCGGCCATACCGACGTCGTGCCGGTCGAGGGGCAGGAATGGAGCTCGGACCCCTTCTCGCTGCGGCGCGAGGGCGGCCGCCTCTATGGGCGCGGCGCAGTGGACATGAAGGGCTTCGGCGCCGTCGCTCTGGCGATGATCCCCGAATTCAAGAAGGCGGCGCTCGCGCGCCCCATCCATATTCTGCTGTCCTACGACGAAGAGACGACCTGTCTCGGCCCGCTCGACATGATCGCGCGGCTCGGCGTCGGCCTCCCCCGCCCCAACGCCGTGATCGTCGGCGAGCCGACCTCCATGCAGGTCGCCGACGCGCATAAGAGCGTCACCACGCATCTTGCCCGCGTGCGGGGCTTCGAGATCCACTCCGCCAATCTGCATCGCGGCGTCAGCGCCGTGCATGTCGCCTGCCGGCTGGTGACGGAGCTGGAGCGCATTTCGGAGGCGTTGCGCGCGGAAGGCGATCCTTCCGGCCGCTTCGATCCGCCTTACTCGACCATCCATGTCGGCGTCATCAGGGGCGGCACGGCGCGCAACATCGTCGCCAAGGATTGCGAGTTCGAATGGGAGTTTCGCGGCCTGCCCAACGCGGATCCCATGCTCGCGCAGGACAGGTTCGCGCCCTATGTCGAAGAGCTGCGCAAGACGATCTTCGCGCATTTTCCGCAATGCGGCGTCGATCTCGACACGCTCGTGAAGGTTCCGGGCCTCGCGCCGCAGCCGGGCTCCGGCGCCGAGACGCTGGCGCTGCGCCTCGCGCGCCGCAACAATACGATCGCCGTGCCCTACGCCACCGAGGCCGGACATTTCCAGCGCGCCGGCGTGCCGACCGTCGTCTGCGGCCCCGGCCGCATCGACCAGGCCCACCAGCCTGACGAATATATTGACATCTCGGAGCTCGCCGCCTGCGTCGACTTCATGCGCGCGCTGGCGAAGGAGCTGGAGGCCTGAGGCCTCCAGTCCGGTTTCTCAAAGCGCCGGCGAAATCGCGAAAAATCGGCCTTTCGCGAGACGCGCTTCAAACTCTGGACTTGACGCCCTCTCGCGCTCACATCTAGCCGCAGACCCATTTCCAGTTCTGGCGCCAGGGGCTCCAGCGCCAGCACGCGCCGACGCCCGGAGCCCACCAGCGGCCGCGCCACCAGCGCTGGCCGCCGCCGCCCCAGCCAGGCCGCGGTCCGAAACGATCGCCGTAGCGCTGGCCGTCGCGATAGCGGTCCCCGTCCCAGCCGCGCGCATTGCGATCCCGGTCGCCATAGCCTTGGCCGCCATATCCTTGGCCGCCTTGCCCGCGCCCGTCGCGGTCCCAGCCGGCGCGGTCGTCGGACGAGCGGCGTTGCGCGTCCTCATAGCCGCCCCGGCCGCCGCCGCCGCTATTATAGCCGCCGCCGCTCCAGCCCTCCGCGCTCGCCGTCGCCGTCAGCGCGCCAATCATGGCGGCGGCCAATGCAAAACTTTTCCAAGCAAACATTCCCTATTCCTTTCCAGCCCGCTCGACGCTGGCGCGCTCGTCAAAAGCGCGGGTCCGCGCCGACGGCGCGAACCCGCAAGATGCGTCCGCCGCCCTCAGCAGGCCCAGACCCAGCGGCCGTACCACCAGCGCCAGCAGGCGCCGCCGTGACCGCCGTACCAGCCATAGGGCCGGGCGGCATAGCCATGGCCGCGCCAGCCGTAACCGCCGCCCCAATGTCCGCCACGCCAGCCATGGCCCCAACCACCGTGTCCCCAGCCGCCGTGTCCTCCCCAGCCGCCATGTCCTCCCCAACCGCCGCCATGTCCCCAGCCGCCATGTCCGCCGTGCCCCCAGCCGCCAGCATTGGCCGCCGGAGAAGCGAAGAGGAGACCGGTCGCGAGGGCCGCACAGGCAATCTTCCTGATCATGGACGTTTCTCCCAAGTCATGACCCGCAAGTCCTTCTTGCTGTCAGGTTCGCCGGGAGCATCCGCTCCGGCGCCTGAACCAGGCGTGAACGCCGGAATCGGCCGAGCTGTTCCGCTTCCTGGATCGCGCTGAAATCGGCCGGAACCCGCCCGTCGCGGGAAAAGCGTCGATTCCATTTTTCCCGGCGCGACGGCGCGGCGGCGCGGCGGAGCCCGCTTGCGCGATCTTCGGCGCGGCGCCTCATTTAGCCGCAAACGCATGGGGCGAGCGCCCGAAACCGCGCCATCCGGCATTGCTTTCGTAAGTCGAGCGGCTATAGTCCGCGCCCATTCCGACGCCCGCCCGACGCTCTCAAGACGCGCGTCGCGCCGCTACCTTAGAGACGCTGCGATGAAACTGATCACGGACGCCATGGCGCAAACCGAACAGCCGGCGGCAGCCCCCGCCGAGACCGCTCCCGCGCCCGCCGCCCCGACGCCGCCGCCTCCCCCCGCGCCCGCCGCCCCGCATCCGCAGCCGGCCCAGGAGACGCAGACGAGCGTCGGCGCCAGCGATCAGAACCAGCAGCCGCCGTCGCTGCCCGACCTGATGGCGCAGCTCGTCCCGATCTTCGTCGTGATGGGCATTGTCTATATCCTCGTCATCCGCCCCCGCGCCCGCAAGGAAAAGGCGGCGCTGGAGGCGCTGCGCAATGTTCGGCGCGGCGACACGATCGTCACCACGGGCGGCCTCGTCGGCAAGGTCGCGCGAGCGATCGACGACAGCGAGATCGAGCTCGAGATCGCGCAGAACGTTCGCATCCGCCTCTTGCGCTCCGCGATCGCCGAAGTGCGCGCCAAGGGGGAGCCGGTGAAGGATGCGCCGGCGCCGGCGCCGGCCCCCGACAAGGCCCCGGCCAAACCCGCCGCCAAGCCCGCCGCCAAGCCGACCCAGACGAAGGCCAAATCCTGACGGACCGCCTCCGAGCGCTTCGACCTCTCTGACGAAATAGCGACACGATGCTGCGATTCTCGACCTGGAAATTCCTTGCAATCGTGGCGATGACGCTCGCCGCCGTCCTCGTGGTGGTTCCGAGCGCATTGTCGCCGTCGAATTATCAGGCGCTCGCCTCGCGGCTGCCGTCCTGGCTCATGCCGCCGACCATCGTGCTCGGCCTCGATCTGCAGGGCGGCTCACATGTCATGCTGGAGGTCGATCAGGCGGACCTCGTCACCACCCAGGTGAAGAATCTGCGCGACGACGCCCGCCGCATTCTCCGCGAGGAGAAGGTCGCGATCACGGGCGGCATCGGCGCGACGGCGCGGGGCGTGCAGCTTCGCGTCGCCGACGCGGCGGATCGCGAGAAGGTTCTTCCGAAGTTCCGGCTGCTGCGCAACAGCTACAGCTCGAACATTGGCGGCCAGTCGCCGCTCGACGTCGATTCCACGCCCGAAGGGCTGATCCGCATCACCGTCACCGACACGGGCCTGCGCGACAAGTCGCGCAAGGCCGTCGAGCAGTCGATCGAAGTCATCCGCCGCCGCGTCGACGCGCTCGGCACGCGCGAGCCGTCGATCCAGCGCCAGGGCGACGACCGCGTCCTCGTGCAGGTGCCGGGCCTTCAGGACCCGCAGACGCTCAAGGAGATTCTTGGTCAGACCGCGAAGCTCGAATTCCGCCTCGTCGCGGAGCCGGGCCAGAACCCGTCGGAGGTCGAGGAGCTGGATCAGGTCGACGATCCGGGCAAGCTGCCGATCGAGAAGCAGGTCATGGTGCAGGGCGAGGATTTGACCGACGCCCAGCCCGGCTTCGACCAGCAGCGCAGCGGCGAGCCCGTCGTCAATTTCCGCTTCAACATTCGCGGCGCGCAGAAATTCGGCGACGTCACCTCGAAGAATGTCGGCCGCCTCTTCGCCATCGTGCTCGACAACAAGGTGATCTCGGCGCCGCGTATCCTCACGCCGATCACCGGCGGCTCGGGCCAGATTTCCGGCCATTTCACGGTCGAGCAGGCGAACAACCTCGCGATCCTGCTCCGCGCCGGCGCCCTGCCCGCCAAGCTCAACATCATCGAGGAGCGCACGGTCGGCCCCGGCCTCGGCCAGGACGCGATCGACGCCGGCAAGCGCGCGGCCTATGTCGGCGCGGGCCTCGTCGTCGCCTATATGCTGATCACCTACGGCGTCTTCGGCGTCTTCGCGAATCTCGCGCTCTTCGTCCACATCGCCTTCATCTTCGCCGGCCTCGTGCTGCTCGGCTCGACGCTGACGCTGCCCGGCATCGCGGGGATCGTGCTGACGATCGGCATGGCGGTGGACTCGAACGTGCTGATCTATGAGCGCATCCGCGAGGAGAACCATGCGGGCCGCTCGATCCTCGCCTCGCTCGACGCGGGCTTCAACCGCGCCTTCGCGACCATCGTCGACTCGAACGTCACCATGTTCGTCGCCGCGGCGATCCTCTATTTCCTGGGCTCCGGCCCGGTGCGCGGCTTCGCCGTGTCGCTGGCGCTCGGCATTCTCACGACCATCGTCACCGCCGTGACCATGACCCGCATGATGATCGCGGTCTGGTATCACTATGCGCGTCCGACGAAGCTGCCGATCTAAGAGGCGAAACGACCGATGAAACTCCTGCGCCTCGCTCCGGAGAACACGAAATTCCCCTTCATGCGCTTCCGGCGCGTGAGCTATCCCTTCTCGGCCCTGCTGTCGCTCGTCGCCGTCGCGCTCTTCATCTTCAAGGGCATGAATTTCGGCATCGATTTCGCGGGCGGCACGGTCATCGAGCTGCGCGCCAAATCGGGCGCGGCCGAGGTCGGGACGCTGCGCACGATCAGCGAAGGTCTGAAGCTTGGCGACATCGAGGTGCAGGCTTTCGGCAACCCCGCCGACGCGACGCTGCGCTTCGGGCTGCAATCGGGCGGCGACGTCGCGCAGCAGGCGGCGGTGGAAAAGGTCCGCGGCGCCGTCGGCGGCCAATATGAGCTGCGCCGCGTCGAAGTCGTCGGCCCGCGCGTCTCGAACGAGCTGGTCCAGTCCGGCACGCTCGGCGTTGTCCTCTCGATCGTCGCGGTGCTGACCTATCTTTGGTTTCGCTTCGAATGGCAGTTCGCCATAGGCGCGGTCATCGCGACGATGCACGATCTTCTGCTCACGGTCGGCTTCTTCTCGATCACGCAGCTCGAATTCAACACGACCTCGATCGCGGCGATTCTGACCATCGTCGGCTACTCGCTCAACGAAACCGTCGTGGTGCTCGACCGTATCCGCGAGAACATGCGCAAATACAAAAAGATGGCGACGGCGCAGATGATCGATATGTCGATCAACGCGGTGCTGCCGCGCACCATCATGACGGCGACCACCGTCATGCTCGCCCTCATCGCGCTCGTCGCTTTCGGCGGCCAGGTCATCCGCTCCTTCTCGCTGGCGATGATCTGGGGCATTTTCGTCGCGACCTATTCGTCGATCTTCATCTGCTCGCCCATGCTGATCTATCTGGGCCTGCGCAACGAGGACGTGGACCGCAAGGTCGAGCAGAAGGAGGAGGCCGAGGAGGCGGGGGTCGAGGCCGAATATGACGGCTCGGCGGCGCTCTACGCCGCCTCCATGTCCGACGAGATCGGCGACGCGCCGGTCCCCGTCGCGCCGAAGCGCCCCGCGACGAAGCAGCCCGGCAAGCCGAAATCGACGACGCGCCGCAATCGCCCGAGATAAGCGCTCAGCAAGGAAGGCGCGCTGCATGACCGCCCCGCAGGGCTATGTCCCGGGCCGCTACAAGATCGACGATTATGGCAATGGCGGCTTCCGCTTCGCCGACATGTCGCATCGCGGCTCGATCCTGGCCCTGCCGACCGGGATCCGCGCTGTGGCGTCCACGAGCTGGAAGGAGATCGACGCGGCGACGATCGATCTCGCGCTCGCCGAGAGCGGCGGGCTCGATCTCTTCATCGTCGGCATGGGCAAGGATCTCATGCCCCTCGCCGCTCCCCTGCGCGCGAAGCTGCGCGACGCCGACGTCGGCTGCGAGACGATGGCGACGGGCGCCGCCGTCCGCACCTACAATATGCTTCTCGACGAAGGCCGCCGCGTTGGCGCGCTGTTGATCGCCGTGTGATGGCTGATATTCCCGGACCGCGCGACCGTCATTCCCCGCGGGCCAAAGGCCCGAGCGGAAATCCGGAGCCGTGGCCGGCGCCCATGGAATCCGCCTCCGGACCGCCGAACGCGCGTCGCGCGCCAGGAACGACGAAAGGCGGGCGCGCATGACCGCCGCGCCCGAGCATTACGCCCATTGCGAGGCGCTGCTGCGCGCGGGCGACCGCGACCTTTGGCTGGCGAGCCTCTTCGCGCCCGCGCCGGCGCGCCGGCATATCCACGCGATTTACGCCTATGCGCTCGAATGCGCCGAGGCGCCCGCCAAGGTCTCGCAGCCGCTCCTCGGCGAGATGCGCCTGCGCTGGTGGGCCGACGCGCTGTCCGACCCCGCGTCGGACGGAGCCCGCGCCCATCCGGTCGCCGACGCGCTCATCGACACGATCCGGCGCTTCGAGCTTCCCCTCGACGAAGTGGCCGCGCTGGCCGAGGCCCATGTCGCCGATCTCTATGACGACCAGACGCCGGACGTCGCGACGCTCGAGGACTATTGCCGCATGACGAGCGGCGGGCCGATGCGTTGGGCGGCGCGCATTCTCGGCGCGCCCAGCTCGCCGGCCTTCGACGAAGCCGGGATCTCCCTCGGCGTCGCGCGCGTGCTGAGGCGGCCGTCGGGGCCCTTCATCCCCGCCGATCTTCTCGCCAGGCACGGCGCCGACATCCATTCGAACGCGGCGCCCTTGCGCGCGGCGCTCGCCGAGCTGCGCGACATGGCGCAGGCGCGATACGATTCCGCCCGCCGAGCCGCGCGCGGCCTCGCAAAGGGCCGCGAGGCCTTGTTGCCCGCCGCGACGGTTCCCGTTTATCTGGAGCGCATGGCGCGGAAGGATTACGATCCTTTGCGCGGCCTGACGGAGCCTTCGCCCTTGCGGCGGCAATGGCGGCTATGGCGCGCCGCCCGGGGCGTCGGTCTGTGACGCGCGCCGATCGGAGGGTCCGTTGCGAGGGGAGAGCCCATGAGACCCGACGTCTATGACGAAGACAGCCGCCGCCTGCGCGTCGGCACGCTGATCTTCCTGCGCTGGATCGCGATCATCGGTCAGGCCATCGCCTGTCTCGTCGTCTATTTCATCCTCGACTTCGATTTCCCCGTCGGTCTCTGCTTCGTCTTCATCGTGGCCTCGGGCACGCTGAATTTCGGCCTGCGCTTCGGCACGTCGGGCACCTTCCGCCTCAGCGACCTCGAGGCGGTGGTGCTGCTCTGCTACGATCTCGTGCAACTGAGCTTCCTGCTCTATCTCACCGGCGGCGTCACGAACCCCTTCGTCATGCTGCTGCTCGCGCCGGTGACGATCTCCGCCGTCTCGCTGCCGCGCAATCTGACGCTGTTCCTGGGCATCACCATGCTGGCGGCCGCGACCTTCCTCTGCGTCGAATTCGAGCCGCTCCCCTGGCACGAGAACGAGCAATTGAGATTCCCGCTGCTCTATCGCGCCAGCATCTGGGCGTCGCTCGCGCTCTCCGCCGCCTTCATCGCGCTTTACGCCGCGCGCGTTTCGGACGAAGGGCGCCTGCTCGCCACCGCGCTCGCCGCGACCGAGCTGGTGCTGGAGCGCGAACAGCATCTCTCGCAGCTCGACGGACTCGCCGCGGCCACGGCGCATGAGCTCGGCACTCCGCTGGCCACGATCACGCTCATCATTCGCGAATTGCAGAAGAGCTCATCCAACAGCGCGGCGGAAGGCTTGAAGGACGATCTCGACCTGCTCGCGCAAGAGGCCGGCCGCTGCCGCGAAATTCTCGGCAAGCTCGCCTCGCTCGGCGCGGACCAGGGGACGATGATGAACGTCCTCTCGATCGATACGCTGATCGAGGAAGTGGTCGAGCCGCAGCGCGAATTCGGCGTCAGGCTCGAGATCGCCAAGCGCGGCGCGGGCTCCGCCCCGCCGCCGGCGCTGGCGCGCAACCCCGGCATTCTCTATGGCCTCGGCAATCTGGTCGAAAACGCCATCGACTTCGCCGAGACTCGCGTGCGCATCGACGCCTGGTGGACTCGCGATCTCGTCACGATCTCGATCGAGGATGACGGACCGGGCTTTTCCCCGGCCATTCTCGACAAGCTCGGCGATCCCTATCTGCGCGGCCGCCCGACCGGGCGCCGCACGAAGAACGACGGCCAGTCGGGCCTCGGCCTCGGCCTCTTCATCGCCAAGACTCTGCTGGAGCGCTCCGGCGCGACGGTCGAGACCTATAACGTCTCGCCGCCGCGCACCGGGGCCGTGGTGAAGGTGACCTGGCCGCGCGCGGCGCTCGAGATTCCGGCGGCGAAGCTCGCCGCGTCGGAAGCTTAACCGGCGGGGCCGCGGAGTCGACGGCGAAGTATCCTTGGAGTAACCTTTGATAAAAATCACGCTGGGAGACGTCGGGGCATGAACCGCGAAGACATCGGAGATACGGAACAGGACGACGCCGAAGCGCTCGCCGCGCCGGCTCCGCCCGAGGACCGCTCCCTTCTCATCCTCGACGACGACAAGCCCTTCCTGCATCGCCTCGCGCGCGCCATGGAGCAGCGCGGATTCCTGGTCACGCAATGCGAAACCGTCGCGGAAGGCCTCGCGGCGCTGGAGGATGCGCCGCCCGCCTTCGCGATCGTCGACATGCGCCTCAATGACGGCAACGGCCTGGACGTCATCCAGAAGCTGAAGGAGGCGCGTCCCGACGCGCGCGGCATCATCCTGACGGGCTACGGCAATATCGCGACCGCCGTCACCGCGGTGAAGCTCGGAGCCTTCGACTATCTGGCCAAGCCCGCCGATGCGGACGAAATCTACCACGCGCTGATGGCGACGACGATCGACAAGCCCGACGCGCAGGAAAACCCCATGTCGGCGGACCGCGTCCGCTGGGAGCATATTCAGCGCGTCTTCGAGTCCTGCGACCGCAACGTCTCCGAGACGGCCCGCCGCCTCAACATGCACCGCCGCACGCTCCAGCGCATCCTGGCGAAGCGCGCGCCCCGCTAGCCCGCCCCGCCATCATTGCAAGGGGCGCCGCAGCGCCTCTAGCGGTCGGGACGCTCATCCCCGAAAGCCAGCGCGCAATAGCGCTCCGCGGCCAAGGCGCCGAAACGCACCAGCATGGCTTTCCGGCTCGCGGGGGCCAATCGCAGAATCGGGGCTTCACGCGCGAGGATCGCCCCATGCCCGTCGGCGACGATGAGGCCGGCGTCCTCAGGAAACGGCGCGGCGTCGAGATCGACGGGAACCGCGAAATAGAAGCGGTCGCAATAGTCGCGATAGCCGCCCCATTTCTGATCGGCGCGAAAATCCTCGAGCGAGGATTTCACCTCGACGATCCGCAGGCCGCCATCGGGCGCGAGCGCCACGAGATCGGCGCGGCGGCCGTTGGGCAGCGGCAATTCGCCGATGACGGCGAAGCCGCAGGCCCGCAGATAGCGTCGCGCACCGCGCGTGACATGCCGCGTGGCTTCGGGGCGCCCGCGCGCCTCTCCCTGCTCGACCCAATCGGATCGCATGCGCTTTTCTCCGCGTCGCCAATTCGCCCGCAGGCGTGATAATCTGCCGGCTCACATCCGCCGCGCAAGCGCGCGTCCGCATCCGGCCCGCTCCATGAAGAAACTTTTCGCCGCTTTCGTGATCGCTCTTGCCTGCGCGCCCGCGCTCGCCGCCGAGCGCGTGGTCAACATCTTCAATTGGAGCGACTATATCGACCCCGGCGTGCTCGAGGACTTCACCCGAGAGACGGGCGTCAAGGTCGTCTACGACACCTACGACTCGAACGAGATGCTCGAGTCCCGGCTGCTCGCCGGCGCGACGGGCTATGACATTGTCGTGCCGTCGGCCACCTTCCTTCAGCGCCAGATCAAAGCGGGCGTGTTGCAGCCGATCGACCGCAAGCGGCTGGCGAACGCCGGCAATATCTGGAGCGAGATCGACGGCCGTCTATCCCGCTACGATCCCGGCAGCGCGCACGCCATCAACTATATGTGGTACACGACGGGCGTCGCCTACAATGTCGCGAAGATCAATGAGCGCATCGGCAAGCCGATCACGAGCTGGGATCAGGCGCTCAAACCCGAGAATCTGAAGAAGATCGCGGATTGCGGCGTCTATGTGCTCGATAGTCCCGAAGACATTTTCGCGATCACGCTGAACTATCTCAAGCTCGATCCGAACTCGAAGAGCGAAGCCGACCTGAAGCGCGCCGCCGACCATCTCGCCGGCCTCAGGCGCTACATCAAGAAATTCAATTCGTCCGAATATATCAACGCGCTCGCAAATGGCGACATCTGCCTGGCGATCGGCTGGGCCGGCGACAGCCTGCAGGCGCGCAATCGCGCCCGCGAGGCGGGCTCCGACGTCGAGATCGCCTATGCGATCCCGAGCGAAGGCACGCTGATGTCGATGGACAATCTGGCCATCCCTGTCGACGCGCCGCATGTCGCCGAGGCCTATCTTTTCATCGACTATTTGCTGCGGCCCGACATTGCGGCGCGCAACACCGGGGCGACCAATTTCGCAAATGGCGTCGGCCCCTCGCGCCCGCTTATCGACAAGTCGATCGCCGAGGACCCCTCGGTCTATCCGAGCGAGGCGACCATGCGCCGGCTCTTCACCGTTACCACGCCGAACCAGCCGGAGCAGAAATTCATCACCCGGCTTTGGACGATGGTGAAGACGGGGCGGTAGGCGATCCCAGGCCCCACATCGTCATCTGCGAGCGAGCGATCCAAACGTCTCGACGCCGCCCTGGATTGCTTCGTCGGCTTCGCCTCCTCGCAAAACGGCCGAGGGACAGAGGGCGCCTCACGCGCCGCTTCGTCATTGCGAGCGAAGCGAAGCAATCCAGAAGCGGCCATAGCGGACGCTGGATTGCTTCGTCGGCTTCGCCCTCGCAAATGGAGCGCCTTGTCGGGCGCAACCGGCGGGTCCGTCACTGCTCGCTCAGAATTCTTCTAAGCAGCTCGATGACCTCCGCAAGGCTCTTGTCCTTGGCGACGAGCTCCTCGATCTTACGCACCGCGTGCAGCACGGTCGTGTGATCGCGCCCGCCGAAGCGGCGGCCGATCTCGGGCAGCGAGCGCAGCGTCAGTTGCTTCGATAAATACATGGCGATCTGGCGTGGGCGCACGACATTGGCGGTGCGTCGCGACGACAGGATGTCCGCCCGCGAGATGTTGTAATGCGAAGCGACGAGCTTCTGAATGTCGTCGATCTTGACGCGCTTGGGCTCCTGCGTGCGCACGAGGTCGCGTATCGCGGTCTCGGCGGTCTCGACGGTGAGCGGCGCGCCGTTGAGCGTGACATGCGCGAGAAGACGGTTCACCGCGCCTTCCAGATCGCGCCCATTGGTCACGATGGTGCGCGCGACGTAATTGACGACATCCGGCGGCGCATGGAAGCCGGGCTGCGTCTCCTGCGCGGCCGCGATGCGGGCCTGGAGTATCTTGACGCGCAGCAATTCGTCGAGCGGGCCGATATCGACGCAAAGGCCGCCCTTGAAGCGCGACAGCACGCGCTCGTCGAGCGTCTCGAGATCCGACGGCGGACGGTCGGCGGCGACGACGACCTGACGCCCGGCGTCGATCAGCGCGTTGAGCGTATGGCAGAATTCCTGCTGGATCGACTTTCCCTGCAGGAACTGCACGTCGTCGATGATCAGCATGTCGATGGCGCGCAGGCGCTCCTTGAAGGCGATGGCGGTCTGATTGTTGAGCGACGACACGAAGCCGCTCATGAAGCGCTCCGCCGTGAGATAGACGGCGCGGCGGCGATTGTCGTTCGTCGCATGCGCGAGCGCCTGCAGGAGATGCGTCTTGCCGAGGCCGACCGCGGCATGCGCATAGAGCGGATTGAACATGGGCGTCTCGCCCGGCCGCGCTTCCGCGACGCGACAGGCGGCGGCGTAAGCGAGCTGGTTTGACGGGCCGACGAGGAAGGTCGAGAAGGAAAGACGCCGGTCGAGCGGCGAGCCGACGACGGAATCGTTTTCGCCGCGCGGCGCGGATGCGCGCATGGCGCGGCGCGCCGCCGGAGCGGCGTTGGGCGCCTCTATCCCGGCTTCATACGCCGCCTGCCGCTTCTCGGAAGGACCGATTCCCGCGGGCGCGGGCTCCGTCTCCCGCTCGCCGCCCGCCTCGCGCGCCTTCGTCTTGCGCGCGGAGGAGCGCACGTCGATCGAGACGCGGTCGACGACGTCGAACTCGCTCGCGACGCGCGCCTTGATGCGCGAGGCGTAATGGGACTGCACCCAGCTCTTGAGAAATTTGGTCGGCACGGTGAGAAAGATCGTCTCGCCTTCGAGACGTTCGAGCTCGAGCCTGGTGAACCAGGAATTATAGACCGCGTCCCCGAGTTCCGCGCGCAGACGCTCGCGTACGCGCTCCCAGCGTTTCTGGTCCTCGACGGAAATTCCGTCGTTCATGGATTCACGATCAGTCATTCGCGACCTTTTCGAAGAAATGCGAGCGCCGTTGAGCGCCGGCGAGAAACGCAGGCGGGCGCGCTATCGAGATTAGGCTTGCTGAGATGGGTCGTCGGACGGCGGGAGTCGTCGCCGGCTTAACAAGGCGGGCCGACGGCGAAACTCGCGCCGCCGGTTCGGGAAATCGCGTTATCGAGACTCATGCCGGGAACGGAAACAAAAGAGCGCCGCGCAAAATCCGCGCGCGCGATACGCAGCACTCCAATAACATTGGCTGGCCGCAGTTCCGTCATGACAAAACCCCCGGTTTCCAGGATCGCGCAGATCCCGGATCTTCAACGCCCAGCAGGACGATCGACAATGCGACAGTCCTGCAAACCGATCTTTTGAATTTCACATCGAACGGGAAGGAAAGCGATCACCCGCCAAAAGCCTTGGCTTTTCGAGGCAGGATATCGACATTTCGTCGCTCCTTTCGTCGCGCTTGGCCTGCAGCTGATACTGTGACGTCGACCGCTTTCGTTCGATGCATAGACCCTACACGCGCGCCCCAGTTCGCGCAATGATCCTCATCATCGCGTGGTCTCTGTTTCGCCGCGACTGTGGCGCCGATACAGCGCTAACGCCACGTTTTCAGCTGTAAACTGATGATTCGACGTTCGTACTAATTGGTCCCAGGCTTTTGCCGAAAAAGCCCGCAAGGCGGCGCGAAAAGCGTGTCGCGAAGCTGTCAAGAGGGACGTCGATGTCCTCCAAATGACGGCTTAGTTGCAAAGGATTGAATCGGGAGCATATTGATTGCGCGCAACTTTTAGGCGAGAAATTTTTTAACGACCGTGTCACCCGGAGGTCATGCGACATCCCCGTTCAAGGATGAAATGAAAAAAGCCCGGCTCAGCCGGGCTTTTTTCATTGGCAGGCCCGTCCTAAAAATGGGCGGCCCTGCACGTTAAAGGCGCAAATTGTTTCAGGCGTTGGCGGCCAGCGCCTTCACGCGGGCGCTCAGACGCGACACTTTGCGCGAAGCGGTGTTCTTGTGAATGACGCCCTTCTGCGCCGCGCGCATCATCTCCGGCACGGCGTTCTGCAGGGCGGTCGCCGCGAGGGCAGCATCGCCGGAGGCGATGGCCTCTTCGACCTTGCGCACGAAAGTGCGCACGCGGCTACGACGGGCGCGGTTGACGGCGGTGCGGCGTTCGATCTTGCGAACGGCTTTCTTGGCCGAAGCGGTATTGGCCATGTTCTATCTGTCCTCGAAGCTGTAAGAGCGACTCATGGCCGCCAGAAAACGTTGCGGCCGCGAAATCGCGGCCACGTCGCGCGCCTTATAAGCGCGAGCCCCGATTTCGTCAATGGCGACGGCGGGGGCGACGGGGCTAACGGTTGCGGAAGGCGGGTTTACGTTTTTCCACGAAGGCGGCCATGCCCTCTTTCTGGTCTTCCGTAGCGAACAGGGAATAAAACAGTCGGCGCTCATAGCGGACGCCCTCGGCGAGGGTCGTCTCGAAGGCGGCGTTGACCGCCTCCTTGGCCATCAGCGCCGCCGGGAGCGACATGGCGGCGATCGCCGCGCCGGCCTTCAGCGCCTCGGGCACGAGTTCCGCGGCGGGGACGATGCGCGCCACGAGCCCGGCGCGCTCGGCTTCCTCCGCTCCCATCATCCGTCCCGTGAGGACGAGGTCCATGGCCTTGGCTTTGCCGACGGCCCTTGTGAGGCGCTGGGTGCCGCCGGCGCCCGGAATCACGCCGATCTTGATCTCGGGCTGCCCGAACTGGGCCGTATCGGCGGCGATGATGAAGTCGCACATCATGGCGAGCTCGCAGCCCCCGCCCAGCGCGAAGCCCGCCACGGCGGCGACGATCGGCTTGCGGGCGCGCGCCACCGTATCCCAGCGGCCGATGAAATCGTCGAGAAAGGCGTCGGCGAAGCCCTTGTCCTTCATCTCCTTGATGTCGGCGCCGGCGGCGAAGGCCTTCTCCGAGCCGGTGATCACCACGCAGCCGATCCCGTCATCCTTCTCGAAGCCCGCCAAAGCGCAGTCGATCTCGCTGATGAGGAGCGCATTGAGGGCGTTCAAGGCCTGCGGCCGGTCGAGCCGCACGAGGCCGACGCGGCCATGGGTTTCGACTTGGATCGTCTCATAGCTCATTTTGGCCTCCTTACGCGCCGGTCGGCTGCTTCGCGTCACGCTATATGTCGAAATCGCTCGCCGGCTGTTTCTCGCCGAAGCCTTTGGCGACGGCCCGGGCGTAGAGATCCTCCAGCGTGATGTCGTCGAGGCGGGACAGCGCCGCCTCCTCGGTTTCGGCGATCAGCGGCTCGAGGACGGCGACGAGCAGCGCCGGCGACTGGTCCTCGTCCTCCTCGGCCCGCAAGGCGACGCGGACGATCTCGCCGACGCAAAGGCGGCGCCGTTCCCGAGCCAGCTCATAGCCGCCCGCGGGACCGCGCACGCTTTTCAATATGCCCGCGCGCACAAGCGCCTGCAGCAGCGTCTCCAGCCGGCGCGGCGGCAAATCGTGCCGCGCGGCGAGTTCTTTCGACGAGACGGGGCGCCCGCGCGCATGAAGCGCGACGTCGAGCGCCGCCATCAGCGCAAATCTCGCGGGCCTCGGCAGCAGCCTCATTCGCCCGCCTCTCCGCCGACGCCCGTGGAGCCGAAGCCCCCCGCCCCGCGCGCCGTCTCCCCGAGCGCCTCCGCCTCGATCAGAACGGCGCGCGCAACCGGCGCCACGACGAGCTGCGCGATGCGCATGCCGCGCGTGATCTCGAAGGGCTGGCCGCCATGATTGACGAGCAGCGCCTTCACCTCGCCGCGATAGTCGCTATCGATCGTGCCCGGCGCGTTCAGCACCGTGACTCCGAATTCGACGGCGAGGCCCGAGCGCGGCCGTAGCTGCGCCTCATAGCCCGCCGGCAGGGCGATCTGGATTCCGGTCGGAATGAGGTCGCGCGCGCCCGGCTCCAGCACGAGCTTCTGCCCCGCCGGCAGCGCCGCATAGAGGTCCAGACCGGCGGCGCCCTCGCTCGCATAGGCCGGCATCGGCAAGCCCTCGCCATTCGTGAGGCGTCGGATGGAGAGTTTCATTCGGCCGCCTCGTTTTCTTTCAGCATGTCCGCGAGGCGCGCGACGAGCGCTTTCGCCACCGCCTCCTTGCTCATGCGCGGCCAGCTCTCGACCCCCGCGCGCGAGACGAGATGCGCCTCGTTGAGATCGCCGCCGAAGACGCCCGACCCTTCGGAAACGTCATTGGCGACGATGAGGTCGCAACCCTTGCGCAGGAGCTTTTCCCTGGCGTGGGCGACGATGTCGCGCGTCTCAGCCGCGAAGCCCACGACGAGGCGCGGCCGGCTCGCGGCGCGGGAAACGGCCGCGAGAATGTCGGGATTCTCGACGAGCGAGAACGCCGGAGCCGCCGCCCCCTGCTCTTTCTTTATCTTGTCGCGGGCCGTCTCGACGCGCCAATCGGCGACGGCCGCGGCGCCGATGAAAAGATCGGCGGGCATGGCCCGCGCCACCGCGGCGAACATCTCGCGCGCGCTCTCTATATGAAAGACGTCGCAGCCCGGCGGATCGGGCAGCGTCACGGGGCCGGAGACGAGCGTGACGCGCGCCCCCGCCGCCGCCGCCGCCGCCGCAATGGCGTGACCCTGCTTGCCGGAGGAACGGTTGGCGATGTAGCGCACCGGGTCGATCGCCTCATGCGTCGGTCCGGAGGTGACGACGACGTGGCGGCCCGATAACAGGCCCGGGACGTCCGGCGGCGCCAGTCTCGTCTCGCCCTTCAGCGCCTGCTCGATCGCCGCGACGATCTCCTGCGGCTCGGCCATGCGGCCCGGCCCATATTCGCCGCAGGCCATCGCGCCGTCATTGGGGCCGACGAACAGCGCGCCGTCCCGCTTCAGCGCCTCGACATTGCGCCGGGTCGCGGGCGCGAGCCACATGCGCAGATTCATCGCGGGCGCATAGAGCGCGCGCTTGTCCGTCGCGAGCAGAAGCGTCGTCGCGAGGTCGTCGCACAAGCCTTGGGCGGCGCGCGCGAGAAGATGCGCCGTCGCCGGCGCGACGACGACGAGATCGGCTCCGCGCGAGAGCTGGATATGGCCCATCTCATGCTCGTCGGTCGCGGAAAACAGCTCGTCATAAACCTTGTCGTTCGTCAGGCTGACAAAGGCGAGCGGCGTGACGAACTCCTTCGCCGCCGCCGTCATCACGACGCGCACGCGCGCGCCGCGCTCGCGCAGGCGGCGCACGAGGTCGAGCGACTTATAGGCCGCGATCCCACCCCCGACGATGAGCAGGATGCTCTTATCGTCAAGGCTTTGCGCTATGTTTTGACCCGACAAGCCGAAGGCTCCCCTGCTCGACGCGCGCGGAGAATACAGATTTTGGGCGCGAGGCCAAAGCGGCCATGGCGAGGAGCCTCGGAACGTCCGAAGGCCCTCCCGCCATTGCGAGCGACGCGAAGCCGTCCGGAGCCGCGTCGATCCCCGGTTTATTTCGTCGGCTCCGCCTCCTCGCAATGATGGCGGAGGCTTGATAGAGATCGGGGAAGATTGTCATCCCGCCGCAGGCCCCAAGACATGCAGACGATATCGCGCCTCCTCGCGCTCGGCTTCCTCCTCGCCGCCGGCTGGCCCGCCGTCGCCCGCGACAAGGAGCGTCCGGCCGTCAATATTCCGCCCGACGCCGCGACGGCCGCGCCGGAGCGGAAGCTGGCGGACCGCGGCCGCACTTTCGTGCCGCTGCATTCGACGCTCATCGGCCATGGCGGCGTCACCCGTCTGAATTTCTCGGGCACGCTCTCGATCCACAACGCCTCGGCGACGAATGTTCTCGCCGTCGACAGGATCGATTATCGCAGCGGCGCGGGCGAGGTCGTCGAGACTTACGTGTCCGAGCCCGTCTATCTGAAACCCTACGCCTCGATGCAGATCGCCGTCGCCCAGGACGACGTGCGCGCGGGCGTGGGGGCGAGCTTCACGGTCGACTGGTCCATGCCGGCAGGCTCCGACGAGCCGGTTGTGGAGGCGGCGATGGCGTCCTTTGTCGGCACGCATAGCTACAGCTTTCTCTCTCCGGGTCGGCGGGTCTCGCGTCCGCAATGACCTATCTGTCGCCGCAATGAGCCAGCCCGCGCCGCTCGTGGGGCGCCTGTCGCTTTCCGACTATCGATCCTATGCGTCGGCCCGTTGCGGGATCGGCGCGCGGCTCGTCGCGCTCACGGGCGAAAACGGAGCCGGAAAGACCAATGTGCTGGAGGCGCTCTCGCTTTTCTCGCCCGGCCGCGGCTTGCGGCGCGCCGAGCTCGGCGAATGCGCGCGGCGCGACGGCGCGGGCGGCTTCGCGGTTTCCATCGAGCTAGAAAGCGACGGCGCGACGGCGCAGCTCGGCCACGGGCTCACGCCCGAAGGCGAGCGCCAGTTCCGCATCGAGCGCGCGCCGGTCGCCTCCGCCCGCGCCTTCGCCGACCATCTGCGCGTCTTGTGGCTCACGCCCGCGATGGACGGGCTTTTCAACGGGCCGGCGGGCGATCGCCGCCGCTTTCTCGACCGCCTCGCGCTTGGAGTCGACGCGGACCATGGGGCGCGCGTCAACAAGCTCGAGCGCGCTTTACGCAACCGCAACCGCCTCCTCGAGGAGGGCGTCTCCGACCGGCGCTGGCTCGACGCCGCCGAGCATGAGATCGCGGCGCTTGGCGTCGCCGTCGCGGCGGCGCGGCGCGAGACCGTCTCTCGTCTGGCGTCGCTCATCGTCGCGAGCGAGAGCGTCTTTCCATGGGCGGAGATTTCAATCGAGGGCGAAATCGAGAATATGCTCGCCGAGGCGCCGGCGCTCGCCGTGGAGGAGCGTTTCCGAGAGACGCTGAGCCGGACGCGACGCCGCGACGCCGCCGCCGGCCGCACGCTCGCCGGCCCGCAGACGAGCGACCTCGCCGTGCGCCACGGCCCGAAGGACGAAGCCGCGCGCGACTGCTCGACGGGCGAGCAGAAAGCGCTGCTAATGGGGCTGACGCTCGCCCACGCCCGCCTTGTCGGGGAGATGACCGGAAAAGCGCCGCTGCTTCTGCTCGACGAAGTCGCCGCGCATTTCGATCCGAAACGGCGCGAGGCTCTGTTTCAAGAACTTGAAACGTTGGGCGGGCAGATATGGATGACGGGCGCGGACCCGCTGCTGTTCGCGTCGCTGGAAGGCCGCGCGGAAATGCTGCATGTGACGCCGGGGCGCATCGAGAGACGGAGGTGACGAATGGACTGGCACTGGTATGCGATCATCGCCGGGGTCGCGGCGCCTTGGATCATCCTCAACGCCAGCCTGCGCAACACCTTCAGGGAAGCCGGCCCCATCACCGGCCTTTCCGTCTGGGCCGGCATGTCGGTCTTCACCACGCTCGTCGCGCTGCTGATCGGGTGGATCGCGCATAAAATGCTCGCGTGAAACGGAACGGTTTTTTCTTTTCGCTCTTGCGCGCCGTCATGGATGGCCGGGACCAGCCCGGCCATGACGGCCTTCTTTACGGGGAGGTATGGGCCGCCTCGCCGCCCGAGATTGCCGTTCGGCGAGTGACAAAGCCCCTCACGGCTGCAGCATCACCTTGACGCAGCCATCCTTGCGGTTGCGGAAGGTCTTGTAAAGCTCCGGCCCCTCCTCCAGCGCGCCGCGATGCGTGACAACGAAGGACGGATCGATGTCGCCCTTCTCGATGCGCTCGAGCAGGCGCGGCAGATAGCGCTGCACGGGCGTCTGCGCCATGCGGAAGGTGAGCCCGCGATTAATGGCCGAGCCCATCGGGAATTTGTCGACAAAGCCGCCATAGACGCCGACGATGGAGACGGTTCCGAAATTGCGGCAGCATTGGACCGCCTGGCGCAGCACATGCGGCTGGTCGGTGCCGAGGAACGCCGCGACCTTCACGCGGTCGATGAAGGAGTCGATGCTTCCCGTCGGGTCGGGCTCCGTCCCGACCGCGTCGATGCAGGCGTCGGCGCCGCGCCCCTTCGTCATGCTGTTGATCGCCTCATAGACGTCGACCTTGTGGAAGTCGAGCGTCTCCGCGCCCGCCATCTCCGCGAGCGCAAGGCGCTCCGGCACGTGATCGATGGCGATGACGCGCTCGGCGCCGAGCAAGAAGGCGCTGCGAATCGCGAATTGCCCGACCGGCCCGCAGCCCCAGATGGCGATGGTCTCGCCGCCTTTGATGTCGCAGAACTCCGCGGCCATGTAGCCGGTCGGGAAAATATCGGAAAGAAAGAGCGCCTGATCGTCGGCGAGCGAATCGGGGATCTTGATGGGACCGACATCCGCATGGGGCACGCGCAGATATTCGGCCTGTCCGCCGCGATAGCCGCCGAGGAGATGCGAATAGCCGAAGAGCCCCGCGGGCGAATGGCCCCAGAGCGTCTCGGCCTTTGCATGGTCGGGATTGGTGCGTTCGCAGGCGGAATAAAAGCCGCGCTGGCAGAAATAGCATTCGCCGCACGAGATCGTGAAGGGCACGACGACGCGGTCGCCGACCTTCAGCTTCTTCACCGCCGAACCGACCTCCACGACCTCGCCCATGGTTTCGTGGCCGAGGACGTCGCCGCGCCGCATCTGCGGAATGACGCCGTCATAAATGTGAAGGTCGGAGCCGCAAATTGCGCAGGCCGTGACCTTGATCACCACGTCGCGCGGATCTTCGATCGCCGGATCGGGGACGTTTTCGCAGCGAATGTCGCCTTTGCCGTTATAGGTGAGCGCTTTCATGCGGAATGCTCCCGTTTCGGTCCGACGCGGCAAAAGCCCCACACGCCCGAGCGCGCGCCTCTGTGCTGAACTTGCGCGGGATGAGATCGTTCCAGGGAATGTCACGGGGAGGCGGAGCCGATGAAGCGATCCAGAGCCGCGATGGCGCTCTGGATTGCTTCGCTTCGCTCGCAATGACGGGCGAGGCAATCCGGGGCCGCGAGCGTCATTGCGAAGAGGCGAAGCCGACGAAGCAATCTAGGACCGCGGCGTGGCTCTGGATTGCTTCGCCTGCGGCTGGCAATGACGGGCGGAGGCATGGCCCGGCGACCCTCGCCTGTGCTATTGCGCAGCCATGCCCAACCTTCCCCCGCAAGCCCGCGCGCTGCTCAAATCCGTTTTCGGCTATGACGATTTCCGCCCCGGCCAGGCGGAGATCGTCGCGGCCGCGCTCGACGGCGGGCCGGTGCTCGCGATCATGCCGACGGGCAGCGGCAAATCCATGTGCTACCAGCTCCCCGCCATCATGGAGGGCGCGCTCACCGTCGTGGTCTCGCCGCTCATCGCGCTGATGCGCGATCAGGTGAAGCAGATGCGGGCCTTGGGGGTTTCCGCGGCGACCCTCAACTCCGTGAACGGCGCAGAGGAGAATGACGAAGCCCGCCGCGCGATGCGCGACGGCGCTCTGCGGCTGCTCTATGTCTCGCCCGAACGCCTGATGATGGACGGCCTCATCGCCGATCTGCGCCGCGCGCGGCCGCGTCGCCTCGCCATCGACGAGGCGCATTGCGTTTCGGAATGGGGGCACGATTTCCGCCCCGAATATCGCGAGATCGGCCGCGCGGCGGAGGCGCTGGGGAATATTCAGGTGATCGGCCTCACCGCCACCGCGGACGCCGCGACGCGCGAGGACATTGCGAAGCGCCTGTTCCCCTCGCCGCCCAAGCTCTTCCTGCACAGTTTCGACCGGCCGAACATTGCGCTCAATTTCGCGCTGAAGGATCAGCCGCGCCGGCAATTGTCGCGCTTTCTCGAACGGCACAAGGGCGAGAGCGGCATCGTCTACTGCTCGTCGCGGCAACGCACGGAAGACCTCGCCGCCTATTTCGTCGGTCAGGGCCGCGATGCGCTGCCCTACCATGCGGGCCTCGACCAGGAGACGCGCAACCGCAACCAGGATCGCTTCCTGCGGGAGGACGGCGTCGTCGCCGTCGCGACCATCGCCTTCGGCATGGGCGTCAACAAGCCGGACGTGCGCTTTGTCGCGCATGCGGACATGCCCTCCTCCGTCGAGAGCTACTATCAGGAGATCGGCCGCGCCGGACGCGACGGGCTGCCCGCCGACACGCTGACGCTGTACGGCCTCGACGACATGGCTTTCCGCCGAAGGCAGATCGACTCCAAGGAGGTGAGCGAGGCGCGCCGGCGCGTCGAGCATGACCGCTTCTCGGCGCTCGCCATGCTCTGCGAGACGCCGCAATGCCGCCGCCAGACGCTGCTCGCCTATTTCGCCGAGGAGGCGCCGCCCTGCGGGCGTTGCGACGTCTGCCAAGGCAAGGTCGCGGTCTTTGACGGCCTCATCCCCGCGCAAAAGGCGCTCTCGGCCGTCTATCGCACCGGCCAGCGCTTCGGCGCGAACTACCTCGCCGACGTGCTGCGCGGCGAGATGACCGACGCGGTGCGCCGCCACGGGCACGACGCGATCAAGACCTTCGGCGTCGGCAAGGAACATTCGAAACAGGAATGGGCCTCGATCCTGCGCCAGCTCTTCGCCGCCGGCGCCTTGCAGACAGCGAGCGCCGAACATGGAGGTTTTGCGCTGACGGCGAAAGGTGAAGACATTCTCTTCGGGCGTGAGACGATCATGCTGCGTAGCGATCCGCTGGCGCGCCTCGAGCGGCGAGAGAAGGCCTCGGCCAATCTCGACGAAGCGACGGACCGCATCCTTGCGGCGCTCAAGCGCAAGCGGCGCGAACTCGCTCAGGAGGAGGGCGTGCCCGCCTATGTCATCTTCGCCGACCGCACGCTGATCGACATGGCGGAAAAGCGTCCCGCGACACTGGACGAGATGCTCTCCGTGCATGGCGTCGGCGAGCGCAAGCTCGCGCAATTTGGCGACGCCTTTCTGGAGACGTTGGAAGAAGCGCTCCGATAAAGCGCGCCCTCATCCCCGCGAGCTCCGTGGATGGCTAAGTTGACGCGCGCTCCAACGTTCCCAAGCCACGCCGTTCTCGCCGTGAGCCCTCCCGCTCGGCGCGAATATCCTGTTCTTATCGCGCGTCCTCGTTTGGTTCTCGCGATTTCCCGTCGCTCGCTGCGATTGCGCCAGGGGGAAAGCGCGATTAGCTGTGGACGACGGCCAATTGACCAACAACGCCTTGCCTTGGGATAGGCTTTCGGTAAAATTGCCCGACAGAAAAAGGGGGATGGAGTTCCCCGAAACCGCCGAAGAGGCTGATGACTCCTGCCCGCGAGGATTCGCAAAAAGGGGAGTCGTATGCGTCGTAGCGGTCATTTCCGCGCTGATGTCGATTTTGAGGGGTTCGATCGTCGCGCCGCTATAGCGGGTTTCTCCCTCTTTCTCTCGGGCTGCATGCCGACGGCGCAGGAGGAGCGCGCGCAATTCATCGAAGCGCCGTCGATGAGCCGCACCATCGCGGCTTCCGGCGTCCGAAGCGTCAGCGGCGAAAAAGGCTGGCCCGGCCAGCAATGGTGGCGCGCCTTTCATAGCGCGGAGCTCGACCGAATCGTCGAGAAGGCGCTCGAGGACAATCAGAACCTCAGAAAGGCCGCCGACACGCTGAAAGAGGCCGAGGCCGGGATCGATATTGCGAGCTCGCGTCTGACGCCTTATGTCGAGACCGACTTCTCCTACAAGCAGTATCGCTACGCCGAGCACGGCGTCGCGGCGGGACTCAATCCGAAACAGGCGGGCCTCGAAAAATCGGCGGCCTTCCTCAATCCCATCTCCGCGAAATGGGAGCTGGACTTCTGGGGAAAGAACCGCGCATTGCTCGACGCGGCGATCGGCGACGCGCTGGCCCAGGAAGGCGAATTGGAGCAGACTCGCCTGCTGCTGACGACGGGCGTCGCGCGGGCCTATCTGCGCGGCTCCATCCTCGCCGAGCAACTCAAGCTGGCGAAAGAGCTCACGAAGCTGCGGCGCGAGCTGCGGGCGCTCGCGGAAACGCGGTACAATACCGGCCTGGAAGCGCTGGATATCGTCCAGATTGCGCGCACCAACGAAGAAACCGCCACGCGGCGCGAAGCCTCGCTCGCGGCCGCCATCGCCATCCAGGAAAACGCTCTGGCCCGGCTCATGGGCGAAGGGCCGGACTACGCCCGCAGCCTCTTCGCGGGCAAGAAATCCGTGGCGCCCGCGCAGCCCGCCTTGCCGAAGCGCTTGCCCATCGAGCTTCTCGCGCATCGCCCCGATCTGATGGCGGCGCTGCGCCGCGCGGAGGCCTGGGCGGACCGCATTCATGCCGCCAAGACCATGTTCCTGCCCTCGATCGACCTCTCGGTCTCGGCGGGGCTCGAGGCCTCCGTCACCTCGACGCAATTTTCAAAGCTCGGGGGCTATCTCTTCAATCCCGGCGCCATGGTCTACAATGTCGCGCCCGGCCTGCATCTGCCGATTTTCCAGGGCGGCCGGCTCACCGGCAATCTCGAAGCGCAGCGCGCCGATTATGACCAGGCGGTTGACGTCTACAACGAAACTCTGCTCGCCGCCGCGCAGCAGACGGCCGACGCTCTGGCCAATCTCAAACGCTATAAGAGCGAGTTCGAATCCCAGTCGCGCTTCATCAAAGCGCGCAAGGCGGAGCTGGAGCTCGCGCGCGCGCGTCTGCGCGACGGCTTGCGGGACCGCCGCGAAGTCGTGCAGGAATATGCCGACCTGCTCGACGCGATTTTCATCCAGCGCGGTCTGGAAGGCGACAGGCTTATCGCGGCCGTCGATCTCTTTCAGGCGCTTGGCGGCGGCTATGACGCCGGTCCCGCGGCCGATGCGCCGAGGCCCGCTCCAGAGACGGATCCGATCAACCCGGTCGTCAACGCCGTCCAATCGCTTGGAGGAGGCTAGTCTTGAGCGACGAAGCGACAATAGAGGCGCCGAAAGCGGCCACTCCGACGCTCTCGCGCAAGAGCATTCGCGCGCGGCGGAACTTCCTGCTCAAGCTTCTCGCGGTCGGCGTCGCCGTCGGCGCGCTGGCGGAAACGTTCCGCTATGTCGCTTTTGACCGCGACTGGGTGACGACCGACAACGCCTTCGTCACCGGCAACGTCATTCCCGTGCAGTCCGACGCGACCGGCGTCGTCGCGCAAGTTTTGGCGGAAGAAACGCAGCTCGTGAAGAAGGGCGACGCGCTCGTGCGGCTCGACGCGCAGCGCGCCCGCGCCGCGCTGGGGCAGGCGGAGGCGGAGCTCGGCCGCGCCGTGCGAAATGTCGCCGCGCTTTTCGCCGGCCGCCGGCAGATTTGCCAGAAGGTCACGTCGCGCATCGCGATCCGCGAGCGCACGCGGCACGATCTCGCGCGCTATCGGCAGGCCGCGACCAGCGGCGCCGCCTCGCGCCAATTGCTGCAAAACACCGAGGATACGCTGAATGCGCAGGAAGCCGATCTGCGCGAGGCGCGCGCCGAGCTCGCCGCGATCGAGTCGCGCGTCGGCGGCGTGACGCCGATGAACCATCCCGACGTCGAATTCGCCAAGGCCCGCTTCAACGACGCCTATATCGAATATTTGCGCCAGAACATCCGCGCGCCGGCGACGGGCTACGTCGCCAAGCGCCGCGTGCAGGTCGGCCAGCGCGTGCGGCCGGGCGACCAGATCCTGAACATCGTGCCGCTCGATCACTTATGGGTCGAAGCGAATCTCTGGGAAAACCGCATGGAGCGGATTCGCCCCGGCCAGCCCGCAATCATCAAGGTCGATCTTTACGGATCGAGCGCGACCTTCCACGGCGCGGTCGAGGGTCTCGTGCCGGGCTCCGGCAGCGTCTTCGCGACGCTGCCGCCGGACAACGCCACCGGCAATTTCATCCGCATCGTGCAGCGCGTGCCCGTGCGCATCGCGATCGACCCCGAAGAGCTGAAGAAGACGCCGCTGCGGCCCGGCCTCTCGACCGTCACCTCGATCAATGTCGGCGCCGAAGCGAAGCCGATGAACGACTCCGTCGTGAAGACGTCGACAAGCGAATATTCGACCGAGGTGTTCGACAAGGATCTCGCCGAGGCCAAGGCGCGCGCCGACAAGATCGTGCGCGACAATCTGGTCGCCAAGGACGGCTGGGACGGAAGCTGCGCCGCCATGGCGCAGGATTGATCGCCGCGATTGAATCTTCAAGCCTGAGGCGCGCCGAGATGGCGTGACATGGCGCCAAGGCGATCGATCGACGTGGCGCTTGGCCGGACGCCTGCGGATCGATAGGGGTGTGACGTAAATGTCTCTCCCCCGCGATTTCCCCGAGAGGCGGCGATTTTCGCCGGGAAAGAGACAAAGTCCGGGGCGTATCCTTGCAGGACCGGTCATTCGAGCGCGCGGGAATGTCGAAGAAAGAGCTACGAGAGAGAGTCGTCATGGCCGCCGCCGTCGCCTGCCTTGGCGCGGCCTCCCCCGCCGTCGCGGCGGACGACGATTTCCGTATCTGGGAAAACATCACGGCCAACGTCAATCTCGGTTCGATCGACCCCAGGCTCGACAAATGGCGGTGGTGGGCCGAGGGACAGGGCCGCTTTCGCGACAATGCCGGCGCCGCCGACCAAGGGCTGGCGCGCACGGGCGTCGGCTATCAACTCACCGATCGCGCGAGCGTCTGGCTGGGCTACGCCTATGTCTCGACCTATCCGCAAGGCCGCCGGATGATCAACGAGCATCGCATCTGGCAGCAATTGCTTCTCACCGACAAGGCGTCTTTCGGCGATCTCTCCAGCCGCACCCGTCTCGAGCAGCGCTTCATCGACGGCGTCGATCCCGTTGAATGGCGCCTGCGCGAGCTGGTGCGCTTTTCTCGCCCCATCAGCGAAGGCTCGCCCGTCAGCGTCGTGCTATGGGATGAAGCCTTTATGCGGCTGAACTCCACGGCTCCGACCACGCGCTTCGGCTTCGACCAGAATCGCGGCTTTGCGGGCCTCGGCTATACGTTCAGCAAGCAAATGCGGGTCGAAATCGGCTATATGAACCAGTTGATCCTGTCGCGCGCCGTCACGCAACGCGAGCAGCGCTTCGACCACCGGATGAATCACATCCTTTCGATCAGCATGTTTCTCAATCTGTAGGCCCGGATCGCGCGCTCGACGCGACGGCCTCCCCGTCATTGCGAGCGCAGCGAAGCAATCCAGAGCCACGCCGCGGCCCTGGATTGCTTCGTCGCTTGCGCTTTTCGCAATGACGGTGAGTCACGGCATTGGCCGCCAGAATAGGAACCTGATCTTACCGTCCGGCGCGAGGCCGATGCGCCGTTCCGTATTCTCATTGTCGAATTTGACGTCATAGACGTCGCCGCCCATCTTGCCGACTCCCCGGAACGCAATTTCGCGCAATACGCCCTTTGTGGAGAATTCCTCAAGGACGGCCGGCAACGCCCGTCGAAGATGTGACGAAAGGCTTTCGATGAACTGGTCGAAATCGACGTCGCCGGATTGCAGGCTCGCAATGATGCGACGAAGTATTTGTTCACTGCCGGGGTTTGGCGTCTTGTTCTTGATGCGGCTCGCCAGGACGGCCGCCTCCTTCTCCGCTTCCGCCCGGTCGATTCGATAAGCGAGGCTTTCAAAGCCGCCATGATGAAGCGTGAATCTCTCGACCGCGCCTTCCGGCGGAACATGAAAGCTCACCTGAGTCGGCCAGCGCGAGAAGAAGAACTGATAATTGCTCTCCGGCAGAGCCTCGGTTGCGACCGGCCAGCCGGGATTCTTGAACAACAACTTGTCTCCTCGGCGCGCCACGTCCCAAACGACGCCGAATTCCGATTTGTAATGACCGACATAGCGGTCCAGTAAAGCCGGATCGATGGGAACGGCTTTGCGTGGACGCGCCTGCTCGTAGCGTTTTTGCGCAATGGCGTCGAAAAGCGGCTCGGTCATCTGCGTCTCCTTTGCAAGGTTGACGAGTTCGGTCACGGATAAGATTTCCCCTGCCCCGATCCGATTACGCGCGATGGCCACGAGGGCCAGCCCGCGCTCCGCTCCTCGCCTCATTGCAAGCAGTGACGTTTCCTGCATGGCGAATGCGCGATCCAGATCGTTGTCACGCCCTTTCAGCAGCTCGGCGATGCGCGATAAGCTCAAACCAAGTTGCTTGAGCGCGAGGATTTCATGCAGCCGCGCAATCTCAGCCGCGCCATAGAGCCGCCAGCCCTTTTCCGTCCGCTTCGGCGCGACGAGACCATGGCGCTCATAGACGCGCAGCGCGCGCACGGTGAGGCCGATGCTGGCCGCGCATTCCGCGGCGGTGAGCAATTCGTCTTTCCTGGAGAAACGTGACACTGAAACCCCTCCTAAGAACATTTCTAGGGTATGTCCCAAGGGACGGGTCAAGAGAACTAGCCGTGAAAACGGGAAGGCCAGAATGAGAGGCAAAGCGGCGCCATAACTTGGCTTTTCGCCGGATACCGCTGCAAAATCGCCCATCGCGGCGAACATTTTCTCGCGAAAGGTCGGTTTTCTTTTTCGTCGCGCGCTCTGAGATTTGTGAAGCTGCTCGCCCTTCTCCCTCGCACGGGGAGAGGGCGCGCAGCTCATGGCGCATACGCGCAAACAAAAACGCGGCCCCGAAAGGCCGCGTCGGTTTGCTGATAAAGTGGGCTGACGCCGTCGTGCTTCTGCGCAACGGCTAGGTCCTGTGGACTCTAAGGGATTCCCATTTGGTCGCAAATCAGATTCAAGACTTCTTTTGGGGAGGCGGCCTTGGGTGTGATGGATCGATTGGTTTTGACGGACACGGCGTGGGAGCGGATGGCTCCGCTGATCATTGGCCGGCCTGACCAGAAGGGCTCGACCGGCCGCGACAACCGGATGTTTGTGGAGGGCGTGCTGTGGATCGTGCGCACGGGTTCCCCCTGGCGCGATCTTCCGGAAGCGTTTGGGGAGTGGAACAGTGTGTTTCGGCGCTTCAGTCGATGGAGCGCCAAGGGGTCTGGCATCGGGTTTTCGAGGCGATGTCTGACGATTCTGACTTCGAATATCTGATCGTCGACTCCACGATCGTCCGGGCGCATCAGCACGCTGCCGGGGCGAAAAAGGGGGCCTGAAGATCAGGCGATCGGGCGTTCGCGCGGCGGCCTGAGCACCAAGATACATCTGGCCGTTCGCGGCTTGGGATGTCCTGCGGTTCACGCTGACCGCCGGTCAGAAGGGCGACGCCCCGCAAGCCGTGGCGTTGATCGAGGGACTGCCCGCAGAGGTCGTCATGGCCGATACCGCCTATGACGCCAATTATTTGCGCCAAGCCATCGCCGCGAAGGGCGCGCTTGCCGTCATCCCAAACAACCCGTCACGTGCGCTCAAATATCCGCTCGACAAGCATCTTTATACTCAGCGCCATCTCGTCGAATGCTGCTTCTCAAAACTCAAGCAGTTCCGCCGCGTTGCAACCCGCTTCGAAAAACCGCCCGAAACTATCGAGCGGTCGTAACCCTCGCCGCAATCGTCCTATGGCTCAGATAACTGTCCACACAGCCTAGGCCTCATCCTGAGGAGCGAGCAAAGCTCGCGTCTCGAAGGACGAGGCTGCCCTCGGAGGTTTGTTGGCGATCTAACGCGGTCCCGAAAGGCCGCGTTTCGCTTTTCGAGAAGGGCCGCTTACGCGAATTCCATGATCACCGCGTCGACCGCGAGGCTGTCGCCGGGCTTGGCGATGATCTTCTTGATGGTGACGTCGCGCTCGGCGCGCAGCACGTTCTCCATCTTCATGGCTTCCACCATGCAGAGCGCCTCGCCGGCCTTGACCTCCTGGCCTTCCTTCACATCGATGGTCTTCACGAGGCCCGGCATCGGGCACAGCAGATGCTTGGAGGCGCCGGCGTCCTTCTTCTTCGGCATGAAAGCGACGAGTTCGGCCTCGCGCTGCGTATAGACGCGCGCCTGGACGCTGACGCCCTGATGGGCGAGCTCATAGCCGTTGAGAATCGGACGAACCTGCACATAAACGGCCCGGCCGTCGACATCGCCCTTGAAGACCGGCTCGCCCGGACGCCAATGCGACGAGACGCGATGGGCGCGATTGTCGCCCTCCGCGAAGCGCACGACGAGCGCCTCGCCCTGCTCTTCGAGCGCGACGTCATAGCGCGCCTCGCCCAGCATGCAGACGCGATCGCGCGTGAATTCCACCGGGCGGCCGTTCATGAGCTGGCCGGTGATCAGGCGCTTGCGGGCGTTGCCGATGTGATCGATCAGCGTCGCGACGGCGGCGAGGGTCAAAGCGAGATCGCCCTTGGGCTCCGGCGCCGCGAAGCCCTCCGGGAATTCCTCGGCGATGAAGCCGGTCGACAAGCCGCCGGAGCGCCAGCGCTCCATCTGCATCAGCGTCGACAGGAAGGGAATGTTGTGGCGGATGCCCTCGATCACGAAGCGGTCGAGCGCGTCGGCCTGCGCCACGATGGCGCCGAGACGGTCCGGCGCGTGGGTGACGAGCTTGGCGATCATCGGATCATAATGGATCGAGATTTCGCGCCCCTCGGTGACGCCCGTGTCGTTGCGCACCGTGACGCCGTTATCCTTCTTCTCCTCCGGCGGGCGGTATTTCACCAGGCGGCCGATCGAGGGCAGGAAGTTTCGGGTCGGGTCCTCGGCGTAGATGCGGCTCTCGACCGCCCAGCCATTGATCTTCACCTGCGACTGCGAGAGCTGCAGCGGCTCGCCGGCGGCGACGCGGATCATCTGCTCGACGAGATCGACGCCCGTGATGAGCTCGGTGACAGGATGCTCCACCTGCAGGCGGGTGTTCATCTCAAGGAAGTAGAAGCTTTTATCCTGGCCCGCGACGAACTCCACCGTGCCGGCCGAGTCGTAATCCACCGCCTTGGCGAGCGCGACGGCCTGCGCGCCCATTTCGGCGCGGGTCGCCTCGTCGAGCAGCGGCGACGGCGCCTCCTCAATCACTTTCTGATTGCGGCGCTGGATCGAGCATTCGCGCTCATTGAGGTGGATGACGTTGCCGTGCTTGTCGCCGAGCACCTGGATTTCGATGTGGCGCGGATTCTGGATGAACTTCTCGATGAAAACGCGGTCGTCGCCGAAGGACGACGCCGCTTCCGAACGAGCGCGCGTAAAACCTTCCGCGACTTCGTCGGCTTTGTAGGCGATGCGCATGCCCTTGCCGCCGCCGCCGGCCGACGCCTTCAGCATGACGGGATAGCCAATGTCGTCCGCAATCTTGATCGCCTCCTCCGGCGTCTCGATCACGCCGAGATAGCCCGGCACGACACTGACCTTGGCGGCCGAGGCGAATTTCTTCGACTCGATCTTGTCGCCCATCGCCTCGATGGCGCGCGGGTTGGGGCCGATGAAGACAATGCCCGCCTCCTTCAGCGCATTGGCGAAGGCCGCGCGCTCGGAGAGAAAGCCATAGCCCGGATGCACGGCCTCGGCGCCCGTCTGCTTGCAGGCCGCGATGATCTTGTCGATGAGCAGATAGGATTGCGCGGCCGGCGGCGGGCCGAGATGGATCGCCTCGTCCGCCATCTCCACATGCAGCGCGTCGGCGTCGGCGTCCGAATAGACCGCGACCGTGGCGATGCCCATCTTCTTCGCCGTCCGGATGATGCGGCAGGCGATTTCGCCACGATTGGCGATCAAAATCTTGCGAAACATGCGCGCGCCCTAAGCCCTCGTCTCTCTCACCTCGCCGCCCGCGCTTTTTCCCGAAAGAATGGCGGACGTCATTATTTTCGCCGCGCGCTTAAAGCCTTGCGACGCTGGCCCCCTCTCCCCGCATGCGCGGAGAGGGCTGGGGTGAGGGGCGAGCGACTCCCCAAACGCTTGAGAGCCGCGCGCCAAAACCCGCATGGTCGCGCGACCCTTTGCCCCTCACCCTAACCCTCTCCCCGCAAGCGGGGAGAGGGGATGATCACTTCGCCTCGGCCTCGTCGTCGGCGCGCTTCACCTGCACGCTGTCGACGATGCCGAAATCCTTCGCCTCTTCCGCGGACATGAAGTGGTCGCGGTCGAGCGTGCGCTCGATCGTCTCATAGTCCTTGCCCGTGTGACGGACATAAATGTCGTTCAGGCGCTTCTTGACCTTCAGAATGTCTTCCGCGTGACGCTGAATGTCCGAGGCCTGGCCCTGGAAGCCGCCGGAGGGCTGATGCAGCATGACGCGGGCGTTGGGCAGCGCGTAGCGCAATCCCGCCTCGCCGGCGCAGAGCAGAAGCGAGCCCATCGACGCCGCCTGACCCACGCAGAGCGTCGAGACCTTCGGCTTGATGAACTGCATCGTGTCGTAGATCGCGAGTCCCGCGGTCACCACGCCGCCCGGCGAGTTGATGTAGAGGGAAATTTCCTTCTTCGGATTTTCCGATTCGAGGAAGAGGAGCTGGGCGATGATCACCGAGGCCATATGGTCCTCGACCGGCCCGGTCAGGAAGATGATCCGCTCGCGCAACAGGCGCGAATAGATGTCGAAGCCGCGCTCGCCGCGCGACGTATTCTCGATCACCTGCGGAATGAGATACTGGTTGTAGACCTCGATCGGATCACGCATCGCATCGCCTTCCCGGCGCGCTCTCCTTGAGGAAAACGCGCAAATTAGACCGTCCGCGAGGCAATGTCCCAAACTTGCCTCGCGACCGTCTCAATGTGGTCTCGCCGACAGAGGGCCCCTGTCGGAAATTCTGGTCCCCTCATATGCCGGAGCACGCCGGGACGCAAATGAAGCCTACGCTTCCGGGCCGGATAGGCCTCAGGCAAGGTCGGCGCCAAGAATCCCCTGTAAAAGGGGAGAGCTTTGCTCACGCCCGGCGTTCGGCCGATTGCGCAACCCCTCAGGCTTCCTCTTCCTCCTTGAAGAGTTCGTCCTTGGTCACGGCCTTGTCCGTGATCTTGATCAGCTTCGAGAGGTGATCGACGACGCGCTCTTCATAGATCGGCGCCCGCAACTGGGCGAGCGCCTGCTCGTTGTTGCGGTAGAAGTCCCAGACCTGCTTTTCCTGGCCCGGGAACATGCGCGCGCGCTCGATCAGCGCGTCGGTCAAATCCTTGTCCTCGACCTTCACGCCGGCGCTCTGGCCGATTTCGGCAAGAACGAGGCCAAGGCGCACGCGGCGCTCGGCGATCTTGCGGAACTCCGCCCGGGTCTCGTCCTCGGTCTTGCCCTCTTCGGCGACCGGCTGCCCGGCGCGGCGGCTCTCGGCCTCGTGCTGGCCCCAGATATTGCTGAACTCCTGCTCGACGAGCGTTTCGGGCAGCTCGAAGGCGTAGCGGCTGTCGAGCGCGTCGAGCAAAGCGCGCTTCAGCTTGTCGCGCGAGACCTTGTGGAAGTCGGCCTCGAGATTGCCCTTCACCGCCTCCTTCATGGCGTCGAAATTCTCGAAGCCATATTTGGTGGCGAGATCCTCGCCGATCTCAACGGGCTTCGGCGCGGCGACCGCCTTCACGGCGACGTCGAACTCGGCTTCCTTGCCGGCGAGATGCTTGGCCGAATAATCCTCCGGGAACGTGACCTTGACCAGGCGCTGTTCGCCCGCCCCGGCGCCGACGAGCTGGTCCTCGAAGCCCGGGATGAAGGTGTTGGAGCCGAGCACGATGTCGATGTCGCCGCCGGCGCCGCCCTCGAAGGGCGCGCCGTCGAGCTTGCCGGTGAAGTCGATCGTGAGCTTGTCGCCGGACTCGGCTTTCGCGCCTTCCTCGCGCGGCTCGAATTCCTGAATGCGGTCGGCGAGGTTCTTCAGGGCGGCGTCGATGTCCTCCTCGGAGACCTCGGCGACCGGGCGCGCGAGCGAGATGTCGTCGAAAGAGCCGATCTCGAATTTCGGCAGCGTCTCGAAGGTGACGGTGAAGGCGAGGTCCCCCTCGGCCGCGAGCGCGCGCTCGACCTCCTCCTGCCCGCCGGGGAAATCCAGCTTCGGCTCGACGGCGATTCGCAGCTCGTTGTCCTCGACAATCTTGCGGTTCGCCTCATTGACGGCGTCCTGCAGAACGTCGCCCATGATGCTCTTGCCGTAAAGCTTCTTGAGATGGGCGATCGGCGCCTTGCCGGGGCGGAAGCCCTTGATCTGGGCCTTGGCCTGCATCTCGGCGAGCTGGGCGCCGAGCTTGGCGGCGAGGTCGGCCGCGGGCAGCACGACCTTGAATTCCTGCTTCAAACCCTGCGAGGAGGTTTGCGTCACTTGCATGTCGATCGCCTTCTACAACTTCGAAGCCGCCCGTGCGCGCGACGGCGGCTTTGCGATAATTCCCGCGAAACTGCGGCATTTGGTGCGGGCGGAGGGAGTCGAACCCCCACGACTTTCGTCACCGGAACCTAAATCCGGCGCGTCTACCAGTTCCGCCACGCCCGCGAGAGCGGCCCCGTCTGGACCCGCCGCGAAACATAGCGCGCTTTCCGCCCGCAGGACGCGGGTGACGGGAAATCGCGCCAACTCAATAGACTGGAGCGGATTCTCGCCGCAAAGCCGATCGACTTTCGCGGAATGCGCTCGAGGGCCCGCGAGCGCGGGCGCCGCTCTATAGCATGGCCCGCGCGGGATGCTCGAAAAAAATGCGCGCATGTTACATTCCACCGGACCGATCCTGGAGAGAACTTCATGATTCGAGCGGCCGCCACGGCTTTCCTTCTCTTTTTCTCCAGCGCCGCCGCCTTGGGGAGCCCCTCCGATCGCATGGCGGCCCCCAGGACGCCGGCGAAGCCTCTCTTCGAGGATCCGACTCTCGCCGCGCTCCAAAAGGAGGTCGCGCGCCTCGCCGACCTCATCGCCGCCGGGCCGCGTCTGACGCCAGCCCAGAAAGACGCGCTGACCCGGAGCCAGGCGAGCTTCCGCAAGACGGTCGCCGCCTGCGGGGACGCGAAGCCCTGCCTGCAAAGAACGCTGATCGAGCGCGTCTTCCATCTGCGGCAGGGCTACGCCGACGCGCGGACGAAGGATTCGGAGGGGATCAGCCTCGGGCCGTTCATCGCCGCCTGCACTGGCTTCGACGGGCTGATCGCGGTCACTTTCGTCAATAGCGACCCTTCCTTCAGCTTTCTCGCCTGGCGCGACAAGGCGGTCGTTCTGACCCAGGCGGCCGCCGCCTCCGGCGCGCGCTATGCGGGCCCGTTCGGGATCGGCGAGGCGCAGTTCTGGAACAAGGGCAAGGACGCGACGCTCGATCTGCCGGGAAAGCCGACGCTGAACTGCGAGATGCAGGAAGGCGGGTGAGGAGCCGGCAATTGCCCGCCGCGCCTCCCCGCGCCATAGATCTTGCCGCGAATCGCCGCTCCCCGCCCGGCGCCGAAGGATGAAGCCCATGCGACCGCCCAACCGCCGCGCCTTTCTGACCGGCGTCGCCGCCAGCGTCGTCCCGCTCCCGGCGCTCGGGACGTCGCCGATCGGGCCGCGCATCATCGAGGCGCGCCCCGGCAGGACGCGAATCGGGACAGGCGAGACTGAAATTCTTGGCTTCGACGGCGCCGCGCCCGGCCCCGTCCTGCGCTACAAGCAGGGCCAGGAGCTTTTCGTCCGCTTCGCAAACAAGACCGACCTGCCCGCCTCGATCCACTGGCACGGGCTGCGGGGCGAGAACGCCATGGACGGCGTCGCGCCGCTCACCCAGGCCGCCGTCGCGCCGGGCGGCTTCTTCGATTATCGCCGCAAGCTCACGGAGCCCGGCCTCTTCTGCTACCGCCCGAGCGTCTATGGCAGGACGCCGGAGTTGATGGGCCGCGGGCTCAAGGGACTCCTGATCGTCGACGAGCCGGAGCCGCTCCCCGCCGACCACGACCTGCTCCTCGTCCTCGACGATTGGCGGCTCGACGCCCAGGGCAAACTCGAAGGCGGCTTCGGCAATCCGGAGGAAGCGCGCGGGCCGGGGCGAATCGGGCCGCTCCTCGCCGTCAACGGCAAGGCGGCGCCGGCGATTCGGGAGTTCGAGGCGAACTCCCGGGTGAGGCTTCGGCTCGCCAATCTGGCGAACGCCCGAATCATGATTCTGACCTTCGACGGCGTGCAGCCATTCGTCGTCGCGATCGACAGCCAGCCCTGCGACGCCTTCGAGCCCGTCCGCAAAAGCATTCCCGTCGCGCCGGGCGCGCGTTTCGAGCTGATCTTCGACATGCCGGCGGCGGAAGGCGCCAAGGCGCGCCTGTTCATGCGCGGGGCCGACGGGTCGGAAGGCGATCTTCTGGTCGCGACGGCGAAAGGCGCGAGGGCGGAAAAGCGCGGCCTCGTCTACTCGCTGCCCCAGAACCCGGCGCTGCCGCCGGAGATCAAACTCAACAACGCCAGGAAGGTCGATCTCGTCATCGCGCCGGGTCCGGCGGGCGGCCCGGCATGGACGATCAACGGCGCCGCGGCGAAAGCCTATGACGGTCCCCCGCTCTTCAAGGCGAAGCAGGGGACGCCGGTGACGCTCGGCTACGTCAACAAGGCGGCGGTTCCACTCGCCATGCATGTGCACGGCCACGCCATGCGCCTGCTGCACGATCTCGACGACGGCTGGGAGCCCTATTGGCGCAACGGCGTGATCGTTCCGGCCGGAAAGGCGAAACATGTCTCCTTTATCGCGGACAGCCCGGGCAAATGGGCGATTCACGACGATATTCTGGAGCATGAGGCCGCGGGCCTCGCGACCTGGTTCGAAATCTCCTAGTTTCGGGCCACATCCCGCTGAAAAGTAAGAAACTTTCTCATCCCATTGAAATAAAAAAGGGATTTTTCCATTTTTTTCAGATTTGCCCCGGATAATTGGCGACAGGCTAAAATACAACCCTAAATTGCCAACCGCGAGACATGCAGAACGCAGGCGCGTTCCCGCTCATCGCGCGCCGGACGGATGCATGAACCCTCCCCTCGCCCCGAGACCAGATTTCTCCGGCGGCCGTCATTTCGGCGAAGGCGCGGCGCGGTCCCGCGCCGGCCGCGGAAATGCTTTTGAGAGACGTCGATGACGGAAATTGTCTTCCGCGGCCCCAAGGATCCCAAGGAATTTCCGAACTGGCGCTTCGAGACGCTCGACATCGAGCACCATTCCGAAACCGCGTCGATCTGGATGAATTACCGGGAAGACGCGCCGCAATGCTATTCTCTCGCCATGCTGGTCGAATTGCTGCAACTGCGCGATTCGCTGCGGGCGCTCTATGAGTCCGGGCGCACGAAGGAGTTCCCGTTCCGCTATCTGGTCATGGCGGCCAAGCGGCCCGGCGTGTTCTCGCTGGGCGGCGACCTCGCGACCTTCGCGGCCGCCATCCGGCGGCAAGACCTCGCCACGCTCGTCACCTACGCCCATGCCTGCGTCGACCTCGTCTACAGCTATTCGCAAAGCCTGGATTTGCCGATCGTCACGCTTTGCGCGGTGCATGGACAGTGCCTGGGCGGCGCGCTCGAGGCGGCGCTGGCCTTCGATTTCATCCTCGCCGAGGAAAACGCCGTCTTCGGCCTCCCGGAAGTCGCCTTCAACACCTTTCCGGGAATGGGCGCGGTCACTATGCTGACGCGCAGAGTCGGCCCCGCGCTGACCCAGCAAATCATCATGAGCGGCCAAACTTATTCGGGCAGGGAAATGTTCGAACTCGAGGTGATCGACCAGGTGGCGCCGCCGGAGGGGGCGCGGGCCGCCGCGATAGAGTGGATGCGCGAGGCCGGCGACAAGAAATGGCGCCGCCGCCGCGCCATCGCGGAGGCGCGCCGCCGCAGCCATCCGATCACCCATGACGAGCTCATTCGCATCACGGAGCTGTGGGCCGAATGTTCGGCGCGCATCGAGGAGCGGGATCTCAGGCACATGGAGCGGCTTGTGCGCGCCCAGAGGCGCCTGATCGGCGCGAAGGACAGGGCCTCGAAGCCCGAGCATTCGTTCGAATCGAGCTCTTTCTGACGGCGGGGAGAACGGACTTGTGATGAAAGTCTCGACCAATCCCAAGGCGTCCGCCGAAGCGGAAATCTACGCGGATCTCGTCGAGACTCTGTTCGACACGACGCATACGCTGATCACCGGCATATTGTCCGGCGTTCTCGTTCCCACCATCGCCTGGCTCTCCACCGGCAACGCCTCCTATCTGGGGCTCGTCGCGCTGATGACCGCGATCGGCGCGTACCGCGTGAAAGTGCTTCTGGGACATCAGCGCGCCCCCATCCAGAAACGCCGGCTCGAAGCCGCGAAATGGGAGCGGCGCTATGCGACGGGCGCGATCATCTTCATGGCGCTGCTCGGCTTTTCGGCGGCGATCCTGTTCAATTACCATCACAAGGAGATGATCGGCTATTACGGCGTGATCATCATGACCGGCGTCACCGGCAATCTGGCGGCCCGCAACGCCGCGCGGCCCAATATCGTCTTCTGGCAGGTAATGGGCACCTGCATGCCCCTCGCCTTCACGCTGCTCGTCAATTTCTCGCCCTGGTACTGGGGCATCTCCGCCTTTCTGTTCTTCGGCGCGCTGTCGGTCTTCAAGACGACCAAATTTCTCCAGGGCCATCTGGAGTCGGCCCTTCGCAACGGCCTCGACGCCATGCGTCAGCGTCAGAAGTTCAGCATCGCCCTGAACTCGATGACCCACGGCCTCTGCATGGGCGACGCCAATCTGACGATCACGGTCATAAATCGGCGCATCGTGGAGTTTTTCGGGATCGTCGCGGCGGCGACGCCGATCCGGCTGGACGCGCTGGCCCACGCCATCTGCCGCAGCGTCGCCATGACGCCGGCCGAGACGGCGCTGTTCACCGAGAGATGGATGCGCCACGCGGTCATGTCCCACGCCAATGTGTTCATGCACAAGATCGGGGACCGCTATTTCGATTTTCATTGCGAGCGCGGCGAAGGCGGCTCCTTCATCACCGTCATCGAGGATGTGACGACGAAGCAGAGGGCGCTTCGGGAAATCGAGCGCATCGCGCATTTCGACGAGCTCACCGGCCTGCCCAACCGCTATCAGTTCCAGGACACGCTCGGCGAGGACCTGTCGAATCTCAAACAGGGCGGCCGCACCGCCGCGCTGCTCAACATCGATCTCGACCGCTTCAAGGAGGTCAACGACACGCTGGGCCATGTGATCGGCGATCAGCTCCTCGCCCATGTGGGCGCGCGCCTGAGCGCCTGCGCGCCGACGCCGGATCTCGTCGCGCGGCTCGGCGGCGACGAATTCTGCGTGCTCATGCGGGAGTCGCCGACGACGGCGCAAATCGAGGCGATGACCAACCGCATTCTGACCGAGATGCGCCGGCCCTTCCTCATCGACGGCCACCGCATCATGGTGGGCGCGAGCGTCGGCGTCGCGATCGCGCCCACCGACGCCAGCACGCCGATCGGCCTGCTGAAATGCAGCGATCTCGGCCTCTACAAGGCGAAGTCGGGCGCGCGCGGCGCGGCGGTCTGGTATTCCCCCGAAATGCAGGAGGAGCTGCTCAAGAAGCGCCAGATCGAGGACGAGCTGCGCGAGGCGCTGGCGAGAAACGAGCTGAGCGTCTTCTACCAGCCGATCGTGGATTCGCGCCGTGGCCTGGTCGTCGCCATGGAGGCGCTGCTGCGCTGGCGCCATCCGCAGCGCGGGATGGTGTCGCCGGGCGTCTTCATCCCCATCGCCGAAGAGACCGGACTGATCGTGGACATCGGCGCCTGGGCGCTTCGCCAGGCCTGCCGGGACGCGGCCGCCTGGCCGCCGCATATCCGCGTCGCGGTCAATCTCGCGCCGCTCCAGTTCCAGGAGCCGGATCTCGTGGACGCCATCGCCGCGGCGCTGCGGGAGTCGGGCCTTGCGCCGGACAGGCTCGAGCTGGAGATCACGGAATCGGCGCTCATCTCGCCCACCATGGACGTGGAGGCCAAACTGGCGTCGATCGCCGCGCTCGGCGCGCGGCTCGCTCTCGACGACTTCGGCACGGGCTATAGCAGCTTGAGCTATCTCAACCGCTTCCCGGTCAAGAAAGTGAAGATCGACCGGGCCTTTTCCCGCGAGGCGATCGACTCGCCGAAAACGCAGGCGATCATCGGCGCGATATCGGCGCTCGCCCGCGATCTCGACCTCGACCTCGTGGCGGAAGGCGTCGAGACCCACGCCCAGCTCGCCTTCATGGCAAGTAAGAATATCTTCCTGATCCAGGGATTTCTCTACAGCAAGCCGCGGCCCGTCGAGGAGCTGCTGCCGCTTCTCGAGGAATGGGCGGATGCTCCCCGGCTCGAGGACGTCGCCGCCTGACCGTGTCCTTCCCGCCGCAGGTCCTGCGCGGGGCTCGACGGCGCGGCTTTTTTTGGCGCGCGGCTCTCGCGGAGAAAGGCTAGCCGCGCTCCGCCATCTGCACGGGCCGCCGATCGATAGGCGGCTCCGCCATGCGCTGCGCCCGAAAGATCGCGTGCGACGCATTGTAGCGCCGCTCGAATTGCGCGAGATAGGCCGCGATCCCCTCGAAATTCGGCTGGGCGGGCACAACTTCCTTGACGAGCATCAACTCCTTGGCTTCAGCCGGGGACAGCGTCCGCTCGCTTTCGACGATTCTTTCCGCCTTGGCGAAGCCGACGCGCCGGCCGAGCGCGGCATAAAGCCCGAACAGATCGAACGGATCGCCGGCGAAGGAAAAGCGCGCGCCCGTCTCGGCGACGAGCGCCGAGCAGTTCATGGCGAAATCGAAATCGAGGCCGTTCATCAATGAGCGCGCCCAGCCGAAGGTGATGACGGGCGTGTCGACGATCAGCTCCGCATTGGCGTCGACCATATCCGCGAAGCCCTCCGGCGCCCGGGTCGCCTGGACTCCGCCCTGCGCGAAGTCAAAAACCAGGAATTTCAGGGAGGGATGCGCGCCCTTTTCGATCTCGCGCAACAAGCCGACGATGGCGTCGACGCTCGCGCGGTCGAAGCCTGCGTGCGATTTGGAGACGACGAGCGTATCTCGCTTGCGCAGCCAGGTCCGCTTGACGCCCGCCTGGCTCGGGTCACGCGCCTGCCAATCCCTACTCGATACGATTCCCATGGTGGCCTCTGGGCTGAACCGGCGTCTAGCCATTAGTTAAGGAAATCTTAACGCAACCTCAACGAAATAACTAAGCCAAATGGACGCAGGCCGGGAATTGAAAGGGCTTAGGGTTAACGGCGGAAAGTTCCGGACGCCGCCGCCAGCGGAAACGCGGCCTTGCGCGGCCGGCGGCGGCGTCCTTGACGCGGGGACGGCCGCGTGTGGCTGAAGGTCGCGGGACAGCCCCCCTTGAATTGATATATGCTAACTACAAGCTGCTAATGGCGTCCCCGCTTTCGTTGGCGGGAGCGCATCGCGATTCTTTCCCGGGGGCGCGGCGATGGCGGCGAACTGAACGAGACAACCGCTCGGCAAAGAAGCGGCTGTAATTGATTAGAGGGAGAAAACAGGATGAAGATGCGCTTTCTCGTCGCCATGACGCTGGCGACGGTCGGTTGGGTGGCGCAGGCGCACGCTCACGGCGACGTCGGCTCCAACCAGGGCCAGTGCCTGATGAAGATCGGGCCGGACACGATGAGTTTCACGGGCTACCAGCCCCTCAAATCCCGCGAGCAGTTCTGCGACGACATTCCGGACGCCGGTCCGACGATCATCACGCTCGACGCCCAGCAGGACGAGCTGCGCGACATGAATCTCGAAATGCGCGTGCTGCGCGACGTCGGCCAGAAGGACGACAACGAGAATCTGGAAGCGAACACCGAGTATTATTCAGCCCCGAAGAAGTACAAGACGGGCACGCTGACCTTCGATCACAACTTTGCGAACGAGGGCAAATATATCGGCATCGTGAAGGCGCGCAGCGACGACGGATCTAAAGAATATATCGCCCGTTTCCCCTTCTCGGTCGGCCTCACCGCCGGCAAGGACATGACCATCGCCATCTTCTTCGGCGTGCTGGCGACCGTCGGCTTCGGCCTCTGGTATAAGAACCAGTTCATCGACAAGAAGAAGGCCGCCTGATCAAGGGCCTTCCCGGCGCCGGCTGAGCCGGCGCCGGTTTCGCTTGAAGCCGGGCTCGCCCGGCTTCTTCCTTTTCCGTCAGGGAAGCTCCTCGATACGGCCGTCGCGCAGCGTGACGCGGCGGTCCATCTGTTCGGCGAGCTCGAGATTATGCGTGGCGATGAGCGCGGCGAGGCCCGACTGGCGGGCGAGCGTCATCAGCGTCGCGAAAACATGGTCCGCCGTGCGCGGATCGAGATTGCCGGTCGGCTCGTCGGCGAGCAGCAGATGCGGCGCGTTGGCGACGGCGCGGGCGATGGCGACCCGCTGCTGCTCGCCGCCCGACAGTTCCGACGGCCGATGCGACGCGCGGGCGCCGAGCCGCAAATAGTCCAGCAATTGCTGCGCCCGGCGCTGAGCCTCCTTGCGGTCGAGGCCGTTGATCATCTGCGGAAGCGCGATGTTCTCCAGCGCCGAGAATTCCGGCAGCAGATGATGGAACTGATAGATGAAGCCGATCGTCGCGCGGCGCAGATTAGTGCGCTCGGAATCGCTCATCCGCGAGGTCGGGGCGGAATTGATCAGAGTCTCGCCGGCGTCGGCGCGCTCCAGCAGGCCGGCGATGTGCAGGAGCGTCGACTTTCCGGCTCCTGACGGCGCGACCAGCGCCACCGTTTCTCCCGGATAGATCGACAGATTGATGTCCACGAGAATATCGAGGCGCGCCGCGCCCTCGCGATAATGGCGCGCAATATTGCGCAATTCGAGAACGGCGTCGCTCATGCCTTCACTTTCTTGCGCTCACTCGTGCCTTAGCGCCTCGATCGGGTCGAGCGAAGCGGCCTTCCAGGCGGGGAAGATCGAGGCGAGCACGGCGATGACGAGGGTCATGACGACGATCACCGTCACCTCCCGCGTGTCGACGATCGCAGGCAGCCGCGACAGGAAATAGAATTCCGCCGGAAACAGATTGGCGTCGAAGGCCTTGTTCAGGAAGACGCGGATCGTGTCGAGATTCTCGGCGATGAGCAGGCCGAGGAGGAAGCCCGCAATCGTGCCGACGACGCCGATCGAGGCGCCGATGATGAGGAAGACGCGCAGCACCGCGCCGCGCGAGGCGCCCATGGTGCGCAGGATGGCGATGTCCTGCGTCTTGTCCTTCACCAGCATCGTCAGGCCCGAAATGATGTTGAAGGCCGCGACGATGACGATGAGCGTCAGGATGATGAAGAGGATGTTCTTCTCGACCTGAAGCGTGTCGAAGAAGGTCTTGTTGCGCTGGCGCCAATCCGTGATGATCACCGGCCGGGTGACCGCCTTCTCGAAACGCGCGCGGAAAAGGTCCATCTGCTCGGGGTCCTCGACGAAGATCTCGACGACCGTCGCCTCCTTCTCCTTGTTGAAGAAGCTCTGCGCCTCGGCGAGCGGCATATAGACGAAGACATTGTCGAATTCCGACATGCCGATCGAGAAGATCGCCGAGACCGCATAGGCCTTGATGCGCGGCGCGACGCCGAAGGGCGTCTGGGCGCCCTTGGCGATGAGAAGGCTGACCTTGTCGCCGACCGTGACGCCGAGCGTCTCGGCGAGGCGCTGGCCAATGGCGACGCCCTCCCCTTTGTCGAAGCCGGCGAGCGCGCCGATCTTCACATTGCCCGCAATGCCCGGCAGGCGCACGAGATCCTTCTCCCGCACGCCGCGCACGAGCACGCCCGATTGGCCGAATTGGGTGGAAATGCCCGCCGCCCCTTCGACCATGGGGATGGCGAGCTTCACGCCCGACACTTTTTCCGTCCTGGCGGAGACGTCGTCCCAATCCGTGAAGGGCGTCTCCACGGCCTGCAGAAAGGCGTGGCCGTTGACGCCCATGATCTTGTCCATCAGCTCGCGATGAAAGCCGTTCATCACCGAGGTGACGACAATCAGGGTCGCGACGCCGAGCATGATGCCGAGGAAGGAGAAGCCCGCAATGACGGAAACGAAGCCGTCGGCGCGGCGCGCGCGGACATAGCGCAGCGCCACCATCCACTCAAAGGGCGAGAAGGCGCCGCCCGAGCTTTTTGCCGACTCCGCCGTATCGCTCATGCGCGCGCCTTCTCATGCCGGAAGCATCCGGGTTCGCTCCCTCTCCCCGCGAAACGCGGAGAAGGAGCGAGGCGCCGCCTCCGACGCCCTTGTTTCAAAGGGCCCGTCAATTGCGCGCGCCCTTCACCGCCTCGACGATGCGGGCCACGGCGTCCGCCGGGGCGAGCGTCTCGCGCTCGCCGGTCTTGCGGCGCTTCACTTCCACCCTGCCCTCGGCCAGGCCCTTCGGCCCGACGAGTATCTGCCAGGGCAGGCCGATCAGATCGAGCGTCGCGAATTTCGCGCCCGGCCGCTCGTCCCGATCGTCGTGAAGAACTTCCAGCCCGGCGTTTTCGAACTGCTCGACGAGCTCGCCGCAGACCTTGCCCGTCGCCGCGTCGCCGACCTTAAGGTCCGCCACGCCGACATGGAAGGGCGCGACCGTCTCCGGCCAGACGATGCCCGCCTCGTCATGGCCCGCCTCGATGATGGCGGCGACGAGACGCGAGGGGCCGATGCCGTAGGAACCCATCTGCACGACGACCTCCTTGCCGTCCGGACCGTTCACCACGGCCTTCATGGGCTCCGAATATTTGGTTCCGAAGTAGAAAATATGGCCGACCTCGATGCCGCGCGCCGAGACCTTGGCGTCGTCCGGCACGGCCGCGAAGGCGGCCGCGTCATGCATCTCGCTCGTCGCGGCGTAGCGGCTCGTCCATTTGTCGAAAATGCCCTGAAGCGCCGCGACGTCGTCGAAATCGACGTCGGCTGAAGGCGGCGCGAAGGAGAGGAAATCCTTGTGGCAGTAAACCTCGCTCTCGCCCGTGTCGGCGAGAATGATGAATTCGTGGGAAAGATTGCCGCCAATGGGGCCGGTGTCGGCGGCCATCGGAATCGCCGTGAGCCCCATGCGCGCGAAGGTGCGGAGATAAGCCGCGAACATCTTGTTGTAGGAGTGACGGCTGCCCTCGGCGGTGAGGTCGAAGGAATAGGCGTCCTTCATGAGGAACTCGCGCGAGCGCATGACGCCGAAGCGCGGGCGCACCTCGTCGCGAAACTTCCATTGAATGTGGTAGAGATTGAGCGGCAGATCCTTGTAAGAGCGCACATAAGCGCGGAAAATCTCCGTTATCATCTCCTCATTGGTCGGGCCGAAGAGCATTTCGCGCTCATGGCGGTCCTGGATGCGCAGCATCTCCTTGCCATAGGCGTCGTAGCGGCCGGATTCGCGCCAGAGATCCGCCGACTGGATCACGGGCATGAGGCACTCAATGGCGCCCGCCCGGTTCTGCTCCTCGCGGATGATGCGGGTGATATTGTTGAGAACCTTCAGCCCCAGCGGCAGCCAGGCGTAGATGCCGGCCGATTCCTGCCGGATCATGCCCGCCCGCAGCATCAGCCGGTGCGAGACGATCTCGGCCTCTTTGGGCGTCTCGCGCAGGATGGGCAGGAAGTAACGGGACAGGCGCATGGGTGTTCCATTCTCGATTCGAGGACGCCGAGCATAGCGACGGCGCGCGGGCGGTTGAAGCGCGGGGCGCGGGAAAAGGCAAGCTGTGGGAGGGCCGCCCTTCCCTTTCCGCCGCCGGGGAGCCACGTCGGGGGCGGATCAGGAGGATCGCATGGATCAGGAAGTGCGCCACAACCCCGCGAAAAACCGCTTTGAACTGGAAATTGACGGGTCGCTGGCGCTTGCGGAATATATGCTGGAAGGCCGGGTGATGACCTTCACCCACACCGAAACGCCCCCGGCGCTGCGGGGGCGCGGGGCGGCCTCGAAGCTGATCCACGGCGCCCTGCTCGCCGCCCGCGAGCGCGGGCTGAAGGTGCGGGCGACCTGCTCTTTCGTGGCGGCTTATCTGAAGCGGCGCCGGGAGTTCGCGGATTTGGAAGGGTAGCCCTCATCCGACCCTCGCTGACGCGAGGGCCACCTTCTCCCGCAGGCGGGAGAAGGGGTAACCGCCATGTTCGAGCTATATGTATAGTGATTAGCGATTCGCGCGCGCGGCGATCGACTCCTTCTCCCGCGAGCGGGAGAAGGTGGCCGCCGAAGGCGGTCGGATGAAAGCGAAACTCATGCGCGACGGCACGCCAAGAGCCCGCTTCACCCAAGCCCGCCAACTCCGCCGCAACATGACAGTCGCCGAGGAGATGCTGTGGCGCTGCCTGCGCGGGCGCGGCTTCGAGGGAATGAAGTTCCGACGGCAGGTTCCGGTCGGGCCTATATCGCGGACTTCGCCTGCATTGAGCGCCGGATCGTCATCGAACTTGACGGCCGGCCGCATGAGGAGCCAGAGCAGCAGGTCCATGATCCCGGCGGGACGCCTGGTTCGAGACAAATGGCTGGCAGGTCTTGCGGCTGGATAATGAACGGGTGATCGGCGGGGCGGCCCTCAATGATCTGGCCAAGTGGCTGCGAGCGCCCTCATCCGACCCTCGCTGACGCGAGGGCCACCTTCTCCCGCAGGCGGGAGAAGGAAAAAGCCGGCATGTTCGAGTTACAATTTATTGCTTCAGTCGGGCGGGCGACTCCTTTTCCTCCTCGCCGAAGACGGTCGGATGAAGGCTACCCCTCCACCTCCGCCGCGAGTTCCAGCCACTGCTCCTCGGCGACGGCCAGCGCCTTCGCCAGCTCCTCCCGCTGCGCCGCCAACTTGGCGGCCTCCTGCGGATTGCGGGAGAAGGCGTCCGGGGCGGCGAGCGCCTCGTCCACCCGCGCGAGGAGCTGCGCGAATTTCTCGACCTTTGCTTCGGCTTCGGCGAGCTTGCGGCGGTAGAAGCCCGCATCCCTCCGCTTCGGCGCCGTCTCCGGCGCGAGCGAAGGCGGCGCCTCGCGCTTCGGCTCCTCCGTTTTCGTCCTCGACAGAACGAGCCTGGCGTATTCATCCATATCGCCGTCGAAGGGCTTCACCGCGCCCTGATCCACGAGCCATAGCCGGTCGGCGCAAGCCTCGAGCAGATAACGGTCATGCGAGACGAGCACGACGGCGCCCTCATATTCGTTGATGGACTCGATCAGCGCGGCGCGGCTGTCAATGTCGAGATGGTTCGTCGGCTCGTCGAGAATGAGAAGATGCGGCGCGTTGAAGGACGTCACGCCCATGAGCAGCCGCGCCTTCTCGCCGCCCGAGAGATGCGCGACCTTCGTATCCGCACGCGCGCCGGAAAATCCCGCCTGCGCCGCTCTTGCCCGCACGCGCGCTTCCGGGGCGTCGGGCATCAGCCGCGAGAAGACGAGATAGGGCGTGTCGTTCTCGTTGAGGTCGTCCACCTGATGCTGGGCGAAGAAGCCGGCTTCCAGCTTCGCCGCGCGCACCATTTTGCCGGCCATGGGCTCGAGCCGCCCGCCCAGGAGCTTCGCGAAGGTCGATTTGCCGTTGCCATTGGCGCCAAGCAAGCCGATGCGATCGTCATTGGAGATGGAAAGCGTCAGGCGCGACAGCACCACGCGCTCGCGATAGCCCACGCTCGCCTTGTCGAGCGAGATGATCGGCGGCGAGAGCGGCTTCTCGGGCGAAGGCAGATGGATCGGCAGAACGCCGTCCTCGACGATGGCCGCGACCGGCTCCATCTTCTCCAGCATTTTGAGGCGCGACTGCGCCTGGCGCGCCTTGGTCGCCTTGGCCCGGAAGCGGTCGACGAAAGCCTGCAAATGCTTGCGCCGCTCCTCCTGCTTTTTGGCGCCCTTGGCCGCGAGCAGCGCCGCCTCGCGCCGCTGCTTCTCGAAGGAAGTGTAGTCGCCTTTGTAGAGCGTCAGCTTGCCGCGTTCGAGATGCAGAATATGCGTGGCGACGTCGTCGAGGAGGTCGCGGTCATGGCTGATGACGATCACGCTCGCGGGGTAGCGGGCGAGATAATCCACGAGCCAGAGCGCGCCTTCGAGATCGAGATAGTTGGTCGGCTCGTCGAGCAGCAGCAGATCGGGCGCGGAGAACAGCACCGCCGCCAGCGCGACGCGCATGCGCCAGCCGCCGGAGAATTCCGACAGCGGCCGCTGCTGGGCCTCGGCGTCGAAGCCGAGGCCGTGCAGGATCGCCGCGGCGCGCGCCGGCGCGGAATGGGCGTCGATATCGGCGAGCCGCGTCTGAATCTCGGCGATGTCGTGAGCGTCCTGCGCCGTCTCGGCGCGCGCCAGCAGGTCGGCGCGCTCGGCGTCCGCCGCCAGCACGAAGTCGATGAGCTTCGTCGGCCCGCCCGGCGCCTCCTGCTCCACCCTTCCGAGCCGCGTGCGCGCGGGCAGTGCGATATTGCCCGATTCGGCGGCAATCTCCCCGGCGATGAGACGGAAGAGCGTCGTCTTGCCCGCGCCGTTGCGCCCGACGAAGCCCGCGCGCGAGCGGCCCGGCAGAAACACGCCCGCATGATCGAAGATGAGCCGGCCGCCGAGCCGGTAAGTGAGATCGTTGATGGTAAGCATGGCCGCAAGCCCTGTAACAGGCGCGCCGGCAGATTTCCATGGGGCGGACGACAACCGCGAGCGAGTGACGGCACGCTCTTTGCTTGCGTGCCTATTCAAGCGGCGAAAGGAAGGGAGCCCAAGGGGCATTGAACTGAGACGAAAGGCCTTGGTCATGCACCCGGACATAGAAGCCTATCTGTGGATCACCGTGAAAGCCTTCGGTTTCGCGCTGGTCGGCATCTACGCGACGCGCATCGCGCTGCACGCTTATGAAGCATTGAAGTGGGGCGTCTGAACATATGAGGCCGCGCCGGCGCTCGCAGGAAAGCACGCCCGGAGACTTGTCTTGCGCCCCGCGCCCCTCTATACAGCCCTCGCCTGCGCCGCGATCGGCGACGCAAGCCCCGCGCCCATCGTCTAGAGGCCTAGGACGTCGCCCTTTCACGGCGAAAACAGGGGTTCGAATCCCCTTGGGCGCGCCACCTTTAAAATCAATGACTTGCGCACAAATCGGCAAGCCTCAAAATCGGCTTTTGTCCAAGATTTGTCCAATATGCGGGTGTGGGGAATGACGCAGCAATGCGCAGTCAAGCGCCCCGGCCACTCCCAACTTCACCTCGTCTCGCTCGCCCAAAACGGCGAGCCTAAAGAGAACGCTTCCGGAACGTGATAATTCTGATGCTCCGGCGGGGACTTATTGCACGGCATGCACGAATGTCGAACAAACACGCAACTTATAGGAATTGCTTTTTGATGGCGGACGTTTGGGCGTCACTGACGTTATCGAGCCTCCGCAACTCTTGAGCAGCTCCTCGCGCAGCCGATCGCGAGCTGCGATTTGCAATTGCTGGATTTCCTCGTACTGGGCAAGCAACCTTCTGGCGCGCAAGGCGTCGCGGCCGCCATTTCCAATTTTTAAGACCAGCAAGCGTTGGGCTTTTATAGCCTTTTCACCGGTTGCGATATGCCGCTCGGCTTGCGCGAGATACACGTCAATCATTGAGCGTTCCATCTCCGCCACCATCTTTCGAACTGCAGGACTGATATCGGGCCTATCGCTCGCGTGTCCACAGGCCCTAGCAGGAGCGCCGGGCCCTGCCAGTGCGCCGAAGCTGCGCGGCAAGGTCCATGCGCGAGCGCTGTCCGCGATGCTTGGCGCCGCGGCGCCACCCGCCAACAGCCACGCTTGCTCGAATCATAACCATACGTTTTAGCTTGGCTATTTTGGTATGATCGGGGCAGCGGATCATGGATGAGCCCAAGAAGAGCAAGCGGGGATTCGCGAGCATGGATCCCGCGCGGCAGCGCGAGATCGCGCGCAAGGGCGGCAAGAGCGTGCCGGCCGAGAAGCGCAGCTTTCGCAGGACGCTCAATTGGCGTCAAAGGCCGGCCGAAAGGGCGGGCAATCGGTGAACCCCACGAACCGCTCGTTTTCCCGAGACCATGCGCTCGCGGCTGAAGCTGGCAAAAAGGTGGTGGCGCCTCGCATAAGAGCCGACAAACGGGCAAAAGCTAGCTAGCAGTTCTCGTTCAGCAATTTCGACCTGCCAAGCTTGCAGCTACAGCGTCAGTGCACTCATAGTGCAAACCGTTGGCAAACGTCGCTTCTCTGCCGACTGAAACGGCCTGGGCGCTCTGGCTCGCGCTCAAGCCGTAAATTCCTCGGGCAGAACCGCGACATCCACCGCGCGCATGCCGAGGCTACGGAGGTTGGCGAGGTCCATGGCGGGGCCTGTGTAGCGGGTGGGCATGCTGCGGAATTATCAAGTGACCGCAGGCGGCCGAACTTTAGCTAGCTTTCTTCACGCCTTTAAGCGCGGTCGTGGTTCGGAAAATTCCCGGCATCATGAAATCGGCGCGCTCCCGGATCAAGCCGCTTGCCTCGCTAATTTCCTGCGAGGTAGCGTTACCAGTCGCAACGCGCTGAAGACGCTCGGAAATCTTGCGGTCGATCGTCTCGATATCGGACGTCGGCCATGCGTCATTCTTTTTCTGCTTCATGATTCTCGACCTCGGCCAGCCTACAGTGAAAGTCGGTTGTTTTACTCGCGAAGGCAAGAGCATTTGCCAGAATTCTTAAAGGTTCGACTGGATCCATGGCCGCCTCGTCGGGTTGACGTAAACGGAATCTTTGCGGCACGTCACTGGTGGCCACAAGAATGCCAACGATTGGCTCGTCGACCAATCTGATGGGTATTGACGCTATCGACCGGTAGTGGCGGCGGTCCGTCTCGTGGCGGCCGGCATCAGGAGAATCAAAAAGCGCCCTAGCTTCTCGCTCTGAGGTGTCCCCAGCGACGATCTCACGCCGCATTTGAAACGCGGCACCGACATGGCCCTGGCCGGGCTTCCAAGAGCGAACAACGTCGAGCATGGCGCCAAAGCGGTTTTTCTGACTAACGCCATCGCCCGGCCCGTGAACAATCACGCTTTCAACGATGTCCCGAAGAGCGCCCGCGGTCGCGTAAAGACGAGTAAACCATTTGAAGTCATTCCTGAGGGACTCGATCTCCTTCTCCCGTTCTTCAAGACTGCCAAGAAGCTCATTCGCGCGATTAAGCGCATCAGCAGCATTTTCGTCGACGGCCTCCAATAAAACCGCGCCGATGAAGACAAGCACTGCCGCAACGCCCTGGGTCGCATAAAACGCCCAACGCAGTTCATGTGGATAAAGGTTGGAGAATTGGTTGGCGAGCGCCGATATCCGCCCAGGCTGTCTGCAGACACTGCGACCATCTCCGCTTGAGCCCGAGGCGGCGCCCCGTCCGCGAAACGCTTGTGAGCGTCCCGCATGATGGCGGCGTGGTCGTAGCGGGCGGGCAACGGCTGTCTCACCATCGGCGAAGGTCCTCGGGCAAGACACGCTCGGCGAGCGCCATGATGGCGTTCGCCGCACGGTAGAGCATCCGGGCGGCCTTGATGCGCCAGGTTCGCGCGATGAGCGCCGGCAGGCTGAGGTCGGCGAGATCAATCGGGGTCCTGTAGCTCATCTCTTCCTCCTTCATTCGGCCGCGACCATCACGGGCGGGAATCTCGACGGGAAGCGCCAACCGCCCTTGCGATCGACCGGCCGCGTCTTGCCCTTCGTGGCGCGGTATAAGGCCGCCCAAGGTAACGAAAAGGCTTCCGCTCGCCCGCGCCGAGAATGACCCATCCGTCATCGCCGGCGGTCATTTCGCGCATCGCTGCGGAAAACTCCGCCCAGGCTCGGCGCGCGCGTTCTTTAGGCGACGTCTCGCCAGGCAGGATAAGCCGATGCGTCGCAAGCGCGGCGGCTGGGGCGGTGATCAGGGTGCGCAGGAAACCGCGGCGCGCCGGCTCTTCTGTCAGAAAGATTGGCTTCATGGCCTATCCTCCTTCTCGGCGCGCAGCATTTCGAGAAGATCGCCGGGGGCCATCGCGGCGCCGTGATCTGCGGACGGTCTCGACTGCGCGGGCGCGTCCAGCCAGTCCTGGAGATCGGCGACAAGGCCGATTATGGAATCGGCGCTTTCACGATCCGGCGGGAGCAAGGCGGCGATGCGCATTGCGATGTGGCGGCGTTCGATCGGGTCAATCACGGCGGCCTCCGTTGCGGACGGCGGCGACAACGCGCGGCGTCTCTACGGCGAGGCCGACGAGCGCGAGGAAGAGACAGGGGGAAGCGACAAGGAAGGCGGCGAGCATTGGGCAAGCCTCCGGCGTTCGCGGAAATGGCTGTTTCCGCGTTGTTTGATGTTGGCAGAAGGCCTAACGTTGGATAAAATAACTGAGGATTAGCGGAAGACAAGTGAAAATATCTAATGTCAGAAAAAAAGATGCTTCTTCCGTCTCAAAGCCGTGCGGCTCGGGCCTTGCTCAACTGGTCGCGCGGTGACCTTGCCGAGCGTTCCGGCGTATCACTCGCGGCTCTCGCTGATTTCGAGGCAGAGAAGCGCCAGCCATATGATCGGACCCTGGCAGATATCCGCGCCGCCCTTGAGGCGGCCGGCGTCGAGTTCATCCCCGAGAACGGCGGCGGGCCGGGAGTGAGGCTGCAGAAGGCGACAACATAAAGGCGTTGATAATCCTTAACGCCCTACCGACCCGTGGCCGTTTCAATTCGGTCTCCGCATCCCATCTAGGTCGAACGGAGACGATGAAATGAAAGAGAATTCCGCTCTGAACCTCAGTCTCAGTCGCGAGACTGCAGCCTTTCTCCTCGACCTCTTAAATCGGGCTGAAACGCCGCCGGGTGACGAGAAAAAGGACGCCATCCGCGATGTGATTAGGGCGGCCCTACATACGCCGCAACAACCCCCTCTTGAAGCGGCTAAGGAGGAGGCGCGCACTAACCTGGCGCAAGCGATTGAAAATCTCGCGCAGGCGCAAAGTGCGCTTGCGGAGTCGCTCGCACATGGCAGCGAAAGCGGCCAGCGCACGGCCTCGGCGGCGATCAGCGCCGAAGAAACCAGGCTACAAGGTTCGCAAGCGGCGTATGACGCCGCCGCGGGAAAGGCGCTGGAGGCAAAGGCTGAAAGCGCCGAGAGAAATCGCCGGGCCGCCTATGCGAAGTCTGAAAGAGCTTACGACGAAGCGCTTGCGGCGCTGCGGCGCTATGAGCCCATGGCCCAGGAAATGTTAAAGCTTTTCCAGGTCCTTTCCTTTCACACCGATCTCGCGCTGGCGGATACCGAAGCAGCCGACGAGGCGAGAATCAGCCCTCATGCGGCAAATGCGGCCGACCATCTCGAGAAAGTTCTCCAAGAGCAGAAATTGGGTCATTTGGAAGCGGTGACGAAACACGTCCTTGCGGCCTTGCACGAGCTGGAGCGGGCCGCGCATGTTCGGAGCTAATGTGACCAATCGAGAGCGGCTGGTCCTCGGCGAGACACTGAAGGCCCCCGCTGCGTTCTATGCGTCCATAAGCGCCTAAGCCCTCCCCGCACCGCCTCGCGACATAGCGACCATGAATTTTTTCAGCGCGTCGATCGCGAGGTCGGCGCCGTGCCGGTCTACCTAATGCGCTTTATGTCAGACTATCGTGATGAAGCTCGAGGGGCTGAACGGGCTCGGGACGCTGTTCTGCATGAAGTATCCGCGCGCCTCATAGGCGAGGCTGACCACGACGGCGCCAGACTCCCTAACCCATTGCGAGATGACGGTCGGGAACGGAACCCAATCGGTCAGCGGCGCATGCGTGATTGGATCGACGAGCCGCGACAGCTCGGCGTGAACGGCCTCGGGCTTGGCGCGGATGTCGAGAATCATGATCATCTCGCCGAGTGCGTCGAGATCGATATTTAGGACCCATGCAGCAATCTTCAGTCGCATGCGGATGTCGTCGGGATTTTCGCAAGCGAGATAGCCGCGCAACAAGTCCGCCGCGTGTCCCTGCGCGTGTCGGCATGGCCGAGGTTCTGAGCAATGACATTCAGCGGCGCGCCGGCCATCGCCAGGAGCGAGGCATAGATATGGCGCAGGATATGGAACCCGGCCGCCGGCTTGATCCTCGCACCCGAACAAGCCTCTTTCATCGGCCGTAACTGGTGCGACGGCCCCCAGGCGCTGCCGCCCTCCCTTTCCAACATGAGCTCTCCCGCCTCGCGTCCTGCAGATAGCTGGCGAAAGAACGCCTGCCCCTCCTCCGTGAGAACGACATGGCGCGCCTTGCCGCTCTTGCTCTTGGCGACAAATAGCGTCCCGGCGTTGTGACTAAAGTCGGCAACGCGCATGCGGGCGAGTTCGCCATAGCGCGCACCGGTGAACAGCGCAGCATTCACAAGCTGGCGAAAGTCGCCTTGCGCAGCGTTCACAAGACGCCGGGATTCGTCGACCGTAAAGTAGCGGACGCGGGCCGCATCGACTTCCCGGAAGGGCTTCACCGCGCGCCAGGCCGTGTCGGAGGCCGCCTTGCCGTCGCGGAACGCCTGATTGAGAGCCGCGCGCAGCGTCGTGAGCGTCCGATTCGCGCTGGCCTGCCTCCGGCGCTTCTCCTCCTCCGTCTGCGGCGCCGGTAGGGCTCTGGCCTTCTTTCCAGCCTTGCCGCGAACGTGGCGCGGGCGCTTCGCTATGTCGTTTCGCCATTTCGTGATGGCGTCGCGGTCGAGGTCGCGAACGAAGCGGTTGCCAAGCGCCGGCCGGATCAGATTGTCGGCGCGGTTTCTGGCGTCGCCCAGGCTCTTTGAATGTTCCGCCTCAAGCCGCGCGAGATATTCGTCCAGTGCGAGGTTGACAGTGAAGGGCGCGGACGGCGCTGCGCCGCGCATTTGCTGCGAGAGTTCGCGCGCCTTAGCCTGCGCCTGGTTGAAATTCAGGATCGTCTTGCCGTCGGCGTCCTGGACATCGTCGGCCGCGCCGATGGTCTCGACGATATATTTCTCGCCGCCGATGTAGCGCCGCGCCACCCATTTCAGGGGTTCGAATCCCCTTGGGAGCGCCAAAGAAATCAACAAGTTACAAACAAGAAACCCGCCCAACAGGGCTGTGTGCCCAACTATCGTTCAATAAGCGTCGACGCCCCCGCTCGCTGAGCGAGAGGCGACGGGCGAGGCAAGCGTCGGTCCATCGATTAGCGCGCCTTCAAATTTCGATTGGCCAAACGCCGCTCCGCCCGGAATCTTTACCCGGCTGTTTCTTGACGGCAAGTATGATAAAACGTATTTTCTATCATACTCATCCGAAGCGTCGATTTTCTCGCGCCTAACCGCAAGGCGACCGCCACGTGGAGCGAGCAGACTTGGCTCTTGATCGGCCCTACCTGGATCGCGATCATTGTCGGCGGCGTCGTTCTCGCGATCGTCGAAGAACGAAAGCGCAAAAAGAAATAGAGCCGTCCCGGGATGAACGACAGCGTTACTGAAACCGATGCGGCGTCTATCCCCCGCATTGAGCGGGCGCGCGGCGGCGGGCGCGCGCTGTTTCTGCGCATCCATCGCGCCATCGGTCTATCCGTGGGAGCGGTCTTCGTCTTGATCGGTCTCAGCGGGGCGATCCTGGCCTACCGTGAGACCATCGACGAACAACTGAACGCGTCCATCATGCGCGTGGAAAGGCCGCAGCGAGACGCCGCCTATCGTCCCATCGACGAGATTGTCGCCGCGGCGGCCGCCGCTATGCCGCCGGACGGCAAGATGGAAAGACTGACCATGCCGCGCCAGGCAGGATCAGCGGCGGCGATAACCTATATCGTCGAGACGGATGATCTCGACACCTATGTCTACGAAATATTCGTCGACCCCTATCGGGCGAAAGTCAAAGGACAACGGCTTTTTCTGCATGGCGACGATCCGCTGTCGCAGCCCCTCGTCCCAATTCTCATGACCTTCCACTGGACATTGCTGCTCGGCGTCAACAATGCTTATGTCGTCGGCGCCCTCGGCATTGTGCTTTTCTTCTCCGTCCTCCTGGGATTGTATCTCTGGTGGCCGCCCAACGGCAATTGGCGATTGGGCTTGAAGGTCAAATGGGGCGCAAGCTCCGAGAGGGTCGTTTATGATTTGCACAAGAGCCTGGGCGTCTATTGCGCCGTCTTTCTGTTGATCACGCTGTTCACCGGCGTCGCCATGATCTTCAAGCCGGCGACGCGCTCCGTCGCCAATCTATTTTCCCCGGTTCGGGCGGAGCCGGATTTCGGGAAATCGACGCCGGGCTCCGGGCGCTCCCCCATCGGCGCCGGCGAGGCGGCGGCGATCGCGAATACGATATTCCCCGACGGCAGGCTTCACTGGATTCTCTTTCCGAATACGCCAAAGGCTGTTTACGTCGTCGGCAAGCAATCGGACGGCGAGCCGAATCAAACCAAGACCTATCGGAACGTCGGCGTCGACCAATATACCGGCCAGGTTTTATCTGTACAGGACCGGAGCCGTTTTTCGGGCGGTGAAACGTTTCTCGAATGGCTGTTCCCGATTCATAGCGGCGAGGCCTTTGGAGGTTTGGGCCGTCCGATCGCCCTTCTGATCGGCCTGTCGCCTCTCATCCTCTATGCGACAGGCGTTACGCGGTGGCTGCAAAAACGCCGAACGCGAAGGCGATCGGCGTTCTGAGTGGCCGGTCTTTTCCACCTCCCATGGGGCGTTCGTCGAACCGCCGCTTATTGTCCGACGAGGACCGGTATCTCGATCGTGTCTTCCTTGTTCCTGGCTTCGCCGAAAGCAACCTTGAGAACATATTTTCCTTTGTGGGGGACCATTGCGTCCAAAGTTGCAAATCCGCTCGGATAGGGTTTCGACGGCAGCGAATTTATCTGCTTGAGAGCGCCCTCCGATTCCTCTTGATAGAATGCGAGCGCGACGGATTCGCCCCTTGCTTCCTTTTCCATGAGCGTGATCGAGAAAATGACCTTGCCGGTTCCCGGAACCCGGTCGCAATATTCGTCATATCTGCTCATATCGTCCGTCGCCCCTCCCGCGCTTTCAGCGGAGTCCGCCAGAAAGTATGTGGTAAGGTGGACCGAGTAGAAATCGCTCACGCCCAGGCATTCCGATATCGTGCGGTCGCCCGCCTTGACGGCGGGTTTCAGCGTATGGGCTTTCCAAAAATCGCTGACATATTGATTGAAGGCCGGTCCCCACCATCCATAAGTGAAAACGACGCCGTTGACGCCCACGAGTAGAACGATACCCGTGAACAAAATCACGTTCAGCCGACCAGTCGGGCTCATCGCTTGGGCTTCCCTTTCCTCTCGACAGCGCTTTCGACGCTTTTCTTAACGGAGCAAGGCGAGAAGCCTTGCTCTCTCCCGGCTATTCACGGCCGCACCTCGAACTCCCAGGCGCCGCTCACCAGATGGCCGTCCGCGGACAATGCCCGGTAGCGCACGGTGTATTTGCCCGCTGCCAACGGGTTGACGCTTACCGAGACATGGGCCGGATCGGCGCTGTCGATCGCCGCGTCGCGCTTATCCACCCGTTCGCCGGACGCGCTGACGACCGCCAGGGCGGCGAAGGCGTCACGAATGCCCGCATCGTACCAGACGTCGACTTTGCCTATATTCGCTTCGGCGACTCCGCTTTGCGGCGGAGACGTGCGCACGACGATCGCATGCGCCAGAATTATCGGCCTCTGAGCCCGCCTGTGCGGCGGCGATGGGCTCCGGAGCTCGATCGCGCGTGCGGCGCCCGGCTGCGTTCGCTCAGCTTCCCCGGGCGCAAGGCTGTTCCAATATGCCGTTGCGCGCTCGGCGGCTGTTGCGACCGACAGAAGGGCCGCGACGAAACACGCGATTTGCTTGCGGACGAAATTGTTCCGGTCCCTGTATTCCACTTTCGTCATGAAGTCCGACCTTCGACAAGAAGTCCGCAGTTTGCTTCCGGCGCTTTCCGCCCCGCCTGCTCACCAATTTATCAGCGTCCCGCCAAGATGTGGACTTAACCTTGTCATTCCGCTTGAGATATGCACTATCTGACCATAATGCATACCGAGCGTCTTTCCAGCGCGTCAAGGGAGTCCTAGCGATGATGGTGCGGTCCGCGCCAATCGCGCTCGCGGCGCTTTGGGCGATCTTCCTGCTCGCGACGGCGGCGAGCGCCCATACGGCCAATATTTCCAGCAGCCGCATCGTGCCGGAAGGGAACGGCCATTATCGCGTCGATGTCGGTTTCCTGGGCGCCGACATCGAGCGGATGTTCGCCGAGAACAAGAAGGACCTGAAAGACGTCGATCTCACCGAGCCGGGCGTCATCGAGGCCATGATCGGCGAATTCATCCAGAAGCGCGTCGCACTGCAAAACGAGCAAGGGCAAACCTGTCCGAGCGCCGTCGTCTCCGTTGGCGAAGACCCGACCAACCCTTATGATTCCAAGGCCGTTCTAAGGATGGATTGCGCCGCCGTGGCGGGGCCGATTTTCTATAATCCTTTCGAGCTTCTGAAGGCGCAGGGACCTCGCGCGAAACATCTCGTCAGCATTGGCGAGAAGGGCGACGAATCGGAGCTGACCGAAGCGCAACGAATGGGCAGCGAGCCGGCGCCGGGTCAGGTGATGATCTACCCCGGCGACGCGCTCATCGATCTCTCGAAGCCGTTGCTCTCTCCCTGGCGGCTCGCGCCCAAATTCTTTGCGGCCGGCGTCGAGCACATCATGACGGGGTACGACCATCTGTGCTTTTTGCTCGCGGTCGTTCTGTGGGCGTCGCGCGCCTGGCCGGTCGTCAAGATCGTGACCGCCTTCACCGTCTCGCATTCGATCACCTTGTCGCTGGCGGCCCTTCAACTGGTCGAGATTCCCAGTTCCTGGACAGAGGCGGCGATCGCGCTCTCCATTATTTATGTCGCCATCGAAAACTTCTTTACGCGCAAGGTCGACGGGCGCTGGCGCGACACATTCTTCTTCGGCTTCGTCCATGGCTTCGGCTTCGCCAGCGGCCTCATCGAAATGGGCGTGCCGCAACGCGCGATCGTGCCGGCGCTGGCGAGCTTCAATCTCGGCGTCGAGGTTGGCCAGATCGGCGTCGTGATGGCGGTCATTCCGCTGCTTGTGCTGATCGACAGGAAGTTTTTCAACGGACAAAGAAACCCGCGTCTGGTGCAGATTTGCTCCGGGATCATCGCCTGTTTGGGCGCCTACTGGCTGTTCGCGCCGCCCGCATAGAGCGCGCTGAGAAAGTAAGACGCATCCCGAGAACCGAAAAAGACGCCTTGAGCGGCAAGTCAGCCCTATATGTGAATGGCAAATGCTCGGCCGCTTGGGAACCAAGGCTATGCTCACGAGACTCCTCGTCCCCATCGATCTTGCAGAGCCCCAGATGACAACGCTTGGCGTTGGCTATGCCGAGGCCCTGGCCAAGGCTTTCGACGCCGACCTCAAACTGCTCAATGTGCAATCGCTGACCCCCATTAAGTTCCTCGATTATCTACCTCGGGATTTCGATGAAACCATTCGGCGCGGCCTCGAAAGCGAGCTCGCATCGGTCGCCGCCGAAATTGAGCGCCCCGCGGCGCGCGTCAGCACGGCGCTGCTGTTTGGTCCCATTTATCAAACGATCCTCGAGGAGGCCGAACGCTGGAAGAGCGACCTCATCGTCTTATGCTCGCATCGGCCCGGCAGGGATCGATTTTTGATTGGCTCAAACGCCAGCGCGGTCACCAAGCATGCGACCTGTCCGGTTCTCGTCGTGCGCTAACGCGTCTCGATATGCGGCGGCGGCTCCGAAGCGAAGAAGGCCATGCGAGTGAACTTGGTGTAGTCGCCTTCGAGCGCCATCGTCGCGACAAAGACAAGGACGGCAAGCGGCGGGACGAGAATGGCGGCGACGAGCGCCAGCCGCTCCCACGCCATATGCATGAAGACGGCGACGATCAACCCCGCCTTCAGCAGCATGAACAGGACGATCAGCCCCCACCTCAGATAGCCCTGGAAATCGAAATAATCGACGAGATAGGAGCATGCGCTCAAAACGAACAGCAAGACCCACACCAGGAGATAAAGCGCGATCGGATGCTGCTGGCCGTGGACTTCGGGCGGCGCGGCGATTGTGACCGGCGTCTTGGTTTCGGCGGCTTCCATCTCTTGCTCCTCACGAAGGGCTCGACCTTACCACAGGTAGAAGAATGCGAAGATGAAGACCCAGACCAAGTCCACGAAGTGCCAATACAGCCCCATGATCTCCACGATCTCGTACCGGCCCTTCCGGCTCGTGAAGAAGCCGGGCTTGCCTCGGTCGTAATCGCCGCGCCAGACGGCGCGCGCGATAATGAGAAGAAAGATCACGCCCATTGACACGTGGAAGCCGTGAAAGCCCGTGATCATGAAGAAAGAGGCGCCGAATTGCGCGGCGCCGAACGGATTGCCCCAGGGGCGCACCCCTTCCTGAATGAGCTTCGTCCACTCGAACGCCTGCATGCCGACGAATGTCGCGCCGAAAAAAGCCGTCGCCAGCATCATCAGCGCCGCCTTTCGGCGGTCCCGCGCATAGGCGCAATTGACCGCGATCGCCATCGTGCCGGAGCTGGTGATCAAGACGAACGTCATGATCGCGATCAGTATGAGCGGAATTTTCCGGCCGCCAATGTCGAGCGCGAAGATTTCGCTCGGATTCGGCCATGGGACGGTCGTCGACATGCGCACCGTCATGTAGGAGATGAGAAAGCAACTGAAGATGAAAGTGTCGCTGACGAGGAAGATCCACATCATCGCCTTGCCCCAGGAAGCGCTCTTGAAGGAACGCTGATCCGAGGACCAGTCCGCGACGACGCCGCTCAGGCCGGTACGCCGTTTCGGTTCGACCTTGGTCACGCGTCCAACCGAGTCGAGGGCCATGCGGCGATCCTTTCCTCATGCAAGGAGACGGCGGCAAATGGCGCCGAAACCATCGCCCCACCCTATAAGCAGCGCAAAGAGAAGCAACCAGACTGCGAGAAGAAAATGCCAATATGCGGCGCAGAGTTCCACCGTCGTCGCCAGCGATTTGCCCGGCGCTTTCGATAAAGCGTGAAACATCGTCCTGAAGAGCGCGGCAAGTCCGCCGATCAAATGAATCGCATGGGCGCCGGTAAGCAGGAAGAAAAATGCGTTCGCCGGATTCCGCGACGCGTAGAAGCCGTCGGCGATCATTTCTCGCCACGCCCATAGCTGCCCGAACAGGAAAATTACGCTCGCGGCGGCGCCGGCCCAAAGAGCGTTCTTCATCCGCTCGCTGGAACCGTCCTTCGCCGAGGCGCTCGCGACATGCAGCGCGCCGCTCGCTGCGACGAGCGCGGCCGTATTGAACCAAAGGATTCGCGGCAACGGAGGAGATTGCCAATCATATGCGCCCATCCGCATCAAGAAAGCGGCGGTGAGCAGCGAGAAGAGACACAGCGCCACGGCGAGAAAGACGACAAGACCGGCTTTCGCCGCATTGGGGGGACGCCCGCTTTTCCCGCGATAGGCGGCGATCTCGCCCTCCCGCAGCCACGGCGCCTCCAATACGCCTTCCCGCCAGAGATAAGCGAGCGCGACGGAAAAGACGAAGATGAAGAAGAGGCCCATGACGCTCATGTCGCATGCTCTCCGGCGAGCGGCGGCGCGTTTTGCGGAACGAAATCGTCCGGCGCGCCGGGAATGCTGTAACCGTAAGGCCAGCGATAGACGATCGGGAGCTCGTCCCCCCAATTGCCGTGGCCCGGCGGCGTCTCGGGAGTCTGCCACTCCAGCGAGGCGGCGCGCCAGGGATTGCCGCCGGCCGGCGCGCCTCGCTTCAGGCTTATAAAGACATTGTAGAAGAAAATGAGCTGCGAAAAGCCGACGACCAGCGCCGTCACCGACATGAAGATATTCAGCCCCACGGCCGAATGCGGGACGAAGGCGATATCGCCCAATTCGTAAAAGCGGCGCGGCACGCCGACGAGCCCGAGATAGTGCATGGGGAAGAAGACGGCGTAGGCGCCGAGAAAGGTGATCCAGAAATGGATCCTGCCGAGGCGCTCGTCCATCATGCGGCCGGTGATCTTCGGGAACCAATGATAGATGGCGCCGAAGATGACGAGGACGGGTGCGACCCCCATGACCATATGGAAATGCGCCACGACGAAAAGCGTCGCCGAGAGCGGCACGTCGACGATGACGTTGCCGAGATAGAGCCCCGTAATGCCGCCATTGACGAAAGTGACGAGAAAGCCCAGCGCGAACAGCATCGCCGACGTGAAATGAATGTCCGACCGCCAGAGCGTCACCACCCAATTATAGACCTTCAAGGCCGTCGGCACGGCGATGGCGAGCGTCGTGACGGCGAAGAAGAAGCCGAAGAGCGGATTCATGCCGCTCACGTACATATGATGGCCCCAGACGACCATGCTCAGCACGCCGATCGCGAGGATCGCCCAGACCATCATGCGATAGCCGAAGATGTTCTTGCGCGCGTGGACGCTGATGAGATCGGACACCATGCCGAAAGCCGGCAGGGCGACGATATAGACTTCGGGGTGGCCAAAGAACCAGAAGAGGTGCTGGAAGAGAATAGGGCTGCCGCCGCTATAGTCGCGCCGCTCCCCCATCTCGACGATCGCGGGAACGAAGAAGCTTGTGCCCAAGGTGCGGTCGAGCAGCAGCATCACGCAGGCGACGAACAGACCGGGAAAGGCGAGAAGCGCCATGACCGCCGCCGTGAAAATTCCCCAGACGGTCAGCGGCATGCGCATGAGCGTCATGCCGCGCGTGCGCGCCTGCAGCACGGTGACGACATAGTTGAGGCCGCCCATCGTGAAGCCCACGATGAACAGGATAAGCGATGAGAGCATCAATATGATGCCCCATTCATGGCCCGGCGTTCCGGTGAGGATCGCCTGAGGCGGATAGAGCGTCCAGCCGGCGCCGGTCGGGCCGCCGGGGACGAAATAGCTCGCGACGAGAACGAGCGTCGCCAGCAGATAGACCCAGTAGCTCAGCATATTGACGAAAGGAAAGACCATGTCCCTCGCGCCGATCATGAGCGGAATGAGATAATTGCCGAAGCCGCCGAGAAAGATCGCCGTGAGCATATAGACGACCATGATCATGCCATGCATGGTCACGGCCTGATAATAGACATTGGCGTCGATGAAAGGGATGGCGCCCGGAAAGGCGAGCTGCAGCCTGATCAGCCAGGAAAGAACGAGCGCCAGGACGCCGACCGCGATGGCGGTGCAGGCGTATTGAATCGCGATGACCTTGGCGTCTTGCGAAAAAACATATTTCGTCACCCACGACGTCGGGTGATACAGCTCCACGTCCTCGACTTCCTGGGACGGAACGCCATCCTCCTCGATCGAGGCGTCGGTCATCAGCACTCCCTCCCGCAAGTCAAAAGGCCCCGGCCTTGCGCATTTGCGCGAATGTCTGCTGCGCCGCCAGCCAGTTTCGATAGTCGCTGTCCGAATCGATGATCAGCACGCCGCGCATTTGGGGATGGCCGACGCCGCAATAGGCGACGCAGAGGATCTCGAACTGGCCGGTTTTGGTCGGCGTGAACCAGAAATAGGTTTCCATGCCTGGGACGAGGTCCATCTTGGCGCGAATTTGCGGCACGTAGAAGTCGTGCAGAACGTCGACGGAGCGCAGCAGCACCTTGACGGGCCTGCCCTCCGGCAGATGCAGCTCGCCATTGGTGACGATCAGATCGTCGCGCCCTCTCGGATCGGCCGGACTGACGCCCAACGCGTTGTTCGCGTCGATGAACCGAACGTCGGTCGCGCCAAACTGCTTGTCGGCGCCCGGAAGGCGGAAGCTCCAGCTCCACTGGGCGCCGACGGCCTCCACCTCCATCGCGCCCGCCGGCGGCGTGATGAAACTCGTCCAGACGGAAAGGCCGGGCGCGAGCAGGAGGATCACGGCGGCGGTCGTTATCCCGCCGAGCAAAAGCTCGAGCCTTCGATTCTCCGGCTCATAAGTCGAGCGCCGGCCAGATTGATGTCGGAACCTGTACAGGCAGTAGGACATGAACAGGACGACAGCGACGAAGCCAAAGCTCGTTACGAGGAAGGTCAGCGCCAGCGTGTCGTCAATGAAGCCCCAATTTGAAGCGATCGGTGTCGGCCGCCAAGGGCTTAGAAAATGAAACGCCAGCGAGGCCACGACGACAAGGGCCATAAAAAAAGCGACCATCATCCGCCATCACCTCTCTTCTAGACCTCCTCAATTAGGACGAACGGGCGCTCGGGCAACTAGCCAGCCTGGCTCGCGCATGTCTTTTAGCTTTCCCTCGCCAATTCCGTCGACGAAGCGAGAGCCGAACCGTAAACGGAGCGCGCGGCGGCGTGCGGGCTCAATGCATATACAAAGAGCGATCCGACAGACACGAGCGCGGCGGTTACAATGACGCCGACGAGAAAGTTTTTCATCCCCGCCGTGCGCGCGACCTCCGCGCCGGACAAGACAAACAACGCGATCAACCCAATGAAGGCGCTTAGAAGCGCCGCAAGATAGAGACTCTCCACCGCAACCATGGCTCCAACTCCTTAAGCGGCCGGGCGGGCCAATCCGCCATTATTGAAGTAACCAATATTGCGCCTTAAGGTTCGTGCTATAGCTTGGAAGCTTCGCCTCGATTTATTTGGCGTCAAACTGCCGGGTTCAGATCGAGGTCGAAATTTCCCTGCTTTCATGATGCGGCTTCGCCCCTCACCCCAGCCCTCTCCCCGCAGGCGGCGAGAGGGGGCGGCGCCAGTTCTCCCGCGGCGGCCTCCCCCTCTCCCACGCGCGGGGAGAGGGTCGGGGTGAGGGCGAGGCGGCGGCGAGGAAGCGGATCGTCGAGCCGCCTGCGAGGCTTGGACGCCGGCGCTCATAGCGTAAGCCGAACAGCGCATTGCCCACAGGCTTGACTGCCTGATCCTCTTCTTTCCCGGCGCAGCAGACCCGCTTAGGCGGCCGCAAGCCAAAGCGCGACGATAAACACGCCGACGAGAACGGAGAGCATGAGGGCGTAAGAGATTTCGCTTCGGATGAACATGCGTGGAGCATGCCATACCCGGGAGACGCGCTCAATCGGACCAGTCCAAGCAATGCGGGTTGGCGGAGCGCGTAAGGCGAGCGCGGCGCCTCGGAGAGCAGGCGGAGGCAAGTTCCATCCAATGCGCCTCGTGGCGGTCCGACCGGGCGCTCCGGTTAGCCGCGCGCGCGTCGCCTTGGACGAGGAGCTGATCGCGCCGCCTCCGATCCGGCGGCGCTCAGGATCGCTCGGTATTTTGCGCTCAGGAAGGCGGCCGAGGACTGATCCAAGGCTTTCGCCCGCTCCACATTATTTCCTGCGGGAGCCGCGAAGGCTCGTGGGGAAACAAAGGGGCGTCGCGATGGCTCAAGGCATTCAGTTCACGGGAAGCTATGACGCCGCGCCGTTGTCGAGTCTGATCCCGGGGGATTGGTATCTCGGTTTCGCGTGCGCGCATTGCCGTCGGCATTTCGCGATTTTGAACGAGCCGACAAATACGGGCGCGCTCCAAATATCCGGAACGGCGCTGTTTCGCGCCGTCTGTCCAGAATGCGGGAACAGCGCCGAATATCTCGCCGCCGATTTGGTGCAGTTTCAGGCGGCGCAAGGCGGTCCGATGTCGACCGCTTGAGCGAAGCTCGGCCGGCGCGGGGATCGACAGCCTACGCCGCCTCTTCGCCGCCGCTCGAATCCGGAGCCGCGCCGAACAGCATTGGCGTCGCCCTTGCCTTGCGGCCGCCAAACCGGGCGAAACTAAGGCGCGTGCGGAAATGCAACAGAAATATAGCTCCGGCTCCTGAGATTTTACGGAAACAGCCTCTTCCTATTTTGAACCTCGTTAATCCTCGCCGATCGCCATTCGAAAGCGGCCAGAAATTTCGACCCGCCGACGGCGGAGAAATGGAGCCCCCGAAAATCATGACGAGTGCGACAATCATAGCCGCTTCCCCGAAAGAGGGCTTTGCAGGTCTCGCGGAGAACTGGAAAGCGGACATCATTTCCGGCTTTCTCGTCTTTCTGATCGCGCTGCCCTTATGTCTTGGCATCGCCATGGCTTCCGGCTTTCCGCCGCAGGCCGGCATCGTCACCGCGATCGTCGGCGGCCTGCTCGTTTCCCGCATCAACGGCTCATATGTCACGATCGCCGGCCCCGCCGCCGGCCTGATCGTCGTTATCCTCGACTCCGTGCAGGCGCTCGGCGAAGGCGACGCCAAGGCCGGCTATCATTACACGCTCGCCGCCATTGTCTGCGCCAGCGTCATCCAGATTCTCATGGGCCTGATGAAGGCCGGCAAGATGAGCGCCTTCTTTCCATCCTCGGCCGTGCATGGCATGCTGGCGGCGATCGGCGTCATCATCATGGCCAAGCAGGTTCATGTGATGCTCGGCGTGAAGCCGGAGGCGCAGTCTCTCTTCGAGACGATCGCCGCCATTCCCTCGAGCCTGCGCGACATGAATCCGGAAGTGGCGACCATCGGCGTCGCCGGCCTGCTCATTCTCGTCGCCTGGCAACTGGTCAAAAATCCTTATCTCAAGATGGTCCCGGCGCCGCTCGTCGTCGTCCTGGCCGGCATGGCGCTCGGCCAATATTTCGATCTCGACGACGAGCATATTTATCTTTTCCTGCCGGATAATCAGTTCCTGCCGCATCACGAGTTCACGATCGGCCCGAAATTCCTCGTCACCATCCCCCAGAATTTCTTCTCGGGCTTCGCCTTTCCGGATTTTTCGCTGATCGGCCACGCCTTGTTCTGGCAGCAGGTCGTCGCGATCTGTCTCGTCGGCAGCCTGGAGAGCCTGTTGTCGGCGGCGGCCGTCGACAAGCTCGATCCCTATAAGCGCTCCTCCGATCTCAATCGCGACGTGGCGGCCGTCGGCGTGGGCAATGTGATCTGCGGCATGATCGGCGGCCTGCCGATGATCGCGGAGATCGTCCGCAGTTCGGCCAATGTGAACAATGGCGCGCGCACGGGCTGGGCCAATTTCTTCCATGGCCTGTTTCTGCTCGTTTTCGTGGCGCTGTTTCCGCGCCTCGTGCACGAAATCCCGCTTGCGGCGCTCGCGGCGCTGCTCGTCTTCACCGGCTTTCGTCTCGCCTCGCCCAGCCAGTTCAAGAAAACGCTGGAGATCGGATGGGATCAGCTCGGCGTCTTCGTCATTACGATCATCGGCGTATTGGCCACTGATCTCCTCATCGGCGTCGCGATCGGCATCTTCGCGGAATTCGTCTTCCACTTCTGGCGCGCGGTGAATTGGCGCGCGGTTTTCAAGATCGAGCGCGACGTCGCCGAAACGGAGCCCGGCGTCTTCCATGTCCGGGTGAGCGGCGCCGCGTTCTTCGGCAATTATCTCGCCCTGAAGAACGACCTCGCCAAGGCGCCGCCGGGCCAGACGGTGTTCATCGATCTCTCGAACGCCGCGCTGGTCGATCACACGGTGATGGAGAATCTCCATCACTTCTGTGAAGACTACGAGAACAAAGGCGGCCACGCCGAAATCCTCGGTCTCGACGCCCATGTCGCCAGCTCGAACCACCCCCTTGCGCCCAGAAAGCGCGCCTGCTGAGCCCGCGCGCCCGCCCGTCTGAAACGCCGGCGCGCCGGCCTCCCGCGCCGCGCCAAAGGCAAGGAACCTAAATGCCCCTTTACCTCGCTTTGGCCTGCGTCGGCGCGCTGCTCGGCGTGAGCGTCTTCGCGGTCTGCAACCCCAGGCGGCCCCGCATCGCCGAGCTGGTCTACCGCGCTTGCCTCGTAATTTGCGCGACGCTGCTCGTCGCCGCGATCGCGCCGCGCGGCGCGAATATTCTCGAGGCGCGCCTGCCGCTCGGTCTGCCATGGATCGGCATGCGGCTGCGTCTCGACGTGCTGAGCGCCTTCTTCGTCGCGGTGGTGAATCTCGGCGGCGCCGCCGCGAGCGCCTATGCCGTCGGCTACGGCGCGCATGAAAAGAACCCGATGCGCGTCGCGCCCTTTTATGCGGCCTTTCTCGCGGGGATGAACCTCGTCGTGCTCGCGGACGACGCCTTTACCTTTCTCATAGCCTGGGAATTCATGTCGCTCGCCTCCTGGGCGCTGGTTCTCGCGCATCACCACGAGCATGCAAACCGCCAGGCCGGCTACATCTATCTCCTGATGGCGAGCTTCGGCACGCTCGCCTTGCTGCTGGCGTTCGGCGTTCTGGGCGGCGTCGGCGGCGCCTATGATTTCGCCTCGATCCGGGAGGCCCCGAAAGACGCATGGAAGGCGGGGCTCGTGCTGGCGCTCGTTCTCGTCGGAACGGGCTCGAAGGCCGGACTCGCGCCGCTGCATATCTGGCTGCCGCTCGCGCATCCGGCGGCGCCCAGTCATGTCTCGGCGCTGATGAGCGGCGTCATGACGAAGGCGGCCGTCTACGGCTTCATCCGCGTCGCTTTCGATCTTCTGGGCGCGCCGGCTTTCTGGTGGAGCGTCGAGCCGATGACCTTCGGCGCGCTCAGCGCGCTCGTCGGCGTTCTGTTCGCGACGGTGCAGACCGATCTGAAGAAGCTGCTCGCCTACAGCACCATCGAGAATATCGGCGTCATCTTCATCGCGCTCGGCCTGTCGCTGGCCTTCAAGGCGAACGGCCTCCCCGTGCCCGCGGCGCTCGCCTTCAGCGCGGCGCTGTTCCATGTCTTCAATCATTCGCTGTTCAAGAGCCTGCTGTTCTTCGGCGCGGGCGCGGTCGTCGCCGCGACCGGCGAGCGCAATATCGAGCGGCTCGGCGGATTGATCCACGCCATGCCGAAGACCGCCTTCCTCTTTCTGGGCGGCTGCTTTGCAATCGCCGCGCTGCCGCCGCTCAACGGCTTTGCCTCGGAATGGCTCGTCTTTCAGGCGATTCTGCTCAGCCCGTCCATGCCGCAATGGGTGTTGAAGCTGCTTGTGCCGGCGGTGGGCGTCGCGCTGGCCTTGAGCGCGGCGCTCGGCGCCGGCTGCTACATCCGCGCCTTTGGCGTCGTCTTTCTCGGCCGCCCGCGCTCGGCGCAGGCGCGGGAGGCGCGCGACGTCGATCGCTGGTCGCTGGGCGCCATGTCGTTTCTGCTGGGCCTGTCGCTCCTGGCCGGCGTGCTCCCCGGCGTTTTCATCGACACGATCTCGCCGGCCGCGAGCCAGTTCGTCGACGGCCGAATGCCGGCGCAAAACCAGATTCCCTGGCTTTCAATGGCGCCGGTCGCGGAAAGCCGCAGCTCCTATAACGGCCTTCTCGTCTTCTTGTTCATTCTCGCCTCGGCCTGGAGCGCGCGCTGGCTTATTCACAAATACGGATCGAAAGCCACGCGGCGCGCGCCCGCATGGGATTGCGGATATATCGAGCCGAGCGCGGCCGCGCAGTATACGGGTTCGAGCTTCGCGCAGCCCGTCCGGCGGACGCTCGGCGTCATCGCTTTCGGCGTGCGCGAAAGTCTCGACATGCCGCTGCCGGGAGAGACGCGCCCCGCGCGGTTCAGCGTCCAGATTCACGACCGCATCTTCCACTATCTCTATCTTCCGATCACCCGGTTCGTCTCGCGCGCCGCAAACCGGATGAACGTGCTTAATTTCCTGTCGATCCAGGAATATCTCACTCTGGTCTTCGGCGCGCTCGTGCTGCTGCTCGTGGGGGTGGCGAAATGACGGCCATCCTCGGCTTGCTCGCGCAATTCTTTCAGATGGCGCTCGTGCTGGCGCTCGCGCCGCTGCTTATCGGCTTCCTGCGGAAGATCAAGGCGCGCCTGCTGCGCCGGCAGGGGCCGCCGATCCTCCAACCATGGCGGGATCTCTTGCGTCTTCTTCGCAAGGAGACCGTTCTCGCGGAGAACGCGTCGCCATTCTATCGCGCGGCGCCTTACTTCATCTTCGCGGCGACATGGGTCGCCGCCTCGCTCACCCCCACTTTCGCATTGGGCCTGCCATTCAGTTGGTCGGCCGATCTGATCGCCATCATCGCGCTGCTCGGCAGCGCGCGTTTCCTGCTCGCGCTCGCCGGCATGGATGTCGGCACGAGCTTCGGCGGAATCGGGTCAAGCCGCGAGGCGATGTTCGGCTCGCTCGCCGAGCCCGCGACGATCATGATCGTCTTCACCGTCTCGCTGGTCGCCGGCTCGACGCAGCTCTCCGCGATCGCCGCGCATATGCTCGCCAATGTCGAATTGCGCGTCTCGATCGGCATGGCGCTCGTCGGCCTTCTGATCGTCGCCATCGCCGAGAATGGCCGGATTCCGGTCGACAACCCGGCGACGCATCTCGAGCTGACGATGGTGCATGAGGCGATGATTCTCGAATATTCCGGACGTCATCTCGCCCTCATCGAGCTCGCCGCGGCGCTCAAGCTGCTGCTCTATGTCTCGCTGGTCGGCTGCATTTTCTTCCCCTGGGGCATTGCGCCCCATGGCGCGGGACTCGAGGCGATGGCGACAGGCGGCGCGACTTACGCGCTGAAGCTCGCCGTCGCCGGCTTTCTTCTCGCCTTCTTCGAGACGTCGACGGCGAAGATGCGCGTTTTTCGCGTCCCCGACTTTCTTGGCGTGGGCCTGATGCTCGGGCTGCTCGGAACGCTGCTCGTCTTCGTCACCTGGAGCCTCTAGATGGAGCATCTCTCGCTCGACATCGCGCAACTTCTCGCGGGCGCGCTCGTGCTCGTGAGCTTCATGCTGCTCTATCAGGACCGTCTCTCCGGTCTCATCAACATCTTCGCGATGCATGCGCTCATCCTCACCTTGTCCGTGGCCTGGCAGGCGCATGTTCAGCGGGCGCCGCATCTCTACGTCACCGCCGGGATCGCGCTCATCTTCAAGGCGCTGGTCATTCCGATCAGCCTGCGCGCGATCATCAAGCGCCTGCGCATCCATCGCACGGTCGAAATGATCGGCGGCGTCGGAGTCACCATGCTCGTCGGAATATTCCTCACGGCGCTTTCGCTCGTCGTGATGCTGCCGGCGACGCCGGGCGCCGATCCGCTGGCGCGCGAGGACATCGCCTTCGCGCTCGCCATCGTGCTGCTCGGCCTTCTCATAATGGTCACCCGGCGCAACGCCGTCAGTCAGATCATCGGCTTCATGTCGCTGGAGAACGGCCTGATGCTCGCCGCGGCCGGCGCCAACGGCATGCCGCTCGTCGTAGAAATAAGCGTCGCCTTCTCGGTGCTGATCGCTTTCATCGTCATCGGAATCTTCCTGTTCCGCATTCGTGAGCGCTTCGACACGGTCGACCTCTATCAGCTCCATCGCGTTCGCAGAGAGGGCAAATGACGAATAATCTTCTCCTGATCTCCAACGCGCTTGTCTCCGTGCCCGCGGCGGCCGCCGGCGCGCTGGCTTTTCAGCCGGACTATCAACGGGCGTCCCAGATCAACATCGCCGCGTCCGGCGTCACCTTCTTCTTCGCCCTCATTCTGCTGTTCACCGAGCCGGAAGCCGGCGCCTATCTCTTTGTCGACGATCTCAACATCGTCTTCGTCGTCCTCTCGACCTTCATCGGCCTCACGACGAGCGTCTACAGCGCGAGCTACATCCGTCACGAGATCGATTGCGGCAAGCTGACGGCGGCCAATCTGCGTTTTTATCACGCGATGTATCAGGCGCTGATGTGCGCGATGAATCTGGCGCTGCTCGCGGCGAATATCGGCCTCATGTGGGTGGCCGTCGAAGTGGCGACGCTCTCGACCGTGCTGATGGTCGGCGTCTACCGAACGCCCCACGCGCTCGAAGCCGCGTGGAAATACTTCATTCTCGGAAGCGTCGGCATCGCGCTCGCGCTGTTTGGCACAATTCTCGTCTATCTGGCGGCGGAGCCCGTGATCGGCCAAGGATATGACGCGATGGTGTGGACGTCGCTGCAGCAATCCGCCGCTCAATTCAGTCCGCGCCTGCTCAACCTCGCCTTCGTCTTTCTAATGTTGGGCTATGGCACGAAGGTCGGTCTCGCGCCGATGCATGCATGGCTCCCCGACGCCCACGCCGAGGGGCCGACGCCGATTTCCGCGGTGCTGTCGGGCCTGCTTTTGAATGTCGCGCTATATGCCGTGCTTCGCTTCAAGATGCTGCTCGCCGCCAATGCGGCGGCGATGACGCCGGGTCCCTTGCTGATCGCGCTCGGCCTCGCCTCGCTGATCTTCGCCTCCGTCATGCTCTACCGGCGCGACGACGTCAAAAGGCTTTTCGCCTATTCCTCCATCGAGCATATGGGCATTATCGCTTTCGCTTTCGGCATTGGCGGTCCGCTCGCCAATTTCGCGGGGCTCATGCACATGACGATGCACAGCCTCGCCAAATCGGCGATCTTCTTCGCGGTCGGCCACATCGCGCAGGCGAAAGGCACGCAAAAAATCGCCGATATCAGGGGGCTGACCGAAAGCCATCCGGCGCTCGGCTGGGGATTTGTCATCGGCGTCATGGCGATTGTCGGCATGCCGCCGATGGGCATATTCCTGAGCGAGTTTCTTGTCGTCAGCTCGGCCTTCGCGCAGCAGCCGCTGCTCGCCATTCCGCTTGTCGTCGGCCTGCTTGTCGCTTTCGGCGCGATCCTTTTAAGATTGATCGGCATGGCCTTCGGCGAGCCGACGGAAAGCCGGGGGAAGGTCGAGGCGTCGGCGGCGCCGCTCTACGCGCATCTGGCCCTCGTGCTGCTTGCGGGTCTTTATCTCCCCTCGCATCTCGTCTCCTGGTTCCAGAATGTGGCGCGGCTTCTGGGTTGAGCGCCGAAGGACAAAGCCGATGAACGTCATGCGTAAGGAAAGCGCCGCCTCGCCCGTCACGCCGGAATGCCGCCCCTGGCCGCGCAGGCTGGCGGACCAGGCGAGTTGGCGCGCGGCGATCAACGAGCTCGCCGCGGGCCGCTGCGATCTCCTGAGCCTCTGGAGCGACGGCGCGCAGGTTCATATGACGCTGTTCCAGCCGGACGCGCCGATACGGATCATCTCGCTCGATTGCCCGGACGGCCATTTTCCGTCGGTCGGGCGCGCGCATCCGCCGGCGCTGCGCCTCGAGCGCGCGATCCGCGATCTTTACGGACTCGTCGCCGAAGGCGCGCCAGATAGCCGGCGCTGGCTCGATCACGGCCGCTGGGGCGTGCGCGCGCCCGGCGGCGGGCGCACGCCGGCGGAGTCGGCCGCGGATCCCTATGCGTTTCTGCCCGCGACGGGCGAGGGCCTGCACCAGATTCCCGTTGGTCCGGTTCACGCGGGAATTATCGAACCGGGGCATTTTCGCTTCACCGCCAACGGCGAAGTGATCGTACGGCTCGAGGAGCGGCTCGGCTTCACGCATAAGGGCGTCGATCAATTAATGCTCGGCGCCCCGATCGAGCGCGGCGCGCGTCTGGCGGGCCGCGTCTCGGGCGACAGCACGGTGGCGTATGCGCTCGCCTTCTCGCAGGCCGTCGAATCGGCGCTCGAAATCGACGTTCCGCCGCGCGCGCTTCACCTGCGCGCGCTGATGGCGGAGCTCGAGCGGCTCGCCAATCATTTCGGCGACATCGGAGCCGTCTGCAACGACGCGGCCTTCGCATTGATGCAGGCGCAATGCGGCCTCATTCGCGAGAAGATCCTCAGAGCGGCGAAGGAATGCTTCGGCCACCGACTGATGATGGATTGCGTCATTCCCGGCGGCGCGGCGCGAGACCTGCCGATGGAGGGCGTTTCGATTCTGCGCGGGATGCTGGACTGGATTCGTCTCATGACGCCGCGCCTCGTGGCGCTCTTCGGCGACACGACGTCGTTGCAGGACCGCACGGTCGGGACGGGCGTCGTCGGCGCCGCGCTCGCAAGACAATATGCTTGCGGAGGCTTCATCGGCCGGGCGTCGGGCCGCGACTTCGACGCCCGCAAGGCGATCGGCTACGCGCCTTATCCCAGCCTCTCCTTTAAGACGGGCGGCTCGCGCGAGGGCGACGTCGATGCGCGCGTCTGGGTTCGTTTCGACGAGATCCGCGCATCGCTCGATATTGTGACGCAGATACTCGACCTTGCGCCGCAAGGGCCGATCCTGGCGGAATGGCGCGCCGAGCGGGGCGCAATGCGCGAAGGCGCCGCGCTCGTCGAGGGCTTTCGCGGCGACATTTTCGCCTTTGTGCGCATTGGCGAAGACGGCGCGATCGCGCATTGTCACCTGCGCGATCCTTCCTGGTTCCAGTGGCCGCTCCTCGAAGCCGCGATCAAGGGCAACATCGTCGCGGATTTCCCCCTCTGCAACAAATCCTTCAACTGCTCCTATTCGGGGCACGATCTCTAGGGCGGACGCCGCGATGCAGAAATTTCTTCTTCAGGGCCTGCTGCGCCGCGCTCTGACCGAGCCGCCGCCCGAGCCCGAAGCCGCCTCGATCGCCGAGCTGGGCTATACGCTGGACAGCGCGGTCAGGAACAAGCTCGGCCGCAGCCTTTCCATCCGCGCGGTCGACGCCGGCTCGTGCAATGGCTGCGAGCTCGAAATCCATGCGTTGAACAACGCTTTTTACGACATTGAACGCTTCGGCCTGCGCTTTGTCGCCTCGCCGCGCCACGCCGACGTGCTGCTGGTCACGGGCCCCGTCACCAAGAACATGCGCGAGGCGCTGGAGCGGACATATAATGCGACGCCCGACCCGAAATGGGTGGTGGCGGTCGGCGACTGCGCCTTTGACGGCGGCGTTTTCGCGGGCGGCTACGCCTGTGTGGGCGCCGTGGCGAAGGTCGTGCCTGTCGACCTCCATATCCGCGGCTGCCCTCCCGACCCGATTGCGCTGCTCAAGGGATTGATCGCGCTCGTTGAGCAAGTCGGGCGGTAGAGCGGCGCCTTTCGGCGCGTCGGCCCCGCATGTTGCGGGCGGCGGCCCGCGCCGGATCGGGCGCCTGGCGCCGAGCTGTCATCTTCGCCGAATAGACAAGACGGCCGAGTTCGATGACCCTGGCCGCCGGATGTTTCTGACCAAGCCTCCCCATCTCATGGAAAGCCGAGAAACCGGCGGCGCGCGCGTCGTGCATGACGCCGTTCCGGGCCGGGTGCGCTTGCGGCATGGCGGCCTCGTCGCGGACGAAGCGGCGCGCGCCCGCGTCGAAACGTCCCTGCGGCGGCAGCCGGGAGTCGTCGCCGTGAGGATCGGCCATCTCACCGGATCGGCTCTGATCGAGTTTCGGTTTCCCGCGACCATGGCGTCGCTCGCCGCGGCGCTCGACGCGGCGGCGATGGGAATGGCGATCGCCGCGCCCGAGAGCGCCGCCGTCTCTCCGGCAAGCCCACCCGAAGAGGAAACAGGCTCTCACGCCGCGCCGATCGAGGCCGTCGCCGCGAGGCTCGGCGCGCGCCTCGTCGACGGCCTGACGGCGCGGGAAGCGACGGAGCGCCTCGCCAGATGGGGGCGGAACGAGCTGCGGCGCGCGGAGCCGCGCTCCGCCATGGCCATTTTCGCCGAGCAGATGACGAGCCTGCCCATCGCGCTGCTGGCGGTCTCGGCGGCGATGTCGCTCGCGACCGGCGGGATCGCCGACGCCGTCATGATCGCCGCCGTCGTGCTGGTGAACGCCGGCATCGCCACGAAGACCGAGCGCGAGGCGGATCGCACGATCCTGAGCCTCATGGAAGAGGGGCCGCAGCCCGCGACCGTCATCCGCGACGGCGCGCGCATCACGATCGACTCATCTGAGCTGACGGTCGGCGATCTTCTGGCGATCGAGCGCGGCGCCTTGGTGCCGGCCGATGCGCGCCTGATCGAAAGCGACGACCTCAGCGTCAACGAGTCGCCCTTGACCGGCGAGGCGCATCCGGCCCTGAAGGACGCCCATGCGCTCCTGCCGCCGGAGACCGTCGTCTCCGACCGCCGCAACATGGTCTTTCGCGGCACGGCCGTCACGGGCGGCTCCGGCGCCGCGATCGTCACCGCGGTCGGCCCCCGGACGGAGATCGGGCGCGTGCAGGAGCTGCTCGGCGCCGTGCGTCCCCCGGAGACGCCGATCCAGCGCGAATTGGGCGAGGTCGGGCGCGAGCTCGTGATCGTCAACGGACTCATCTGCGCGATCGTTTTCGCGCTCGGCATGATGCGCGGCCATCCGCTGGCGCAGACGCTGCGGGGCGCGATCTCCCTTGCCGTCGCCGCCATCCCGGAGGGGCTCCCGGCCGTCGCGACGACGACGCTCGCGATCGGCGTTCAGGATATGCGCAAGCGCAAGGTGCTGGTGCGCAAGATCGACGCGGTCGAGACGCTGGGCGCGGTCGAGATCGTCGGCCTCGACAAGACGGGCACGCTCACCGAGAACCGCATGGCGGCCGTCGCCGTCCATATAGACGGCGCGGCGCTCGAATTGCGCGACGGCCTCCTGCAACTGAATGGCGCGGCGACGGATGGCGCGCTACGCGAACAAGCCCGGCGGCTCTTCGAGGTCGCGACGCTGTGCAGCGACGCGATCGCCACGCGCGGCGGGCAAGGATTCGACCTGGACGGCACGCCGACCGAAACCGCGCTGCTTTCCGCGGGCGTCGCGCTCGGCGTCGATCCGGTCGCGCTGCGTCTCTCCGCGCGCGTGCTGTCGGGCGCGGCGCGGGGCGACGGCCGCAAGCGCATGAGCGCGCTTTGCGAAACGTCGGAAGGCGCGCGCCTTCTCTGCGTGAAGGGCGATCCCGTCGAAGTGCTGGCGCGCTGCGCGCAAATGCAAACCGCCCAGGGCGTCGTCGATCTGGACGAGGCGGCGCGCGCCCGCATTGTCAAGGCGAATGAGCGCATGGCCGGAGACGCGTTGCGCGTGCTCGGCGTCGCCTGTCGCGAAGGCGGCGGCGACCCGCGCGACGAGCGCGATCTCGTCTGGCTCGGCCTCGCCGGCATGGCCAATCCGGTGCGCGCCAGCGTGCGGCCCGCGCTGAAGCGATTGCACCGCGCCGGCGTGCGCACGGTGATGATCACGGGCGATCAGAGCGCGACGGCCTTCGCCATCGCCCGCAATCTCGACCTCAATGACGGCGGCGAATTGCGCGTGCTGGAAGCGGGTCAGATCGCCAATTTGCCGCCGGAGCTTCTGGCGGCCCTCGCCGCGCAGCCGCATGTCTTCGCGCGCGTGAGCCCGGTCGACAAGCTCAATATCGTCAAGGCGCTTCAGGCGAACGGCCGCATCGTCGCCATGACCGGCGACGGGGTGAATGACGGCCCGGCCCTGCGCGCCGCGGATGTCGGCGTCGCCATGGGCGGCGAGGGCGCCGACGTCGCGCGCCAGGTGGCCGACATCGTGCTCGCGAGCGACGACATGGACGGCGTCGTCGAGGCGATCCGACTGGGCCGCGCAACCTATGCGAATATCCGCAAGGTGCTGCGCTATCTCGTCTCCACCAACGCGTCCGAAACCTTCACCATGCTGGGCGCCGCCCTGCTCAACGCCAACGAGCCGCTGACGCCCATGCAGCTCCTTTGGCTCAATCTCGCGACGGACGCCTTGCCCGCGCTCGCCCTCGGCCTCGAACCGCCGGAGGCGGACGTTCTCGACCAGCCGCCGCATGACCCCGGCGCGCCGATCATGGGGCCGAGCGACTTCCGCCGGGTCCTGCGCGAAGGCTCGGTGATGGGGATTGCGGCGCTCCTCGGCTATTACAGCGCCGGCGGCGCCGGCGGGGGCGCGCGCGCCAGCACCGTCACCTTCCACGGATTGACGCTCGGCCAGTTGCTGCACGCCGTCTCCTGCCGGTCCGAAACGCGCGGCCTTTCGGCGGAGTTCGGCCGCCGGCCGAGCCCGCAGCTCTATGCGGGCGTGGGCGCATCCATGCTCCTGCAGGGCGTCGCGCAATTGCTGCCGCCGACGCGCCGCCTTCTGGGACTGGCGCCGCTGGGCGCCGCGGACCTGCTGCGCATCGGCGCGGTCGCGATCGGCTGCTCGCTCGCAAACGACGTCATCGGCCGCGTCGTCGAGACGCGCACGGGCGACGCGCGCGTCGCGCGCCATGATGGAGCAAGCTATGTCGTCTGACATGATCTTCACCTCCGAGTCGGTCACGCCCGGCCATCCCGACAAGCTTTGCGACCAGATCAGCGATGCGGCGGTGGACGCGCTGCTGCGAGAGGACGAGAGCGCGCGCGTCGTCGTGGAATGCGCGCTGGCGACGGGCGTCGTTTTTCTCGCGGCGCGATACGCCGCCGATGCGCGGGTCGATCTGCCGTCGCTCGCGCGCAAGGTCATCGCCGATGCGGGCTACGCCTCCGAGGGCTTCGACGCCCGCACCTGCTCGATCCTCACGAGCTTCGCCGAGATGCCGCTCGAGGCGCGCGAGTCCGAGCCGGCCGAGGGCGATGAGGAGGCGATCGCGCGGCGCGTCGCGCATGAGCAGGCCAATGTCTTCGGCTATGCTTGCCGCGACACGGCGGCGCTCATGCCGGCGCCGATCTCCTGCGCGCATAAGATCGCGAAGGCGCTCGACGCGGCGCGGCGCGGCGGCTTCGGCGCGCTCTCGCCGGACGCCAAGACCCAAGTCTCGGTCGAATATCGCGACGCCCGCCCGACGCGGATCCATAGCCTCTCGCTCAGCGTCGCCCTTGACGCCGCCGCCGGGCCCGACGCGCCGGAAAGGCTGCGCGCGCTCGCGCTGGAGGCTTTGGCTTGTGACGAATTTCGCCCGGACGCGCAGACGCGCGTCGTCGTCAACGCGGCCGGTCCGCTCGAAATCGGCGGCCCCGCGCGCCATGCCGGTCTGACGGGACGCAAGAACGGCATCGATTCCTATGGCGAGATCGCGCGGATGAGCGGCTCCGCGCTCTCCGGCAAGGATCCCTCGCGCATCGACCGCGCAGGCGCCTATGCCGCGCGCTACGCCGCCAAGAACATCGTCGCGGCGGGGCTCGCCGATCGCTGCGAGGTCCACGTCGCCTACGCGATCGGACAGGCGGAACCGCTGAGCCTCTCGGTCGAGACCTACGGCTCCGGCCGGCGGAGCGATCGGGAGATCGCGAAGCGCCTATCCGCCGCCCTCGATTTCCGCCCCGCGGCGATCGTTCGACGCTTCCGCCTACGGACGCGGCCGCGCGCCGCCGGACCCGCCGGCTTCTATCTGCGGCTCGCAAATTACGGCCATTTCGGCCGCGCCGAACTCGACCTGCCCTGGGAGGCGACCGACCTCGCCGAGGCGCTGCGGGGCTGAGCCTATTCGCCCTCCGGCGTTCTCCACAGGCCGCCGAGATGCGCCGCATACCAGAGAAGGGTCAGCGCCGGCGGAAAGAGTTTTTCGCGCGACATCTGCCAAAGCGCCAGGCCGCCGAGCGCCGCAGCGGCGAGAAGCCTGGGATCGAACGCCGGCCCGGTCGCCGCTTCGGGCGCAGCCGGCGCTTTGGAGAGGTTGAAAATTCCGGCGTCCCGCGCGGCCGCGCCGAGCTTTTCCAAAGATCCCCAATGACGGATCAGCACGCTGCCGGTCAGCGGCGTGACTTCCACCTTCTGAACGCCGGGCAGCGCCGACAGCCCGCTCGCGACGGTGGCGAAAAAGGCGGCGTCGCCGCGGCGGTCCGCGATGCGCAGCCGCGTCCGGCCCGGCATTGCATGGGAGACCTCGGCGGCCGGCGGCTCCGCGCTCATGGTCAGGCTCCCTCCCCGGTCGGATGCGGGGCCTCGGGCGCCGCGCCCCCCGGCGGAACCGAGCCTTCGCCCGGGGGCGGAGCTTTCACGTCGGCGGGCGCCTTCTGCGCCTTCGCCATCATGTTCGCGAAAATCTCCGCCGTGGCCTCCGCCTTCGCCTCGGCGAAGAGGTCCTCCGCGGCTTCCATCAGTTCTGCGCTTTGCATCCGCGCTTCCTGATAAGCCATCATCGCCGCCTTGAGCGCGGCTTTCGCCACGGGCCGCGCCCGCTTGCCGTCCCGTGTCAGCAAAAAGGTCGCCGCGGCGCCCATCAGCGCGCCCAACGCGAATCCCCAAGGCTTCATCCATTCGTCTCCCGGCCGGAAGCGAAAGCGCGCTCGCGCCTCGCTTTCGCGGCGTCTCCCGTTGATGAAGAAACGCCAAGGTGTGACGCCGCCGCAAAGGTTGTATGACAGTTTAAATTTCCTTGAGCGCGACAAAAAGACCGTCCGCAACGTCACATTTTCGTAAGATGCAGCCGGCTTCTGAAGAGAAGACCCCGCGCCAGAACCGAGGCCGCATCGTCCCATGACAGACGCTTTGCTCCGTGACGGAGCGGCATCCCAATTCGTCGCGCATTATCTCGTGTCCGCGATCCCCCTCGCCGCTCAGTGGGAGACGGCGGGGCAGTTCCGCGCGCGCCTTATCGGCCAGCGATATGAGGACGCGTCGCATGTCTTCCTGCTCGCGCGAGACGGCCGGCTCGCCGGCGTCGCGGCGATGCGGGACCTGCTCGGCGCCGCCGAGGAGACGCCGCTGACCGCGATTGCGCGGGACGCGGAAGCCTATCGCGTCCCGCTCGACATGGACCGCGAGGACGCCGCGAGCCAGGCCATTCGCTCCGGCCTTTCCACCCTCGCCGTCTGCGACGGCGAGGGCCGCCTGCTGGGCGCCGTCCCCCCGCGCGCGCTGATGATGATCCTGCGCGACGAGCATGTGGAGGACCTCCACCAGATGGCGGGCATTCTGCACAAATCCGAGAACGCCATGGACGCGCTCACGGCGCCGCCGCACCGCCGCGCTCTGTATCGATTGCCCTGGCTCCTTTTCGGCATGGCGGGCATGGCTGCCTCGACGGCGATGATGTCGCGCTTCGAGGCCTCTCTCAGCGCCCATGTCGCCGTGGCCTTCTTTATTCCGGCGATCGTCTATCTCGCCGACTCGGTCGGCACGCAGTCGGAAACCGTGGTCGTCCGCGGCCTTTCCTTGACGAATTCCGCGCTGCTGCCGCTGTTCTTCGGGGAGCTCGGCACGGGCGCCCTGCTCGGCTGCACGCTCGGCGGCTTCGCTTTCCCCTTCATCTGGCTGGCTTTCTCGAGCCTAGGCCTCGCCACGACGGTCGCCATCGCCCTGGCCGTCGCCAGCACGATCGCCACGGCCTTCGGCTTTCTGATGCCCTGGCTCTTCGCGCGGCTTGGCTATGACGCGGCGCTCGGCTCCGGGCCCGTCGCCACGGTCGTTCAGGATTCGTTTTCGCTGCTGACCTATTTCGTCGTCGCGTCGATCTTTGTCTTCTGAGCGCCCCTGCGGGCCTATTCCGCGCGCCGTCTGATCGAGGCCGTCGGCGCGAAGTCGATCGCGGGCCGGCCTTTTGGATGGACGAGCGCCGGATGCGCAATGGCGAGGACCGGCGCTTCGCTCCTCCACACATCATGCCGCCAGACCTGCCACGCGCCGCCGCCGACGACCGCCAGCACGAGCGAAAGCCAAAGCAACCGATCGCCGGCGGCGAGGCTGGCCTCGCGGGCCTCGAACCATCTTCCTGGGGTTTCCTCAGACATCCGATCAGCGGCGAAATTATCAACGGGACATGGCTCAGGTTGAGAAACAAAGGTAAACAAATGCCTTATTTGTGCGGTCGTCTTATCGGGCCGGATGGGCGCATTCGGCGCGGCGGCGTTTTCCTATAGCGCGCGAAAAAAGCCGGTTTCCCCTTTTTCGCCGCGCGCTCTAGAATCCGAGGGGCGGAAGGCCTCCGCTAAGAAATGCGCTCCCAGCTTCTTGATTTTGCGTCTCTTCCTTTGCTCGCGCCAACGGAATCGGCGCCCGACCTGATTCGGAGGAGTTTCATGCGGCCGCGCAGATATTTTGGCGGCGATCTCTCTTGGGCTTTCGGCGCCGCGCTCCTGTCGGCGTTTTGCTTTCCGGCCGCGCAAGCGGGGGAGAAGCTCGCCTTCGTCGAGATCGGCTTCGGCGACCCGCAAGCGCAAGGCGCGCAACGCGGTTGCGAAGACCGCGCCTCCAAGAAAGGCCGGGACCGCTGCGCGACGCAGCCAACCGCGCCCGGCAGGCTCGAACGGCCGCTCTTCGCCGTCGTCTCGATCGCGGACCAGAGCGTCTCGATCTACAACCATCAGGGGCTCGTCACCCGCTCGGCGGTCTCGACCGGCATGGCGGGCCACGACACGCCGAAGGGCATCTACACCATTATCGGCCGCGAACGCATGCATGCGTCGAACATCTATTCCGGCGCGCCAATGCCCTTCATGCAGCGGCTCACCTGGTCCGGGATCGCCATGCATCTCGGCGTCGTGCCGGGTCATCCGGCCTCGCATGGCTGCGTGCGCCTCCCGTCGGACTTCGCGTTCAAGCTCTGGGGCATGACCCGAATCGGCGAGCGCGTGGTGATCGCGCCCTATGACGTGACGCCCGCTCCCTTCGCGCATTCGCTGCTGCCGACGCCCAAGCTGCAAATATTGGCGGACGCCGGCGCCGCCGCCAGCGCAACCGCCTCGCCCCCGCCCGAACCCCCAAAGCTCAATCCCCGCCAATATGCGGAACGGCTCAAGGCCAAGGCGACCGCCGACAGAAAAGCGGCCGCCAAAGCGGACGCCGAAGCTTTCCTGGCCGTCGACGGCAAGGAGACGGAAGCGCTGCGCCTCGCCGACGAGCTGAAGGCCGCCGAAGCCGCGGCGCAGGCAAAGGCGGAAGCGGCCATGAAGTCCTTCGAGAGCGCGGAGGCCGCCGCCAGGGAAACCGTCGAGGCCACAAAGGCGAAGGCCGAGGAAGAGGGCGCCGCCGCGGCGGCGAAGCTCGACGCCGTCAGGAAAGCGTCGGAGGCGAATGCGCGCGAGACGAGCGAGGCCTATCAGCGTTGGCAGGTCGCGGCGAAGGCGTTCGAGGCCGCCCAGGCCGCTGAAAAGGAAGCCGAATTCCGGACCGCGCCCGTTTCCGTGCTGATCAGCAAGGCGGATAAGCGCGTCTATGTGCGCCAGGGTCTGGCGCCGGTCTTCGACGCCCCGGCGAATGTGCGCGATCCCAAGACGCCGCTCGGATCGCATCTTTATATCGCGACGGCCGCCGATGCGGATGACGGATCGCTGAAATGGTCGGTCGTCTCGATCGCTTCGCGGAGCGGCGACGAACCGAGCGAGCGCAAGAAAGCCAAGGCCGCAGGCGGGTCGCCCTATGACTTCTTCCCCGCCTATTCGGCCCTGTCGTCGAGCGCGGAAGAGGCGCTCGAGCGCGTCGAGATTCCGGAAGACATTCGAGAGCGCATCTCCGAGCGTCTTTGGACCGGGGCCTCCATCATCATCTCCGATCAGCCGCTGAGCGGCGAGACGGGCAATGTCGGCACGGACCTCGTAATCCGATTGCGGTAGCGGCAGCCTGCGTCATTCTTCGCGGTCATTGCGAGCGATGACGGTTGAAAGGAGCAAAAAGGCCGGCGATTCAAGCGCTCTCAGCGCCGCAACAGCGCATAGACGAATGCGCCGAGAAAAATCACGAAGAGCGCGACGCTCGGCCAGTCGTAACGCCGGCGCGGCGGCCCGCTTTGGTCTCTGTCGTCGCCTTGCGCGCTCATTGGAAACGTCCCCGCATCCTTTCTTGAACCTTCCTTTGGCGGTCTGCAAGAGACGGCGCCGGCATTCGCCATATTTCAAGACAGGGCTCCGAATCCAGATTAACGGCGCGTCTTCTCACCGCGTCATGGCCGCGCTTGTCGCGGCCATCCACGCCACGCCACGATCAAATCTAAGAACATGAGCCGAACATACCGTCTCCGCGCGATGCGTTTTGCGATCGGCCGGCGCGGACGCCCGCGACATGCGCGGGCATGACGGCGGAAAGTGAGCTGAAATTAACCCGAGTTCGAAGCCCTGTATTTCAAGACGGCTTCTTGCCAAGCGTTAATGGATTGTTAAAGATGGACCCAATTTTCGGTTGCCGTCTCGAAGAGTAGCCCATGTTCAAGCGTTTCCTGCCCGTGGCGGCCCTCGCCGCCGCTTTGGCCGCCGTCTCCACAATGGCCTCGGCCTATATGGCGGCGGCCCCCGTCCCGATCCCCGCGGCTTTCGAGCGTCCGATGAGCCCCGCCGCGGCCTGCGCCGCCGAAGCGCAGGATCAGTTCCTCTCAGGCCCGGCCTTCGACGCCTTCATGGACAAATGCACGAGGGTCGCCGTCGCGGACCTTTGCGAGCGCGCCGCCTCCGCCCGGAAGCTGACGGGCAAGAAGCGCGCGGCCTTCGCGCGGGAATGCGCCGCGCAGGTGGAGCAGGCGCAGAACTGAAAGGCGCGGATGGCCCGATAAGTGCTTCTTCCCCCTATCGAATGAGTTTGTCGGGAGGAGGACGAGAAATGTCGGATTCTATCGAGACGCCCGGAGGCTACTTCATCGACTGGGACGGAAAGCTGCGGCCGATCGACAATCCGGGCAAGGGCTTGCGTTGCGAGGTCGATTTCAAGGCCAAATATGTGATGGTTTTCAATAAATATGGCGGGCTCGACCATGAATCGACCTGGTACCCGAACGAGGCTGCGGTTGAGAAGGCCGGCATCAAGGTCGCCTATGCGGACCTCGACGCGCCGATCAAAATCTCGTCGATAGACTAGCGTAGCGGCGTCGCCGCAGCGGCGGCGATCACGCTCGTTTCACAGAGCTGGATATCGTAGCTCGCGCGCCACGAAAAATTCTCCTCGGAAGGCCCGGGCTGGCACGCGGCCCAAAGTATGGCGAAATAAGCGACCACCTTATAGAGAGCGACAATCCTGTTCTCCATACGGAGGCCTCTCAATAAATTAACGTTGTCATTGAAGGAAAGTGAACACCAAGGGCGGGGCGCTCGCAAGAGCAAAATCAAGGCTTTCCGGGGCGAAGCTTAACCAAAGCTGAGCTTCTGGAAATATGCTTGGCGGGAAGCCAAATTAGCGAAACGAGATCGTCGCCGGCCGCCGCCCCGCCCCCGCCTTTTGGCGTGCGGGACGGCAGGGCGGCGGCCGCTCTCGCGACCTTCGTCACGCTTTTGCGGCGGCGCTGAGCGCGCCGAGGACGGCCTGCATGGCCTCCCTGTTCCCGAGCTCCTCATAGGCGTAGCCGCATTCCAGCATGGCTTTGCGGGTCGCTTCGCGCATCTTCGTCAGATTGCGGCGCGCCATGGTCGGAAACATGTGGTGCTCGATCTGGCTGTTGAGGCCGCCGGTCAGCCAATCGAAGAAGACGGAGCTCGGCGTGTTGCGCGTCGAACGCGCCTGACGGTCGTAGAAGCCCTTGGCGGCGGTCGCCTCATAGACCTCCATCCCCGTATGGTTGAGCACGAAGACGAAAGCGAGGATGAAGCCGCCGAAAAGCTGCGCGCCGACGAACCAGGCCCAACCCGTCCAGACCGGCCCGGGCGTGAGGAAGCCCGCAAGCGCCAGACCCAGGATCCAATGGGCGATGCAGAGCGCGCCCTCGAGCGACTTGTCCCTGCGGAACGCCGTCTCGATGCTCTGCCAGCTCCAATTGAAGCGCGCCAGCGAGAGCAGCGGGAAGAAGAGCAGCACCTGCAGGCGCCGCAAGGCGAGGAACAGCTTCGCCTTCCAGGGCGACGTCGCCGCGACGGCGTTATATTCGACCAGCGACTTGTCCCAGACGATCCACGGAACGGAATCGATGTCGCCGTCGATCGGGGTGAGGACGCCGCCCTCGCTCATGCGGCAAGCATTGGGGAAGGAATGATGCAGCTCGTGCTTTTCGACCCACCAGGAGGATCCGAAGCCCTGGAACAGCGCCACGGCGCGCAGCATGAAGCGGGGCTTCGCGTCGTCGCGCGGACCCCACTGGTTATGCGCGAGATCATGGCCGAGATAGGCCGTGCGCGGGTAATGAAGCCCCAGCGCCAGGAAGCCGACAAAGGCGGCGAAGCCGCCTTGCGCCAGCAGATAGAAGGCCAAGGCGGGAACGCCGACGAGCTCCGCGCAACGGAGCGCCTGTTCTCGGATCGAGACGTCGAAATAGCCCTTTTCGCGCGCTTCCGTCTTCAATGTCGCCATGCGCTGCGCCAGCGCTCTCGCGTCCGGACCGCCCATGTCGCGGGCTCCGGCCGTCAGTTCCATCGTGTCGCTCAACTTGTTCCCCGCAGCGCCTGAATAGGCTTGTTGTCGTTACGCCGCAGCGTTCCATTCGACTATGGCCGAGCTCTTGTCAAACCCATTCCGTTAAAAATCGAGTTTTCCCGTTCGGCCGCGGCCGGAATCCTTGCCGGCTGCATTTTATAACTATTCGAAACCGAGCTTATTGTGCAAAGCAGCAAGGGCCGATCGGCGTTTCTACTTGCCGCGGCGCCGCGCCGTCCGGCGCAAGCGGCCCAAGGCCGCCGGCCGCCGCGCGCCGCACAATTGCGCCGCACGCAAAAGGGCCATACAGATGGCGTCTCATTTGGTTCCGGATCGTCGGAGCGAGCAGGCAATGCGGCGGATAATTGCGTTGGTCTCGACATTGACGCTTGGCGCATTGTTACTTTCGGACGCTCCTTCGCGCGCGCAAATCAGCATCAAGCCGGAGGCGCTGACGCATTATTCCTATTGCGTCAGCGCGGCGAAGGACCGCAACGCGGTCTTCCTCCTCGACCGCGGCGCGATGTATCGATGCGGCGACGATATCGCGGTGTCATATTTCAATTATCTAGGCAGGCAAAAAGCGCCCGAGAGACGCGTCGTCGAGGCGGAGGGCGTCTTCGTCTACCGGATGATCGCGGGCGTCGGAAAATGCTGGAACAAGATCGAGGACGCCTATGGCAATCCGACCTCGACCTATGGATGCGATATTTACATCGAGCTTTGAGCCAGGCGCTTTGAAATTGAGAAGCCGCGCAAAGACAGGGAACGACATGCTGCACAAGGGTCCGGAACGCTCCTTCAAATCGCCGGCGGCAAGACGCGCGCGCCTCATCGGGGCGCGGCGCCGTCGCGCCGGCTTCACGCTGGTCGAGATGCTGGTCGTTCTCGCGATCATCGGATCGATCGTCGGCCTCGTCGGGCCGCGAGTGTTGAACTATCTTTCCGAATCGAAGGTCAAGACCGCGCAGATCCAGATGGAAAATCTGGCGAGCGCGCTCGATCTCTTCTATCTCGACGCCGGCCGCTATCCGACGAGCGAGGAAGGGCTCAACGCGCTGGCGCAACGGCCCGCCGGCGTCTCATCCTGGAGCGGCCCCTATCTGAAATCGGCCGGCGTGCCGAAAGATCCATGGGGCCATCCCTATCTCTACCGCGCGCCCGGACAGAACGGCCCCTATGACATTGGGTCGATGGGACCGGAGGGCCGCGAAGGCGGCGCGGGCGCCCTGTCGCGCGGCGCCCAGGCGAAGTGACGCCGGGCAATAGGCCTGCCGCCGCGCGCATCCGGAAAAAGCGCGCGGGGTTCGCCCTGCTCGCCGTGGTCTGGGGCGCGGGGCTCATCGCCATTCTGGTCGTCGCCTTTATGACGAACGGCCGGCTGCGCTTGCAGACCGCCCACAACATTGCGAGCGCGACGGAAGCGGGCTTCATCGCCGAGAGCGCGATCAATCTCGCGACCCTTACGCTGCTTTCAAGAAAGGACGCGGCGCCCACGCAGGCCGGAGAGGCGGAAGCCTATGACGGCGCGCCGCGCTTTTGCGTCCTCGATCGCGCCGCCGTCGCCCTCGCCGTCGAGGAGGAAGGCGGCAAGATCGACCTCAACGCCGCCACGCCCGAACTGATCCAATTGGCGCTGGTCGGTCTGGGTCTCGACGAGCGCGCCGCGCAGAACGTCGCGAGGTCGATTGTGGCCTTCCGCACCGCGCCGGCGGGCGTCGGGCAGATTCGCCAGACTCGGAGCTCCGACAAGCCGATCGATCCCAAGGAAGGCCTGTTCGAGACGGTGATGGAGCTCGATCAGGTGAGCGGCGTGAATGCGGCGCTGTTTCGCGATCTGGCGCCCTTCGCCACCGTGCATTCAAGAAGCCCCGGCGTGGATCCGCGCGCCGCGCCGCCCGCCCTCTTCGCGGCGCTCGCCGGATACCCGCTTCAGGAAGTCCGATCGCTCATCGGCGCGCCCTACCCCAACAAGCTCGCCCGCAACGATCCGCGTTTCCCGATAAATATCCGGCAGCCGGCGGATCACGGCGCCTATCTTGTCCACGCGGAAGCCGTGCTCGCGACGGGCCAGACCGTCGCCAGGGACGCCATACTCGATTTGCGGCCGGCGAACGGCAGACCCTTCGCCGTGAAGGAAATGAGACGCGGCCAATCGCGTTACGCCGATCGTCTGCGCGATATCGTCGCGACGAACGGCGCCGGCGTTCCCGACTGTTGAACCGAGATTTCCGGCAAGCTCAGCGCGTGTCGCGATCGGCTCGCCAGGGGCTCTTCGACCAGGGATCGAGCAGCGTGCGCCGCGCCGATTGCTCGATATCGTGCGGGCGGCCGATGGCGCGCGTCGAGATGTCGAGCAGCTTGCGCTTATATTCCTCGGTGATCTCGCGGCCCTCGCTCAGCGAGCGCACGACATGCGGCGTGATCATGATGACCAGCTCGCTCTTGTCGATCACGTCGTTCTTGTCCTTGAACGCATTGCCGAAGATCGGCACGTCGCCGACGACGGGAACCTGCGCGGCGATGCGGCCGGTCTGATCCTTCACGAGGCCGCCCAGCATGAGCGATTCATTATCATTCACCACAACCTGCGTTTTCACGCGGCGCTGCTGGATCGTCGGCGTCGTGCTGCCGATCGGCGTGTTGGGATCGACATTGGAGACTTCCTGCTCGAGTTCGAGCATCACGCGCCCGCTCTCGCTGATATGCGGCGTGATTTTCAAAATGACGCCGGTATTGGTGTAATTGACCGAGTTGAAAGTGTTGCCGATCGCCGAGACGCTGGTCAGCGTCTGCACGGGAATCTGGTCGCCGACCTGCAGCATCGCCTCGCGATTGTCGAGCACGGTCAGCGACGGGGTCGAGATGATGTTGACGTCGGTGATGGCGTTGAGCGCGTTCAACGTGACTTGCTGATTGAGCGAGTTGAACGCATAGGCGAAACCGGGAAACACCGCGCCGACCGGCGCGCCGAGAAGGTTTTGGGGGCCGATCTTGTTGTTGGGCGCGGGCGCCTGCCCCTGGCCGCTCGAGAAACCGAAGAGGTTGGAGTGGTTCTGCATGAACCAGCGCACGCCGAAACGCAGCGAGTCGTTGAGCCGCACTTCAGCGATGGTGGCTTCGAGGAAGATCTGGTTCGGCAATACGTCGAGGCCCTCAATGACCTGACGGATGCGCCGGTAATCCTCCGGCGTCGCCATGACGATGAGCGCGTTTTTCGCGTCGTCGACGCCGATCTTGTAGCGGTCACTGTCAAGGCTGACCGCTGGCGTCGGCCCTGCGCCCGGACCGTTCTGCTGTCCGCCGGGAACGCTCAGCCCGCTGACGCCGCTCGGACCGCCCGAGCCGCCAAAGCCGCCGCCTCCGAAACCGCCGCCGCCGCTCGTCCCCAGACCGCCGCCATTTCCGGAGCCCAGGCCGCCGCTCGCCCCCAGGCCGCCATTGGTCCCCAAGCCGCCGGCGCCCCCTGTCGGGCCCGAGGCCGACAGCGCGCCGAGCGGACTCGTCGGCGCCTGGCCGCCGCCCAGACCGCCCGACGACATGGCCGCTTGGCCGAAGCGCGGCGAGACGCTTGCGTCGGCCTGCCCTTTGGAGCCGAAAATGGAGGTGAGAACCACCATCAGCTCCTTGGCCGGACGGTTCTGGACCCGGTAGGTGAAAAACTGCTTCTCGGCGTGCTCGGCGCGGGCGTCCAGCTTGTCGATCCAGGCGCGCGCGCGAGAGATATATTGAGGCTGCGAGGAGATGACGAGGATGGCGGAGAGCCGCTTGTTGCCGATGAAGCGGATCATGCCGCCCATCGGCCCTTCCTTCTCGGAGCCGAACACGTTTTTGAGATCGTCGGCGAGCATGTCGGCGTCGCCGCTGCGGACGGGAACGAGCGCGAATGACATGCCCTTCATCGTGTCGATGTCGAACATGGCGATCGCGTCCATCAGCGTCGCAATATCCTGCGGCGTGCCGGAAAGCGTCAAGGTGTTGCGCGCGTCGTCGGCGCGCACGATGCTGCCGCGCGCGGCGATCGGCTCCAGCACGCGCTTCATCTCGGACGCCGCGACGTAGCGCAGTTGCACGACGCGCGCGCCTTCGCCGAGCGGGCTCGCCTCCGGCGAGACGGGATCGCTGGAGATGACCTCGCCCGAGATCGCCGCCTGCTCGGTCGGAACGATCTTGTAGATATTGCCCGACTTGACGACGGAGGCGCCCGAAACCCGCAGCGCGGATTGGAAGAGGTCGAGCGCGGCGCTCTTGCGCACGGGATTGGCGGTATGAACCGTGACCTTGCCGTCGAGCTTCGGGTCGACGACGAAATCCGCCCCCACAATGTCGCCGATGACGATCTTGGCGGCCTGGGCGATGGGCAGGTTCACGAGATTGAGGGTGACGCCGTCCTCCCCCGCGGGATCGGAAGCGGCGGCGCGGCCGCGCGCCGAGCCGATGAACCTGCCGGTGCCCGTCGCGACGATGGCCCGCCCCGACGCCGTGCGCGGGCGCAGCAATCCGTCGGAGCGCGCGCCGCCCCCCTCGCCTCGCGGCGAGCGCGACATCGGCTCCACGTTCCATTCCGCGATCGGCGGTCCGCCGCCCACTGTCGAGGTCTCACAACCCGCGACGCACGCGACAGCGAGAGCCAGGGCAGATGCTCGTAGGACCAAACGCAAATCTACAACCTGTCGTTCGAACGCGGCTCTGAACTGTCTTGACCACGGACTTAACACGTTTACGAAAGCTCCGCCACGCGGGGCCGATGCGGCCGGATCGTCCCGCCGGCGGACAATTTCGTCACAATTCAGGCCTCGGGAAGAAAATTGCGCCCGCCGCCGGCGCGCGCTACGCCTTGGCCGACAAGGGCTAAGGCCCGCAATATGGAGGCGGCGCGCGCGGCGCGGAAAAGGGTGGGACGGCGAATTGACGGGAAAGCTCGACGGCCGTTGCTTTTCGTTAACCTTAACGGGACCGGCCTGCCGCCGCCGGCGCCGCGCGCTTGCGCCCCTGGCGCGCGACATGCTCTTCGCCCGCGGCGACGGCCGCCCCCTCGCCCCCGCCGCCTGGGCGGCGATTTTCGCCCTGCTCGCCCACCTCGCCGAGGGGCCGGCCGTCGGATATTTCCTCGCGCCGAGTTTCGCCCTCCTCGCGGGCCTCTCCCTGATCGCGCTTTTCGACGCGCGCTATTTCGTCATTCCCGACGGCCCCCTGCTCGCGCTCGGCCTCTGCGGCGTCGCGACCGCGCTTGCGAGCGCCCCGCAGGAGACCCCGGCGCGGCTCGCCGCGGGAGCGGCGGCCTATGCGTCGCTGCGGCTGGTCGCCTATTGCTACGAGGCCTTGCGCGGGGCGCCCGGCGTCGGCGAGGGCGACGCCAGGCTCTTTGCGCTCGCGGGGATCTGGATCGGCTTCCCCGGCCTGCCGAGCGCGCTCGTCTACAGCGTGTTCTCCGCCCTGCTCTCGGCCGTCGTCGCGATGCGCCAGGGCGCCCTGGAAAGCGCCCGCCACCCTATCCCCTTCGGCCCGCATCTGGCGCTGGGCTTGTGGCTCGTCTGGGTCTTCGGGCCGCTCGAGGCGGGATGATTTCCGGCCCTCATCTCTGCCGGAGCGCCACGGTGGCCTGGATTTCGACCACTCTTCCGAGACGGTTCGCGCCGATCTTGACCGTGACAAGCTCGGGCAGGCCCGCGCGGCTGGCCCAGGCGCGGCTCCATGCGGGCGGCCGCCGTTGCTGAGCCAAGCCCTGCTGCGCCTGTTGCGCGCCGAAATAGGAGAGCTCGAAAAAGGCGACGTCCTTCAGCACGACCGTCTTCGTCATCGCGCCGCGGCCGATGGCGAGCCCTTCGCGCGGGCGGTAGGGCTTCGTCCAGACGGCGAGCTCGGAGCCTCCGGGCGCGGCGTCCACGCCGATCTCGGTGAGAATGAGCCCGCCCCATTGCGCGCCCCCCTCGCTCAGCGCGACGAAGCTCGCGGCGTTCGCCGTTCCGGCGAAGGGCGGCGGCGGGCCCTCCGACATGACTTGCTGCTGCGTCTGCTCGGTCGCGACGGCGTAGCCCCGTCCGATCAGGGCCGCCGTCGCGCGCGCGGCGTTCTCGACCTCGTCGAGCGCGTCGCTCGCGCGCGTCGCATCCCAGGCGCGCGCGCCGAGATGAATCCCGCCCATGATCGAGGCCGTGATCAGCGAGAGCAGGCTGATCGCGAGGAGAAGCTCCAGAAGCGTGAAGCCGTCGCGCGCGCGCCGCTTCATTGGCCGAGGGGCCGCGGTTCGAGCGCCTTGATCTTCACGGCCGAAAGCGTGAAGCTTTCGCCGCGGCCCGAGGGCTTCCTGATTTCGAGTCGCGCATGGAAGCTTGTGGCGACGGGCGCGCCGCCGATCGCCCCGGCGACGCTTCGCCCCGGCGTCACCGACAAAAACCAGTAGAGCCCGTCCGGATAGCGGCCGCTCGTCTCGCCGAAGGGCGGCGGGCCGTCGACGCCCAGCGCATCGAGATGCGATGCGCCTTGCCGCGCCGCGCGGAACAGGAAGTCCGCGCGCGCCTCGTTGCGGGCGCCGCCGCTGACGCCGTTGAGCAATTGCGTCAGCGTCATGGCGAGAATGGCGAAGGCCGCGAGCGACTCGATGAGCGAGAAGCCCCGCCGGGACGTCAGAGGAAGGCGCATGAGGCCTCGCCCGTCAGCCAATTGACCGCGACCGTCGCGCGCGCCTCGGGCAATTGCAGCGTCATGTCGCCACCCGTCGATGCGCCGTCGGGAAAAAATGTTATGGCGCCTGTGCGTTCCGAAAGCCGCTGCGTGCTGGCGACATCGAGCGTCAGGAAAGCGTCGGCGGGCAACTGGCCGACGCCGCCGACCGGAGACGCATAGGTCTTGCTGAAGAGATCGACGACGACGGCCGCCTCGCCATTCGTGGCGATGGCGCGCGCGCGCGTCGCGCGCAAGGTCGCGCAGAAAGAGCGCGCCGCGCTCTCCAGCCGCATCCGCGCCGAGGGCGGACGCAGAAGTTGCGACGACATGCCGGCGAGCAGCGCGACCAGCGCGAGAACGACGAGCGACTCCAGCATGGTGAAGCCGGCGCGGCGGCGCTGTCGGGGACGAAGCCGCCGCATCACTTCACCGCGAGATCGTTGATGCTGAGCACCGCGTCCATCACCGTCATGATGAGACCGCCGACCACCGCGGCGATGAAGATGGTGAGCGCCGGAGTCAGCAGGCCCATCGCCCGTTCGATCGAGCGCTGCGTCTGCCGCTCGAACATGGTGGCGACGCGCAGCAGCATGTCGCCGAGCTGCGCGGTCTCCTCGCCGATCGTGATCATCTGCGTCGCGACGGGCGGGATATAGGGCACGCCGCCGATCGCGCCGCTGAGGCTGGCGCCGCCCCGCACCGCCTCGATCACATCGGCGAGCTCGCTGTTGAGAAAATCATTGGCGACGGCCGTCCGCGCGCTCTCGAGCCCTTGCAGCAACGGCACGCCCGCATTCAACATGGAGCCGAGCGTGCGCGAGAAACGCGCCGTGGCGAATTGCGCCAGCATCGGACCGACGACGGGAATGCGCAAATAGAAGCGGGCGACGGCGATCCGCCAGGCCGGACGCGTCTGCGCCATTTTGTAGAACAGAACCGCCGCGCCGCCGGCGATCGCGAGGATGAGGCCGATCGCGCCGGCGTTCGCCTGCAAATCGAGAATGAATTGCAGCCCCGACGGCATCTCCTTGCCATTGTCAGCGAAGATCGGCGCGATGCTCGGCACGAGCGTGCCGAGAACGACGCCCGTCGAGATGATGGCGAGCGTGATCAGCAGCGCCGGATAGATGAGCGCGCTCTGGACGCGCGCGCGCAATTCGAGACGCCGCTCCAGCATGTCGGCGAGATCGGAGAGCGCCGGACCGACCTTGCCGACCGTCTCGCCCTCGCGCACGACATTCACATATTCCGGGCCGAAAATGTCGGGCCGCCGCGTCAGCGCGTCGGACAGGGAGGCGCCGTCGACGATGCGCGAGAGAATTTCCTGCGCGAGGGCGCGCAGCGCCGGCGTGGCGCCTTGCGCCGAGAGAATGCGCAAGCTCTGATCGAGCGGCACGTCGGCCTGCTCCAGCGTCGCGAATTCGCGGGTGAAGGAGGCGATCTGCGCTGCGTTCAATCCGCGCTTGCCGAAGGAAATCTGCATGCGCGCCGCGCCGGCGGGCTTCGCCTCGCGCGTTTCGAAAGGCGTGAGGCCGCGCCGGAACAGCGCGTCTTCCGCCTCCTCGCTCGTGCGCGCCTCGATCTCGCCTTCGAGCAGATCGCCCGCGCCGCTATAGGCGCGATATTTGTACGTCGGCATGGCGCTATTCGACCCGCGTGACGCGCGCGACTTCCTCGATCGTCGTTTCGCCGCGCCACGCCTTGGCCATGCCGCATTGATGCATGGTTGTCATGCCATTCTCGCGCGCCGCCGCCTCCAATTGCGCGTCGGGCGCGCTTTCGCAGACGAGCCGCTGCATGCGCTCGTTCATGATAAGCAGCTCGGCGATGGTGGAGCGGCCGGAATAGCCGAGATTGCGGCAATGCGGACAGCCTCTGGGCGAGGACAGCCTGTCGGGTCCCTCGGCGAAGCCCTCCCCCGAAAATTGCGCGCGCATTTGCGCGCGCGTCTCCATCGGCGCGGCGCAATGCGGACACAGCTTGCGCACGAGGCGCTGGGCGAGCACCGCCTTCACGGTCGAGGCGATGAGATAATTCTCGACGCCCATGTCGATGAGGCGCGTGATCGACGCGGCGGCGCTGTTGGTGTGCAGCGTCGAGAAGACGAGATGGCCGGTGAGCGAGGCCTGAATGGCGATCTTCGCCGTCTCCGCGTCGCGGATTTCGCCGATCATGATGATGTCGGGGTCCTGACGCAGAATGGCGCGCAGCGTATTGGGAAAATCGAGCCCGATCGCCGGCTGCACCTGCACTTGATTGACGCCCGCGAGCTGATATTCGATCGGGTCCTCGACCGTGAAGACCTTTACGTCCGGCGTGGTGAGCTCCTTGAGCGCCGTGTAGAGCGTCGTCGTCTTGCCGCTGCCTGTCGGGCCCGTGACGAGCACGATGCCGTTCGGATTGCGCATCACATGGCGCAATTGCGCGGTCGTCTTCGGCTCGAAGCCGAGCTTGTCGAAATCGAGCGCGATCTGGCTGCGGTCGAGAATGCGCAGCACGATGCTCTCGCCATGCGCGGTGGGCAGGGTCGAGACGCGGAAATCGATGTCGACGCCGCGAATGGCGAGCTTGATGCGGCCGTCCTGCGGCAGGCGCCGCTCGGCGATGTCTAGCCGCGCCATGATCTTGATGCGCGAGGCGATGGCCGCCTTGAGGCCCGGCGGCAAAACCTCGGCCGTTCGCAGCGCGCCGTCGATGCGGTAGCGAACCTGCACCGCCTCCAGCGACGGCTCGATATGGATATCCGACGCGCGCGCCTCGATCGCGTCGGCGACGATCTGGTTCACGCGGCGCACGACCGGCGCCTCATTGGCGATGTCGCGCAGGCGCTGCAGATCGAATTCGCTCGCGTCATTGGCGCGCGCGTCGCTGTCGACGAGGGAGACGCCGTCCTGACGCGCGCCGTAAAGCGAAGACCACGCCTTGTCGAATTGCGCGGGCGTCGCGAGCCGCAGCTCGATCCGATAGCCCGTGGAATAGGCAAGCGCCTGCACTGGCTCGAGATCAAGCGGATCGACGACGCCGAGCCTGAGCTGGCCGTCCGCCGCCGAGAGCGGCAGGAGCCGGTTGGCGTGAATGAACCTTTCGGGAATCTCGCCGCGCAGCGGCGGCTCCATCGGCACGTCCCCGGGCTCGAGCTGGGGAATTTCGAGAAACTTGCCGAGATGCGCGCAGAGATCGGCCTCGGAGACGAGGCCGAGCTTGGTGAGCACATGATCGAACCGCTCGCCGCTCTGCGCGGCCGCGCGCTGCGAGCGCTGGATAGCGAGCTCGTCGATGGCCTTCTCGCGCAGAAGAAAGGCGCCGAAGGCCTCGGCGAAAGCGGGACTATTGGCGTCCGGCCAGGAGATCGCGCCGGCCGCGGCGCTCCCCCCGGAAATCTCCGTTTGCGCCTTCATCAACGACCCTTCAATGGAATCAACCGGTCAAGCGCCCGCTCCGTCCGGGCCGTGACCGCATCCCAAGCTTCGACGTGGGAATGACACATTTGCGAGTCAATTGCATCACCAGCCTGAGCATGAGTCGAGTGATTATTTGTCGATGTCGAGCACTCAAGCGTCCGCCGCCGAGAACCGCGCGCGTCTGAGCGCATCCCGCCGTCTGGCGATCGCCATCGCCCTGCTCGCGGCGACAGGAGACGCCGGGGCGGCGAGGGCCGCCGGGCCGGGAAAGATCTATTTCTTCGCGACGCGCGAGGCCTGCGCGGCCTCCGGCGCGTTCACGCTGCGCGAATGCGCGGCGGCCTTCCAGAATGCGCGGCTGCAGCTTCGCGACCGCGCGCCGCGCTTCGCTTCGGCGAGCGAGTGCCGGCTCAAATTCCGACTATGCGAAGCGATCCGCGCCGAGGCGCGGGAAGGCGACGCCATGGCCTATGCGCCGGACGACGCCGCGCCTGTCTACACGCCCATGGCGCTCGGCGTTGAAATGATCGGCTCCGCGAAGGGCGCGGAAGCCGCCCCGACGCTCGCCATCGACATGCGGGCGCGGATCTTCCCCTATTTTCCGGTTGCTCGGCCCTATGAGGCGCGCCGCGACGAGCCGGCGCGCCTTGGCGAGGCCCAGGAAAATCCAGCCATTCTGTCGGCGGACCGCTTCGAGCCCTTCCCGAAGCGCAAGCTCGGAAGCGTCACGACCTTCACGGCCTCCGCCCTCGGCGCGATCGAGGGCGCGACGCGCGACTCCGACGCCATGGAGACGCCGGAGCAGCGCCGCGCCCGCCTCAAGGCGGCGCCGTTCGTGGAATAGGGCCGGCGCGGGGCGAACGGCTTCCGTTACGTTGCCAGCGCAAAGGCTGGCGGCTATGGTCCCCCGGCTTTCGTCGTCGGCGCGTGATGACGCGCCGTTTCGTTCATATTCGCGCGGGGTCGCCTGTCCTTGTCGAGCGAGTTCTGGACGCGGGATGTGATCGAGGGCTCGCTGAAAGCCGCGGCCAAGCGGTTTTTCGCTTGGTATCGTCGCGAGTTCTTCAGCTTTTTCTCGCCGGAGACCGTCGCCTGGCTCACCGACCGCGGAGACAGAGAGCTGATCCTGCGGGCTGGAGATCGCGACCTCTGGTGCGTGAGCCAGCGCGGCGCGCCCGTCTGGAACGTCTCGGCGGACGAAATCGCCGCCTCCTCTCTCGAAGAAGCGCTGGCGCGCCGGGGCGTCGCCCGCCATGCGGCGAAGATCGGCCTGGAGATCGACGGCGCCGCGTTCTTCGTGCGCCGCTTCGACATTCCCGCCGTGGCGCTCAACAATCTTCCCAAGCTGCTCGCGGCCGACATCGAGCGCAAGACGCCCTTCCGTCTCGCCGACGTCTTCTATGGCCATTCCACGACAAAGCATCCGGCGTCCCCCGACAAGCTGCGCGTGAGCCTGTGGATCCTGCGCCGCGACTTCATTGAGAACGCGATCGCCGATGCGGGGATTTCCCTCTCCGACGTCTCCTTCATCCGGCCCGTCGGATTGAAGGAGACCGTGAATGAAGCGCCGGCGATCGCGCTCGAACGCGCCGCCGAAACCTCTTACAGGGCCCGCAACATCGCGCTCGGCCTCTGCGCGGCGACGGCGCTTTTCGGCGCGATCGGCGTCGGCGGGACGCTCTGGCGCCAGTCCGCGCTGAACGACGAACTGGACGCGAAGATTCAGGAAGCGGCGGCGCGCGCCGCGCGCGTGCGGCAAGTCGTGGATCGCGCGTCGTCCGAAAGCCGCCTGCTCTCGGTGCTGCGCAATGCGCGCCGCAACGACCCGCAATTCGCGGATCTCTGGGAGGAAACCGCGCGCATCCTGCCCGACGGGGCCTTCGTGACGGATTTTCGCCTCTCCGAGCCCAAGCTCAATGAAAGGGCGCTCGATCTGGTCGGCTTCGCGGACTCCGCGGTCGGTCTGCCGGCGCTCTTCAACAAATCTCCCCTCTTCGCCGACGCCGGGCTGACGGCGCCGATCACCCCCGACCCGCGAGAAAAGCGCGAGGGCTTCTCGCTGCAAACGAAGCTGGAACAAAAGAAGCAGGCGGCCGCCAAATGAACTGGAAGTCCGTTGCAGACGCCCCCGCCGGCCGCCGCGCAATTTTCGCGGGCGTCAATCTGCTGGCGCTCGCGCTTTTCTACTTGATCTTCATCGAGCCGCCGCGGCGGATGATCGCCGACGGCGCCGAGGCCATCGCGCAACGGCGCCAGACGCTGGCGCGCTATGAGGCGGTCGCCTCGCATGAGGAGCAGATCCAGGAATATGCGCGCCAGGTCGCCGACATCAACGGACGCGGCGAGCTTCTGGACGGCGACAGCGACGGCGTCATCAACGCCAATCTTCAGGCGCGGCTGAAATCGATCGCCGAAGCCGCCCAGGTCACGGTGCGGTCCATCCAGATGCTGCCCGAAAAGCCGTTCCAGGGCGTCACGCTCGTCGGCGCGCGCATCGACGTCTCGGGCGCCTATGAGAATGTCCACGCGCTGGCGCGGGCGCTTGAAGGCGCGCCGCCCCTCATGATCATCACGGCCGCGACCTTGCGCGGTCAGGCGATGTTCTGGGGCGCCCCGACCACGCCGGGCGAGCCGGAGATCGAGGCCCAATTCGACGTGTTCGGCGGCGCGCCGCAGAAGGGACGTCCGTGAGCCGCTTCGAGATCAAGCCGCGTCTCGCGGAAATTTCCGGCAGGGCCGGCGCGCTGGCGAGAGAGGCCGCCGCGCCCTTGCAGGCCGCCCATCTCTCGCCTCTCTCGGGCATGATCCTGGCGTTCCTCGGAGCCATGAGCGTCGGATCGGCGCTCTTCGCCGCCTACGCCATTTTCGGGCCCGCCGGCTCGGATACGGACGTCGCGGCGCAGGATTGGACGCCGCCGACGCTCGCAGTGGTCGAGCTCGATCCGCCCAAGCCCGCAAGCGCCGACGTGGAGACGCTGTCCCGGCCGATTTTCATCAAGAGCCGCCGGCCCGCGCCGAAAAGCGCCAAGCCTGCGGCGTCGCCCGAGCTTGGGCCGATCTCCGCCGCGCCGGCCGGGGTCGTTGTCGGCGCCATCGTGAAAAACAAGAAGACGAGCCAAGCCTTCATCGTCTCGCCGGAAGCGCCCGAGGGCGCGTGGAGAAAGATCGGCGACACCGTCGAATCATGGACCCTCGCCGCGATCGATCGCGCCGAGATCATTCTCAAGAATGGCGGGCAGACGGCGAAGGTGACGCTCTATCCGGACCCGCAAATGGCGGTCCCGGAGCCCGCCGGACTCATGCCGCCGCCGCCACCGCCGCCGCCCGTGATCCGCTCGGAATGAGATGCGCGAAAGTCACCGGTTCTGGAAGCGCCCCTTGAGGTCGACCTTGCTTCCGCCATCGGAGCCCCGCTCCTCCTTCAACCCCTCGCTGGACGTGCTGGTTGCGTCCTTCTCTGACGGAGACTGAGGCGGCGGCGGCGCGCCTTCGGGCGGCGGGACGATCTTGCCCGTCTTGGGATCGATATGGCCGGTCAGGCCTTCCGCTACGAGCAGCCGATCGCCGCCCTGTCCCCTCTCGGCGGAAACCGCGCAAAAGGCGGGCTGCGTCGCCATCAAGACAGCGGACCCCAGGCGGAAAGCCGCTAAAGACAAGGACTGGGGCATATAAAACGCAGATGCGCCGCTCTTCATGGAAGTCGTCTCCCAACGTCCGCGATCTACATAGGCGCCATGGCTCTTATCGGCCAGAGGGCAATATTCCGACGCTGGGATAAAAGATTGCGGACCTTCGACCTTTACGGCATATTTTTTCGATGACTCGTCTTTTACTACAGGCTCCATGGCCGCAACCGCTCTTGGAAAACTGCGAATTTTATCACAGTTTTGATTTGCCTCGGCGCGGCCATGTGGAAGGTGCGTGGGACCTCCGAGGCAAGTTTGAGGAATATGTCGGCGGCGTCGACTTGAAAAACCGAACGGTGTTCGACCTGGGCACCGCGTCCGGCTTTCTTGCTTTCAGCGCGGAACAAGCCGGAGCGTCCAGAGTCGTCGCTCATGACGCCGCCGAAATGTCGGACACGGAACGAGTGCCCTTCAAAGATGGGCGATACTGGATCAATAAGCGCGAGTGGTCAGCTCAAGGCAAGCTGGGTTTGGACCGGGTCAAGAACAGCTTCTGGTATGTTCATCACGCGTTCAACTCGAAGGTTCAAGCACATTATGGCTCCATTGACGGGCTCTTGTCCGTATCGGACCGGTTTGACGTCGTTGTCGCGGGCGCCATTTTCGAACATTTGGCGGACCCGGTGACGGCGATTGGCGCATGCTGTCGCCTCTCGACGGATATTGTCGTGATCGGCTTCACGCCGGTTCATGATTCCGAGGAAGAGTTTCTAAAGCCAGCCATATCTTGGGACAATGCCGAGGCCGACTATGTCTGGTACGCGTTGTCCAGAGGACTTTACAGGCGTGTTTTCGATAATATGGGCTTCTCTTTGGAATTCGTGCCCTGCGCGATCGAATTTCATGGGCAGCGGATCGAGAGATCGACGATTGTCGCCCGAAGACGCTGATTTCGGCGCGAGGAGGCGACTATATCGCCTCAACGCTGGTCCAGCCGATGGATAAGGCGGCCGAACATTCGAGAGCGTAAATTTTCCCACGCCAATTTGTCGCGGTCGTCATTGCGAGCGAAGCGAAGCAATCCAGGGGCGTCGCCGGGGCTCTGGATTGCTTCGCTTCGCTCGCAATGACGGCGGAAAACTCAACAAAAAGGCCGGCAATTCGAGTGACGGAAAACCACTAGTTTGCGTTCGTTCCCTGGACGACCCAGGAATTGGGGAGCGCGGCGACGAGCGTCGACGAGGTGATCGTTGTCCCATTCACCAGCGAGACAACCGCATTCCCATTGCTCGAATCGCGCCAGAGCACATCGGTTTTGCCATCCGAGTTGAAGTCAGAGACCTGCGCCACCGACCAAGTCAGGGGCAAGCTGGCAAGGAGCGTGGAAGACATGACCGTCGCCCCATTCATCAAAGAGACGACTGCATTGCCATTGCTCGTATCTCGCCAAAGAATGTCGCGCCGTCCATCGGCGTTGAAATCGCCAGTTCCTGCGACGGTCCAGCTCAGCGGCAAAGCCGCGACAAGAGTCGACGAGATGACTACCGCGCCATTCATCAATGAAACCACGACATTTCCATTGGTCGTATCTCGCCAAAGGATATCCGCCTTGCCGTCGCCGTTGAAATCGCCGGTAGACGCTACTAACCACGTCGTTGGCAAGCTGGCCGCCAAAGTGGACGACCTGACGACGGCGCCATTCATCAGCGACACGACCGCATTGCCGTTGCTTGTGTCTCGCCAGAGAATATCGGCCCTCCCGTCCGCGTCGAAGTCGCCGATGCCCGATACGATCCAGCTCAGCGGCAGGCTGGCGACAAGCGTCGACGAAGTGACCGTCGGGCCGTTCATCAGCGAGAGCACCGTGTTGCCGTTGCCGGTATCGCGCCACAGAATGTCGCTTCTGCCGTCGAAGTTGAAATCGCCTGTCCCCTGCACGACCCAGCTATTTGGCAAACTGGCGGCAAGGGACGACGAGACGACCGCCGCGCCGTTCATCAGCGAAACGACCGCGTTGCCGTTCGACGTGTCGCGCCAGAGGATGTCGCTGCGCCCTTCGCCGCTGAAATCGACGCGCGGCGTCACCAGCTTCCAGGAGAGATCCCGGAACAGCGGCCGCTCGAGAATGGGCGACATCAGCGCCACCGTGTAGAACGGCTCCATGATCTGGTTCGGCGTCAGAACCGTGTCGAAATGCGAGACCGAGGAACCAGGCGCCGCCGCGCTCGGCGCATAGATGCGCACATGGTCGCCCACGGCGCCGGCGGTCAGCAGATTGCTCGCGGCGCGCAGATTGGGCCCCGTCCAGTGCAGATTGCCGTTCGAGGTCGAGGCCGTGACGCGTTGCGCATTGGTCATGCTGGGATAATCCGGCGGCGACGCGCCGTGATTCTCCAGATTGATCATATAGGCGTCGTCGAGGCCGTTGAACTTCGCGCCGGTCGTGAGATTGACCAGGCTCAGGAAGCCGAGGCCGTGGCCGAGCTCGTGGATGAGAATCGTCACGAAGTCGAACTTGCCGCTCGGCGGCTTGCGATCCAGCCCGTAATACCAGCCGCTGGTTTCCAGGCAGCCCGGCGTGCCGAGATTCGAATTGAAGTTCGTCGCGATGTCGTTGTTCGACGTGTCGAGATCCACGCCGGCGATCGAATTCGCCTCCGCCTGGGTGTACCAGGTGCTGGCGCGCGGCGCATTGGCGAAGCCGTTGTGAACGGTCGTCGGCCCCGCGGAGCCGAGCGTTCCCGAATTGGCCGAGCAGGACAGGGGCGAGAACTGCGCGTCGACGCGGATGTCGACCGGGCTCGCCAATTGCGCCCCCCAGACGTCCGCGGCCGCCTGAAAGGCGATCAGGCGCTGCGCGCCCACCGTCGTGCCGGTATTGCCGCCCACGGGCGCCGCCGGCGTCGCGTCCGAGAATCCCGCGCCAGGAATGATGACGACCTTGGCGGCGTCGGCGGGCGCCGCCGCGGCCAGGGGGAGAAAAACGCAAAGGGGCGACACGGCCCGCATCAAGTTCTTGCGCGAAAGCATGTGGGCCTCCAGGCCGATCTGAAAAAGACTTATTGGACGTTCGTCGCGAAGGGCTGATGGGGATGGTAGGCCTTCACCTGGCCCGACGCCTCCATCTCGCCCACCAGCGGGCTGCGGAAACGGCCTTGAAGATCGACCTTGTAGCCGCCGCCGGGCCCCGTATTGCGGACCTCGCGCAGGCCCTCGCTGGAAGTGCTCACGGCGTTCTTCTCCGCCTCGGAAAGCGCCGGAGGCGTTACGCCGGCGGGCGGCACGCCCGAAACCTTGCCGGTCGCCGGATCGACGTAACCCTTCATCGCCTGCGGTTCGACCGCCGGGACCGCCGGAGCCGCTTCGGCCGGCGCCGCGTCGTCCGCGCTCAAAGCCGGATGGACGGCGAGAAACAGCCCGAGACCGGCGCCGAGCGCATATGCCGTTCCAAAGCGTCGTGAAAGGATCGCGTAGGCTCGAATCCTCATTGAGCTTCCCCCGAAATAATCCAAGCGGCCTGCCGCTCGCCCCGGCGTCGAACGCCCTACGGAGCTGGCGCAATCATCAATGCGATGAACCGTATTGCGATTCATTGCTTGACTGTAGCACCGCCTCCACGGCGAGGCTATAGGCGGCGCCGCGCGATCGGGTGAAGGCCGGGCATGAGCAAGTCCCTCGCCCTTACAAGGGGGACGGTCTCGTCAAAGGGCGTCTGAAAGACGCCCGCGGCAAGCGGCGAGCTATGGGGGGAGTCGGGTGGGGGCGAGCCTCCGTCATGTTATTGCGGCGCGGCGCTACTTCGGCGCGCCCGTTTGCGGCTTAGCGACGCAAAAGCCGTCGAGATATTGCGTGCCGTACGGGCAGGCGGCGGCGCTGACGCAATGTCCGTCGCGCATGGTCATTCCCGGCGGGCAATCCGTCTTTATGTCGCAACGACCGTTCTTCATCTCGAATCCCGGCGGGCAATCGGCGAATCCGCTGCTCATCGTCGCAAGAAAAAAGAAAAAGACAGAGATGACCTTCCGCATCGGCGCGCTCCTCCTGGGTTGCCGGTCCGGATCACAAAATCATCGGCGCGCGCGCGGGCGTCAAGCGGCGGAAATTGCGCGCGGCGCGGTCGGCGTCATCAACGCCCGCGTCGCGCGAGGAAATGCTCGAATGGCGAAAGATCCGTCTGTTGAATCGCCGGATTCCGCGCAAGATAGTCCTGCGCGTCGAAAGCCGGGCCGGGCGACCGCCCCTCGCGATGCCCATGATTGACGAAATGTTCGAGCGGCTCGACGCCCGCCGCGCGCACGTCGGAATATTTGGCGAGATACCATTCGGCGTCGAACAGGCCCGAGGCTCGCACTTTGCGGGCCGTGAGCCGCCCGCGCAGAAGCCGGCTCCACCAGGACGTCCCGAACAGTTTCGACCTCCCCGGCGACGCGGCGCCGTCGACGGCGGACGCGGAAACGGGCTTCGCGGCGCCGGCCGGCTCGGGAACGGGCTCGTTCGGCCGGGCGGGCTTTTCTCCCAGCAATCCGAGGCCGTTCAAGCGATGGCGCAGGAAATAGGCGTCGCGCTCCACCCGCGCCCGGTCGGCGGCCGGCCGCGCATGATCCGCCGCGATCGGCGCCGCCGCGCCCGTCCAGAGCAGGCGGCAGATCTCCCGCGCGTAATCCGACCAGTCGGAAATCTCCCTTGCGCGCGCCTCTCGCGCAAGGCGCGACTGCAAGCCTTCCTCGGCGGCGAGGGCCTCCATCGCCGCGGCCAGCGCGTCGGCGTCGGTCATGTCGACGGCGAGACACCCGCCGCCCGCCGCCAGCTCCGCCATCACGCCCTTGTCATGGCAGATGCAGGGCTTGCCGGCCCACAGGCTTTCGAGGATCGGCAGGCCGAAGCCCTCGACCAGCGACGGATAGACCGTGAAGGCGGCGTCGCGCATTTCCGCGATCAGTTCCTCGTCCGAGACAGCCACGCGCCAGCGAATGGTCGGATCGTCCGCCATGGCGTCTCGAATGGTTTGGGCCAGATCGTCGGCGCCGCGATACAGATTGCCGATGAGCGTCAAACGCAGATCGAGGCGCGGCGCCGCGCGCCGGAGCGCGCGATAGGCGTCGAGAAGCGCGCGATGGTTCTTGCGCGGCTCGATGGTCGAGACGCAGACGATCGAAACAGGCTCGGCGCGCCGGCCCGGCGCCAGGACGCGCTTCGTGGCGGCGAGCTGCCCGGGGAGCCATGCAACCGCCATCCGCGCGCTTATGCGGAGGTCGCTGCGCTCGGCATAGGTCTTGAAGCGCTCGAGGCTGTAGGCCGAGATCGCGACCAGGCGATCCACCGAGGCGAGCGCCGCAATGTAGGAAGGAAAGGCGTCGCGCAACGCCTCCCCGCAATATTGAGGGAAGTCGACGGGGATCAGATCATAGAGGATCGCGGCCGTTCGCAGGCCGTTGCGCCGCGCCCAGTCGATTCGATTGACCGCTTCGCCGTCCAGGACGACCTCCGGCAGAAGCAGGGTCGCGCGGCGCGCGGGCGAATCCGGCAGGCGCGAGAGCATGGCCTCGGGCGTCGCCTCCGACTCATTTTGCGCCGCGAGCGCGCCGAAGACGGCGCGGGGACCGTGATAGGCCTTCAGCAGGCGCTCGCCTTCGCCGGAAACGAAGCGATAGGCTTGGCGCTCCGCATCCCAATCAACGAAGAAGAGTTGCGCGTCGCGTCGCGCCTGCAATTGCGCCGAGAGCCGCCGCGCGACCCGCACGACCCCGGAATTCGCCGTGTCGCGCGACGAATTGGAAACGTCGATGAAGAGCAGCTTCCAGGGTTCGCGCTTCTGCTTTCGCGCGATCGCGTCGAGCAGTTGCGCGCGATAGGCGTCGTTCGCGCGCCGCCAGGCGAAGCGCGCGCGATAGGCCTCGATGCGCTTCTCCTCGAAGACGCCGTCCGGAAGCCGGCCGGCAAGCGCGCGTTCGATCTTCTCAGCGGCCTCTTCGACCGAGGCGCAGAGAAACCAGGGATGCAGAATGACTTCCGGATGCGCGCCGACATTGAAGGCGAAAGCCGGCCTCCCGACGATCTGCATCTCGCCGATCGGCAGATTGAAGCCCTCCCAAAGCGAGGGGCTGAAGCCGGCGTGGGCGAGCCTCATGATGCGGCTCAAAGCGTCGTCGCTCGGGGTTCCGAGTCGGATCACATGGTTCTGCAAATCCTGCGGAACCGCGATCTCCTGCGGCTTGCCCAGGACCAGCAATTGAATGTCGCCGCCATCGGCGTCGCGCGCGCGGCGCAGCAATTCGCGCAGAAGCAGGAAAGATCCGCCGGAGTTCTTATATCCGTCGGCCTCGAATCGTCCGAGGTTGAGAATGAGCGACGCGTTGCGCGCGACGAGGCGCTCGAGGCGCTCGATCTGCAACCGCTCCTCTCGCGACAGCGCCTCGCCGGCGGTGAAAACCTTTCCCGCCAAATGATCCACGCCGAGCGGCACGACCTTTACGCCGGCGCCCGAGCCGCGATCGGGAATCGTCTGGCTTTCCTTGAGAAACTCGCTGATCGGCAGGACTCTGTCGAAATGGGGAAGCGACAAGGCGCGCAAGCGCCGCACGGCCCTTTGCGCCGCAACGCGGGATTCGTCCAATCCGTCATGCGGAACCGCGCCGGCGTCGATAAAGATCGACGGAACGCCGCGCCGCTCGCCAAGCGCGGCGACATGAAAGAAAGGAAATCCGCCGCAAAGGACGGCGTCGACCGGCGCGTCTTTCCCGATCTCGTCCCAGGCCGCGTCGAGATAGCGGGCGCAGGCCGCCTCGACCTCGAAAAGATCCCCGCCGTCATTTTCAATGACATGAACATGCGGAGAGATCGCGCGCACCACTTCCAGCTCGCAACGCAGGCAGGCGAAGGTGACGCGCCAGCCTTGCGAGACGAGCGTCCGCGCCAATTCGATGAGAATGCGATCGACCCCGAAGCGGAAGACGATGCGCTCGTTGCATATCAGAATATGTGGGGCGGGAGCGGACATTCCGGCGTTCCGGCGTCAGATGGCGGGGCGCTCGGCTGCGAGCCCGAAAGCCCGCGCCTCGACCAGCGCGGCGGCGCAGTCGATGAGATTCTTCGCAAAGCCCGTTCTGTCGCGCGGCGGACGCTCTTCTCTTTCAACAAGCGACGTCAGAACCGCGACGGCTTCCGGAAAATCGTTATATGCGAAGCCGCCCAGCCCCTCCTCTTCACATAGCCGGGCCAACGCGCCGCCCGCGGGCGCGATGACGGGCATGTTCATGCGCGCGGCCCGAAGAGCGAATCGCGGATCGACCTCCTGCGGCCAGAAAAACAGCGCCGCAGCCTGCTCCCATAGATGCGCGTCCGCCCATTCCGCATATATGAAACGCAGCTTGCCCTTTCCTTCGAAGATGGAGAAGTTGTTGAAGAGCTGCGCGGTTTCGAGCGTCGGCCATGGCCCGGCGCACAGCACGATCCTGTCCGTGCGGACGGCGTCTCGGGGCGCCGACGCGTAAATTCTTTCATAGGCCGAAACCGCGGCTTCCTGCGCGAAGGACTCGCGCCTCGCCCGGTTGAAATCGCCATGGCGGCGCGCAAGCGCCGGCGCCTCGATATAGTCGACCGCCTTGGCCACGAGCGAGTCGAGATCGCCGCTCTCGAACAGAAAGCCGGATTCTCCGTCCGCGACGAGTTCGGGATGCCCTCCGATGCGGCTCGCAAGCTGCGCGCGCCCCGCGGCGATCGCCTCCAGCATGACGACAGGTTCGTTCTCCGGCCACACCGACGGCAGCACCGCTACGTCCGACGCGACGAAAAGCGCCGGAATTTCGTTCGTCTCGAGCTTGCCCAGATAGGTCACATGTTCCCTATGCGGCGTCTCCTCGGCGAAATGCGCGACGCGCGCCCGCAAATGCCCGTCGCCCGCGATCGAAAGCCGCCATCGTCCCGCGAGCGACGGCTCCGCGAGAAGGCGCTCGGCCATGTCGAGCAGGAGATCGACGCCCTTATGGGCGCCAAGATAGCCGATGAAGGCGAATTGAAGCGGGCCGCTTTCCGCGGGGCGGGGAGACGCATCGAATCTTCCCGGCTCCACGCCATTGCTCTGGACAAAAGCGCCGCCGGTTTCGAATCCCGCGGCGGCGTAGGCGCGCTCGAGATATCGGCTTGGAAAGACAAGATGGTCGACCTGAGAGAGACAGGCCTTCACATAGTCGCGCCGCAAGCGCGTCGGCAGCGCCTTGCCGTCCTCGTCGGAAACGTTCGAAAGGCAGAAATGGCATTCCTCGAAATCGTCGCAGACATATCCGGCGTCGCGATAGCGGGTGTTCTTCGCGCAGAATCCCCAATGATCATGCACGGTGCAAACCGTCCGCGCGCCGAAGCGCTTCGCTTCGAGAATGAGATTGACCCCAAGGCCGGAGAGATTGTGGAAATGGATCGCCTCCGGACGAAATTCGTGCAGGACCGCCCGGAAGCGCCGCCCGGCGGCGTCCCAATGGAAGGCCCGAGCGGGCTCGAGCGAGCGGATCGACAGCAAATATACGTCGAGTCCGTCGACAACCTCCATATCCATCTCGCCGCCGGACTGACTCGATTTCGGCGGACGCCCGGCAAAAACGCGAACCTCATGCCCGCGCCGCATCAATTCCAGCGCGTGCCGGTGCGCCACGAGCTCCGCCCCGCCAACCGCGCGCGGCGGATAAAGATTGGAAACGATCAAGATTTTCAAAGGCGAACGTCTCCGAAAACGGGAGGGCGGGCGCGGCGTGACCGAGTAATCAACAGATTTGGTTGATATTTCATCGCGCCGCGACGGTCCAGACGTAGCGGATGATTGCTGAATTTGCTAGGCAGTTCGATCGGTTATGCGCTTCGATGGATTTTCCGATGGCTTCCTGGTTGCGATCGACGCGCTCGGGCCTTGCGCAGGCCTGGCGAGCCTGGCGCGGGGTCGAGGTCGCGGGCCATCTCGACGAAACCCGGCATGGCGCCGTTCGGGGATGGGCGTGGCGCCCGGATCGTCCCGAAGAGCGTCTGCTCATCGACGTTTTCATCGGCGGCCGATTTGCCGGTCAATGCCTGGCGAATCTTTTTCGCCCGGATCTTGAAGAAGCTGGCATCGGGGATGGACGCTACGCCTTCCAGCTCAATCTCCCGCCGGAGGCTCCGCCGCTCGCCGCTGAATCGGCGCGCGCCTTCGCGCTTCGAAGCCGCCGCTACGAGCTGAGGAAAGCTCCCTTCGCCGTCGTCGCGGAAAAGCCGCTGGGCGCGGAAGCCTATCTTCAGGCCACCTTCTCATCCCTGCTCGCCGCCGACGCCCCGCCGCGACGCGCGGCGCCCGCGCCGCGGTCGGAAGCCAGGGCATATGATCGCCTGTTCGCGCCGTCGCCCGTCGAAAGCCCGCCGAATATCCTCGGTCGGCCGCTATCCGCCTATCTCGATCATATCCGTCACCGCCACGGCGTCGCGGCGCGATACGAAACCACGGTTTCGCAAGAGGATTACGCCGCCTTTCTTAAATATTACATCGAGAACCATGTGCGGCGCCGCGGCCGATTGCGCGCGCCCCTGCCGGCGTACGATCTCGCTTTGTTGAACGAGGGCCCGGACGCGTCGAGCCCGCTCGCCGACTCTCTGGCTCAAAAGCTTCTGCAATGCGCGCCGCCCGAGGGCGCGGACGCGTTCGAAAAGGCCTATCTCTGGGCGGCCTTTGAAAGCGCGACATTCGGCGTCGAGGACTGTCTCGTTCCCGAGCCTCACATGGACGGGCTCCGCTGCTGCGAAGAAGCGGATAAGGGCGCTCCCTTTCCGCTGTCGCGCTTCATGCGCCGCTTTCTCTGCGGCAACCCTTTTCTCAAAAGCCTCGTTTCCGGCGGCGAAGCGGAGCGCCGGCTTGCTTATCTCGCCGTGCTCTTGTTCGCGACGACGAACCCGCATTTTCTCGGCTTCATGCCCGCGGCCTGGGTCGGCCGCTTCCTTGCGGGCCCGAACGCGCCCTTCGACGAAACGCTGCGACGCGTCTTCGGACCGCTCGCTTTTTCCAGCGCCGATTGGCGCGCCTGCCTGGCGGCGCAAGGCTACGACTTCCGAGCGAGGCGATTTCGCTTCCTGTCGGCGCGCGGCGACCGCATCCTGTCTCCCGCCGTCTTCTTTTCCGATGACGCGACGGTCGATGTCCAATTGATCGGCCCTTTCAGCCGCCGCCTCGGCATTTCTGACAGTTGCCGGGCGCTCGCCCGCGCGCTCGAAAGATTGGACGTCTCGACGCGCTTCTGCGACTTCACGCTCGACCATCCCAACGCCGTGCGAGCGCAGGAAGAAACGCGAGCCGCCGCGCTCGGACGCGCGCGCGTCAACATATTGCATCTCAATCTGGAAGAGACGCCGGGCGCCTTCGCCTATTTGCCGGACGCTTTCAGCGGCGGCCATGTGATCGGCATGCCCTATCTCGAAACGCCGCGGCTTGGCCCCTCCCAGCTTCTGGGAAGATCGCTGGTCGACGAGATCTGGGCGGCCTCCCGCTTCGTCGCGGAGGCGATCGGCGCGCCCGGCAAGACGCAGATCGTCGGCGCCGCCTCCCGGCCCCTGCAATCCATCGGCCGCGCCGCCGCCCGAAACCGCGCCTATGCGGGAATCGCGAGCGCGGACGATTTCGTCTTCATCACCGCATGCGACGCCCTGTCGGGCGTCCATCGCAAGAATCCGCTCGGCGTCGTCCGCGCCTTCCTGCACGCTTTCCCGGATGACGGAAAGGCGAAGCTCGTCGTCAAGGCGCATAGCCTCGGTCTCGTCGGCGACGCCGATGAACGGCGCGTCTTCGAACAGATCGCGCGGATCGCAGCGCAATGTCCGCGCATCGTCTGGATGGATCGCTTTCTCGACGACGCCGATCATTCCGCCTTGCTGGAAGGCGCGGACTGTCTCGTCTCGCTCCATCGGGCAGAGGGCTTCGGCTACCACATTCTCGAGGCGATGACGGTGGGAACGCCCGTCATCGCCACGGCCTATTCCGGCAATATGGATTTCTGCGACGACGCGACGGCCTGTCTCATTCCCTACGCGCCCGTCAATATCGAGCATGGCCAATATCACCGCGCCTCGGCCAGCCAGACATGGGCGGAGCCGGATTTCACGGCGAGCGTCGCGGCCATGAGATGGATGCGCGAGGACCGCGCGGGTCGCGAAAGAATGGCGAGCGTGGCCAAGGCCCATGTCGAAGCGGATTTCTCGCTCGACGCCTTCGCCCGTCGCATCGACCGGCGATTGCGGCAGATTCTTCACGATCTGCAAAACCGGCGGGTCGCATAGGCCTTACTGCAGGATCGAAAGATCCCTGGCGCAGCGATGAATGCAGGCGATCGACGTGCGCGCCGACTCGCGGATCACGGGCCGCCCTTCCCGCTCCTCGGGGTGAAGGAAGGCGAGCGCCAATCCGCCCCAGATTTCCGCTCGCCCGCCCGCGACGCTGTGCTCGATGATCTGACCCGGCACAAAATCGACGTCGACGAGGCGCACATGAGGATTGCGCGCCCAATCGACCGAGAGAATGCCTTGCCGGGTCGCGGGGTTGCCGGAGTCGTGCATCAGCACGAGCATGGGCTCCTTCGGTCTGTAATCCAGCACGAGATTGATGTCGCGCATCACGCCCTCTACCGAATGATCCGCGTCGATCAGCACATAATTGACCGGCACGCCCAACGCGTCGAAATGCGCGAAAGCCTTCGGCACGGCCTCCGACGACGGCTCGATCCAGATGTCGGCGTTTGGCGGCGGCGCGAAGCGGTTGCGGACCTCGGGATCGATGTCGATCGCGACGATCTTCTCGCAATAGGGCGCGGCGAGCGACAGGCTGCCGCCGTAATAGACGCCGATCTCGATCGCGCCCCTGGGCCGCAGGCGCGAGAGGACGCCCGTCAAGGCGATCTGCTCCCAAGGCATCATCTGCCAATTATCGAGGATGACGTTCGGAAAGAGCTGTTCATTCAGCGACGCCGCCATTCGGGCGGAGGAAGGCGCATCTTCGATCGCCGCTACGGGCGCTTGCGCGATCGCGACGCGCACGCTCGCGACGCAGCTCTCCGCGATGGTGGAAAAATCGTCATAGCTTTCCGGCGCGATCTTGTCGGTTCGGACCGTCGCAAGCAGCGCCTGCGCTTCGGACGCCCATCCGAGATCGGCGAGCAGCTTCGACTTCGCGGTCTTCAGGACCTCGGCGCCCGAAGGCGGCGCCTTCGAAATCGCCTGATCCATCAGGCGAATTTTTTCGCGCGCCGGCAGAGTTGAAAGATCGAAGGCGGCGGCCTCCTCGGGGACGGCCTTCGTTGCGAGAAAGAGGCCCGAAGCGCCGTAGACGAAATCGAGCGGCTGAAAATAATCGGCGAAATACTCCATCGTGATCGCGATCCAGTATTCGACGAAATGCATATAGTCCTGCTGAACGACCACGCTTCTTCCAGGAATGAGGCGCGGGAACATGCGGCTCACGACGAAATGGTTGAGCGACCATGTCTTGGCCGCGTCGATCATGAGAATCTCGATCGGCTTGGCGCCCCAGCTCATTTTCAGCAGATCGCCGGGACACGGCGCAATATAGGCGAGTTCGTCCTGGTTGACGGCCAGGAACTCGGCGAACCAGCTCCCGGCGTGAATGGTCTCGCTGGCCTGCGTCCACCACTCATATTCCTGCGCCAGAAAGAGATCATAGGCGTATATCCGCTTCGCCTTGCGTTCTTCCGCGACAGCTTCATTGAGCTTCACGCCTTCCGCGAAGCAGCGCGTCGTCAATCCGTACAGGCAGCCGAGATCGACGATCTCGCCTTCGCCGCGCCAATAATCCTTCGCCAGCGCGAACAGAATCGAGAGCTCGTAGCTCGAGAGCATGCTCCTGATCTCGACGACGCCTGACTGCGTGCGCACGCCATATTGCTGAAAGGCGCGCTCGAAGAAAGGCGCGGGGCTCTCCGGATGCATGAAGGGAACGTAGCAAGTCCAGTAATCTCTTTTCGCCAGATCGATCATCTACGGTCACCGTCCGGGGCGCGAGCGCGGATCATATCGGGCAAGCGGCGATTTGCAAAAACGCCGGACAGGCGCCGCCTTGGCCGATCCCCGGCAAACGGCCGAGCCGCCTATCGATCGTCGAGCCTCCCGCCATGCGCGCCCGCTCTGCGCTCGATCTCTTCCATATCCGCGTCCGACAGGCCGAAATGGTGGCCGATCTCATGAACGAGCACATGGGTGACGATGTCGCCGAGCGTGTCTTCGCCCTCCGCCCAGAAATCGAGAATCGGCCGGCGGTAAAGCCAGACCATGTTCGGCTCCGCGCCGGTCTCGGAAAGATGCGCCCCGGCGACGAGGCCGCGTCCCCGAAAAAGACCCAGAAGATCGAATTCCGTCTCGCATTCCATCTCGTCGAGCGTCTCCTCGTCGGGAAAGTCCTCGACGCGGAACACGACGCCTTCGCACAGGCGCCTGAATTTTTCCGGCAGCGCGGCAAAGGCGGCGTCCGCGAGCGATTCGATTTCGGAAAGGGTGGGAGCGCTGAGCCGCGCCCAATCGTAAGACGTGTCGGACATGCGGCGACTATGCCACTCCACGACGCGCCGGCGAAGGGCATTTCTGGAGATTGAGGCCGGCCGGCCGGCGCGCGAGGCTCGGGCCGTCGTTGCGAGGAGCGTAAGCGACGAAGCAATCCAGGGCGTGATGTGGCGCTGGATTGCTTCGCTCCGCTCGCAATGACGGGGGGCGTCGAGAGCTACCTGCTTCGGCGAACGAATAAAATCACCGCCAATTCCGCACATCCACGAAACGCCCCGCGATCGCAGCCGCCGCCGCCATGGCCGGCGAGACGAGATGGGTGCGGCCCTTGAAGCCCTGCCGGCCTTCGAAATTGCGGTTCGAGGTCGAGGCGCAGCGCTCGCCCGGCGCCAGACGGTCCGGATTCATGGCGAGGCACATGGAGCAGCCCGGCTCGCGCCATTCGAAGCCGGCGGCGAGGAAGATCTTGTCGAGCCCCTCGGCCTCGGCCTGCGCCTTCACAAGGCCCGAGCCCGGCACCACCATGGCGTTGACGCGCGCATGGACCTTCTTGCCTTCCACCATCCTGGCGGCGGCGCGCAGATCCTCGATGCGGCCGTTGGTGCAGGAGCCGATGAAGGCGCGGTCGATCTCGATATCGGTCATCTTCTCCCCGCCCTTAAGGCCCATATAGGCCAGCGCGCGCTCGATGGCCGCGCGCTTCTGCGGCGTCTTGGCGGAATCGGGCGTCGGGACCAGGCCGTCGATGCGCGCGACATCCTCGGGGCTCGTGCCCCAGGTGACGATCGGCGGCAGGCTGGCGGCGTCGAGCCTGATGATCTTGTCGAAATGCGCGCCCTCGTCCGAAAAGAGCGTCTCCCAATATTTGCGCGCCATGTCGAAGGCCTCGCTTTTGGGCGCCTTGGGGCGATCCTTGATATAGGCGAAGGTCTTCTCGTCGGGCGCGATGAGGCCGGCGCGGGCGCCGCCTTCGATCGACATGTTGCAGACGGTCATGCGGCCTTCCATGGAAAGGTCGCGGATCGCCTCGCCCGCATATTCGATGACGTAGCCGGTGCCGCCGGCCGTGCCGATCTCGCCGATGATGGCGAGGATGATGTCCTTGGCCGTGGCGCCGTCGGCGAGCCTGCCGTCGACCTGCACCAGCATGTTCTTGGCCTTCTTCTGGATCAGCGTCTGGGTCGCGAGGACGTGCTCGACCTCCGACGTGCCGATGCCATGCGCAAGCGCGCCAAAAGCCCCGTGCGTCGAGGTATGGCTGTCGCCGCAGACGATGGTCATGCCCGGCAGCGTGAAGCCCTGCTCCGGCCCGACAATGTGCACGACGCCCTGACGCTGATCGTGCTCGTCATAATATTCGACGCCGAACTCCTTGGCGTTGGCGGCGAGCTGCTCGACCTGCGCCTTGCTCTCCGGATCCTCGATGGGGAGCGAGCGGTCGGTGGTCGGAACATTGTGATCGACGACCGCGAGCGTCTTGCGCGGCGCGCGAACCTTGCGGCCCGACATGCGCAGCCCCTCGAAAGCCTGCGGGCTCGTCACCTCATGGACGAGGTGGCGGTCGATATAGAGCAGGCAGGCGCCGTCATCCTGGCGGTCGACGACATGGTCGTCCCAGATCTTGTCGTAAAGCGTGCGCGGCCCTGTCGAATTGGACATGATCTTTCCTCTCGCCGCTTGCGCGGCCCCTCCCTTAATCTCCCCGCGCGCGGGGAGAGGGGAGCCTCTTGAATTGAGGGTCTTCTATCCGTAACGCGAGCGTCATGGAAGAGAGTTCGCGCCCCCGCCCCGCCCCGAGGCTCTTGTGACCGCCCTCCCCGAGGGTCTCGCCGCGGCGATCGCCGCGCAGCTCGAGCGCCGTCCACGCAAGGCGCTGACGGAGAGCGCGCGGCGGCTTTCGGAGAGCTACCGCGCCCATAGGCCCACGATCGAGGCCGTCCGCGACGAGACCGACGCCCTCGCTTATGCGCTCACCCGCCTGCCGGCGACCTACGCCGCCATCGCCGCCGCGCTGGCGCGACTTGCGGAGGAGCAGCCCAAATTCGCGCCGCAAAGCGTCCTCGACGTCGGTTGCGGCGCCGGCGCCGGCGCCTATGCCGCGAGCGCGGTGTGGCCGGAAATCGGAAAGGTCGAGATGGTGGACCGCAGCCGCGCCTTTCTGGCGCTCGCCGCGACGCTCGCCGCCGAGAGCGGCGCCGGACCCGTCGCGGGGGCGACGATCACGACGGCCGACATTACGCGCCTGCCGGGGTCGGTCGGAAAGGCCGATCTCGTCGTCCTCGCCTATGCGCTTACCGAATTGGCCGAGACCGACCTCGCCCCGCTCGCTGACGCCCTGTGGACGCGCACGGGCCGCGCGCTCGCCATCGTCGAGCCCGGCACGCCCCGCGACCATGAGCGGCTGATGCGCGTCCGCGCCCGGCTGATCCAGAACGGCGCGGCGATCCTCGCCCCCTGCCCGCACGCCCGGCCTTGCCCGCTCCCGCCCCCGGACTGGTGCCATTTCTCGGCGCGCCTGCCGCGCTCAAGGGAACATAAATTGCTCAAAGGAGCCGACGCGCCCTTTGAAGACGAGAAATTCTGCTATCTCATTGCTGCCCGCTTCGGCGAAAATGCGCCCGCGCGCATTCTCGCGCCGGCGCGCCACAACAAGGCGGGGGTGACGCTAAAGCTTTGCCAGACGAGCGGATTACACGAAATTTTCCTGCCAAAGCGGGACAAGGCTCGTTATGAAGGGATCAGGAAGAAGGACTGGGGGGACGCCTTGGCGGCCCGGGCGGAGGACGCTGGATGAATCGACCGAGGGTTGCGCCTTATCTGACCGTCAGCCCCGCCGCCGCGGCGATTGCCTTCTATACGGGCGCCTTCGACGCCAAACAGCGCGCCATCATGCCCTCCGTCGACGGGCTGCGCATCGCCCACTGCGAATTGCTGATCAATGGCGGGTCGGTGATGCTGGCCGACTTCTTCCCCGAATTCGGCCAGACGCGCGTGCCCATGCCCGGCGACAGCGCGACAGTCTCGGTCAGCCTCGAATATGACTCGGCGAGGCAGGTCGACGAAATCTGCGCCCGCGCGGCCAAGCTCGGCGCGAAGATCGAGACGCAGCCGATGAACTCCTTCTGGGGCACGCGTTATGCCAGCCTGAAGGATCCTTTCGGCCATCGCTGGATTTTGAACGGACCGCTGGACAAGTAGCGCGCTCGCCGCGCGCGACGTCGATCTGTCACCCTGCTCCGTCATGGTTTACGCTCACGCTTCGGCCGCCGCGCCGGCCATAACGAAGTGAGAGGCCGCCTTGCACGACATCGCCGCGCCTTCCGACAAGACCGCCTTCCTCGCCCATCTGAAGAACGACCCGCGCCGCATCGGCGCCGCCGTCGCGCTGGGCTTTTCGACCGGCCTCCCGTTCCTGCTGGTCTACAGCACGCAGTCGGCCTGGCTCTACGAGGCCAAGGTCCCGATCGAGACCATCGGACTCCTGAGCGAGATGACGCTCGCCTACAAGTTCAAATGGGTCTGGGCGCCTTTTCTCGACGAATATGACGCGCCGTTTTTCTCGAAGCTTCTCGGGCGCCGGCGCGGCTGGATCGTCGTCTCGCAGATCGCCACGATTCTCGCGCTGATCGGCGTCGCCTATGGCGACCCGGGGAACTGGCTCGCTTGGACGGCGCTCTTTTCCTTCGCGCTCGGAATCGCCGGCGCGACGCAGGACATCACCGTGGACGGCTGGCGCATCACCGTGGCGCCGAAGGAGAAACTCGCCTTCATGACGTCGGTCGCGGAGATGGGCTATCGCGTGGGGACGCTCGCGGCGGGCGCGGGCGCGCTATACGTTGCGAATTTCTATGGCTGGCGCGTCGCCTATCTCTGCATGGCGGCGATCATGCTCGTCGGACTCGCCGCCGCCTTCCTGGCGCCGGAGCCGCCTTCGGATCTGGTGCCGCATCGCGAACGGCCGGACTTCCTCTTCACCGTCACCGAGCCCATCAAGGAGCTTTGGCGCCGGCTCGGACCGATGGCGCTCGCCATTCTCCTTCTCATCGCGGGCTTCCGCATGCCGGGCTATGTCTCCGGCGCCATGGCCATGCCGCTCTTCAAGAGCCTGAATTTTTCCGAGGCGGACATCGCGACCGTCACCAAGGTTTTCGGCTTCTGGATCGCCCTCGCCGGCACGCTGCTCGCCGGTCTCGTCGTGCGCCGCTTCGGGATGACGACGAGCCTCCTGATCGGCACGATCGCCGGCTCGGCCTCGCATCTCTCGCTCGCCTGGCTCGCGGCGCATGGCCGCGACTTCACGGATTTCGCCGTCGCCGTCGGCGTCGACGGGTTCGCCTACGCCTTCGCGCAGGTGGTGCTGATCATCTACATGTCGTCGCTGGTTTCGACCGAATTCGCGACCAGCCAATATGCGCTGCTCACCTCGCTCTGCGCCCTGCCCGGCAGCCTGCTCGCCGGCGCGTCCGGCTTCATCATCAAGGAAACCGGCTTCCCGGCCTTTTTCGTCGGGACGTCGCTGATGGGCCTTCCCGTCGCGATTCTCGCCTGGTGGGTCTGGCGCGAGCAGGAGCGCTTGGGCGGCGGCGTCCTCGCGGAGACAAGCCCGGAGCGCGCGGCGGAGACGGATTGATTTCCCTCTCCCCGCGCGCGAGGAGAAGGCCAGGGCGTCGGGCGAACAACACTCTCTCGGACCTTAGCCCCCATACCTCCCCTTTACGGGGAGACCGGCGGTCGAAGACCGCCGGGTGGGGTTTATCGCCGCCATAACATTGGTTGGATGTGACTCCACCCGGCCCTGCTTCGCAGAGCCGCCCTCCCCCGTAAGGGGGAAGGATTTTTCTCGCGAGCCGCGCGCCGTATCATCGCCTCGCATGGTTGATTCCGTAGAACATGTAGATGGCGAGGCCCAGTCCCGTCCAGACCAGCAGCCGGAGCCAGGTGTCGAGCGGCAGCGCGACCATGAGCGCAAGGCAGGACAGAATGCCGAGGATCGGCATCACCGGAATGCCGGGGGCGCGGAAGGGACGGTGCAGCTCGGGATGCGATCTGCGCAGATAAATGACCGCGATGCAGACGAGCGCGAAAGCCGCCAGCGTGCCGATGCTCACCATCTCGCCGAGAATGTCGATCGGCAGCAGGCCGGCGGCGAGCGCCACCACGACGCCGACCAGCAACTGGCTTACGGCCGGCGTGCGATAGCGGCTGTGCAGCCTCGCGAAGACGGGCGGCAGCAGCCCGTCATGCGCCATCGTGAAGAAAATGCGCGTCTGGCCGTAGAGCAGCGCGAGAATGGCCGTCGTCAAGCCCGCAAGCGCGCCGAGCTTCACCACCCAGGCGAGCCAGGACACGCCTGTGCGGTCCGAGACCAGCGCCATCGGATCCGGCACGCCGAGCTCCTTGTAGTTCACGACGCCGGTCGCGACCGCCGCGACCGCGACGTAGAGGATCGTGCAGATGATGAGCGAACCGACAATGCCGATGGGGACGTCGCGTTGCGGCGTATGCGCCTCCTGCGCCGCGGTCGAGACCGAGTCGAAGCCGACATAAGCGAAGAAGACGACCGACGCGCCGCGCGCCACGCCGCTCCAGCCGAAGACGCCGAACTCGCCGGCGTTCTCCGGGATCAAAGGCGTCCAGTTGGCGACGTTCACATGCGCCGCGCCGAAGGCGATCACCATCAGCACGACGATGACCTTCAAGGCGACGATGACATTGTTGAACAGCGTCGACTCGCTCGTGCCGCGCACGAGCAGCAAGGTCAGCAGCAAGACGACGCCGGCCGCCGGAACGTTGAAGAATCCGTTCGGCGAAGCGAGATAGGCGCTGGTGAATTCCGGCGGGACATGGATTCCCAGCCCCTGCATCACGCGGTTGAAATAGCCCGCCCAGCCGACCGCGACGGTCGCGGCGCCGGCGGCGTATTCCAGCACGAGATTCCAGCCGATGATCCAGGCGAAAATCTCGCCGAGCGTGACATAGGTGTAGGTATAGGCGCTCCCCGATACGGGAATGAGCGCGGCGAGCTCCGCGTAGCACAGCGCGACGAAGGCGCAGGCGAGACCCGACAGGATGAAGGAAACCATCACGCCCGGTCCGGCGTAATTGGCGGCCGCCGTGCCGGTGAGCACGAAAATGCCCGCGCCGATAATGCCGCCAATGCCGAGCGCCATCAAGGACGCCCAGCCGAGCGCGCGCTTCAGTCCGTCGCCGTCCTTCCCGGCGTCATGCGCCGCTATGATGGCGACGACGGATTTGCGCGTGAGATAAAGCTTTCTCGCGACGTCGGACAAGAGCGTCTGCCTTTCGCAAATGCGCGGCGCAAGGGAGCGCGGCCACGCGGGGCGTTCGCGCCGATTATGGTTGCGGCGCATAAAGATACAAGCGGAAAAGCCTCGACGCGGCTGTGCGTCCGCACACGCCGTCAGGCGCGGCCGTCCCGGACATATTCCAGCACGATTTTGGCCGCGCGCGCGCTGGGATTGCTTCCGGCTTCGGTCAGTCTTTCGCGAACGCGGGCGAGCGCCGCGCGCTGCGCCTCACGCGCCGGACCGCCTGTGAGGAGCGGCGCGAGGGCGCCGGCGAGCGCATGCGGCGTCGCCTCCTCCTGCAGAAATTCGGGAACCGCATTCTCGCCGATGACGAGATTGGGCAACACGATCGAGTGAACGTCGATGAGAAAGCGCAGCCAGGATTCCATTCGCGAAACGCGATAGGCGACCGCCATGGGCGTATCCGCAAGGGCAAGCTCCAGCGTCGCGACGCCCGACGTGACGAGCGCCGCGCGCGCCTGCCGAAAAGCCGGAAATTTTTCGGATTGCGCGAGGAGACGTGGCTCGCACGGCCAGAAGCGCAGCGCCTCGCGCAAGGCCGTCTCCATATTCGGCGCCACGGGAATGGCGACCTCGAGCGCCGGATGATCGCGCAGGAGCAGAGCGAGCGTCCGCCCATAAAGCGCCGTCATGCGTTCGACCTCGGCGAGGCGCGAGCCGGGAAGAACGAGCAGGAGCGGTTTCCCGGCGCGCGCGTCGTCGGGCGCAAGTTCCTCCAAATGCTCGACCAGCGGATGGCCGACATAGACGCAGCGCGGCCCGCCGAGCCGCGCATGGGCGGCCGGCTCGAAAGGCAGCAGCGCGAGCACGCAATCGACATAAGCGCGCATCTTTCTCGCGCGGCCCGGCCGCCACGCCCAGACCGTGGGGCTGACATAGTCGATGATCGGCAGATCGGGAAGCGCGCGGCGCACCTTGCGCGCGACGCGATGCGTGAAATCCGGCGCATCGACGATGACGAGGCAATCGGGCTTCGCCTTCAGCACGGCGCGCGCCGTCTCGTCAATGCGCGCGAGAAGCGCCGGCAGGCGCGCAATGACCGGCGCCAGGCCCATCACCGCGATGTCCGCCATGGGAAAAAGGGAAGCGAGCCCTTCCCGCGCCATCGCCGCGCCGCCGACGCCGGAGAAGGCGACGCCGCTACGCGCGTCGCGCAAGGCGCGCATGAGAGACGCGCCCAGGACATCGCCGGAAGCCTCTCCGGCGATGATGAAAATATGCGGCGCCCTCACGCCGGTTCGCCGCGCGCGCGCGGCGCGCAAAGCGGTCGCCGCGCGGGGGCGCGGAGAAAGGAGACGATCTCGGCGATATCGGGGTCCGCCGCACTGGCGGCGGCGTCTTCGACGCGCTCGCTCAAGGCGCGCCCGCCGGCGGCGAGGAAAAGCCGGCGATAAGCCTCCCGCAATCGCGCAACGCGCTCGGGGGAAAAGCCCCGCCGGCGTAGACCCACGACATTGATCCCAAAAAGATGCGCGCGATTGCCGCCGGCGAGTCCGAAGGGGATCACGTCGCCTTCGACGCCAGCCAGTCCGCCGATGAAGGCGTGCGCGCCGATCCGCACATTCTGATGCACGGCCGTCCCACCGCCGATCGACGCATGATCGCCGATCTCGACATGGCCGCCGAGCAGCGCCTGGTTGGCCAGAACGACGCCGTCGCCGAGAAGGCAATCATGCGCGACATGCGAATAGGCGAGAAAGGCGCAGCCGGCGCCGATGCGCGTGCCGGCGCCCACGCCCGAATTGATGGTGACGCCCTCGCGAATGACGCAGTCCGCGCCGATCGTCACGCTGCCTTCGGCGAGCGCGGCCTTCAAGTCCTGCGACGGCGTCCCGATGGAGACGAAAGGAAATATCCGCGCGCGCGCGCCGATCGTGGCGCGGCCGGCGATGACGACATGCGATTGCAGCTTCGAATTCGCGCCGATCTCGACCTCGGCGCCGATATGGCAGAAGGGGCCGATGAGGACGCCGTCATGCAAATGGGCGCCTGCTTCGACGATCGCTGTCGGATGAACCGTGGTTCTCATCTTGCGCGCCGCCGCGCCGGCCTCAAACGCCCATCATCGCGCTGATCTGCGCCTCGCAGACGAGCGCGCCGTCGACCGTCGCCCTGCCCTGATACCACCAGATGTTCCGCTTCTGCGCGGTCTTGGTCATGCGAAACTCGACGCGGTCGCCGGGGGTCACGGGCTTACGGAACTTCGCGCCGTCGATCGTCATGAAATAAACGAGCTTGGGACGCTCCACCTGTCCCTGCGCGCGCATGACGATCACGCCGGCGGTCTGGGCCATGGCCTCGACGAGCAGCACGCCGGGCATCACCGGCCGCTCCGGAAAATGCCCCATGAATTGCGGCTCGTTGACCGTGACGTTCTTGACGCCGACGCAGGACTCGTCGCCGCGAATGTCGATGATGCGGTCCACGAGCAGAAATGGATAGCGATGCGGCAGGCTGCGCATGATTTCGAGAATATCGGCGCTTTCCAGCGTCGCGCCAGCTTCCGTTCCAGACATTGTCTCCCCCTTTCGCGAGTCGGGCGTCTGCCGCGCCCCTTGGGGGTCTTTTATATCGCCTCGTCGGGCTTGTCGCGTCGCGCCATCCTGTCAAGCAGCGCCTCGGCCCGCAGGAAGCGGCGCAACGGGCGCGCGGGCGCGCCGCCATAGCGGGCGCCGGGCGGCACGTCGCGCATCACGCCCGACTTCGCCGCGACCGCCGCTCCCTCGCCGATCGTCAGATGGCCCGCAATCGCCGATTGGCCGCCGAGCGCCACATAGTCGCCGATCACGCTGGAGCCGGCGACGCCCGCCTGCGCGACGATGGCGCAGAAGCGGCCGATGACGACATTGTGGGCGATCTGCACGAGATTGTCGATTTTCGTGCCCTCGCCGATGATCGTGTCGCGCGTCGCGCCCCGGTCGATCGTGGCGTTCGCGCCGATTTCGACGTCGTCCTGCACGATGACGCGGCCGAGCTGGGGCGTCTTGAGCCAGCCCTTGTCGCCCCTGGCGAAGCCGAAACCGTCCTGACCGAGCCTCGCGCCCGGATGGATGATGACGCGGTCGCCGATGAGAGAGCAGATGACGCTCGCCAGCGCGCCGATGGAGCAGTCGCGGCCGATGCGGACATTGGGGCCGATCGCCGCCTGAGGGCCGATGATCGTGCCCGCGCCGATCTCGGCGCCCGGGCCGATAAAGGCTCCCGGATCGACGATCACGCCCGGCTCGAGCCGCGCCTCCGGATGCACGACGGCGCCGGGCGATACGCCGGTGGCGCGAAAGAGCGATTCAGGCCGCAAGGCGTTCGGAAAGAGCTGCGCGGCGGCGAGCGCCATGGCGCGCTGGGGATCGCCGACGAGAAGCCCGGTGATGCGCTCAGGCAGCAGATGCGCGTGACGCGGCCGGATGAAGCAGGCGGTCGCCCGACAGGAGGCAAGTTCCCTCGCATAGCGCGGGGAGGCGAAAAAGCAGAGATCGCCATTATGTCCGGCGGCGAGAGGCGCGACGCCCGTAATGACGGCGGCGGCCTCCGGCGGCGCGGCGGCCGCATGAATCGCGGCGCCGGCAAGCTCGGCGATTTCCGCGACCGTGTAAGGGCGAGAGAGGTGAAAGAAGGCCGCCACGCTCATGCGAGCCGCTCGCCCAATGCCGGACAGATTGAGGCGCGCCGGACGCAATGCGCCCGGCGCGCCGCGATGCGCATCAGAAGTTGGTGCCGCCGGTGAAGCGGAAATTCTGCGTGATGTCCTGCGGGGCCTTGGAGGTCACGACCGCATAGTCGAAGCGGATCGGACCCATGGGAGAGTTCCACAGCACCGAGGCGCCGACGGAGGAACGCAAGCGGAATTCGTTCGACGCGGGCACGACGCAGGTTCCCTGGCCGAAGGCCGCTTGCGGCGTATAGGCCGCGAGACAGGTCACGTTCGGGATTGTCGGCAGGTTGTTGCTGAAGTTCGTGCGGCCCTGGAAATTCCAGAGGCTGCCGGCGTCCGCGAACAGAGCGCCCCTCAGACCCAGATCCTTGGGCAGGCCCCATAGCGGGAACTGCACTTCGAGCGAGCCGCCAATATAGTTGGAGCCGCCGAGCGAGTTGCCGTAACGCGAATTATAGGTCGTGAAGATGTTCGAGTCGCGCGGACCGATGCCGCCCGGCGCGAAGCCGCGAACCAGGCTCGGACCCAGGTTGAAATTGTCCTGGATGCGGGGCGTGTAGCCGCCGAACGCCGTCAGGTCGCCGCCCTGCAGGCGGGCGATGCCGACCACGTCGTCGAGATAGGGGATCTCGTGGAAGTAGCGGATGTCGCCGGTCGTGCGGAGGTAGCGCGAATAGCCGCCGAGACCCGCCGCGTCCTGGCTGAAATTGACGAGCCAGCCATTATGCGGGTTCCGAAAGTTGTCGATCGTCGTGTAGTTCAGCGAATAGCCGATCTGGGAGGTCACGATCGTGCCTTGCGACTCCTTGATCGCCAAAGACGCTTCGCCATTCGACTGACAGTTGTAGAACAGGTTCGGATAGCCGGCCGCCATCGGGAAGAAGGGCGAGAAGCCGGGCGTCACCGCCGTCGGAATGATACAGTCGTTATACGGCTTGTCGTTCGAGTTCGGGATCGAGATCGTGGTCTGATAGATGGAGTAGCGCGGCGAGAAGCTCAACTCGTCGGTGACCGGGATGCCGAAGCGAACCGTGCCGCCGATCGAGGTCGAGCTGTAGATCGAGTAGTTATAGGCGTCCTGCCGGCGCGCGAAGACGTCGAAGCCCGCGGAGATGCGCTGGTCGAGGAAGTAAGGCTCGGTGAAGCTGAACGTCACGCCGCGCGCGATCTGGCCGGCCTGCACCGACAGGCGCACCGCCTGGCCGCGGCCCATGAAGTTGCTTTCCGAAACCGAGACTTCCGCGATGAAGCCCTGGTTCGTGGAATAGCCGCCCGAGACGCCGAAATTGCCGGTGGGCTGATCCTCGACATCGACATTGACGATCACGCGATCGGGCGACGAGCCCGGCTCGTTGGTGATCTTGACCTTCTTGAAGTAGCCGAGGCCGTTGAGGCGGCGCTCGGCGCGATCGATGAGGACGCGGTTGTAGGCGTCGCCCTCGCCAATGTCGAACTCGCGCCGAATCACATAATCGCGCGTGCGCGTGTTGCCGCGTATATTGATGCGCTCGATATAGACGCGCGGACCCTCGTCCAGCACGAAGCGGATCGCCACCGTCTGGGCGGCCGGATTGCGCTCGCCGCGCGGGCGGGCCTGGGTGAAGGCGTAGCCCTTCCTGGCGACCTCGCGGGTCAGCGACTCGACCGACTTCTCGACGGCGTCGCCGTTATAAACGTCGCCGGGCGAGAGATGCAGAGCGTCCTGCAGCGCGGCTCCGTCGACATCCGGCAGATGCGACTCCACCTCGACCGAGGAGACGCGATATTGCGGGCCTTCTTCGACGACGATGGTGATGATGTAGCCCTGCTGGGCGGGATCATATTGGGCGTCCGAGCTCACGACGCGGAAGTCCGCGTAGCCGTTCTTCAGATAGAAGCGGCGAACGAGCTCGAGATCGCCGGCGACGCGGTCGGGATCGTACACGTCGCTCGTCTTGAAGAACGACATGAAATTCATCTCGGTCGACTCCATCAGGCCGACGAGGCGGCGGTTGGAGTAGACATTGTTGCCGACGAACCGGATCTCCTTGATGCCGGTCTTGTCGCCTTCGACGACGGTGAAGACGACGTCGACGCGGCCATTGGGCAGCTCGACGGTGCGATAGGAGACCTTCACGGCGGCGCGGCCGGCGCGGCGATAGATTTCGGTCAGGCGCGCGACGTCGGCCTCCGCGACCTGCGGATTGAAGGCGCCGCGGGACTTGGTGCGCAGCTCGGGCTCGAGATTCTCGGTCTTGACCTTGCTGTTCCCCTCGATCACCACGCGGTTGATCTGATTGCCCTCGGTCACGCGGATGATGACGTCGCCGCCCTTGCGGCTTGCGGAAACCGTGGCGAAGCGGCCGCTTTCGCGCAGCGCCTCGAGCCCCTTGTCGATTTCGGCGGGGCTCGTGCCGGTGAAATAGGAGCGGATCGTCTCCGCGTCGGCGCGGGTGTTGCCCTGGACGATGATGCCCGCCGCGGCCGGCGCGGAAAACGCCACCATTGCCGCCAACGCGACGATCAGAAGTGACGAAGATTTCCAAATGCCGCTGATGGATTGCATGTAAAGCTGGTCCTCGTCGCAACTTCGCCGCCCGGAGCGCGGCGCGAATTCATTCATTCCACGCGGACGAACCGCGCCATTCCGGGTTCGCCGAATCTTCTACAGGGTTTAAACACCCCTGCAAATCGAGAATAAAATCTGTTCGCTCAATTTGTCGAAGGCGTGGCGTCAAAGCCACGATTCATGGTCAGCGCTTGGTTAACCGACCCCAAACAGCGTCAATAAAATTGCAAAAACCGCGGCGCGCGGCCGCGGTTTCGCCATAATCCGCCTTGAGCCGGACCAAGCTCAGGACGCGCCGCCGGCCAGCCGCTGAACAAGGCGGGCGATGTCGTTATAGGTGGAGAAGATCATCAGCACGCCGACCATGGCCAGCCCGACGCGGAAGGCGACTTCCTGGGCGCGCTCGTTGAGCGCGCGGCCGCGGACCGCCTCGATGCCGAAGAACAGCAGATGGCCGCCGTCGAGGAGCGGAACCGGCATCAGATTGAGCAGGCCGATCGACACGGAGAGGATGGCGATGAGGTTGAGGAAGGGCGCGAGCCCGACCTTGGTCGCCGCCTGCGCCATCTGGCCGGAAATCTGCGCGATGCCGATCGGACCGGAAAGCTGGTCGGCGCTCTCGCGGCCGGAGATCAGGCCGGCGACATAGACGCCGGTGCGACGCACGACCTGCCAGGTCTCTTCAATCGCCATGCCCAGCGACTCGACCGGGCCGTAGCGCTCCTCATGCACATCGGCCGGCGCCGTCGAGGCCTTGAGGCCGAGCATGCCGATGCGGACCTTGCCGGCCGCGCTCTCGACCTCGCGCCAGGCGGGCGTCGCCCGGATGGTCACGTCCCGGTCATTGCGGCGGACCACGAAGACGAGCTTCGTATTGGCGGAAACCGAAACGATTTCCTGCACTTTGGAGAAGGTCGGGATCGGCGCGCCGTCGATCGTCAGCACCAGGTCGCCGGGCATGAAGCCCGCCGCCTCGCCGACGCCGCCGGCGACCACCGAGCCAATGCGCGGCGCGAGCACAGTGCGTCCGTAAAAGGCGAACAGGCCCGCGAAAATGGCGATGGCGAGCAGAAAATTGGCGAAGGGGCCGGCGAAGACGATGGCCGAACGCTTCCAGACCGGCTGGGCGGCGAAAGTCACGGCGCGCTCGGCGGCGGGCATGGACCCCACCGCGTCCGGGTCCGGAACGCTGGCGCCATTGGCGTCGCCATGGAACTTCACATAGCCGCCCAGCGGAATGGCCGCGATGCGCCAGCGCGTGCCGTGGCGGTCGATCCTGGCCCAAAGCTCGGGACCGAAGCCGATGGAAAAGGCGTCCACCTGGACCCCGCACCAGCGCCCGACGATGAAGTGGCCGTATTCATGGATGAAGACAACCACGCTCAGGACGATGACGAACGGGATCACGTAGGTTGCAAAGGTCATCAACAGATCCAGCACGGTCTCGCCTCCAACGCTCCACTCGGGCCAAGACCCGCGCCGACGTGAGGCGTGGGTTTGGTTACTGAAGCGTTAACATGCCCGAAGGCGCGTCAACGGCCAAGACGGCCCGGGACCTTTCTCTGACAATATGGTCAACGCCGAGCGCTTCCTCAACGCTGTCAGGCGCTTGCGCATATCCGTCGCGCAGCGCGGCCTCGCAGGCCTCGGCCACGTGCCGGGCGATCCCGGAGAAGGAGATCCGGCGATCGAGGAAGGCTTCGACGGCGATTTCATTCGCCGCGTTAAGGACATTGGTCAGGCCGCCGCCATGCGCCAGCGCGTCGAGGGCCAGCTTCAGCGCCGGAAAGCGCTCGAAATCAGGGGCTTCGAAGGTCAGCGTCGCGATTTTCGCGAAATCCAGCCGCGGCGCGGGGGTGGCGAGGCGGTCCGGATAGCCCAGGCAATGGGCGATCGGCACGCGCATGTCCGGCGGCGCCATGCCCGCGGTGACGGAGCCGTCCGAAAAGGCGACGAGGCCGTGGACGATGGATTGCGGGTGGACGACCACCTCGAGCTTCTCCGCCGGCACGCCGAAGAGATGGTGCGCCTCGATGAGTTCCAGGCCCTTGTTCATCATGCCGGCCGAGTCGACCGTGATCTTCGGACCCATCGCCCAGTTCGGGTGATTGAGCGCCTCCTCGACCGTCGCCGCGGCGATGCGCTCCCTGCTCCAGGTGCGGAACGGGCCGCCCGAGGCGGTGACGATCATGCGCTCGATCCGGGACGGATCCTCCCCGCCGAGCGCCTGGAAAATGGCGTTGTGCTCGCTGTCCACGGGCAGGAGCCGCGCCTGCGTCTCCTTCGCCGTGCGCATGAAGGGCGCGCCGGCGCAGACGAGGCATTCCTTGTTGGCGAGCGCCACGTCGCGCCCCGCGGAAAGCGCCGCGTGGGTGGGCTCGACGCCGGCGGCGCCGACAATGGCGGACACGACGAGGTCCGCCTCGCGCAGCGCCGCTTCGATGATCGCCTCGCGGCCGGCGGCGACCTGGATATTGGTCCCGGCGAGAGCGTCCTTCAGTTCGGAATAGGCGCTCTCGTCCCGGATCGCCGCAAACTCCGCCTTGGTGCGGCGGGCGACGTCGGCCAGCGCCTTGGCGTCCCGTCCCCCCGCGACGGCGGAAACGGAAAAGCCTTCGGGATCGCGCGCCAGCAGATCGACCGTGGAGCGGCCGACGGAGCCCGTCGCGCCCAACAGGACGATACGACGCGGGGCCTTCGCGCGGCCGTTGGAATGTCCGTTCTTCGAAGCCATCAGTCCGTCACCAGAAAAAGAGGTTCGCCGCCGCCGACGGGTTTCCTCTCGCCAATCCGAGCGCCGCGGCGAAAGCGCAGGCGAAGATGAATCCGTCCAGGCGGTCCATCACGCCGCCATGGCCGGGAATGAGCTGGCTCGAATCCTTGACGCCGAAGCGGCGCTTGACCGAAGATTCGAACAGGTCGCCCGTCTGTGAGATGGCGGCCGCGGCCAGCGCGACCAGGAAGGTCCCCACGCTCGCAAGCGGCGGGCCACCCCCAAAATAGGCCGTCGCCAGCCCGAGAAACGCGCCGCTCACCACGCCCGTGATCGTGCCGGACCAGGTTTTTCCGGCGGAGACGCGCGGCCAAAGCTTCGGTCCGCCGATCAGCCTGCCGCCGAAATAGGCAAAAACATCCGTGCCCCACACGATGGAGAAGAGAAAAGCGATGGCGAGCAGGCCGAAATCCGGCGACTCCCGCAGCCAGCAAGCCGAAAAGGCCAGGACGCCGGAATAGGCCACGCCGGCGGCGGCCCAGAGGCGCCGTTCCGGTCCCGCAAGAATGGCGGCGACGCCCGCGAAAGCGGCGACTTCCAGCGCCGCCACGCCGGCAAGCCCCGCGCGACCGAAGGCGGCGGCGGCCGCGACGGCGGCCCCGCCGGCGACGACCCGCGCCATGCGCCGCTCGCCGCCGATAAGCCCCTGCCACTCCCAATTCACCGCGAAGCCGGCGAGGAGCCAGAAAAAGGCGAAGACGTCCCCCCCGACATAGAGGGTGAAAATCGCGGCCGCGATCAGGACGACGGCCGACGCGACCCGCGGGCCGAGATCGGCGAAGCCGCCCTTGGCGGCGGCTTTCTTCTCGACCGCCTCGCTCATGACGACGCCTCGCTCATGACGCCGTCTTGGCGCTGCGCGGCGGTTCGACGCGGCCGAAGCGCCGCTCGCGATGCGCATATTCCTGAAGCGCGGCGATCATGGCGGCGCGGTCGAAATCCGGCCAAAGGATCGGCAGGAAGACGAATTCCGCATAAGCGGCCTGCCATAGCAGGAAATTCGACAGGCGCTGCTCGCCGGAGGTGCGGATGATGAGGTCGGGGTCCGGTATGTCGGCCGTGTCGAGCCGCGCGGCGATGGCCGCCGCGTCGATGTCCTGCGGCTTGAGGCGGCCCTCGGCCACCATTTCCGCCAGCGCGCGGGCCGCGGCGGCGATTTCCTGCCGGGAGCCGTAATTGAAGGCGACGACAAGCGTCAGGCCCGTATTGGCCTGCGTCACCTGCTCCGCCTCCTTGAGGAGATCGGCGATTTCCGGCGCGAGATCGTCCCTGGCGCCGATCACGCGCACCCGCACATTATTGGCGTGAAGCTCGGCGAGGTCATTGCGGATGAAGCGGTGCAGCAGGCCCAGAAGGCTCTGCACCTCCTCGCGCGGCCGCGACCAGTTCTCGGCCGAGAAGGAATAGACCGTGAGATAGGAAATCTTGAGGTCGATCGCGGCGCGCACCGCCCGGCGCAGGGCCTCCACCCCACGGCGATGGCCTTCGAAACGCGGCAGGCCGCGGGCGGCGGCCCAGCGGCCATTGCCGTCCATGATCAGCGCGACATGGCGCGGAGCCGGCTGAATGCCGAGTGCGGTCGCCGCCATTTCGAGAAAATCGCCTTCCGCCATCATTGCATTCCGAATCGCCGGCCGATCTTAGCAAAGGAGGCGGGCGCGCGCTGTCGCGCTCGATTGGTCGCTTGAAAGAGCTAGACCTGCATAATTTCCTTTTCCTTGGCGGCCAGCGCGGCGTCGATCTCCTTCACCGCCTCGTCGGTCGCCTTCTGGACCTCGGTCTCGTGCCGCTTCTCGTCATCCTCGGGGATGGCGTGATCCTTGAGGAGCTTCTTTAGAATGTCGATGCCGTCCCGGCGGACATGGCGGACGGCGACGCGCGCCTCCTCCGCGTATTTATGCGCGACCTTCACCAGCTCCTTGCGGCGCTGCTCGTTCAGCTCCGGCATGCGGATGCGCAGCGTCTGGCCCTCGACGGTCGGCTGCAGGCCGAGATTGGCCTCGCGTATCGCCTTGTCGACGGCGATGACCAGCGCCTTGTCCCATACCTGCACGGAGAGCATGCGCGGCTCCGGCACGCTGACGGTCGCGACCTGATTGAGGGGCGAAACCTGGCCATAGGCGTCGACATGCACCGGATCGAGAAGGCTCGCCGCGGCGCGGCCCGTGCGCAGGCCGCCGAATTCATGCTTCAGCGTCGCGATGGCGCCCTGCATGCGGCGCTTCAAATCGGCGAGATCGAATTTATCCGTCATGATCTCCGTAACCTGTCTTTTCGCCGCCGGCGCGGCAAGCGCGCGCGGGGCGGCGATCCATTCCACCGGAACCCGCGATACGCTTCGGTCCGCGAAGCGAGGAGTCCCTTATGGCATGTTTTTTGGTTCGCGCGCCAGAAAGAGGCGCGCAATTAAGGCGCAACGAGAGTTGAGCGCCCCCCGCCGGAAAGAACCGAGGCGATGGCCCCGGGCTCCGCGATCGAGAACACAATAATGGGTATCTTGTTCTCCCGCGCAAGCGCGAAGGCGGCGGTGTCCATCACGGCGAGGTTCCGGGCGATGGCCTCGTCATGGGTCAGGCGGTCATAGCGCTTGGCCGACGGGTCGCGCTTGGGGTCGGCCGTATAGACCCCGTCGACCTGCGTCGCCTTGAGCACGGCGTCGGCGGAAAGCTCGGCGGCGCGCAGCACCGCCCCGGTGTCGGTGGTGAAGAAGGGATTGCCGGTGCCGCCGGCCGCGATCACCACGCGGCCCTTGTTGAGATGATGCAGCGCGGCGCGGCGCGAGAAGGATTCGCAGAGCGCCGGCATGGGAATGGCGGAGAGGCAGCGGGCCGGCCGCCCCTGCATCTCGATCGCCTGCTCCAGCGCGAGACCGTTCATCACGGTCGCGAGCATCCCGATCGAGTCCGCGCGGGCGCGCTCAATGCCCGTATCCGCCCCCTTGATGCCGCGGAAGAAGTTTCCCCCGCCCACGACGACCGCGACTTCATGGCCGGCCTCGGAGGCCGTGGCGAGATCCTTGGCGATGCGCGCCAGCGTGCCGGCGTCAAGGCCATGCGACGACGCGCCCTGCAGCGCCTCGCCCGAAAGCTTCACGACCACGCGTTTGTATCGGCTCGATGCGTGATCGGTCATGACGGGTCTCTTTGCTGGCTTGGGCGGGGCGCAATCTACATACGAATGACGCGCCGCCCCCGCAAGTGACCCTCGTCACGCCCGGCTGAACAAAGGGTTACGGCCCGACCTCCCCGCCCGTCGCGCCGAAGACCTGGCCCGTCGCGTAGCTCGACTCGGTCGACGCCAGCAGAACATAGAGCGGCGCGATCTCCGCCGGCTGGCCCGGCCGGCCGAGCGGCGTGTCGCCGCCGAACTGCGTGAGATGCTCCTGCGTCTGCCCGCCCGAGGGCTGGAGCGGCGTCCAGAACGGCCCCGGCGCGACGGCGTTGACGCGAATGCCCTTGGAGGCGAGCTGCTTGGCGAGGCCCCAGGTGAAATTCATGACGCCCGCCTTGGTCACCGCATAATCGAGCAGATGCTGCGAGGACTGATAGGCGGTGATCGAGGTCGTGTTGATGATGGCCGAGCCGGGCCGCATATGCGGGATCGCCGCCTTGGTGATCCAGAACAGCGCATAGAGATTGGTGCGGAAGGTCCAGTCGAGGTCCTCCGTCGTGATCTCCAGGATGGATTCATGCACATGCTGGCGGGCGGCGTTATTGACGAGAATGTCGAGCCCGCCGAGCGCGTTCACCGCGTCCTCGACGAGCCGCTTGCAGAACATTTCATCTCGAATGTCGCCCGGGAGCGGCGCGGCCTTTCCGCCGGCGTCGCGGATCAGCGCGGCGACCTCCTGCGCGTCCGGCTCCTCATCAGGCAAATAGTTGATCGCGACATCCGCCCCTTCGCGGGCGAAGGCGATCGCCGCCGCGCGGCCGATGCCGGAATCGCCGCCGGTGATCAGCGCCTTGCGCCCCGCGAGCCGCCCCGACCCGCGATAGCTCCTCTCGCCATGATCCGGGATCGGCCGCATCTTGCAAGCCAGCCCCGGCCAGGGCTGAGGCTGCTTCTCGAAGGGGGGCTTGGGATAGAGTTCGCGCGGATCCTTCAGCCCGTCCGCCTGCGTGTCCATCGCCGGCAAGGGCGCTTCGTTTTCTATGCCATGAACCGAGACATTTTCCTGGATGGTTTCTTGAACCGACTGTTGCTGCGCAGCCATGACAAACCTCCCGGCGCCCGCCAGTGGGGCGAAACGCGGGGGGAAAGGAATTGTTTCGCATGGGCGCGGCCGCGACAGGCGCGGCGATGAGGCTGGAATGAATGACGCCCGCTAGGTCCGACTGTCACGGACCTATTGCGCCGATCATGCTCTCCAGCCTCGCCAGCGCTTCGTCGGAGACGCCGGCCTTTTTCCCCCATTCGCGCGCGGCCTCGGCCTTTTCATGCGCATGCGACGCGCGGCCCGCCCCCAACAGCGCTTTCGTCAGGCGTTCGTAAAAGGAGAAGCGAAAGCTCGCGGAAATGTCTTCGGAAAGAAGCCGCTCGGCTCGCATCATCAGATCCGCTCCAAGCATTGCGTATTCCGGGTTCACAACGACTTTCGCCGTTCCGGACGGCGAAACGACATCGCCTTCGATGAGCGGGAAGGCGATCCGGAGCAAGGATTGCAAATCGTCTCCGGCCAATCCGGCAAGTTTCTCCGCATAGGCGCGGGCCTCGCTCTCGCAGTCGCCACGCCTGACCAGAACCAGCAATTTCTGACCGCTCTGACTCAGGAAATTCGAACGTTAGCCAAGTCTCTCTTCGATCACCCACTTTTGGGTGCTTGTTTGATTTACAAGAGCCATAAACTGCCCTTGCACCGTCCATAACAGCTACATCGATCCTCTGAAGAGAATCCGACCAAGAAAATCGCCATACAATAATAAATGAATCATTCACATCAAGAACGATAGAATTACCTCCCTTTTATCAATCTTACGGAATTAACTGATCGACTAAAATCAGCGCCAGTCTCTTGTATTGTTTGAGAAAAAGCTTGCGATTTTGCAAAAACAACAAACACATACAGAACAAAAAGCCAAAGCCGCATCTTACCCCTCCAAAAAAGCGTCTCTCGTGCAACAAGGCATAACTTAATAAGCGATTAAATTGACGTCAACAAATAAAATTGCAACAATCCAACGTATAATTATTTCGTTAATGGAGAACAGTTTACGCGCTTATCAGAAGGCTTTTTGCGGCGGGATTTACTCGATCGACATCATCCACGCCGCCAATCCCGCAGCTCGCATCACGGGCGTCGGCGCCCATAACGGGCCCAAGATCGCACAAACAAAAAGGCGGACGCAGCGCCTGCATCCGCCCTCATCCACTCCTTGCTCACGCGCGGTCGGGTTCCGTTTGATTCATTCTCGTGCGCCTTCATTGCGAGCGGAGCGAAGCAATCCAGAGCCGTGATGACGCCCCTGGATTGCTTCGTCGCTTCGCTCCTCGCAATGACGGCGCGAGCATTGTCGCGAAGCAATCAGGCGGAAACCGTATTACCCCTTCGCAGCCGCCGCGACCTCCGCCGCGAAGTCGCTCGTCTGCTTCTCGATGCCTTCGCCAAGCGCATAGCGAACGAAACCCTTGATGGCGATCGGGGCGCCGGCCTTGCCTTCCAGCTCCTTCACGGCCTGAGCGACGGTCTTGCCGTTATGCTCCGGATGGTTCGAGGGCTGGTCGAGCAGGCAGACTTCCTTGGCGAAGGTCTTGATGCCGGACTCGACGATCTTGGCGAGCACGTTGTCGGGCTTGCCGGCGTTCTTCTCGCGCAGCAGGTTGGCCTCGCGCTCCACGACCGCCGGGTCGAGGCCGGACGCGTCCAGCGCCTGCGGATTGGCGGAAGCGACATGCATGGCGATCTCGCGGGCAAGCTTGGCCAGCACTTCCTTGTCGCCGGTCGATTCCAGCGCGACGATCACCGCGATCTTGCCCTGGCCGTCGACCACCTGGCCGTGCACGTAGCGGCCGACGACGCCGTCGCCCACCGTCAGCGACGCAGCGCGGCGCAGCGTCAGATTCTCGCCGATCGTGGCGATGGCGCTGGTGACGTTCTCGGCCACCGTGCCGCCGCCGGGATAGCCTTCGGCGGCGAGCGCCGCCGCGTCGGTCTTGCCGCTCTTCAGCGCGACCTCGGCGATGTTCCTCACGAGCGTCTGGAAGTCGGCGTTGCGCGAGACGAAGTCGGTCTCGGAGTTCACCTCGACGACGACGCCGGTCTTGTCGCCGGTCAGCGCGGCAACGAGGCCCTCGGCGGCGACGCGGTCGGCCTTCTTGGCGGCCTTGGAGAGGCCCTTCTTGCGCAGCCAGTCGACCGCGGCCTCGAATTCGCCGTCGGTCGCGGTCAGCGCGGCCTTGCAGTCCATCATGCCGGCGCCGGTGCTTTCGCGCAGTTCCTTGACGAGGGCGGCGGTAATCGTGGCCATGTTGAAATCCTTCTGTTTCGCCGTGCGGAAGCGCGTCGGACCGCGGCTTCCCGGGCTCTCGGGGCGTTTATTGCGACGGGCGCCGGCTCAGTGAGAGCCGGCGCCCGAGGTAGAAGCGGAAGATGACAGTCAGGCTTACGCGGACAGCAGCGCGCGCGCCTGATCGATCCAGCCGTCGCGGGCGATGCGGCCGTTGAGCTTGAGTTCCGAGTCGACCTTCTCGACATCCGCCGGCGTCATCGCGGCAAGCTGCCAATAGTGAAAGACGCCGGCGTCGTTCAGCTTCTTGACGAGCTGCGGGCCGACGCCGTTGAGCTTGGCGAGATCGTCCGGCGCGCCGCGCGGGGCGGCGAGCAGCTCGAAGGCCTCCGCCGACTCATAGGCCTCGCCGGCCTCCGAAGCCGCCACGGCCGGCTCGGCTTCCGGCGATTCCGACGCGCCGAGATCGACGCCCAGCGCGCCCTGGCTGCGCCCGATGCCGTCGATCGCCGCCTTGGCGACGAGGTCGCAATAGAGCGCGATGGCCCGGCCGGCGTCGTCATTGCCCGGGATCGGATAGCTGACGCCGTCCGGATCGCAATTGGTGTCGAGGATCGCAACGACCGGGATCTTGAGGCGGTTCGCCTCCTTGATCGCCAGTTGCTCCTTATTGGTGTCGATGACGAAGATCAGGTCCGGCGTGCCGCCCATGTCCTTGATGCCGCCGAGCGCCTTTTCGAGCTTGTCGCGCTCGCGCGTCAGCAGCAGGCGCTCTTTCTTGGTGACGCCCTGGGCGCCGGCGGAGAGCAGTTCGTCGAGCTTGCGCAGGCGGTTGATCGAGCCGGAAATGGTCTTCCAATTCGTCAGCGTGCCGCCGAGCCAGCGGGAATTGATGTAATATTGCGCGCTGCGCCTGGCGGCGTCGGCGATCTGGTCCTGGGCCTGGCGCTTGGTGCCGACGAAGAGGACGCGGCCGCCCTTGGCCACCGTGTCCGAGACCGTCTTCAGCGCCTGGTGCAGCAGCGGCACGGTCTGGGCGAGGTCGATGATGTGGATGTTGTTGCGCGCGCCGAAAATATAGGGAGCCATCTTCGGGTTCCAGCGATGCGCCTGGTGGCCGAAGTGCGCGCCCGCCTCGAGAAGGCCGCGCATGGTGAAGTCAGGAAGCGCCATTTTTCTTTTCTCCGGTTGAGCCTCGGCGAAAGCAAGGTAAGAGGCCGGAAGCCGGCCACCGGAAACGACGTCTTAGATCAGACGCCGCATGACCTTCGCCTGTGGAATGCGCCGGCTTATATGCGAAGCGCCGGAAAGGAGCAAGGGGTCGCCGCCCGCCCGCGGAAGGGCCTCCGGCGGGGCCGGAAGGGCGCGCGCCGACAAGGATCAAGAAAGTCGGCCGGAGAGTGGCGCCACAGAAGGCGTCGCCCCATCCAATCTTTCTATATTGCGACGCAAAAAATTTTCCGCCCGCGACCAGTTGTCGCATGTTAAGTAACTGAATCTAATTAGTAAATGTCCGTTTTTGAATGCCTAAAAATAGGCGCCGCAGGCACATTGCCAAGCGTTTTGAATCGAGCTAGGGTTACCTCGATGCGGCAAGCATTCAGGTAAAAAATCAAACAGGGGGAAAACGCATGGCCGTCAACGTTCACAGCTCCGGCGATATCGGCAAGATGCTGATCTGGGTCGCCGCCTTCGTCGGCTTCGTCGTCGTCGCTCTCACTTGGGTTCCGGACTGGATCTCCCCCGAGGGCACGAACGGCACGGGCAATGGCCGCGACGCTCTCGGCACCGCCGGCACCGGCGCCACCGCGCGCATGATTCAGTAATACCCCTGCGATCGACTTGCCGGGAGCTTCCGCTCCCGGTCTTGTCTTTGCAGGGTCGGTCGTTTCCTTGGAATAGACCGACAAATGGGAGCCGACGCTCTCGACAAGGTCGAGCGTCGGCCTCCTTGTTTCTGGCGCTGTCTTGTCCTGTTTCGATTGCGCGCCCGCGGCCTGGTCCGCCCGCCCGGAAATCCCCCCTCAGAACTCGATCCCTTCCTGCGCCTTCACGCCGGCCGCGAAATGGTGCTTCACGGGCGTCATCTCGGTGACCAGATCAGCCGCCGCGACGAGTTCCGGCTTCGCGTTGCGGCCGGTCACGACCACATGCAGATCGTCGCGGCGCGCCGCCAGCCGCGCCAGCGTCTCCTCCAGCGGGAGATGGTCGTAACGCAGCGCGATGTTCAATTCGTCGAGCACCAGCAGGCGAATTTGGGGATCGTCCATCAGCTCGCAGGCCTTTTCCCAGGCGCGCCGCGCGGCCGCCTCGTCCCGGGCGCGGTCCTGCGTCTCCCAGGTGAAGCCCTCGCCGAGCGTGTGCCAGGATACGGCGCCGAGCTTCTCGAGCATGTCGCGCTCGCCCGAGCGCCAGGCGCCCTTGCCGAATTGCACAACGCCAACCTTCCAGCCATGGCCGAGGGCGCGCAACGCCAAGCCGAAGGCCGCGGTCGACTTGCCCTTGCCCGGCCCGGTGTGAACCATCAGCAGGCCCTTCCGCGCGACGGTCTTCGACGCGACCTCGGCGTCCTGCGCCGCCTTGCGCTTCTCCATCTTCTCGCGATGGCGGCGGGCGGCTTCTTTTTCCTGATCTTCTGTCAAGGCCGTTCCTTGCCGTTTGACGTCGGCGCGAGGCGCGCATATGAGTGGAAAAGACGGTCCTTCGCAAGGAGGCGAACAGGGAACGCGGTGCGGGCCTCGCCCTAATCCGCGGCTGCCCCCGCAACTGTAACCGGAAATGGCCGCGCCATCAGCCACTGGGCGAAAGCCTGGGAAGGCGGCGCGGATGACGCGTCCGGAAGCCAGGAGACCTGCCGTCCCGGCGATCATCCGATCGCCTGTCGCAATTTTTCGCCGCCGGTGGGGCGGCAGGGAGACAAGAATGAAGACCAGCGCCGCCGCCCGCACATTCGCAACCTCGAGGACCGAGACGCTGAAGGCCGCCTTCGTGGCGCTCATCCTCGGCTTCGGCCTCGTCTTTGGCGCGGGATTCGCGAATTCCGAGAGCGTCCACGACGCGGCGCATGATTCGCGCCACGCGCTCTCCTTCCCCTGCCATTGACCGCCTTTCACGCGAACCGTGATCGCGCGCCTTCTGGCGGCCGGCCTTGTCGCCGGCATTGTTGCGGGCCTCGCCGTCGCGGCCCTGCAGCATGTCACCACGACGCCCCTCATTCTCGCCGCGGAGGTTTATGAGGCGGCCCAGCGCGCCCATGAGGCTTCGGCGGAGCACGCCTCCGCCTTCGAGGGTCTGCGCCGGACCGCCGCGACGAGCGTGGCGACCATCGCCGTCTCGACCGGCTATGCGCTGATCCTCCTCGCCTGCATGCTCTTGGCGGGCGAAGCCATCGGGTCGCGCCGCGCCGCGCTTTGGGGCGCCTGCGCCTTTGCGGCCACGGGGCTCGCCACGAGCCTCGGCCTCGCGCCGCAATTGCCGGGCGCGGCGGAGACCGATCTCGCGGGGCGCCAAATCTGGTGGCTCGCCACGGCCGCCTCAACGGGCGTGGGACTTTACGCGCTGCTGCGCATCCACGCGACGATCGCGAAAGCGATCGGCGCCGCGCTGCTCGTCGCGCCGCATTTCTTCTGGCCCACGCCCGCCGCGCCCGAAAGCGCGGTCCCGGCCGAACTCGCGGCGCGCTTCGCGGCGTCCTCCCTAGCCGTGCAAGCATTGAGCTGGGTTCTCGCCGGCGCCCTTGCGGGCCTGATATGGCGCCTTGCTTCCGGCGACGAAACGGAGGCGGCGTGAACGCTGCGAAAATTCCGGCGACCATCGTCACGGGCTTTCTCGGCGCCGGCAAGACGACGCTCATTCGCCATGTGCTCGAAAATGCGCGCGACCGCCGTCTCGCGCTCGTCATCAACGAGTTCGGCGACGTCGGCGTCGACGGAGAAATTCTTCGCGCCTGCGGCGTCGAGAATTGCCCCGAGGAGAACATCGTCGAGCTGGCGAATGGCTGCCTCTGCTGCACCGTCGCCGACGACTTCGCGCCGGCGATCGAGGCCCTGCTGTCGCATGAGAAACGGCCCGACCATATCATCATCGAGACCTCCGGCCTCGCTCTGCCCAAGCCGCTGGTGAAGGCATTCGACTGGCCGGCGATCCGATCCAGGCTCACCGTGGACGGCGTCATCGCGGTCATCGACGGAAAGGCCGTCGCGGAAGGCCGCTTCGCCGACGATCTCGACGCCGTCGCGCGCACGCGCGCCGAGACGGAGACGATCGACCACGACAATCCGCTCGAGGAAGTCTTCGAGGATCAGCTCGCCTGCGCCGATCTCGTCATCCTCAACAAGACGGATCTGCTCGACGCCGCGGAAGAAGCGTCGGTCGCCTTGCGGCTCTCGCAAGGCGCGCGCGACGCCGTGAAGGTCGTGCGCGCGCGCGACGGCCGCGTCGATCCGATCGTGCTGCTCGGCCTCGCCGCCGCCGCGGAAAGCGATCTCGACAACCGCCCGTCGCATCACGACGCGGAGCCGGATCACGATCATGACGATTTCGACAGTTTCGTCGTGAGCGTTCCCGCGACGCCGGATCCGGCGAGGCTCGCCGCACGGCTCGCCGAAGTCGCGCGCGCGCATGACGTGCTGCGCGTGAAGGGCTTCGTGGAAGTCGCGGGCAAACCGATGCGGCTTCTCGTGCAGGGCGTCGGCGCGCGAATCCAGCATCATTTCGACCGCGCCTGGAAGCCCGGCGAGCCACGCGCGAGCCGTCTCGTCGTCATCGGCGAAAAAGGCCTCGACCGGGACGCCATAACCGCCATGCTGGCGCAGCCGTGACGCGCCATGCATCTTCTCCCGCGCGATCTTCATAATCTCGACGACGCCGGCGCGGCGACGGATCTCGGCCAGACCCCGGCCGACATTGTGTTCCTTTCCTTCTCGGACTCCGAGCTTCGCCTTGTCGCGCGGCTGCATGCGCGCGACGCGGCTTCCTTGCCGAGCTTGCGCTGCGCGCCGCTCGCGCAATTGAAGCACCCCTATTCCGTCGATCTCTATCTCGAGACGGTGGCGCGACACGCCAGGCTCATCGTCGTGCGGCTGCTCGGCGGCAAGGATTATTGGGCCTATGGCGTCGAGCGGCTCGAAGCGCTCGCGCGCATGCACAAGATTCCGCTCGCCATCCTGCCCGGCGACACGGTCGAGGACAGCCGTCTCACGCAAGCCTCGACGCTCGACCCGCAAGCGCTGAACCGCATCTGGCGCTTCTTCCAGCATGGCGGGCCGCAGAATCTGCGCGCCTTCCTCGGCTATGCGTCGACGCTCGCCGGAAGGCCGGCCGAATGGCGAGAGAGCGTTCCCGTCGCCAATGCCGGCCGCTTCGCGCAAGCCTGCCGCGAAGGCGGAAGCGACGCGCCGCGCGCGATCGTCGTTTTCTACCGCTCGCTATATCTTGCCGACGACGTCGCGCCGATCGTCGCGCTCGCCGATGCGCTCGCCGAACGCGGCTTCGCGGTCGAGGCGCTGTATGTCGCGAGCCTGAAGGAGCCGGAGAGCGAAGCCTTCGCGGCGCAGGCGCTCGACCGCTTCGCGCCCGACGTCATCCTCAACGCCACCGCCTTCTCGGCGCGCCGCGACTCAAGCTCCGTGCTCGACCGCGCCGACGCGCCCGTGCTGCAAGTCGCGCTCGCGACCTGCGCGCGTGAGGCGTGGCGAGTCTCCGCGCGCGGCGCCAATGGCGCCGATCTCGCCATGAACGTCGTGCTGCCGGAGGTCGACGGCCGCATCTTCACCCGCGCCATCTCCTTCAAGGAAATCGCCGCGCGCGGCGCCGCCGAGCTCGAAGAGCCGCGTCACGCGCCGGACGCGTCGCGCATCGCTTTCGTCGCCGAGCTCGCAGCGAATTGGGCGCGGCTGCGCCGTAAGCCGAATGCGGAAAAGAGCCTTGCGCTCATCCTCTCCGACTATCCCGCGCGGCGCGGACGCGGCGGCTATGCGATCGGGCTCGACGCCGAAGCGAGCGTTACGGAGATCGTCGAGGCGCTGCGCGAAGCGGGCTATGCGCCAGACTCTCAACCGTCATTGCGAGCCGAAGGCGAAGCAATCCAGCATTCCTCTCATCGTCCTGGATTGCTTCGCTGCGCTCGCAATGACGGCGCGCCTTCCTTAATGCGTTTATTGGAGGATCAGGCCTACGCCGTCGACTTCCCTCTCGACGCCTATGCGTCCCTTCTCGCCGATCTCCCCGCCGAATTCGCCGCTTCCGTCGCCGAAACATGGGGCTCGCCCCAGGACGACCCCGCCATTGTCGGCGACGCCTTCCGCTTCTCCTGCATCGTCGACGGCAATCTCGTCATCGCGCTGCAGCCCGATCGCGGCGCGCGCGCGGCGCGCTACGAAGCCTATCACGACATGCAGCGGCCGCCGCGCCACGCCTATGTCGCCTTCTATCTCTGGCTGCGTCACGCGCGGAAAATCGACGCGCTCATCCATCTCGGCGCGCATGGCACGCTCGAATGGCTGCCGGGCAAATCCGTGATGCTCTCGCAAGGCTGTGCGCCCGAAGCCGTGCTCGGCCCGACGCCGCTCGTCTATCCCTTCATCGTCAACGATCCGGGCGAAGCCGCGCAGGCCAAGCGCCGCACGAGCGCCGTGACGATCGGCCATCTCACGCCGCCTCTCGTCAAGGCGGAACTCTTCGACGCCGCCGCGACCGTCGAGACGCTGCTCGACGAATACGCCACCGCCGCCGCGCTGGATCCTCGCCGCGCCAAGCTTGTCGCGGGCGCCATTCTCGACGAGGCGGAACGCAGTGGTCTCGCGGCGGAATGCGGCGTGACGCGCGAGACCGATCTTGCGGAGACGCTGACGCGCCTCGACGCCTGGATGTGCGACCTCAAGGAGATGCGCATCGGCGACGGGCTGCACGTCTATGGCCGCGACGGCGACGATCCGACGCGAAGCGCCTGCGCGAGGAACGAACGCCGCGCGCTCGTCGCCGCGCTCGCCGGCCGCTTCATCGAGCCGGGCCCCGCCGGCGCGCCCTCGCGCGGCCGCGCGGACGTGATCCCCACCGGCCGCAATCTCTTCTGCATTGATCCGCGCCACGCGCCCACGCAGACCGCCTATGACATCGGCCGGCGCGCGGCGCATGAAATCACGACGCGCCATGCGCAGATTCATGGCGAATTCCCGCGTCATGTCATGCTCGACCTCTGGGGCAGCGCGACAATCCGCACCGGCGGCGAGGATTTCGCGCAGGCCCTCGCGCTTCTCGGCGTCACGCCGCGCTGGGATGCGGCGAGCGCGCGCGTGATCGGCTTCGAGATCCTGCCGCAGGCCAGGCTCGATTTTCCGCGCGTCGACGTGACGCTGCATGTCTCGGGCCTCTTCCGCGACATGTTCCCCGGCCTCATCGCGCTGTTCGACGACGCCGTGCGCGCCGTCGCGGCGCTCGACGAGGACGCCGATTTCAATCCGCTGAAGGAGTCCCAGGACCTCGCCCGAATCTTCGGCGCCGCGCAGGGAACCTACGGCCTCGGCGTCGCCGACCGGATCGTGCGGGGCGAGTGGTCGTCGCGGGACGATCTCGCGCGCGCTTATCTCGAGGCCGGCGGCCATGCGTTCGACCGCGCCGGCGAAAGCGCGCCCGCTTTCGAGGCCTTCAGCAAGCAAGTCGCGCGCGCCGACGCGCATGTGCATGTGCAGGACATGGCCGAGGTCGACGCGCTGACCGGACCCGCTTTCGCGGATTTCGAAGGCGGCTTCGCGGCGGCCAACAAGATGCTCGGCGGCGAGGCCGATTTCCTGCGTCTCGACGCGACGCGCCCCGACCGCCTGCGCGCGCGGCCCTTGCGGGACGAGATCGCCCGCGTGCTGCGCATGCGCCTCGCCAATCCCCGCTGGCTCGAGGGGCAAATGCGCCACGGCCATCGCGGCGGCGCCGAGATCGCGGAAGGCGTGGACAATCTCTACGCTTTCGCGGCCGCGAGCGGCCTCGTCAGCGACGCGCAATTCGACCTCGCCTTCTCGGCGACACTCGGCGACGATAGAGTGCGCGACTTTCTTGCGCGCGAAAACCCGCGCGCATTGGAGGCGATCGCGCATGTCTTCAGCGAAGCCCGCGCGAGAGAGCTGTGGCGGACCCGGCGCAACAGCACGCTGGATGTTTTGACCAGCGTCGGAGGACGTGATGCCGCCGGGCTTTGAGATCAAGGGCTGGTGCCCGAGCGCGCATCGGCCCATGGAGAGCGGCGACGGCCTGCTCATCCGCGCCAGGCCGACGCATGCAAGGCTCGCCTCGAAGCAGTTGCGCGCCGTCGCCGAGATTTCGGCGAGCTGCGGCAACGGACGGGTGGATCTCACACAGCGCTCGCAGCTCCAGCTTCGTGGCCTGACGCCGTCGACGCTGGACGAGGCGCGCCGTCGCCTGCAGGCGCACGAACTTTATCACCCCGCGCGGGACTCCCTCGTGGATATATTGCAAGGCGGCTATATGGGTCTCGGCGCCCCATCGGCCTTCGACGCGAACGCGCTCGCGCTGGCTCTGTCGCATGTGAGGGAAAACGACGCCGCCCTGCGCGCCTTGCCGCCGAAATTTCTGATCTCGATCGATACGGGCGGCGTCACGCTTGCAGATGCGCAAGCCGATATCCGCATCGAGGCGATCGACGCCGCGCGCGCCGCCATTTGCGTGGCGGGCGCGCCTGATCGCGGCGCCATCGTCGCGGCGGAAGACGCGCCGGAGACGGCCCGCAAGCTCATGCGCGCCTTCATGGCGCTGCGCGCCGAACGGCCCTTGCAATTACGGCGCATGCGACATGTCGTTTCGGCGCTCGGACTCGACCCCGTGCTGCGCGAAGCGGGGCTGGACATGCAGCCCTATAAATGGCGGGCGCCCGTTTCGCCCCGGTCCGCTTTCGGCGCGCGAGAGGAAGCGGGCTTCGCCTTCGTCGGCGTGGCCGCGCCGTTTGGCCGCTGGCGCGCGCATGAGCTCGCGGCCCTTGCCGATCTCGCGGAAAGCCATGGCGACGGCGTTCTCGCCCCGACTCATTGGCGCCTGTTCATGATCGGCGCATATGATCTTAGAGCCGCGCAGCGCATGCTCCAGGCGGCCCGCGCGCTCGATCTCATCGTCTCGGCGGACGATCCCCGTCTCGCCGTCGTCGCCTGCCCCGGCGCGCCCGAATGCCCCCAGGCGCGAGGAGAGACGCGCACGGCCCTTGCGCGGCTCGCGCCGCTGGCGCAAAAGCTTGCAGGGACGGACGGCGTCGGCCTTCATATTTCCGGCTGCGCGAAGGGCTGCGCAAGGCCGGGCGCCGCGCCCGTCACATTCGTCGCCAATGAGGGCCGCTTCGATCTCGTCGATAATGGCGGCGCGAGCGACGCGCCGGTCTCGCGCGGTCTCGACATCGACGCCGTCGAACGCGCGCTCTCGGCGCGCGCGGAGGAATGCAAATGTCCGACGCCTTGAGTTACATCCGCGACGGCGCGGCGATCTACGAGCGATCCTTCGCGATCATTCGCGCGGAGGCCGATCTCGCGCGCTTCACGGCCGAGGAAGAGAAAGTCGCGGTGCGCATGATCCATGCCTGCGGCATGGTCGAGCTTGCCGGCGACATTGAATTCTCGCCTGCCTTCGTCGCGACGGCCAGGGCCGCGCTGCGCAAGGGCGCGCCCATTCTGTGCGACGCCAACATGGTGGCGCATGGCGTGACGCGCGCGCGCCTGCCCGCCAATAATGCGGTCGTCTGCACGCTCGCCGAACCCGAAGTCGCGGCGTTGGCCGCCAGGCTCGGCAATACGCGCAGCGCCGCCGCGATGGAGCTGTGGCGCGATCGCCTCGACGGCGCCGTCGTCGCCATCGGCAATGCGCCGACCTCGCTTTTTCGCCTGCTCGAGATGCTGGACGAAGGCGTGGCGCGCCCCGCCGCCGTCATCGGCGCGCCGGTCGGCTTCGTGGGCGCGGCGGAGTCGAAGGAGGCGCTCGCCGCCGACGGGCGGATACCTTATGCGATCGTCAGGGGCCGCAAGGGCGGCAGCGCCATGGCCGCCGCGGCGATCAACGCGCTCGCGAGCGAGAAGGAATGAGCGCGCTCGCGGAAAAATCGCAGGCGCGCGCCGCGACGCTCGGCGCGCTGATCGGCGTGGGCCTCGGCCCCGGCGATCCGGAGCTCGTCACCGTAAAGGCCGCGCGCCTCATCGGCGAAGCGCGGATCGTCGCCTATTTCGGCAAGCGGGGCCGGCCCAGCAATGCGCGCAGGATCGCCGAACGCTATTTCACGCCCAGTTGCGAGGAGATGCCGCTCCTCTACCCGGTGACGACGGAGCTTCCCTTCGACGAGCCCGACTATGTCTCGGCGCTCGCCGGCTTCTATGAAGAGAGCGCGCAGCGCCTCGGCGCCGCGCTGGAGCAAGGCCGCGACGTCGCGCTTCTCTGCGAGGGCGATCCCCTGCTCTACGGCTCCTTCATGCATATGTTCACGCGGCTGGACGGGCGCTTTCGCGTCGAGATCTGCGCGGGCGTCTCCGGCATGTCCGGATGTTTCGCCGCCGCGCGCCAGCCCATGACCTGGGGCGACGATGTTCTCACCGTCCTTCCCGCGACGCTCGACGAAGACACGCTGGCCGAACGCCTCAAGACGACGGATGCGGCCGTGGTGATGAAGCTCGGCGGCAATTTCCCGAAGCTGCGCCGCGCCATGACGCGCGCGGGCGTTATTTCGCGCGCGATCTATGTCGAGCGCGGCACCATGTCCGGCGAGAAGATCATGCGTCTTGCCGAGAAGCAGGACGACGTCGCGCCTTATTTCTCCATGGCCCTCGTGCCCGGACAAGGGCGCCGTCCGTGAGCGGCGCGCTTTACATCGTCGGTCTGGGTCCGGCGGACGAGCGCTGGCTGACTCTGGAAGCGCGGGAGGCGCTGGCGCAGGCGCAGGACATTATCGGCTACGCGCCCTATGTGGCGCGCGTCCCTCGGCGCGACGGCCAGGCGCGCCTTCCCAGCGACAATCGCGTCGAGATCGACCGCGCCCGCGAGGCGCTGGCGCGCACGATGCAAGGCCGCATCGTCGCGGTCGTCTCGGGCGGCGATCCCGGTGTCTTCGCCATGGCGGCCGCCGTGTTCGAAGCGGTCGATCACGGCCCGCGCGAATGGCGCGATCTCGACATCCGCGTCATTCCCGGCGTCTCCGCCATGCAGGCCGCCGCCGCGCGTCTCGGCGCGCCGCTCGGCCATGATTTCTGCGCCATTTCCTTGTCCGACAATCTCAAGCCGTGGGACGTGATCGAGAGGCGGCTCGAACATGCGGCGCGCGGCGACTTCGTCATCGCGCTTTACAATCCCGCTTCGCGCGCCCGGCCGACGCGCATCGCCGACGCCTTCGCGCTGCTGCGCCGCTTCCTGCCGGGCGAGACTTTCGTTGGCCTCGCGAAATCGGTGGGGCGGGAGAAGGAGGAAATCATCCTCGCCTCGCTCGGGGCCGTCGATCCGGGACAAGTCGACATGTCGACTCTCGTCGTCATCGGCGCGAGCGGCACGAAGCGCATTGCGCGCGAGGACGCGCGCGATTGGGTCTATACGTCGCGAAAGGCGCCGTGATGGAGAAATGGCTCTCCATCGTCGGCATTGGCGAGGACGGCGCGGAATCGCTGCCGCCGGCGGCGCGCACGCTTCTCTCGCAAGCGACGCTGATCGTCGGCGGCGCGCGGCATCTCGCTTTGATCGGCGAAAGCGCGGCCGAACGCCTGCAATGGCCGTCGCCCCTCGCCGACGCCATGCCGCGAATCCTTGCGCGGCGCGGCGAGCCGACCGTCGTGCTCGCGTCCGGCGATCCGTTCTTCTACGGCGTCGGCGACCTTATCTCGCGCCATGTCGCGCGCGGGGAAGTCTTCTGCATCCCCTCCCCTTCGGCCTTCTCGCTCGCGGCGTCGCGGCTCGCCTGGAGCCAGCAGGATTGCGCGCTCCTGTCACTGCATGGCCGCGCCTTCGAACGCGTCACGCCGCATCTTCAGCCCCGCGCGCGCATCATCGCTTTATCCTGGGACGAAACCACGCCGGCGCGGATCGCGCGCCATCTCGCATCCAACGGCATGGGCGCCTCGCGCCTCGTCGTGCTCGAACGTCTCGGCGGACCGCGCGAGCGCGTTCGCGAAACGCGCGCCGACGCTTTCGCCCTGAACGACGTCGCCACGCTCAATACGGTCGCCCTCGAAATCGTCGCCGAGCCGGGCGCCCGCCTCATTCCATTGGCGCCGGGCCTGCCCGACGATTGGTTCGAGAATGACGGGCAGCTCACCAAGCGCGAAATCCGCGCCGTGACTCTCTCGGCGCTGGCGCCGCGCAAGGGCGAGACCTTGTGGGACATCGGCGCGGGCGCGGGGTCCATCTGCATCGAATGGATGCTCAGCCATCCTTCCAATCGGGCCGTCGCGCTCGAACGCGACGCCGAACGCGCGGCGCGCATTTCGCGCAACGCGCTCGCGCTCGGCGTCCCCGACCTCGAAATCGTGGTCGCCGCCGCGCCGCGTGCGCTCGGCGATCTGCGTCGGCCCGACGCGATCTTCATCGGCGGCGGCGCGAATTCGGAAATGCTCGAAGCCGCCTGGAACGCACTTCGCGCGCAGGGGCGGATCGTCGTCAACGCGGTGACGCTCGAAACGCAGGCGCTGCTCGCGCAAGCTTTCGAGAACAAAGGTGGCGATCTCACCCATTTGCAGGTCGCGCGCGCGCGGCCCGTGGGGCGTTTTCACGCGCTCGATCCCGCCATGGGGGTGCTGCAATGGCGCGTGACGAAGCCGTGATACCGGTTCCGTTTGATTCATTCTCCTGCGCCGTCATTGCGAGCGGAGCGAAGCAATCCAGAGCCGTGATGACGGCCCTGGATTGCTTCGTCGCTTCGCTCCGCGCAATGACGGCGCCAGCATTGTCGCGAAGCGATCAGGCGGAAACCGTATGAGATATGCGGCGGGAATTGGCGCGCGTCGCGGCGTGGCGGCGGAGGCGATCGTCGATCTGGTGCGCGCGGTCGCCGCGCGGCACGGCGCGCCGCTCTCGCAAGTGTCGCTCTGCACGCTCGACAGCAAGGCGCAGGAGCAAGGCCTGCACGACGCGGCGAAGACGCTCGGCGTCGAGCTCGTCTTTCTCCCGCTCGACGCGCTGAAGGCGCGCAGAGGCGCCGCGCCCACGCATTCCCCGCGCGTGCAGGCCATGTTCGGCGTCGGCAGCGTGGCGGAAGCCGCCGCGCTCGTCGGCGCGGGAAAAGGAAGCAGATTATTAGCGCCGCGCGTCGCGACGCCTTACGCCGCCTGCGCGCTCGCCGTCAGCGCCGAGGAAGAAGAATGACCGTGCATTTCATCGGCGCCGGCCCCGGCGCCGCCGATCTACTGACCATTCGCGGCCGCGAGCTGATCGCGCGCTGCCCTGTCTGTCTTTACGCCGGTTCGCTGGTTCCCGCTGGAATTCTTGCGCATTGCCCCCCGGGCGCGCGCATCGTCGACACGGCGCCGCTCTCCCTCGACGACATCGTCGCCGAGATGAAGGCGGCGCATGACGCCGGGCTTGACGTCGCAAGGCTGCATTCGGGCGATCTCTCAATCTGGAGCGCGACGGGCGAACAGACGCGCCGGCTGCGCGCGCTCGACATTCCCTATACGATGACGCCCGGCGTCCCCGCCTTCTCGGCGGCGGCGAGCGCGCTCGGCCGCGAGCTCACCTTGCCCGAGGTCGCTCAGTCTCTCGTGCTCACGCGCGTCTCGGGCCGCGCCTCCGCCATGCCCGAGCGCGAGAAGCTCGCGACCTTCGCGCAATCCGGCGCGACGCTCGCCATCCATCTTTCCATTCACGTCCTCTCGCAGGTCGTCGAGGAATTGACGCCCTTCTACGGCGCCGATTGTCCCGTCGCGCTCGTTTATCGCGCCTCCTGGCCCGACGAGCGCATCGTCCGGGGCTCTCTGTCGGACATCGAATCGCGCGCCGCCGAAGCGCCCATGGAGCGCACCGCGCTCATCCTTGTCGGCCCATCGCTCGGGGCCGAGGATTTCCGCGAAAGCGCGCTTTACGACGCGGGCTATGACCGGCGCTTCCGACCGAGAGGCGGCGCGTGACGACCCCCGGCCTGCTGATCGGCGCGGCGCGCTCCGGGTCCGGCAAGACGACGCTTGCGCTCGGGCTGATGCGCGCCCTGACGCGGCGCGGCCTGCGGGTCGGCGCCGTGAAATGCGGGCCGGATTATATCGACCCCGCCTTCCATGCGGCCGCGACCGGGCGCGACAGCCTCAATCTCGATTCCTGGGCCATGGAGCCCGCGCGGATCGCCGAGCTCGCGGCGAGCGCCGGCAAAGGCGCGGATATCATCATCGCCGAAGGCGCGATGGGCCTGTTCGACGGCGCCCCCGGCGGGGCCGGCGGCATTGGCGCAAGCGCGGACATTGCCGCGCTCCTCGGCTGGCCGGTCCTGCTGGCGCATGACGTCTCCGGCCAGGCGCAGACCGGCGCGGCGGTCATTCACGGCCTCGCGACATACGATACGAGGATCAGCATCGCCGGCGTCGTTTTGAACCGGGTCGGCGGCGAGCGACATCGCCGCCTTGTCGCATCCGGCCTGAAGGGGATGGGATTCCCGGTCTTCGGCGCTCTTCCGCGCGACGACCGCGTCGGGCTGCCGGAGCGTCACCTCGGCCTTGTCCAGGCGGAGGAGACGTCGGATCTCGAGATGCGATTGGAGGCGCTCGCCGATTTCATCGAGGCGCATGTGGATCTCGCCGCCCTCGCCGCGGCCGCCGGCGCGGCCGCGCCGCCCCTTTGCGCGCCGGCGGCGGCGTTTCGGCCGCCAGGACAGCGAATCGCCGTGGCGCGGGACGACGCCTTTTCCTTTTTCTACCCGCATCTCTCTCGCGCCTGGCGCATGGCCGGCGCCGAGCTTTTTTTCTTCTCCCCTCTTGCCGACGATCCCCCGCCTCCCGATTGCGACCTATGCTGGCTTCCGGGCGGCTATCCGGAGCTGCATGCCGGCCGTCTCGCCCAGGCGGGGCGGTTTCTCGCCGGACTCAGGCGGTTCGCCGAGACCCGCCCGGTTCACGGCGAATGCGGAGGTTACATGGTCCTCGGGCGGGCGCTCGTCGACGCCGGGGGCGACGCGCATGAAATGGCGGGGCTGCTCGCGCTCGAGACGAGCTTCGCGAAGCGAAAATTGCGTCTCGGCTATCGCCGCGCGCGCCTTGCCGCGGATCATGTTCTCGGCCCGGCGGGGGGCGCGCTGCGCGGTCACGAATTTCACTATGCGTCGGTGCTGAAAGAATCCGGCGACCCCTTTGCGCTGGCGAGAGACGCCTATAGCGAGGACGATGCGCCCGCCGGCCTCAGGCAGGGCCGCGTCTCCGGCTCCTTCTTCCATTTGATCGGATGAGCGCAAAAAAAGGGCCGCCGGAAAGCCAGCGGCCCAAGTCAAGGGAGGAAACGCCCAAGGAGGGCTACGGAGCGAGACAACTCTCGCTGCGTCGCACTGTTATATTGCTGCATTGCACAAGTGTCAAGCCTGTCCGTGACAAACCTGGCATTAGAAACGGGACAGATTGTCGCAGGGCCGAGAAGCGAAATCGGAATCAATGTCTTATGCCGAAGGTCATGATAGATGACCGATGTGTGTCAGTGCCGGCCGCGCCCGCAAGCGCATTATCGCCTTCGCCAACCTTGGAGCGGTTCGCCGTCATCCCTGATCAGCGTGTCCGCAGAAGGAGCCGACAAGACCGGAATCGCTCGGTCGCCGCCGCTTCCGAAGCCCGGCGCTTTCGGAAAAGCTGTAGTCCGCTACGCCGAAGCCGCCGGATGACCGAGGTGAAAACATAAGCATTTATATCGAGATAGGCGCGGCGGTCGGCGTCTGGTCGTCCAGCGGGGAAAACCTCGTAAATTCAATCATTGACGGGCGCCTTCATTCTGCTACGGTGACGCTCATCGACCATTCTCAACAGAAATTGCGGCTTCATGCGCGCAAATAGCTAAGTAATAATTGAGCGAGGTTATTTCGAATGCCGAGCGACAAATCCGACTTCATCGGCGCGGATGGGACTTCAGTCGCCGCGGCGACCTCAGCCGGCGACGGATCAATCCCGCCCGCGGCGGGAGACACTCCGAACTTTTGGCTGCCTTATATTTTTCTCGTCAATGCGGGGTTCGATCCCAATGTCGCTCTCTTCTTCCTATTAATCCAGCAAACCGCCGCGTCGTCCGGCGTTGAAAAAAATCTGGATGGGAGCACGAGCGCGGGGCTGACGCTGGATGGGGGGGACGCTTCGACAAGCGCGCTTTCCTCCCCGCAAGTAGAGGTCTCGTGGGAGAAATCGGCTGAATTGCCGCCCCTCCCGGAGTCTTCCGACGGGAGCGCGTCCGCAAGCGGATCCTTGCTCGGGACGAGCGCCCAAGCCTCTGCATCCGCCCTCTCGACGAAAGAGCCGCCGACATCCGACGATCCTCCGCCGTCAAAGCCGTTGGGCGCCCTCACAAGCGCCGCTGCGCCTGTCGATCTTCATCCGGCGGAGCCGCCCTCGGCGCCATCGAGTGAGCCGACCGGCGCCGTCGTGCCTACTGATCTTTATCCAGTCGATCCAATAACGACCGCCGACATCCCGCCCTCGACGCCGGCGGACGAGACGACAAGCGCCGCCGTGCCCACCGATCTTTATCCGGTCGATCCAATAACGACCGCCGATATCCCGCCCTCGACGCCGGCGGACGAGACGACAAGCGCCGTCGTGCCCACCGATCTTTATCCGATCGATCCAATAACGACCGCCGACATTCCGCCCTCGACGCCGGCGGATGAGACGACAAGCGCCGTCGTGCCTACCGATCTTTATCCGGTCGATCCGATATCGACCATATCCAAGGCGGATATGTCAGCCTTTGGCGATAAGCCCTATGCCGCGACAATATCCTTGTCGCCGATCTCGGCGGCGACGCCGTTCATCTATCAGGACGCGCAGCCAAGCTATGCGTCGTCGATCCTGCCGGGCGACGCGCGCTTTCTGGCGGAAAGCCCGGCGGCGACGGCGATTTTCAATACGTGGACGGCGCTGCTCGATCCGCATATCGCGGCGGCCGAAGCGATAATCGCGACTCCGTCGACGGCGAGCGCCGATTCGATCCTGGCCGCTCCCGCGAGCTGATTTTATTGCGAAGCGTCGGTGCGTTTGTGATGAGGGTTTCCAAGAGAGTTGGCTTTCGTTCGACCCGGCATGTTGAAAGCGCATCCGCGCGTAACGCCGCTTCGCCGTCATTAGCCGTCCGCCGTCATGGCTGACGCCTCCGATACAAAGGCGAAAGCGGATTCCGGCTTGCAGGCGCTGACCGGAATCGCGGCCTATTTTCGCATCATGGCGGATCCAGCCTTGCTGCGCCGGGAACTCGCGCTCGGAGAGGCGTTGGCGGATTCGGGCGCCATTGTCCGCGCCACGCAGATCGTGGGACTGAAGGCGCGCATCATTTCCAAGCTGAAGAAGGAAAGATTGGCGGCGCTTCCGGCGCCCTCGATACTGAAGATGCGCAGCGGCGCCTATGAAGTCTTTGGCGGTCTGATGCCGTCGGGCGCGTTCAGGCTTGTCGACCCGATCACCCGGCGCGACCGCATGCTGCCGCTCGATCAGCTCTTCGAGGAATGCGCGGGCGAGGCGATTCTCGTCTCCCGCCGGTTTCAAGGCGCCGGCGTCGATCCGCAAACCTTCAGCCTCAAATGGTTCCTGCCGTCGATCTGGCGTTACCGGCGCCCGCTCTCCCACGTCATGCTCGCTTCCTTCTTCGTGCAGATCTTCGCCTTGGTGACGCCGCTGTTTTTCCAAGTCGTCATCGACAAGGTGCTGAGCCACAAAGGCTACGATACGCTCTTCGTTCTGGTTGGCGGCCTGGCGGTGGTGGGCATATTCGACGTCGTCCTTCAGTATTTGCGCAGCTATGCGCTGTCCCACACGACAAACCGTATCGACGTCGAGCTCGGCCGGCGACTGTTCTTCCATCTCTTCCGCCTGCCGATGAACTATTTCGAGACGCGCTCGGCGGGACAGACCGTCGCGCGGGTGCGCGAGCTCGAGACCATTCGTTCCTTCCTCACCGGCCAGGGATTGTTTTCGGCGCTCGATATTCTTTTCACCGTCGTCTTCATCGTCGTTCTTCTCGCTTATTCGTGGAAGCTGACGCTGATCGTGCTGGCGTCGATCCCGCTTTACATCCTCATCGCCGCTCTGGTGCGGCCGATCCTGCGGGAGACGATCAAGGAGAAATTCAATCGCGGCGCGGAAAGTCAGCAAATGCTGGTCGAGGCGATCGTGGGCGTGCAGACGATCAAGGCCGCGGCCGTCGAGCCGATGATCCAGTCGCAATGGGAGGAGAGGCTCGCCGCCTATGTCAGCTCTTCTTTCGACGCCGGGCTGATCGGCTCGGGCGGGCAGATGGCCATCCAATATGTGACCAAGCTCACCAACGCCGCTCTGCTGCTCTTCGGCGCGAAGGCCGTCATTGACGGCGAAATATCAGTGGGCGAACTCGTCGCCTTCAACATGATCTCCGGACAGGTCGCCCAGCCGATCCTGCGGCTCTCGCAAATTTGGCAAGACTTCCAGCAGGTTCAGATTTCAATCGACCGGCTTGGCGACATTCTCAACACGCCGACCGAACCGCTCAATCTCGCCCATGGCAGCCTGCCGCCGGCCAAGGGCGCGGTTGAATTCCGCAACGTGACCTTCCGCTATAAACCTGGCGGGCCGGAGATCCTCAAGGGCGTCACCCTCGCGATCCGGCCTGGCGAGGTCATCGGCGTCGTCGGTCGGTCGGGATCGGGAAAGTCCACTCTCGCCAAGCTCGTTCAGCGCTTCTACATGCCCGAGGCCGGTCAGGTTCTCGTCGACGGCGTCGACGTCTCGCAGGCCAATCCGGCCTGGCTGCGCGCGCAGATCGGCGTCGTGCTGCAAGAGAACCTCCTTTTCAACCGCTCGCTTCACGACAACATCGTCCTCGCCAATCCGACGATGACGCGAGCGCAAGCAATGGCCGTGGCGCGCCTGTCGGGCGCCGACGAATTCATCACGCGTCTGCCGCAGGGCTACGACACGATCATCGAGGAGCGCGGCGCCAATCTCTCCGGCGGCCAACGCCAACGCATCGCCATCGCGCGGGCGCTCGCCACCAATCCGCCCATTCTGATTTTCGACGAAGCGACGAGCGCGCTCGACTATGAAAGCGAGCAGTTGATCCAGAAGAATATGTTCCAGATCGTCAAAGGACGCACGGTGATCATCATCGCGCATCGACTCCAGGCCGTGCGTCACTGCAACCGCATCATCGGAATGGACGAGGGCAGGATCGTCGAGGTCGGGCCTCACGACGAATTGCTGCGCAACCCGAAAGGTCTCTACGCCCATCTCTGGTCGTTGCAGAACGATCTGACGAGGGCGTCATGATCAGCGACGCCATTGGCTGGCGCAACTGGGCGAAACGGACCCTTCTCGCCAAAGGCGTGCGCGACGACCGCGAATTCCTGCCGGCCGCGCTCGCCATCCTCGAGACGCCGCCCTCTCCGGTTCGCATCACATTGATCTGGTCGATCTGCCTGCTTGCGGCCTTCGCCCTTACATGGAGCTATTTCGGAGAAATCGACATCATCGCCATCGCTCAAGGGAAGATCCAGCCGACCGGCCGCGTCAAGACCATTCAGCCGCTGGAGACGGGCCGCGTCGTCGCGGTTCACGTCGAGAACGGGCAACATGTTCAGACTGGCGATCTGCTGGTGGAGCTCGACGCGGCGGAAGCGCGCGCGGATGAAGAGGCCTCAGAAAGCGCGCTCGCGGCGTTCCGCGCCGAGAGCCTGCGCCGGCGAATGGCGATCGACGCGGTGGAAAGGATGCGTCTTTCCGACCCGCTTCCGATTGCCTGGCCGACGGATATGCCCGCCGCCATGCGCCAGCGGGAAGAGCGCGTGCTTCACGGCGACCTCGCGCAGCTCCATGCGGCCATTCAAAGCCTGGACGCGCAACTTGCCCAAAGGAAAGAAGAGGAACGTCGCCTCGAAGCGACCTTGCGCGCGCAGGAAGCGCTGATAACGACGCTCCGGCAGCGCGTGACCATGCGTCAGAACCTTCTTGCCCGCGGCTCGGCGCCCAGGGCGGCCGTCATCGACGCCATCGAGTCGTTGCAGACTCAGCAGACCGCCCTCGCGACGCAAAAAGGACAGCTCGCCGAGGCGCGCGCCGCGGCCGATGTGCTCGTCAAGGAGCGACGCAAGGCGATCCGCGCCTTTCTCGCCGAGAACGATCAAAAGCTTTCAGAGGTCGAGCGGCAAATCGACGACCTCCGCCAGAAGTTCGTCAAAGCGCATGAGAAGACGGGGCACATGGTTTTGAAAAGCCCCATCTCCGGGACGGTGCTGGGGCTTTCCGTGACCACCAGGAATCAGGTGCTCAACACCAGTGAGGAATTGATGCGCATCGTTCCCGACGACGCCACGCTGGAAGTCGAATGCTACCTCCAGAATAAGGACATCGGCTTCGTGAAGCGCGACCAGACGGCGGTCGTGAAGATCGAGTCCTTTCCGTTTACCCGCTATGGAACGCTCGACGCCCGCGTCACGCGCGTCGCCCATGACGCAATTCCGGAGCCGGACGCCCAGAATATCGAGGGGAATCTCGTTCATCCGCCAAAGTCGAATGGTTTTGCCGGCGCGCAACGCACCCAGAACCTCGTCTTCCCGATAACGCTCGTCACCGAGCGATCGTCGATGAATATCGACGGGGTGGACGTGCCGCTGACTCCGGGCATGGCGGTCACTGTGGAGATCCGAACGGGCAAGCGACGGATTCTCGAATATCTGTTTTCACCGCTCGTCGAGACGGCGTCGCGCGCGATGAAGGAAAGATAGACGGATTGTCGAGTCAATTTCGATTGTTGGCGACATGTATTCAAACAGAAGTTTTGAAGATAGTCCGCAAGGCCGGCTTTGCGCGCGCGCGCTCGGCGTCCTCTTCGCCGCGAGCCTCGCATATGCGCCCGGGCAATCCGCCGCCGAAACAATAGCGGGCGCCATGGCCAAGGCCTATGTCGCCAATCCCGACCTCAATGAACAGCGCGCCAATGTTCGAGTCCGTGACGAGGACGTTCCGAAAGCCGCGGCGGGCATGCGTCCCCGGGCGAACGTCTCCGTCAACGGCGGACCGCAATTCTCGAAGATTCGGCAGCCGGCCGGACGCGATCGCAACAACCTGCGCCTTTTCTCCGAGGAACAGCTTTTCGGCTATCCGCGCGGCGCCTCCTTCGGCCTCTCGGCGCCCATATTCGACGGCTGGCGAACCGATAATTCCATTCGACAGGCCGAGTCCGGCGTCCTTGCGGCCCGCGAGGCGATGCGGGGTTCGGAACAGGAAACGCTGCTCGACGCGGCGACCGCCTATATGAATGTTCTGCGCGACACGGCGGTGCTTCGTCTGCGCAAGAGCAATATCGCCGTGCTCCTCGAACAGTTGCGCGTGACGCGCGACCGCTTCTCCGTCGGCGAGGTGACGGTGACGGATGTGGCGCAATCCCAAGCCTCGCTGGCGAAGGCCCATTCGGATCTCGCGATCGCGCAGGGATCCCTCGAAATCAGCGTCGCGAATTATGTCCGCGTGATCGGCGAAGCGCCGACGCGGCTCGAGCCGGCCGCGCCAATCGACGCCTTGCTGCCGAAGTCTCGCGACGAGGCCGTGGAACAGGCGATGACGCAGCATCCGGGGATCGCCGCGGCCCTGCATCAGATCGACGCCGCCGAGGCGGCCGTCAAGGTGCAGGAAGGCGCGCTGCTGCCGACCGCGGCGGTGACTGTCCAAGTCAATCAGCAGATCGATTCTTATCTCGGGATTCCCGGCACACGCCAACTCTCCGCGCAGGTCGGCGGCCAGCTCAATGTGCCGCTCTATCAGGGCGGCGCCGAATATTCCTCGATCCGGCAGGCGAAGGAGCAGCTCGGTCAGGCGCGCATCCACGCCATCGCCCAGCGCAACGCCGTTCGCGCCAATGTCGTGCAGGCTTTCAGCCAGTTCAAAACCGCCAAGGCTTCCATCGCTGCGACGCTCGCGGCCGTTAAATCCGCGGAAGCCGCCCTGAAAGGGGTGCGCGACGAAGCGTTTTTCGGCCAGCGCACCACGCTCGACGTGCTCAACGCCCAGCAGGCCCTGCTCGACGCCCGCGTCAATCTCGTCACCGCTCAACGCGATCAGATTGTCGCGTCCTACGCCATACTGGCCGCGACCGGCCAACTCTCCGCCGGGATGCTGGCGAGCCACGCCCCCGCCTATCGGCCTGCCGAGCATTTCGAACAAGTCAAAGACAAATGGTTCGGCGCATCGACGCCAAGTGGAGAATAGATTCGACTGCGTTCAGGCGATTCCGCCTAAACGCAGCGTGATCCAGGATACGAGGCGAAGCCTCGTCTGAACGCTGATGAGCGGGGGACTGCATTCGCGCCTGTCGTAACCGCGCGTTTCTGTTTTTCTTTTCAGGCTGCTTCGATTCCGCGCGCAATAATCTCGCCTTTCGGCTCCGCTTCCCTATTGTAAGGCTCGCATTTGTTGGGCATGAATGCTGCGGTCTGAAATGAATTGCGGGAGTAAATTATGGCGATGGAGCAAGGTCTTTTTAACAAGGGCAATGGCGCGGAGGGTAACGGGGCGTCGCCGCCAGCCGACAAGAAAGCCGCCGAACGGCAGATTGCGGACATTCGCGCGCGACTGCATGCGGCGGCGGGGCAGATCGTGCTCGCCATGTCGGCCGTGCCGCGCTATCGGCACCAGTCTCTCGCCGATCTGCAATCGCTCGTCATCGATCCGCTTATGCGCGATCGCATCGCCATCGCTTCCGTGGCGCCGGCGAAAGGCGACATCGAGGGAGACGAGCCGCAAGCGGGCGCACAAATGGCTGGCGTCGCCATCTGGGCGAGCGTTTCGGACGAGGTCGACGCTAAAATCCGCGAGCAGATTAAGGCCGGCGTCTTTCCGATCCGCCTCAAGCCCGAGGACTGGGCGAGCGGCGACAAGGCCTGGCTGCTCGACGTGATCGCGCCCTCGCAGAAACTCGCCTCCGCCGTGCTCGCCAATTTCAGCCAGGTTGTGAAGCAGGGCGATGTGCGCATCCACCCCATTGTCGGGCGCATGGTCGACCCCGAGCTCCTGAAACGCCTGGTCGCCTCCGCTCCCGCGGCGAAAGAAGCAAAGACGGAATAGCGGCCGGGCAAATGCGCGACTGAAAAACGCCCGCGACTCTCGGGCGTAGCTCGCCTCAGCCCATGACGCTCGGCGGGGGCCGGGACGAGCCGAGGATCGGGACGGCGCGCAGATGCGCCATGCTCCTCACGGCTTCGCCGGGCCGCAGCGGCTGCGGCGCTCCGCCGTGAGGCGGGCCCCGAAACGCCGCGCGGCGCCCTGCCGCGGAGCCGCGTCCTAGGCGTGATCGGGGTCTCGTTGCGCCGCTATATTGATTTCCCCAAGGTCAATGGACGATCTGTCCCGTAAAGCGATCCCGTCCGCGCCAAAATTCGCAGATCGGGCGCCATTCGCCTTCATAATCGATTCCTTCCTGATGAGGACACCCGATCACGCCATCGGTCATGGTCACGGTTCGCACCTCATGCTTCTCAATAAATTGAAGTATTCCACGAATAATTTCAGGCTTGGCGCGGACGTCGCCCTGTTCAACCTTCCAATCGCGCAACGTTTCGATCGCCCCATTCTCGGATGGCGCGACGCCGACAACGACCTTTGTCGCTTGGCTTAGGTTCGGACCATAGAAGGCAATCGTCGCCATTGGCCATCCCCGCAGTCCTTTTCGGGCTTTCTTGCCAAGGCGCCTGAGGAATCGATCCTTCAACATGTTTGTGCTCCCACTCCGCCTTTCGATCACGGCGCCAGACGGAACGAGTCTCTGTCGATGCGCAAGCATGTGACGTACGACTAGCCTTACGGCGACATGCCAGCGGCTCGGCCGAAGCGACGCTTCTGTTCCCGACGCGAAAGGATTTGGGCGAACCGCTTCAGGGTCAGTCTAACCAAGGCCGCCGGGCTTTGAGGGGCCTCGCCTATCACAATTCCGCGACCAGTTCGAGGCATTGAGTTGGCAAGATTGACCTTTGGTCGCCTTGTCTGGGGGGGGGAGCGGGACGGATTGCGGGCAACTGGGCGGAGGAGAAGCGAGAATCCTGGGTAAAGATTTATTGTGAAGGAACCCACTGCTTTATGGAGGTTACGCGCGCGTCCGTCTGCGGTCAACGACGGCGTAGGGGGATGGCGAATGGGTTTGTTTTCCTGGATGCGGGGGTAGGATTTGAACCTACGACCTTCAGGTTATGAGCCTGACGAGCTACCGGGCTGCTCCACCCCGCGGCAGGAGCGAATAGGGAGTGGCGAATGGCGAATAGTTTAGTCTACTCGCTATTCGCCACTCCCTATTCGCTTGCCATTTGCATGCGCGATCGCTGAAGAGGATTTGATGTGTTTGGCAGGCCTGGCGACGACCTACTCTCCCAGGTCTTGAGACATAGTACCATTGGCGCGGAAGCGTTTGACGGCCGAGTTCGGGATGGGATCGGGTCTGATCGCTTCGCCGAAGGCCACCAGGCCGGCGAAACACATTTCGAAGCAAGGGGCGAATAGCGAATAGGGAGTGGCGAATGGAATTATTGCTATTCGCTACTCCCTATTCGCTATTTCGCTTCCGGTCTTTCCGTTTGCTCATTGCGCCGTTGTTGCGCGATGGGCGTTGATAAATGAGAGCGATCAAGCCAATTGAGCGATTAGTACCGGTAAGCTTCACACATTGCTGCGCTTCCACACCCGGCCTATCAACGTGGTCGTCTTCCACGGCTCTCGAGGGAGAACTGGTTTTGAGGTGGGTTTCCCGCTTAGATGCCTTCAGCGGTTATCCCGTCCATACATAGCTACCCTGCACTGCGGCTGGCGCCACAACAGGTCCACCAGAGGTATGTTCATCCCGGTCCTCTCGTACTAGGGACAAATCCTCTCAATTCTCCTACACCCACGGCAGATAGGGACCGAACTGTCTCACGACGTTCTGAACCCAGCTCACGTACCACTTTAATCGGCGAACAGCCGAACCCTTGGGACCTTCTCCAGCCCCAGGATGTGATGAGCCGACATCGAGGTGCCAAACAACCCCGTCGATATGGACTCTTGGGGTTATCAGCCTGTTATCCCCGGCGTACCTTTTATCCGTTGAGCGATGGCCCTTCCACGAGGGACCACCGGATCACTATGACCGACTTTCGTCTCTGCTCGACTTGTCTGTCTCGCAGTCAGGCAGGCTTATGCCATTGCACTCGACGAGCGATTTCCGACCGCTCTGAGCCCACCATCGCGCGCCTCCGTTACTCTTTGGGAGGCGACCGCCCCAGTCAAACTGCCTACCATGCATTGTCCCGACGCCGGATGACGGCGCCCGGTTAGACATCCATGACGATAAGGGTGGTATTTCAAGGGTGGCTCCACACGAGCTGGCGCCCATGCTTCAAAGCCTACCACCTATCCTACACATGCCGACACGAATGCCAATGCAAAGTTACAGTAAAGGTGCACGGGGTCTTTCCGTCTGACCGCAGGAACCCCGCATCTTCACGGGGAATTCAATTTCACTGAGCTGACGTTGGAGACAGCGGGGAAGTCATTACGCCATTCGTGCAGGTCGGAACTTACCCGACAAGGAATTTCGCTACCTTAGGACCGTTATATTTACGGCCGCCGTTTACCGGGGCTTCAATTCAAGGCTTGCACCTCCTCTTAACCTTCCGGCACCGGGCAGGCGTCAGACCCTATACGTCATCTTGCGATTTCGCAGAGCCCTGTGTTTTTGTTAAACAGTTGCCACCCCTGGTCTGTGCCCTCCGACCCGCTTGCGCGAGCCGAAGGCCTCCTTATCCCGAAGTTAC
>NZ_CM134185.1:337500-875000 GCF_054106005.1 Methylocystis sp. S23
CCGCGCCAGGCCGAGGCGGAAGGCAATATCGTCAATCCGAAGAAGGGCGACCGGCTCATGCGCGCGGTCGACGTCGTCGCCGCGAAGCAGACCTTCCGCGCCGCCACGACGTCGAAATCGGGCGAAAAGGAAGTGGTGCGCACGCGCGCCTTCACGCATGTCGCCGCGACGCTGACGCTCGCGCCGACGAGCTTCGCCAATGATGTGCCGCCCTTCAATCCCCTCAAGCTGGTGAGCGATCCGCGCGCGCCTGAGAATAGCGGCGATTCGGACATTGCTTTGGACGAAGCGGAAGTCTCCTTCGTCACGAAGGAGCTTTCCTCGCTCGACATCCAGGCGCAGAGCGCTCAGCTCTCTTTCGACGAGGCGCAGGCGCAGGTGCTCGAACAGGTGAAGACCGCCATCGCCGCGGGCCCGAAGGCGGCGCTGCCCCTGCCCGGCCAGATGCTGCTGTCGCGCACGAGCCGCGCCGCCGCGATCGATCCGCAGGCCCTCGCCTACGCCGCGCCGGGCGCGTCGCTCACCGCGCCCTTCTCCTCCATCGAGGTGCGCATGGTGCCGGAGAACGTCACCATCGCGCCGCGCGACACGCCGCAGCCGACGCAGATGGAAGAAAAGCTCGCCGTCGTGCGCCATGGCGAGGGACTGGAAGACATTCTCGCCGCCAATGGCGTCCCGAAGGCGCGCATCGCCGCCGTCGCCGGCGCCTATAAGGGCAAGCGCGAGCCGGTGCGCGAAGGCCAGCGGGTGAAGCTGCTCTTCGCGGATTTCGACGGATCCGGCAAGAACATGCAGCTCGCGCGCATGTCGGTCTACAATGACGACGAAGTCGAATCGATCGTCGCCGCGACCGACAAGGGCGCGTTCGTGCAAACGCCGACGGCGCCGACCGCCGCAGCTCGCCGCGCCACCAAGCGCTACGCGCCGGCGGTCGAGGAGTTCGACAGCGAGGAAGAAGATTCCGGCGCCATGCGGCTCTATGATTCGCTCTACGAGACGGCGCTGAAGCAGCAGATGCCCAAAGCCGTCGTGAACGAGCTCGTGCGCGTCTTCGCCAATGACGTGGATCTGCAGCGCGGCGTCTCGGGAGGCGACTCGCTCGACGTCTTCTATGACGAGCCGGAAGACGGTTCCGGACCGACGCGGGACAGCCTGCTCTACGCGTCGCTGACGACGCGCAACGAAACCTATCGCTACTATCGTTTCCAGACGCCGGATGACGGGCTCGTCGATTATTACGACGAGAATGGTCGCTCCAGCCGCAAATTCCTCGTCCGCAAGCCCATCTCGATCGGCGAGACGCGTTCGGGCTTCGGCATGCGCCGCCACCCGATCCTCGGCTATTACAAGATGCATACGGGCGTCGACTGGGCCGCGCCCATCGGCACGCCGATTCTCGCCGCCGGCAACGGCACCGTGATCAAGGCGCAATGGGATTCGGGCTATGGCCGCCGGGTCGAAATCCAGCACGCCAACGGCTACATCACCACCTACAATCACATGTCCGGATTTGCGCGCGGCATTACGGAAGGCGTGCGCGTCAAGCAGGGACAGGTCGTCGGCTTCCTGGGCTCGACGGGCCTCTCCACGGGACCGCATCTACATTATGAAGTGATGGTCAACGGCCATTTCGTCGATCCGATGCGCGTCAAGCTCGCGCGCACCCGCGAGATCGAGGGCCGCATGCTGGTCGAGTTCAAGAGAGAGCGCGACCGCATCGATTCGCTGATGGCCAAGGCGCCGAACAGCAACAAGGTCGCGCGCGGGCCGACAGGCGCGACGCCGACCGCGAGCCGATAGATTCAGGCGGCGTCGCGCCTCGACGCCATGGCGAGACGCAGCGCGCGGGCGACCGCTTCGATCGACTGCATCGTCTCGCGCTTGAGTTCGCGGCGCGGCAGCTCGACCCCGAATTGGCGCTCCAATGCGAGCAGCACGCGCACGGCGGAATAAGGCGTCAGCCCGAGCTTGTAGAGATCGGCGCCCGGGGTGAGATCTGCGGCCGGAATGACGAGCCGCGCTTCACGATCGATCACGCGCTGAATGATGGCGAACATCTTCCTTCTCCCTGCCCTTCTGTCTCCGCGCGCCCGTTAGGCCGCCAGGCGCAAATCCTTGGCCGACCCGGGCTGCGTGGACCGGATCGCCTGGACGATCGTTTCGATCGAGGCGACCGTCTCGCGCTTCAGCATCTCGCGCGGCAGCTCGACCTTGAAGGCCCGCTCGATTGCGACCAGCAGGCGGATGGCGTCGAAAGACGTCAGGCCCAGCGCATAGAGATTGGCGCGCGGGGTCAGATGCGCCGCCGGAATGGCGAGCCTGGTTTCCTGGTCGATGATGGTCTGGATGGTGGCGAACATTGTCTGTCTCCGCGCCGCTTTTGAAATTCCGATGATGGGAAGGTAGCGGGTCGGACGACGGGTCGCCGTGCGGGGGCGCACAGGGGGTATTCTCAGGCGGAAGCGCCCTCCAACGAGCCCGCTATCAAGTGAGCGGGGGAAGGACTCGCCGTCTGACGTCCGCCGGGCGAACGCCGGCCTTCCGCAACGCCCGCAGCGTCGCGGAACCCCGGCTCTTGGCGAGCTTCTCGCCGGCCGCGTCCCGTATCAGCCCGTGATGGCGGTAGCGCGGCTCTGGCAAGTCGAGCAGCCGCTGCAACAGGCGATGCAGGCTCGTCGCGAAGAACAGATCGCGCCCGCGCACCACGTCGGTCACGCCCTGAATCGCGTCGTCGACGACGACCGCAATATGGTAGCTCGCCGGCGTGTCCTTGCGCGCAAGGATAACGTCCCCCCACTGCGTGGGGTCGCAGGGAACGGCTGCAAATTCTTCAGGCTCGGCAGGAAAGGCGCCTTCCCCCTCCCTTGCGGGGAGCGATGCGCCGTCGGCCGCCGCCGCCTCTGGCGCCTCTCCGCAAGGGGGAGGGTAAAGCGGCTCGCAATCGCGAGCGATGAATTCCCGCCAGCTCAGCCCCTCCCCCATGAGCGCCGCCGCCTTCGCCATGTCGAGCCGCAGCGCGACTCCCCCCTGCGCCAGCACGGCGCAAGCGGGGCGGCGGGGCTTGTCGCGGCAGGTTCCGGGATAGAGCGGCGCGCCGTCGGGGTCGCGCGGCCAATCCGGATGGGCGGCGGCGAATTGGGCGACGTCGGAGCGCTTGCAATCGCAAGCGTAGAGCAGCCCCATCTCGTCAAGCCGCGCGAGCGCTCGGGCGTAATCGTCGAAATGCTCGGACTGTCGGCGCACGGGCGTCTCCCATGCGAGCCCGAGCCAGGCGAGGTCTTCGCAAATCGCCGCTTCGAATTCCGCCCGTGCGCGGCCCTGGTCGATATCCTCGATCCGCAACAGAAAGCGACCGCCGCAGGCGCGCGCCAGCTCAAAATTGAGCAGCGCCGAATAGGCGTGGCCGAGATGCAGCAAGCCGTTGGGCGACGGCGCGAAGCGAAAAGCCCTGCGTTCCGGGGAAACCATGACCGCCGCATCCTCGTCCTGCCGTCAAGCACAAGTCCAATCTCGCAGAATCTCGCCGGCCGTGGACGCCGGGCCGCGCTTGCGTCAATATGTCACAATCGAACCGCCGTTTCGCCGCAACCGGATTGCGCGCCATGCCAGATTTCGAATCTCTCGTCGACAATATCTACGAGGCCGCCGCCGACCCGGATTGCTGGCCGCGGATCATGCACGACATCGGCAAGGTCGCCGACGCCGCGGGCGGCGCCATCATCGCCCGAAGGGCCGATTCCTGGCTCGGCTGGCGTTGCTCCGGAGCGCTGGAGCGCGGCGCCGACGCCTTTTTCGGCGGCGGCGGCCTCGCCCGCAGTCAGGTTCCCGGCCGTCTTCTGGCGTTCAACCGCGCCGGCTTCGTCGCCGATCAGGAAGGCTTCACCGACGAAGAATTTTGCGCCGATCCCGTCATCAAGGAATGGTGCGGGCCGATCGGCATCCACCATTGCACGGCCACCGCCGTGCCGATGCCCAATGGCGATCTCGCGGTGTTTCAGGTCAAGCGGCGCAAGGGAGAGCCGCCTTTCGGCCGCGCGGAGCTAGCGCGGCTCGACGCGCTGCGCCCGCATCTCGCCCGGGCCGGCCTGCTCGCCGCGCGCTGGCGGCTCGAGCGGCTGCGATCGGCGGCCGAGGGGCTCGCAATCCTCGGCGTTCCGGCGGCCATACTGGATATCGAGGGCCGTGTGCTCGCCGCCAATGGGCTGATCGAGGAATTGACCTCGCATCATGTCTGGATGCCGCGAGACCGCATCGCGCTTGTCGAGCCCGCCGCCGACGCCTTGCTGCGGCGCGCCGTCGCCGATCTCCGCAATCCCGCGGCGGCCTCGGTGCGCTCCTTTCCCTCGAGAGGCGCCGGCGATCGCCCTGTGGTGATGCATCTGATTCCCGTCACCGGCCATGCGCGCGACCTGTTCGGCGGCGGGCTGGGCGTGCTGGCGATCACACCCCTCACGCGGCCGGCCGCCCCGGACGCCGCATTGGTGCAAAGCCTCTTCGACCTGACGCCGACCGAGGCGCGCGTCGCGGGGAGCCTCGCCGAGGGACTGACGCTCGATCAGATCGCCGAGCGCCACAAGGTGACGATGAGCACCGTTCGCAGCCAGATCAAATCGGTATTCGCGAAGACAGGCGCGAGCAGGCAATCCCAGATCGTCGCTTTGCTTGCGGCGCAGCCCAGTTTTCCGCTGCAGCCGGTCGGCGTTCAGCCGCCGCTCTGACGGGCTTCATGCTACAGCGGCGGCCATGATGAGCTTCGAGTCCCTCGTCGACCAGATTTATGAAGCGGCCGCCGATCCGGGTCTGTGGCCGCAGGTCATGCACGATCTCGGTCGATCGGCGGACGCGGCCGGCGGGATCATTCTCACCCGTCGAGCCGACGCCTGGCTCGGCTGGCGGTATTCCGATGCGATGGCGCCCGGAGCCGAAGCATATATGCGCGGCGCTGCGGCGCGCAGCCAGTCCACGAGCCGCCTCCTCGCGGTCAACCGTGCGGGCTTTATCGATGCGCTAGAGGCGTTTTCCAATGAAGAAGACTATTTGGTCGACCCAATGATGACCGAATGGGGCGCGCCCGCCGGTCTCCATCATGCCGCCGCCACCGCCATGCCCGCGCCAACGGGCGATCTGGTCGTGGTTCAAATAAATCGCCGCAAAGGCCAGCCTCGATTCGATCGCGACGACATTTCCCGTCTCGACGCTTTTCGGCCGCATCTCGCGCGTGCGGGCCTGCTCGCGGCGCGCTGGCGGCTCGAGCGGCTGCGCGCCGCCGCCGAGGCGCTGGCCCTGATCGGACTGCCTGCGGCCATTCTCGACGCGCGCGGCAAAGTGCTGGCCGCCAATGCGCTCATCGAGGCGATGGCGTCATATGTGAGATGGTTGCCGAAGGATCGCTTGGCCTTTTTCGATCCCGCCGCCAACGCCTTGCTGCAAGCCGCCGTCACGGATATCTCCAATCCCGCCGCGACCTCTGTCCGATCCTTTCCCGCGAAGGGGATTGCGGGCGATCCCGTGGTGGCGCATCTGATCCCCACAGCGGGCGAGGCGCGCGATCTCTTCGACGGCGGTTTCGGCGTTCTGGCGCTCACGCCCCTTGCCGCGCCTTCCGCGCCGAACGCCGCGCTGATCCAGGGTCTCTTCGACCTCACCCCCGCCGAAGCGCGCGTCGCGAGCGGCGTCGCCGAAGGGCTGACGCCAGACCAGATCGCCGCGCGGCAGGACGTGACGGTGGCGACCGTCCGCAGCCAGATAAAATCAATCTTCGCCAAGACGGGATCGAACCGCCAGTCCCAGCTCGCCGCATTGCTCGCGGCGCAGCCGAGAATTCCGCTCGAAAGGCCGAAAGAGGCGGAATGATGCGGCTTGGGCCTGATTGCATCCCCACAACGCTTCCGCGTCATTGCAAGCCGAAGGCGGAGCAATCCAAAGGCAGCTATTGCGGCGCTGGATTGCTTCGTCGGCGTCGCCTCCTCGCAATGACGGCCGCGCGGCAAATGACATCAAAGGGATTTGGCGTGACGGATCGATCCCGCGACGCTCCCGCGTCATTGCGAGCCGGAGGCGAAGCAATCCAGAGTCGCGGTGAGGCTCTGGATTGCTTCGCTCCGCTCGCAATGACGGCTGCGCGACGCCCATGGATCTCGCCACGTCGTGACCTGACGGCCGATTCACCTTCGAGCGGCGGCCCGCTTCGTTTCCACGATCGCCCGCGCCGCCGCGAAGGCCGCCTCGATGTCGAGCTCGCTCGTATCGAGCGTCACGGCGTCCTCGGCCGCTTTCAGCGGCGCCGCGGCGCGCTCGCTATCGCGGGCGTCGCGCTTCCTCACATCTTCGAGGATCGCCGCGTAATCGACCTCCTCGCCGCGCGAGGCGAGCTCCAGCGCGCGGCGCTGGGCGCGGGTCTCCGGCGAGGCGGTGACGAAAATCTTCACCGGCGCCTCCGGGCAGATCACCGTGCCGATGTCTCGGCCGTCGAGCACCGCGCCCTCGGGCCGCGCCGCGAAGGCGCGCTGCATGTCGATGAGCGCCGCGCGCACCGGCGGCATCGCGGCGACGACCGAGGCCGCCTCGCCCATCTCTCGCGCGCGCAGCCGCGCCTCGTCGAAATCGACGAGGGAGAGGCCTCGCGCGGCCTCCACCGCCGCCTCGACGTCGTCGAGCGGCAGGCCTTCATCGAGCAGCGCGCAGGCGGTGGCGCGATAAAGCAGGCCCGTATCGAGATGCGGCAGGCCGTAATGCTTGGCGAGCCGGCGCGCCAGCGTGCCCTTGCCGGACGCCGCCGGGCCGTCGATCGCAATGACGAAGCTCATGAAAAGCGCGCTCCCAGACTTTCCATGAGCGGGCGGAAGGACGGGAAGCTCGTCGCGATCATGGTTTCGTCGTCGACCGTCACCTTGTTTCGCGCGGCGAGGCCCATGACGAGGAAGCTCATGGCGATGCGATGGTCGAGATGCGTCTCGACGAGGCCGCCGCCCTCCACGCCGCCGCCGCGCACGATCAGATCGTCGCCGACAATCTCGCAATCGACGCCATTGGCTTTCAACCCCGCGGCGATCGCGGCGAGGCGATCCGACTCCTTCACCCGCAGCTCCGAAAGCCCGCGCATGCGCGTCTCGCCCTTTGCGAAGGAAGCCGCGACGGCGAGGATCGGATATTCGTCGATCATGGACGGCGCGCGCTCGGCGGGCACGTCGACGCCGACAAGCGACGAGAAGCGCGCGCGCATGTCGGCGACTTCCTCGCCGCCCTCTTCGCGCTTATTGTCCAGCGAAATATCGGCGCCCATTTCCCTGAGCGTCGTCAGCAGGCCGCCGCGCAGCGGATTGGTCATCACGCCTTCGACCACAATGTCCGAGCCCGGCGCGATCAGCGCGGCGACGAGCGGGAAGGCGGCCGAGGAAGGATCGGCGGGCACGCGCACCGGCCGCGCGAGGAGCTCCGGCCGACCTTCCAGCATGATCTTGCGGCCATGCGCGCCATAGGGCTCGCTGGCGACCCTGGCGCCGAAATGGGCCATCATCTTCTCGGTATGGTCGCGCGAGGCCTCGGCCTCGATGACGACCGTGCGGCCGGGCGAGTTCAGCCCGCAGAGCAGCACCGCCGATTTAATCTGCGCCGAGGCGACGGGCGTCTTGTATTCGACCGGCAGCGGCTCGGCCGAACCCTGCAGCACCAGCGGCAGGCGGCCGCCCTCGGCCTCCTCCAGCACTTGCGCGCCCTGCAGCGCCAGCGGATCGAGAATGCGCCGCATCGGGCGCTTGCGTAGCGACGCGTCGCCGTCGAAGCGCGCGACGATCGGATGGCCGGCGACGACGCCCATCATCAGCCGCGAGCCGGTGCCGGCATTGCCGAAATCGAGCGTCTCCGTGGGTTGCAGCAATGAGCCCAGCCCCGCGCCCCAGACGCTCCAGCTCCCCGGCGCATGGCGCACGACCTTCGCGCCGAGCTGGCGCGCGGCCTGCGCCGTGCGCAGCACGTCCTCGCCCTCGAGCAGCCCTTCGATCTTCGTCTCGCCGACGGCCAGGAGGCCGAAGATCATGGAGCGGTGCGAGACGGATTTGTCGCCCGGCGGCCGCACGCGGCCCGAGAGCGGGCCCGAGGCGGCGGCGCTCAGCGGCGCGGCGGGAGCGTGAATGGCGGAGTCCAAAATGCGCGGTCCTCGGCGATGGGCGAACGGTTCCGCCGTCTTCTAGCCGGGAGCCCGCGTAATGTCATTCCCGCCGCCGCAGGAATTCGAAGCAGCCGGCCCGCGACGGCGCCGCGATCTCGCGAGAAGCCGGCCTCCGCTTTTTCCCCTCGCCCTCTATCGATCCAGCTTTTTCTCGATGAGCTTGAAGGCCGCATCGAATTTCAGCTCATAGATATTCCCGTCCCCGCATTTCGCGCCCTCCACCTCGTAGCGGCCGTCGTCGAACTCGAACTTGCCTCCGGAGCATCCCTGGGCGTCAAGCGCGGATTGAAGTTGCGTCCACTCCGCGTCGTCGAGCGCCCGGCCGGCGCGGGCAGGGCTGCTGGCAAGAAGCGAGAGCGCAAGAAAAAACACCAGCTTGTTGCTCATGGCGTCGCCTCCTGACCGAGAACGGACTCCTAAATATGCCGCAAAATGAAGTTTGGTGTAATTTCGCGTCCGACGCGACGCGCAAAGCTCCGCCGCCGACTCCGGACCCAGGCACGCTAAGATGGCGTTTCCCATCACCTTCATCGACCTTGCGGGGGCGATCGCCTTGCTCCTTTGGGGCGCGCATATGGTCCAGACGGGCGTGCAGCGCGCTTTCGGGCCGCGGCTGCGGCTCTTTCTCGGCGCGGCGCTGAAGAATCGCTTCTGGGCGCTGCTCGCCGGGATCGGCGTCACCGCCTTGCTTCAAAGCAGCACGGCGACCGGACTGATGACGGCCGGCTTCGCGGCGAGCGGCCTGGTCGAGCTCGCGCCGGGCCTCGCCGTCATGCTCGGCGCGAATATCGGAACGACCCTTATCGTCCAGTTGCTGTCATTCAACGTCGCGGCGATATCGCCCTGCTTCATTCTCGTCGGCGTGATACTTTTCCGCAAGCATTCGAGCACGCAGGCGCACGACCTCGGGCGCGTCTTTATCGGCCTTGGACTGATGCTGCTGGCCTTACATCAGCTTCTCGACATGATGACGGCTTACGAGGACGCGCCGAGCCTGCGGATTTTTCTCGGGGCGGTGTCGACCGAGCCGGTGCTCGACGTTCTTCTCGCCGCCGCGCTGACCTGGGCGGCGCATTCCAGCGTCGCCGTCGTCCTGTTCGTCATGTCGCTCGCGGCAAAGGGAGTTGTTCCGCCGGATGCGGCGCTTGCGCTCGTCCTGGGCGCGAATTTGGGGGCGGCGATCAATCCGGTCGTCGAAGGCGCCGCGGGCGGCGATCTCGCCGCGAAACGGCTGCCGATCGGCAACGCCCTTACCCGGCTTGTCGGCGCCGTCGCGGCGCTGCCGGCGCTGCATGCGATTGGTCGCTTCATGGTGACGATCCAACCCGACAACGCCCGTTTGGTGGCCGATTTCCACACGCTCTTCAATCTCGCGACCGCCGCGATATTCTTTCCCTTGCTGACGCCCTACGCCTCCTTTCTTCGCCTCCTCCTGCCTCGAAATGTCGAGCCGAACGACCCTTCCGCGCCCCTTTATCTCAACCCTGCGGCCAAGGAGACGCCGATTGTCGCGATCGGGGCGGCGGCGCGGGAGGCGTTGCGCCTCTCCGACGTCTTGAACGAAATGCTCGTCGGCCTGAAAGAGGCGATCGAAAAAGGCGACCGGAAAGTGATCACGCAAACGCGCCGACGGGATGAAATCATCGACCGTCTCGAAATCGCGATCAAGGCCTATGTCACTTCGCTGGACGCCGAGGAGCTGAGCGCGGCCGACGCGCGGCGAATCAAGGAGATCCTCACTTTCGCCTCGCATATGGAGCAGGCGGGCGACACGGCGTCCCGCATCTTCCTGCACCATGTCGCCAAGCATCTCAAGCGCAACGGCGCCATCGCCGGAACCCAGCAGGCCGAGCTTGCGCGGATGATCGACCGCTTGCGCGCGAATTTGAGAATGGCGACCTCAATATTGATGACCCAGGACCCGCGCGCCGCGCGCGACCTGGCCGATGAAAAAGTCGCCTTCCGAGAGGTGGAGTCCAAGGCGACCGCGGCGCATTTCGACGTGCTGAGAACGGGCCAGCTCGACGCCGCACAGCGGAGCGCCCTGTATCTCGACCTGATTAGAGACGTTAAGCTGATCAACAGCCAAATCGTGGCGTCGGCCGCCTATCCGATTTTGGAGCGCTCCGGCGAACTGCTGCCAAATCGACGCGCAACCGACCGGCCGCGATGATCGTCGGGAAAACCGACAATTCCCGAGAGCAAATGGAGCGGGCGATGGGAATCGAACCCACGACATACAGCTTGGGAAGCTGTCGTTCTACCACTGAACTACGCCCGCGCTCCCCTTATCTGTAACGCTTGTCCGGCCCGGTTTCAACAAGCGTGATCGCTCCAGGGCCGTTCACGCCGCCTCCTGCGCCGCCTCGGCTTCCGCCGCCGGCAAGATGACGCGCACGATCAGCCCGCCTCCCTCGCGGTCCAGCAGCGCGACCGCGCCGCCATGGCTCTCGACCAGCGACCGCACAATGGAGAGGCCGAGACCGAAGCCGCCTTTGTCGCCGACCGTCCGGCCCGACTGGCCGCGTACGAAGGGCTCGAAAACGCGGGCCTTGACGTCGTCGGATATGCCGGGGCCGTCGTCGCTCACGTCGATCCGCAATCGGCCGCCGTCGAGCGCCTCGACCGCAATCTCGACATTTTGGGCGTAATGCGCCGCGTTCTCGACCAGATTGGCGAGGACGCGATGTATTTCCGTCAGCGAGCCGCGCATCATGAATTTTTTGTCGCCGACATAGCGAACCTTGTGCCCGAGCTCGTTGAATTCGTCGACGACCGTCTGGATGACGCTGCCGAGATCGATAATGGAATGGTCGCTGCGCTTGTCCTGCGTGCGCAGATATTCGAGATTCTTGCGCAGCATGGCGTCCATGAGATGGATGTCCTTCTGCATCCTGCGGCGCAGATCCTCGTCGGCGATGAATTCGGTGCGCAGGCTCATGCGCGTGATGATCGTCTTGAGATCATGGCTGACCGCCGCGAGCACATGGGTGCGCTCGGCGACCATTGCGAGGATGCGCTCCTTCATCCCGCGTATGGCGCGGTTGAGATCGCGAATCTCGCGCGGGCCACGTTCGACGAGCGCGGCCTTCAGGCCGTCGCGGGTCGGAAAGGACTCGGCCCGTTTCGCCAGATCATTCAGGGGGGCGACGATGTAGCTCGACAGGAAGATGAGAATGATCGAGGCGCTGATGAAAAAGAGAAAGCCCGCGCGCGCCCAGCGGGTCATGAAGAAGGGATAGCGCGGCTCGGGCTCCAGGAGCCAACGCCACAAGAGGCGCGAGGGCTTGCGATGCTGCGCGACCGAGACGATGGCGTAGCCGCCCTTCTCGAGCGGCAGCGCCAGCGTGTCATGCGCGTCTTGAAGCGGCGCCGTGGCGAAGGCTTTCGCTTCGCCGATCAGATGCGCGTTGATGCGCCGGATCTCCGCGGCGAAGACGGGCTCCTTCATCTCCAGCGCTTCGGGCCTGTCGTCGCGAACCGAAACATTGGCGTAAGGCGCGGCGAAGTGGATCTTGTGGATGAGCGCGCTTCGCTCCGGCGCCGGAACCGAATCCAGCGCCAGAAGCACGCCGGTGATGAAATCGGCCTCGGAGACGTAATGCCGGCGCCCTTCCGACTCCATCGCATGCAGCATTACGACGATGACGAGCTGATAGGCGATGATCGAGCCGAGAATGAGAAGCGAGATTTGACCCAGAAGATGGTCCGGACGCAGCCGGCGGAGTAGGTCCGACAGGATCATTTCGCCTCATCCTGCTTCCGGCGCGCGCCGCTTCGCTCGACCGGCCGCCAAATGATCCTCAATCGCCCAAGGAGACCTTTGGAGCGCTTTCGCGCCGGCAAGCTGGCAAGGTCCTCTTGCGCTCCTATGACAGCTTCTCCGTTTTCCGGCAACCCGCCGCCGGTCGCCTCTCAACACGCGCCGAAAAGCGGGCCGGAAGCGCTTTGGAGAGCGACGGCGAGCGCTTCGTCCAGCGCGGCGTCATCCGCTTCGACGACCGAGGCGTTCCGCGTCCAGACGATCGCGCAGCGAATGCGCTTGCCCGGATAAAGTGGCGCAAGCGCGGCGCGGTAGAGCGCGAGCTGGCGCAATTGCGCCGCGCGCGGCGGATCGACCGGGCGCCCCGTCTTGAAGTCCGCGATCAAAACGCCATCCTCCGTCTCCGCCAGACGGTCGATGCGCCCCGAAACGGCGTGACCGCTGGCGAGCGTCGCGACAATATCGACTTCCGCCGCCGATTGCGGGCCGAAGACATGCGCGAGCCTCGGATCGTCGATGACGGAAAGAGCCGCGCGCAAAATCTCCGCACGGATTTCCGCACCGAGCCCCGGACCGCGCCGCTCCAGAAAAAGCGTCGCCGCTTCGATGCGCCGGTCGGAAGAAGATTCGGGGAGGCGCTGCAGCAAGGCGTGCGTCAGCCGCCCCATCAGCGCGCGCTCGGCGTCGCGCCGCGTCGGCGCGCTCGCGCCGGGAGCCTCGAAAATATCGGCCCCCGCAAGCGCGCTCGATGGCCGCAGCGGCGGCGCGAGCGCGGCTTCGCGCGGAGCCGGCATGCGCGCATAAGCCGGGACCGGCGCTTCGCCGGCGACGGCGGCGGCGCGAGAGAGGTCGTCGCGGCGCGGCGCCGCGCCGCGACGCAAAATATAGCTCTCCGGATCGTCCGGATCCTGGAATTTCTCGCAGCTCGCCTCCAGCGCCGAGACGATCATCTCGTGCCAGCAGCCTTCGGCGGGCCCCTTCGCCCCGTGATAGCCGGCGACGTAAAGCCGCTCCTCGGCGCGCGTCATCGCGACATAGAGGAGGCGGCGATGTTCGGCGCGCTCGGCCTCGCGATGCGCTTCACGGGCGTCCGTCACGGCGACGGGATCATATTCCCGTCCGCGCGCCCAGACGAGCGACAACTCATCCTCGGCGCCGAGCGTGAAGAGCTTCGGATCATGCTTGCCCGCCGGCGCGCCGCATGTGTCGGGGAGAAAGACGATCTTCGCCTCGAGCCCCTTTGCGGCGTGCGCCGTCATCACGCGGACGGCCTCTCCGGCCGCTTCCATGTCGCGCTTGATGGAGAGATCGAGCGCCTCGACCATCGAGAGAAAAGCCACGAGGGAAGGCGACTGTTCGCGCTCGAACGACAGCGCCAGCCGCAGGAATTCGTCGATCGCGTCATTGGCCTCCGGCCCCAGACGCGCGACGAGTCGGCGGCGACCGCCGCCCGGCCCCAGCACGCCGCTATAGAATTCGAACGGCGCCGTCGTCCGGGCGTCGCGGCGCCAGGCGTCGATCCTGCCCGACGCCATGCGATCCTTTTCTTCGCCGCTATGCGCGAGCGCCTCGTAAAGCGACGCGGGACGAGGCGGCGCGAGGCGGATCAAATCATCGTCGTCGAAGCCGATGAGCGGCGATTTCAGCAGCGTCGCGATCGTCAGATCGTCTTCGACCAGCAAGGCGGCGCGCCCCAGCGCGACGAGGTCGTTGACCGCGATATGGCTGGCGAGATCGAGCCTGTCGGCGCCGGCGACCGGCACGTTTTCGGCTTTCAGCGCCCGGATGAGCGCCTCGAAAAAGGCGCCGCGCTTGCGCACCACGATGAGAATGTCGCGCGGCTCGACGAGGCGCAGAATTCCCTTGTCCTCGACGCATTCGCCGCCGCCCGGCGCGAGGAGCGAACTTATCTTTCTCGCGATCCTGCGCGCCAGCCGCTCAGCCGGATCGTTCGCCGTGACGAGATCTGGCGGCAAGCGCCAGTCTTCCGGCTCCTCATTGCCGAGCGGGCCGATCGGACTCCAGATTTCGATGAGCGCCGCCACATGCGCCTTGGCCGCCTCATGTTTCAGCGGCGGCTTGTCCGGATCCGGATCGCAGGCGAGGCCAACTCCGTTCTCGCCGAAATTGAAGACGTCGTCCACGGCCGCCAATACGCCCGGCGCCGAGCGGAAGGATTCGATCAGGCGCACATATTCGAAGCGTTGTTCGACCGTGACGAAAGCGCGCTCGAAGCTGCGGCGCATCGAGTCGAACTTTTCCGGCGCGGCGCCCTGAAACGAAAAGATCGACTGCTTGTCGTCGCCGACCGCGAAGAAGCTGCGCCGCACGCGCCGCGCGCCGACGCCCGCGCAGAACTCCTTCGCGATCGCGGTGAGAATATCCCACTGCCGCGCGCTCGTATCCTGCGCCTCGTCGAGCAGGACGTGATCGATCTGCGCGTCGAGCTTATAGAGCACCCAGGACGGATTGGAGCGGTACAGCAGGCGGCGCGCGCAGCCGATGAGATCGTCATAATCGAGCAGATTGCGGCGCCGCTTCGCGCGTTCATATTCGGCGACGATCGCGTCTCCGAGCAAAGCGAGCGCGAGCGAACGTTCGACGACGGCCGTCGCCTTGCGCTTGTCGATCAACGGCGCGAGGCGATCGCGCTCCGCCTCCAGGCTTTCGAGAAGTTCGGGGATCTTCTGAAGCTTGCCAGTGACGATCTTCTGCTTTCCGAGACCGCGCGGCTCCATGTCCTTCTTGAAGAAGACGCGGAGATAGCTGTCTATGCCCTCCGCCTCCGGCGCGAGCGCGACGGCCTTGTCGAGATGCGCCGCGAGCTCCTGGTCCTTGGCGGAGCCTTGCCGCAGGGCCGTAGCGAGTTCAGGCCATCCTTCCCGGCCCGCCATGATCTTCGCTTCGACCTCGGCGAGCGTTTCATTCGCGCCGAGTCCGAGCCGCAGGCGGAGATTGCGCGCATAGCCGTCGCGCTCGAACCCTTGCGCGAGCGCGTCGCGATGCGTGAGCAGCTCGTTGCACAGATCGTCGAATCCGCTCGCCGTCGTCTCGTTCGCCACGAGCCGCAGCGCCTCGTTCAGCGGACCTTGCGCGCGCATCGCATCGACGATGGCGCGCGTCTTCGCGGCTTGCAGCAGCTCGGCGCGCGCGACGTCGTCGACAACCTCGAACCCTGCGGGCGCATTGGCCTCGAACGGGAAGATGTGCAGCAGCTTCTCGCAGAAGGCGTGAATCGTCTGGATCTTCAATCCGCCCGGCGTCTCGACGGCGCGGGCGAAGAGGCGCCGCGCGAAATCGAGATCGGCGCGGCTCGGCGTCGCCGCGCCGGTTCCTTCGATTTCCCTGGTCAGCGCGTCGTCGTCGAGCAGCGCCCATTGCGCGAGCTTGTCGAAGACGCGCGTCGACATATTCGCCGCCGCCGCCTTGGTGAAGGTGAGGCAGAGAATCTGCGAAGGACGCACGCCTTGGAGCAGCAGACGCAGCACGCGCTGCGTCAAGACGTAGGTCTTGCCGGACCCGGCATGCGCCGCGACCCAGGCGGACACATGCGGATCGGAAGCGCGCTGCTGCGCGCGGACCGTCATGGAAAGAAAAGCGCGGCCGCTCATGCGCCGTCTCCGCCGCCGCGCGACCACTCTTTCACGCGCGCCAGGTGATCGTAATCGCCCTCATAGGCGACGAGGGCGACGAAGGGGCGTGAAGGATAAGGCGTGCGCGGCTCGCGATATTGCGAGAGCATCTTCACGAGCTCGACGCGATGCTTCGCGACGATCTCCTCAAACGTCGCATTCTCGAATTTCAGGGTCTGCGTCTTGCCCCCGTCCTTCAGCCCGACATAGGCGCCGCCCGCGACGCGATGCGCGCCGATCTCCTTGAAGGCGCCCGCCTCGACCATCGCGGCTTCGAGCGTGAGCTGCGGCGAGAAGCCCGCTTGCACCTGCTTCATCGTCGGCGGCTTGCCGGTCTTGTAATCATAGACGCGCGCCTGATCGTCGAGGCCGATCTCGATGCGGTCGGCCTTCGCGGTGAGCGTGAAGATCGAGCCGTCCGCGAGCTCGATCGGCCAGGACGCGGCCTTCTCCATGAAGATCGCGCCGCCCTCGGCGCGCCTTTCGCGCTCGAAGGCCAGCGCGTGATCGAGACCGGCCACGAGGCGCGGCCAGGCGAAAGTCTCGAAGGACGGATCGGCGAAGAACGCGGAGAGGTTCTCTCTCGCAAGGGCGAGAAGCTGATCTCGCGCGTCTTGCGGCAGCGGGCCGCTCGGATGGCGCGCGACGAACGCCTCCAGCGCCGCGTGAATCGCGACGCCCGTTTCCCGCGCGCCGATTTCGGCGCCGAGCGGCCCGAGCGGCTTCAGTCTCAAAATCTGTTCGGCGAAGATCGCGTAAGGATCGCGCCGCAAAATCTCGATGCGCGTGACGCTGAGCTGATCGGGACGCAGAGCGAGCGGCGGACAGGGCGCGGGCCGCTGCAGGACCGCGAGCTCGGATGCGCTCGGACGGTCAAGCGCCGCCGCGACCGCGAGCATCGCCGCGCCGCGCCGCCGGCACGCCTCCACGGCGTCGCCCGCAAGCGCTTCGAGACGGGTCAGGAAACGCGACGCCACGGTCGGCGCGCCGTCGCGCTTCGCCGCGCGGCTCAGCACGACATTGCCGGCGCCGAGCGCCATGACAAAATCATGCGCGCTCTGGCCGATGCGCCGCTCCGGCGGCGAAAGCTCCAATTGCGCGCGCATCGAGCGATTGAGAAAGGCGCCCGTCTCGGTCTGCGGCGGCCATACGCCTTCGTCGAGGCCGGCGAGCAGCATAAGGTCCGCCTCGATCAGGCGCGCTTCGAGCGGGCCGAGAATCTTCAGGCGCGGATGCGCGCGGCGCGGTCCGCGCAAGGTCGTCTCAAAGGCGACGCGATCGAAGAGCGCCGCATAGGCCGACGCATTGAAGCCGGGAGGCGCGCTGGCGCGCGCGAGTCTCTCGAAAAGATCGAACAGCGCGAGCGGCTCCTCGCCGTCGCTCTCCGGCGCGCCCTGCGCCACGGCTTCGAAAGCCGCGCGATGGGCGCGCGCATGGCTTCCCAGATCGTCGGCGCCCGCCGCGTCGCGAAACGGCGCGAACGCCGCTTCCACGTCTTGCAGCAAGGCTTGAATGCGAGCCCATTGCGCCGGCGCGATGCGCCCCGCGGCGGAATGCGCGTGTCCGTCCGCCGCCGCCTCCCGCGCCTTCGCGGCCATTGCCGCGTAGCCCTCGGCGGGCGCGGGCGCGGCGCGCAGCGCGCCGATCTCGAGAAGCGGGGCGAGCGACAGAATTTCTTCGCGCCCGCGCCCGAAGAGCGCCAGAGGATGCGACAGCAGCGCGGCGATCGCGACCGCGTCGAGGCCTTGCGCGCCGATCGCGGCGACAAGGCGCGCAAGCGCGCCGGCCGGCGTCGAGGCGAGCGAGGCGCCGCCCGAGTCGTCGATGTCGATGTCAAAACGGCGCAGCTCCGCCGCAACGCGACGCGCAATATTGCGATCGGGCGTGACGAGGGCGGCGGTACGGCCCGGCGTCTCGAGCGCCTCGCGCAGGAAGAGCGCGAGCGCCAGCGCCTCCATCTGCTCGTCCGGCGCCTCCAAAAGCGCGACGCCGTCGAGCGCGCCGTGAAACGCCGCGCCCTCCCCGTCGCGAAATTCTCGCCATGCCGCCGTCGCGTCGGCGGGAAGCATCGCCTGCGAGACAAGCCTGCGCCGATGCGCCATCATCGGCGGAAGCGCGGCGATCTCGCGCACGTCGTCGCGCGTCAGCTTCATGACGCCGAGCAGGCGTTTGAGCATTGTCTGCGGATGCGTGTAGGCGGGCTCGTCCGCGCCCTCGCCGACCTGCGCCCAGGCGGCCTCGTCCATCTCCTGATCGAGACCCGGCAGGACGACGGCGCCATGCTCCAGCGCCGCGATTACGGAGAGAAGCCGCGCGGTCGTCGGCTGCGCGCCCGTCGAGCCGATGGCGATGACGGGCGCGTGATCCCTCGCCGCCGACAATCGGGCGATCTGCGCCTCGATCAGCCTCTTCTGGCGCATCGCGGCGTCGATGCGTCCGGCGTCCTCCAGGATCGCGGGCCATTGCTCCAGCGCGATGCGCAGGAAAGACGTCGTGATCGACCAATATTGATCGAAGGCGCCGCCTTCGATCGCCTGATCGATCGCGCCCGCGTCGACGCCTTCGATGATGAATTCGTCGATCAGCGCGCCGAGATCGGCGGCGAGCGCATAGGCCCCCGCGGGCGAGGCCGCCACGAGAAAGGGCTCGCTTTCGTCATGGACGAAGCCGCCGTCGCCATCGGCCGAGACGATGGCGCTCCCAACCGCCTCGGACCATTTGGCGACGAGCTGCGCGAGGAGAAGGCGACGCTCCAGCTCCTCGATCTGGGGGCGCGCGGCGGCGTCGAAATCCTGCTTGAAATCGCCGAAAAGCGCCGTCGTCTCGCGTTCGTCGAGATCGCCGAGCGGGAGAATGCGCGGCAGAAAGGTCGCGCCCTTGTCGAAAGCGCGCGCGAATTGCGCGCTCAGCGCGCGGCCGGCGCGCTGCGTCGGCACATAGATCGTGGCGCGCGCCATGGCGAGCGGCGGCGTGTCGCGCGACAGCGAGGGGACGATCCTGCCCGCGAGGAAGGCGTCGACAAAGGTTTCGAGAAACGGCGCGCCGGGCGCAATGGTGAAGACGTTGCGCCTCACGCCCGTCATCTCCGCGCGGCGATCGCTTTCTCGGCCTCCGCGATCGCCGCGACCGTGCCGACATGCAGCCAGAGTCCACGGGAGACGACGCCGAAGAGCCGCCCCCTTTCGGCCGCGGCGAACAAGAAGGGCGCGAGCTTGAAGACATCCCGCGTCTCGCCGGCGAAGAGCGCCGGCTTGATGAGGCCGACGCCCGAATAGACATAGGGCTTCGCGCCCGCGCGCCGGATGACGCGCCCCTCGGGCGAGAGATCGAAATCGCCGTCCCAATCGACGCCGACGCTGCCCCGCGTCGGCGCGAGCAGCAAGGCGGCGTCCATCCTTTCCGCATCCCAGGCTTGCGCGAGCGCGAGAAGATTGGATTGCGGCGCGCCGAACCAGAAGGCGTCGGTGTTGCAGATGAAGAACGGATCGTCGCCGATGAGCGGCAGAACCTTTTTGACGCCGCCGCCTTGATCGAGAAGCAGCGCGCGCTCGTCGGAGATCACGATGCGCGGCTCCGCGCGCGGCGCGAGATGCGCCTCGATCCGGTCGGCAAGGTGGTGCACGTTCACGATCGCCGTCTCGACGCCGGCTTGCGCGATATCGTCGAGCGCATGGTCGATGAGCGCGCGGCCGGCGACCGGGACGAGCGGCTTTGGCGTCGCGTCGGTCAAGGGCCGCATGCGCGTGCCGAGGCCGGCCGCGAAGACCATCGCGGTCTTCGGCAAGGCCGCGGCGCGCTCAGGACTCGTTGTAGAGGCCGGGGAGACTGGATTCATACCAGGCTTTTATCTCAGCCAGCGCGGGATGTCGCAAGCTCTTCTTCAGATAGGCCTCGACGCGCGGCATATGCGCGAGATATTGCGGCTTGCCGTCGCGCTGGCTGAGCCGCGCGAAAATGCCGAGCACCTTGGTCGCGCGCTGCGCCGCGAGCGTCATATAGGCCTTGGCGAAGGCGGCCATATCGAATGATTCGTCGGCGTCCTTGCGCAGCTTGGCGTAATGCGCCAGCAGCCTCAGCTCCAGATCGTCCGGCACGGAGACGCGCGCGTCCTGGCCGAGCGACGCCATGTCGTAGGCCGGGTGGCCAAGCACGCAATCCTGGAAGTCGATGATCCCGACGCGCTTGATTCCCTCGCGCCTCTCGAGCCAGATGAGGTTCGGCGAATGATAGTCGCGCAGCGTCCAGGTCGGCGGCGCGCTCGCCGCGTCGAGCAGCGCGTGACGCCATAGATTCGCGAAGATGGCGCGCGCGCCCGAGGCCACCGTCGCTTTCTTGTGCGGGACATACCATTCGAGCAGCAGATCGATCTCGATCAGCAGCGCGTCCATGTCGTAAGGCGGAAGATGATAATTTCCGGAACCGTCGATCGGCAGCGTGTCGGGCAGACGCTGCGAATGCAGATGCGCGAGCGCCCCGGCCGCTTCGAGATAGCGCTCCGGGATCGGCCCGTTCGCGTCCACGACGCCTTCGCGGCCAAGATCTTCGACGATGAGAAGCCCCGCCTCGAGGTCCTGCCCGTAGATTTCGGGAGCCGAGAGCCCATGCGCCCGCAGCCCATGCGCGAGGGCGACGAACGGCTTCACATTCTCCGCGAGCCGAGCGATGGCGCTGTAGGATTTGCCGTAGCGGATTGGCGGCCCGTCGGGCCGCGGCGGCGAGATCATCAGGATCGCGCGCTGGCCGTTGGGTTTCTCCAGCGTCTCATAGGCGCGCGACGAGGCGTCGCCCAAAAGAAAGCTGCGCCTGGCGTCGGCCCAGCCTTCCCGGCGCAAGAGCTCGCGCAGCGCCTTGAAGGATTTCAGCCGCGGCGCAAAGGCGCCGTAACCCGAGATCGTGACGCGACGCGCATCGCGATCGTCGGCGTCGGCGAAGCTCAGACGCACGTCGAGACGGTCCTGCGGCAAGACTTCCGGCGCGCGCTCCGCCCATTCGGCGAGGACGATCGCGTCCTCGACCGCCTCCTCCCAGCCGAGGCCGGAAAGCTCGGCGGCCGTCTCGATGCGATAGAAATCCGCGTGGACGATGCGCGCGGCGTCGCCCTCATAGATCTGCATCAGCGTGAAGGTCGGGCTCGGCGCCTCGATGGCCGGGTCGTCGAGCGTCTTGCGGATCAAAGCGCGCGCGAACGTCGTCTTGCCGGCGCCGAGATCGCCCGCGAGCGTCACCATGTCGCCGGCCTTCAGCAGCGTCGCCAGATCCTCAGCGAGCGCGACCGTCGCCGCCTCGTCCGGCGCCTCGACGCGCCAAACCGTCTTGCCCGCCATTTCCTCGGTCATTGCGCGACTCCTTCGCTCGCGGCGGGCCGCGCTTCTTCCTGCGCCGTCCGCGCCGGGAAGACGCAGGTGACGGTCGTGCCCTCGCCGGGCGCCGAGTCGATGAAGACCTTGCCGCCATGCAGCTCCATGAAGGCCCGCACGATCGAGAGTCCAAGCCCGACGCCGCGATGGCGGGAGCCGGCGGTATGAGACTCGAAGCGCTCGAAAACGCGCTCCAGCACCTCGGGCGGTATGCCGCGTCCGCAATCCGTCACCTTGAACACGACTTCGTCGTCACGGCGCATGGCCGCGAGCGTCACGGTCTGGCCGGGGCTTGAGAAGCCGATGGCGTTGGACAGAAGATTGAACAGAATCTGCCGCACGCGCTTCGCGTCGCCGCGGAAGGCTCCGACATTGTCCAGGGCGAGGATCTGCACGTCGATCGAATTTTCGGCGAGACGATCCTGCACGCCTTCGATCGCGGCGCGCATGGTGGCGAGCACGTCGACATCCGAGAATTCCAGCTCCAGCGCATCCTCGTCGATCGTCGCGAGATCGAGAATATCGTCGATGATCGCGAGCAGCGCCGCCGACGATCTGTTGACATAGCCGAGATATTCGAGCTGGCGCGGATTGAGCGGACCAGTCGACTCTTCGCCGAGGAGATGCACGAATCCGTTGATGTTGTTGAGCGGCGAGCGCAGCTCGTAGCTGACATGGTGGATGAAGTCGTTGCGCAGCTTCTCGGCCGCCATCAACGCCTTGTTGCGTTCGGAAAGCGCGCGCTCGGCGTTCACGTCCGCCGTCACGTCGACAAAGGTCAAGAGCGCCGCGCCGTCGAGCAGCGATTGCGCGGTGCAGTCCAGCACCACGCCGTCGCTGCGCTCGATGCGGCGCGTGAAGCCTTCGCGCATATCGTTCAGGCTCGTGACGAAACTCTGGAGCTTGGCCCAGGTTTCGTCGTCATCGTGCAGCGCCTTGCATTGCGCGACGATCGCTTCGAAGCGCGGCTTCTCGGCGAGCTCCCTAGGCTCCAGGCGCCAAAGCCGGGCGAAGGCCGGATTGCAGAAATTCAGGCGCCCGTCGGCGCCGAATACGGCGACGCCCTCATGCAGCGTCTCCAGCGTCTCGCTTTGCGTGCGGTTCAGGGCGTTGAAGCGCGTCGCGAGATCGACCGCCTCGGTCGTGTCGTCGTAAAGATAGGTGACGCCGCCCTGCGGATTGGGATGGGCGACGACGTCGACAATGCGCCCGTCCGGCAAGTGCCAGGTGCGCCGCATGGGATCGTTGGATCGATAGGCCTCGAAAAGCCGCTCCTTCCAGGCCTTGTAATCGGACTCGGCCGGCAGGCGGCCGTCCGCGCGCAGCCTGTCGAGGATTTCGCCGTCGGTCGGCTTCTGGTCGAGAAAGGCGGGACCGAGCTGCCAGAGCTTGGCGTAGGCGTCGTTATGATAGGCGAGGCGGCGTCCGCGATCGAAGATAGCGACCGCCGTCGGCAATTGATCGAGCGTGCGCTTATGCGACTGCATCTGCTGCTCGAGATCGGCCCGGACCGTTTCGACCTCGTGACGGTCGATCGCCATCGACGCCGCCGTCTCCGGCAAAGCCGTTTGCGTCACGTCGAGCAAATGGCGCGCCCCGGCGACGACGGCGGGGACGCGCGCGCGCCAGACGGCGCCCTTCGCCAGCGCCTGCGCGGCCTCGGCGCGCGCGGACTGATCAAGCAGCTCCAGCCCCCGCGCGATGGCGTCGGCGGCGTCCTTCGCCTCGACGGCGGAAACATAAGCGCTGTTGACGTAAGCGAGCCTGGCCTTGGCGTCCCGCACCCAGACGGGCGTCGGCGACGCGTCGAGCAGCGCGTGCAGGCCCGCGAGCTGGCGCTCGGACTCCGCATGGCGCCCCCGCAGGCTGATCAGCTCCAGCCGGTCGCCGGAGACCTCGCGAAGGCGAAGCACGGCGCTGCCGCCGACCGCGCGGCCCTCGGCGTCGAAATGACGCCCCGTAAGGCCCGCGACCGGAAGGCGAAAGGCTTCGCCATTCTTGCGCAGGCGGTCGACGGCCGCCTCCAGCGCCTGGGCGTCGGATGGGACGAGCCAGGTCCCGAAAGCGAGAATGCGGCGCGGCCCGGCGGCGGTCTCCGAGACGAGAAGCGTCGAAGCGCTGACGTCGGGTTCGCCGTCCGGTCCGGTCCAGGCGATGAAGGCCTGCGGCTCGCTGGACAGGAAAGTCTTGGCGCGGTCGAATTTCGCGCGCGTGTCTTCGAGGTCGGCGACGAGCGCCGCCTCGCGGCGGCTCCAATCCTTGCGCTCGCTGATATGGGTCAGCGCCACCACGGCGGAAAAAAGCGCCAGGCCGCCGCTGAAGGCGAAGCCGACGACGTCGGGGTCGATGGGTAGGTCGGCGGCCAGGCCCAGCACCTGCGCAGGAGCCTGGGAGGAAAACAGCGCGCCGCAAAGCGCGGTCGCGCCCAGCGCCAGCCGCGCGCGCAGACGCCGCGCGCCGGGCGGCGGATCATCGCCGGAATGCATTCGACCGCATCGCGTCATGAGCGAGACGTTTCCTTTTTTCGCGCGCAAACCAGCTTAGGCCTCATATGGACCGGGTTCCAGAGGGTCGATCGGGGTGCTCATCACAACAACGCCCCGCGCCAGCGCGCGCTCCTGCAAGGCCGCGCGCACGGACGCCCTTCCGCCCCCAGGGCGGAGGCGGGAACAAATCGGCTCTGCGGCGGAGGGCCCGCCGCGCAACGCCGACGACGCTCGCTACGAATCACCTCAATCTAGAACGCGCTCGGTTAAAACGGAATCGTGTTTCTGATTACGCGGCGCAAAAAACGGCCCCGCTCCGGTCGGAGGGGGCCGCAAAGCTGAGCCGGGATAATGAAACGCCGCGCCGGGCGGAGCTGGAAACGGCCCCGCCGCGAAGCCGCGTCAGTAGCGGTAGTGCTCCGGCTTGAACGGGCCGTTCTGCGGCAGGTTGAGATATTTCGCCTGCTCTTCCGTCATCTTGGTGAGCTTCACGCCGATCTTGTCGAGATGGAGCGCCGCGACCTTCTCGTCGAGATGCTTGGGCAGCGTGTAGACGCCCGTGGGGTATTGGCCCTGCTTGGTCCACAGCTCGATCTGAGCCAGAGTCTGGTTGGTGAAGGACGCCGACATGACGAAGGACGGATGGCCCGTCGCGCAGCCGAGATTCACGAGGCGGCCTTCGGCGAGCAGGATGATGCGCTTGCCGTCCTGGAACTCGATCTCGTCGACCTGCGGCTTCACATTGTGCCATTTGAGATTGCGCAGGCCGGCGACCTGAATCTCCGAGTCGAAATGGCCGATATTGCAGACGATGGCGCGGTCCTTCATGGCGCGCATATGGTCGACGGTGATGACGTCGACATTGCCCGTCGCGGTGCAGAAGATGTCGGCGCGCGGCGCGGCGTCCTCCATCGTCGTGACCTCATAGCCTTCCATCGCCGCCTGCAGGGCGCAGATCGGGTCGATCTCGGTCACGATCACGCGGCAGCCGGCGTTGCGCAGCGACGCGGCGGAGCCCTTGCCCACGTCGCCGTAGCCGGCGATGCAGGCCACCTTGCCGGCCATCATCACATCGGTGGCGCGGCGGACGCCGTCGACGAGCGACTCGCGGCAGCCATAGAGATTGTCGAATTTCGACTTGGTGACGGAGTCGTTGACGTTGATCGCCGGCCAGAGGAGCTTGCCCTCCTTGTGCATCACATAGAGGCGATGCACGCCCGTGGTCGTCTCCTCCGTGACGCCCTTGATCGACTCGGCGTTGCGCTTGTACCAGCCCGGATTGGCCTTCAGGCGCTTCTTGATGGCGGCGAAGAGGACTTCCTCCTCCTCATTCGTCGCCTTGTCGAGGAAGGCGGTGTCGCCGCCCTCGGCGCGCAGGCCGAGATGGATGAGGAGCGTGGCGTCGCCGCCGTCGTCCAGGATCATGTTCGGCGCGCCGCCGTCGCCCCATTCGAAGATCTTATGGGTGTAGTCCCAATAATCCTCGAGGGTCTCGCCCTTCTTGGCGAAGACCGGCGTGCCCGTCGCGGCGATCGCCGCCGCGGCGTGGTCCTGCGTCGAATAGATGTTGCAGGAGGCCCAGCGCACATCCGCGCCCAGCGCCTTCAGGGTCTCGATGAGAACGGCCGTCTGAATGGTCATATGCAGCGAGCCGGCGACGCGCGCGCCCTTCAAGGGCTGCGACGGGCCGAATTCGGCGCGCGTGGCCATCAGGCCCGGCATCTCGGTCTCGGCGATGGCGATTTCCTTGCGGCCCCAATCGGCCAGCGAAATGTCCGTGACGGCGTAATCGTTGAAGTGATGAGCGGTCATGCGAATCCTCTGCTCGGGAAGGATGGCCGGCGCCCCGGCGCTGGAGAGCCTATAGCAGGGCCCAGAACAGAAGGCAATAAAGATATAAAGATTTGTTTATGTCAAAATATGGACCTGGCGGGCGGCGGCGAATTAGTCGCCTCACTCGAATTGGCGGGCTTTTCGGAAGACGTTCATTCGCGGCCCATCATTGCGAGCGAAGCGAAGCAATCCAGAGCCCCCGCGACGCCCCTGGATTGCTTCGCTTCGCTCGCAATGACGGTCGACAAAAAGGCCAGCTATTCGAGTGACGGAAACCACTGGTCTCGAATTCTCCGCCGCCGCCCGGACCACGTCAGCTCGCCTTCTCGACCGGCGCGTCGAAAACGTCGTCGCCGACGGCCTGCGTTTCGAACAGGCGGCGATAGACGCCGCCCGGACGGCGCAGCAATTCGCCATGCGAGCCGTCCTCGACGATGCGGCCGTGCTCGAAGACGAGAATGCGGTCGAGCCGCCGCACCGTCGAGAGCCGATGCGCCACCACGAGGGTCGTCCGCCCCTCCGACAATTGCTCGATCGCCGCCCGGATATGAAACTCCGACACGGAGTCGAGCGAGGACGTCGCCTCGTCCAGCACGAGGATGGGCGTGTCGGCGAGGATCGCCCGCGCGATGGCCACCCTTTGCCGCTCGCCGCCCGAGAGCTTCACGCCGCGCTCGCCGACCAGGGTCTCATAGCCGTCGGCGAGACGGTCGATGAAGATGTCGGCATGGGCGAGACGCGCCGCCTCGGCGATCTCCGGGGGCGCGGACTGCGGCCGGCCGTAAGCGATGTTTTCGCCGAGCGGCCGGTGAAACAGGATCGGCTCCTGCGCGACGATGCCGATCGCGCGCCGCAGCGACGCCTGCGTCACATGCGCGATGTCCTGCCCGTCGATCAGGATGCGCCCGCCATTCGGATCGAACTGCCGCTGCAGCAGCTTGACGAAGGTCGTCTTGCCCGCGCCCGAGGCGCCGACGAGCCCGACGCGCTCGCCCGGCCGGATGGTGAGCGAGAAATCCTCGTAAAGCGGGCGGACCGTTCCCGGATAGCCGAAAGTGACGGCGTCGAAGACGATCTCGCCCGCGCCGACCCTGAGCGGCCGGGCGTCCGGCGCATCGGCGATTTCGGGCGTCTCGGCGGCGAAGCCGACGACATCCTCCATCTCATTGACCGCCTTCTGAAGATGGCGGACATGCTGGCCGATGTCGCGCAGATAGCCGTTGATCAGCCCCTGTATGCCGATGAGGCTCACCACGTCGCCGGTCGTCATCTGCGCCCGCGACCACAGCAGCAGGCCGCAGCCGAGAAAGACGGCCTGCATCGTGATCAGCGCCAGCGCCTGCAGAACGCCGGTCGCCTCGCTGCGATACCATGAGGTCAGCGTGCGCGTCCGCCATTCGTCGATGAGCCGCGCGAAGGAATGGTCCTCGCGCGCCTCGGCCGCGAAGCCCTTGACCACCTGATTGCCGGTGATCGAATCCGCGAGCCGCGCGCTCACCGCCGAGTCGAGACGCTGCGAGATTTGCGCGGCCGGGCTGATCCAGAAAAGCGACAGGCCGACGCTGATCGACAGAAACGCCGCAATGCCGGTGATGACGACGAGGCCGAGCAGGGGCCAGCGCATGAGCAGCAGGCCGCTCACGCCGACGATGACGACCGCCGCCGGCAATATGCCGAAGATCAGCGTGTCGGTGAGCGTGTCGAAGGCCCACATGCCGCGCGTGATCTTGCGCACGGTCGCGCCGGCGAAGGCGTTGGCGTGCCAGTCGGCGGAAAAGCGCTGCACGCGCGCAAAGGCGTCGCGCACCAGCGCCGACATGCCGCGCGACGTCACCTGGCACACACAGAAAACCACGAAGTAGCGCAAGAGATGGAAGCACAGCACCGCGCCGATGAAGACGGCGAGGGCGTCGAGCGCCGGCGCCAATGCGCGCGGCTCCGTCGCGACGGCGTCGGCGAGCCGTCCGGAGGCGATCGGCACGAACACGTCGATGAAATTGGAGGTGACGCGCGCCGCGAGCATCACGGCGAGGAGCCGCGGCGACAAAAGCCAATAGACCGCCGCGAAGCGCAGCGTTTGGAAATAAGCGGACATGATCGCGCGAGGCGCTTGAGGCGCCTCATCCCTTTTAGAGACGGAATGACGGATGACGGCGCCCGCTTGTCGGGGCGTCGCGTTGATCCGGAAGGTCTCTGCCGATCTCGTCAGACCCTTGGAAGGTCGTGGAATGCGCCAGCGGCGAGGACAGCCCGGAGTCTAGGTGCCGGGCTCATCGCCTGAATCTCAGGCCTGGCCCGGGGAACGGATAAACATGACATATTTCATCATGGCCCTCCCCGAAATTGACGCGCGCGATATTGCGCTGCGAAGGCGTGGACTATCGTATCGAAATTGGGCTCTGTCAACCATGTGCGAGGAGACAATGGTCAGTTTGAATTGCGGCTACGCGCCGGGAACGGCCTTTTGCCCAAGGCTCCTTATTGCGCCTTACGCGACTTGCTACCCAAGCATCGCAAAGGCCGGAGCATAGTCGATCTTGCCGGTCGTAACAGGCAAAGACTTGTTGAATGACAAAACCATAAGGTGCGGCCCGGCATAGGGAGACGCGAAGCCGCTCGCAAGAGCTGGATCAAAGCCAAACTTTTGATATAGGGCTGGATTGCCCAGCACAAAAACGCCCTGCCATCCTTGCTCTTCTGCTTCCTTCAAAGCTGAACGGACTAATGAACCGCCAATTCCTTTCCGCTGTTGATCAGGGGCAACGGCAACAGGCCCAAGACCTAACGCACGAAATGGAGCGGTCATTTTTGATAACATGGCGTGCCCAATTACGACCCTGGATTCGATAGCGACGATTGAGATAACAGCGTCACCTTCTGACCGAAGGCGCTCAACCAACCTTGCCTCGGCGGGTGTAGGAAAAGCCGCTTCGACAATCTTCCGAATTGCAGAAATGTCAGCGGGTTCTTCTCGACGAATTATCATCTCATGCTTTCAAACTATTATTTGGCCAGGCCGGAGCCGGACGCGACCAGTAAAATGGATCGCCGTCCCCCCATGCGAAATTCAAGAATTGTGCATCGGCTAAGCGATATAGACGAGAGTATAGACATGGGATTTTGGACCCTTCCGGCTCACCCAATCGCCTTCAGGCGGATAGGCTCCTCTATTATTGTCAGGCAATACATTCCATGGCAGCCCGGTACACAACTGGCAGTCTTCGTCCCACGCTAACCATCCCCAATCCGCCCTCCGTACGATCCAAATATCTTGGTCGAGCCTTTTATATGCTGGAAGTTTGTCGGGCCTCTCGGTGAGCACGAACGTGTAAACGAGATCATCACTCTGCCGCCGCAGCTCAAATTTGTTTCGTCTAATGGTGTTTGCCATCAGGATAACGTAGCAGGCTAACCCGACCGCTTACAGTGGGAACTTGCTGCCTGCGCAAAAGTCAAGATATTTGAAACATAGGGTTTCGTGGGCGTCGGACAGAATTAGGCCGGAATTCCCCACCCGATAGGGTCGGCATCCTCGTCAGATTTCTTCGATATGGCGGTAAAGCGTTTCCGGCGTTGCGCGCGGATCGCACCCTGTTCAATGGGCTGGGTCTCGCAAAAGATCGGTGCGAAAGTCGATCAAGCCTTCGTCCGAAAACGCCCAGCTTCCGGGAAGATCCTCTCCGCGCTCGGCTACCCTTCCCCCGTCTCATGATCTATAGGGATCGGAACGCAACTCCTTTCCCCGACACCCCCGAAGCCCATGCTCTCCGCGCTTAGAAATTTCATCAGCGAACTCACGGGCGAGGCCGATCAGCCGAAACCCTATGAGTCCGCCGACTATCAACTCGCGGCCGCCGCGCTGCTCGTGCATATCGCGTCGATCGACGGCGATTTCGATTTGAGCGAAAAGGCGCGCATCCAGCAGCTCGTAGAGTCGCGCTTCGGCCTTGCGCCCGACGCGGCGCAGGCGCTGATCCAGGACGCTTTCGAGAGCGAGCGGGAAGCGGTCGATCTCTATCGCTTCACCAGCGTGCTCAAGCGCCGCCTCGACGAGGACGGGCGCCGCCAGGTGGTCGGCATGCTGTGGGACATGGCCCATGCCGACGGCGACGTGCATGAATTCGAGGAGAATGTCGTCTGGCGCGTGGCCGAGCTTCTCGGCGTCTCGACGCGCGAGCGGGTCGAGCTGCGCCGCGAAGTGCGCGAGAGTCTCGAGGCGCCCTTCGAGAATCCATGGTATCGCCCCAAGGAGTGACTTTTCATGACGGATGTTTCCAGCGCCCGGCCGGCCGCCGTCGTCACCGGCGCGTCGGAGGGAATCGGGGCGGAGCTCGCGCGCGTCTTCGCTGAGAAGGGCCATGAGGTCGCCATCGTCGCCCGGCGCGGCGAGCGGCTGGAAGCGCTGGCCGATGAAATCGCCGCCAAAGGCCAGCGCCGGCCGTTGGTCGTGGAGCTCGACCTCCTTGGCGACGGCGCCGTCGAGACCCTGGCGGGCCGCCTCGCCGGGGCCAGGCTGGCGCCCCAATATCTCGTCAATAATGCGGGCTTCGGCCTACTCGGCCGGGTCGCGGAGCTCGATCAGGCGGAGCAGCTCGCCATGATCGACCTCAACATCCGCGCGCTCACCGCGCTGACCCTGCGCTTCCTGCCGGCGCTGATCGACACCAAAGGCGGCGTGATGAACGTCGCCTCGGTCGCCTCTTTCATGCCGGGGCCGGGATTCGCGGTCTATTACGCCACGAAGGCCTTTGTGCGCTCCTTCAGCGAGGCGATCTCGCATGAATTGAAGCCCGCCGGCGTGAGGGTCTCCTGCCTCTGCCCCGGCCCGGTCGTCACGGGCTTCCAGGCGCGCGCGGGCATGAGCTTCGAGGGGCTGATGGGCGCCATGAAGCCGGCTTTGGTGCCGGCGGAAGAGGTGGCGCGCCAGGGCTATGACGGGCTGATGGCCGGTCGGCGCGTCGTGGTGCCGGGGACCATGAACAAGGTCATGATCTGGAGCGCCCGCCTCTCGCCGCGCGCAATCCTGCTGCCGCTGCTCGGCGCGGCGCAGATGAAGCGGGCCTAATAGCAATCCGCCGTACGCCGTCATTGCGAGGAGGCTTCGCCGACGAAGCAATCCAGGGGGCATCACGGGCTCTGGATTGCTTCGCTCCGCTCGCAATGACGGCCTGATGGCCGGCCGGGGGCGCGCCCGCAAGCGGGGAGAGGGTGACGGCGCCGTTGGCGCGCTTATTTCGCCCCAATAAAAAAAGCGGGCGTGAAGCCCGCTTTTTCATGCGCGGATCAAGAACCCGCTTATTCCTCGGCCGATTTGACCTTGAGCACCTGACGGCCGCGATACATGCCGGTCTTCAGGTCGATATGGTGCGGACGGCGCAGCTCGCCCGAATCCTTGTCCTCGACATAGGTCGGCGCCTTGAGGGCGTCGGCGGAACGGCGGAAGCCCCGCTTCATCGGGGAGGTTTTTCTCTTCGGAACGGCCATTTTCTTGTCTCTCTAAACAGCGAAGACCGCGCGGACTCGCCGCGCGGCGGAAACTGGTGCGGGGCGTATACGCGAAATCTCGTCCGCTGGCTACCCCCGCGAGATCAACCATTGTCGGGCGAATTGGCGATCCCCGCCGGGGGCGTCGGGGGGCCGCCGGGCGCCGCGCCGTCCTTCTCATAAGCGCCCTTCTCGACGCCCTTGAGCATCGCCGGGTCTTCCTCGATGAGCTTGTTGACGGTGCGGTCGTCAATCGGCTTGGGCGTCGCCGCCGCGGCGGGAGCCGCCCGCATGCCCGTCGTCGAGGCGAGCCAGCTCCGCCAATGATCGAAGCTGCCGTTGAAAGTGTTCTGGTCCACGGCGCCGACGATGCCCGGCACGCGGCCATCGGAGCGATATTGCCAGAAGGTCCATTTACGGTCGCCGTAACGGACTCTGGGATGATATTTCGTCGAGCGCACCCAGATCGGATATTCGGAGAGCGCGTCGGGCTGCAGCACCGACTGGTAGAAGTCGACCGAGGAGTAGATGATCGGCTTCTTGCCGTAACGGCGCTCCATCGCCTCCAGCATGACCCGCATGTCGCGGATCGCCTCTTCCCGATACAGCGTGCGCTTGCAGCTCTTCGATTCCGGCGTCGGCTCGACGTCGAGCACGGGCGGCAGCGCGTCCGGCTCGTTCGGCACGACGGATGCGAAGTTCTGAATCTCCTCATGCGGCGGGCGGCACCAATAGACGAAGTGATAGGCGCCGCGCGGCACGCCGGCGGCCTTGGCGGCCGCCCAATTATATTGGAATTTGGAGTCCGTCTTGTCCCCGCCCTCGGTCGCCTTGATGAAGGCGAAGGCGACGCCCGATTCCTTCACCTGCTCCCAGTCGATGTCGCCCTGATATTTGGAGACGTCGACGCCATGCACGGCGAATTCGGCGCTGCGGGTCGCCGGGAAGAGATGGAGGTCCGACTCCGGCACCGCGTAAGCGAGGAAGGTCGGGTCCTTCTTGGCGTTCACCAGCGGCGCGCTGGTGGCGAAACGGGGACGGCGGGCATAGCCGGGATCGTAGCTGCTGCCGCAGGCGGCGAGGGTCGCCGCGCTGGCCGCAACGACGCAGGCGAGGGCGGTGAAACGCGATACGGAAGAATTCAACGAGCGCATTTCGTCAAATTATCCCCACAGGCGGTAACGAAGCGTTAACGCGCCGCGCCGGGAAAGCAAGACGCTGCGATTCTTTTTGCGACGGCTTTGCAGCGGAATTGTGTTGCGCGGAATTCGCTCAATCGCGGGCCGATGGGTGAATCTGGCCGCGGCCGCCTTCGAGCGCGATGGCGTCCCTCGGCTGATGGGTCTTCGTCGGCCCGCCGAAGCTCGTCACGAAACCGAGCGCCAGGAAACCGACCCAGAAGGCCAATGGGACAAGACTGGATCGTGAAGCCATTGAATTCCCCCAAACCCTCGGAGGCGCTCATTGACGGCCCCGCCCTGACGGCGGAAATGTTAGCACCATTGTATATTTATTCAATAGACTAACCTATCATAACATGGAACCACATTCAATTTCTTATACTTAAGACAGATGAAACCACATGCTGGCGATTGTCAGGAAGGCGCCGTAGCCCACCACGTCCGTGATCGTGGTGACGAACGGCCCGGAAGACACGGCGGGATCGAAGTTGAAGCGGTCGAAGACGAGGGGGACGATGATTCCGCCGAAGGCGCCCGCGACAAGATTCGTAAACATCGCCAAGGCCATGACCGGCATCAGCCCGACATTGTGGAACCAGTTGGCCGCCACCAGCCCGGTCACGAGGCCGAAGGCCGCGCCATTGACGGCGCCGATGGCCAATTCGCGGAAGATGATCTTCAGCGCGTTGCTGCGGTTCAATTCGCGCGTCGCCAGCGCGCGGACGGCGACCGTCATGGTCTGAGTCGCGGAATTGCCGCCCTGCCCCGCGACGATCGGCCCGAGAACCGCGAGCGCCACCATCTGCTCCAGTTGCGACTGAAACGTCTTGAGCACGGTCGAGGTGATGAAGGCGGTCAGCATGTTGAGGAAGAGCCAGGTGAACCGGCTCTTCGCGATCCACCAGAAATCGTCGGTCAGCTCTTCGTCCGGGTTCACGCCGCCCAGCGCCTTGATCTCCTCGGAGGCCTGCTCCTGAATGACGTCGACGATGTCGTCGATCGTCAGCACGCCGACGAGGCGCTCGGACTCGTCGACGACGGGCGCCGAGACGAGATTGTAGCGCTCGAAGAGGCGGGCCGCCTCGGCGCCGTCCTCCGTGGCCTTCACGCGCCGCCGGTCGGCCTGCATGATCTCGTCGAGCCGCGTGCCGGGCTTCGCGCGCACCAATGCGTCCAGAAAGACCGTGCCCAAAAGATGATAGCCGGGATCGACGACAAAGATTTCGAAGAAATTGTCGGGCAGGACGTCGCCGTCGGTCTCGCGAAAGAAATCGAGGACGCGGCCGGCCGTCCAGAAAGGCGGCGCGGCGATCAGCGTCGTCTGCATCAGCCGGCCGGCGGAGTCCTCCGGATAATCGAGCGAGCGCCGCAGGACGATGCGATCCTGCGCGGGCAGCGCCTCGAGAACCTCCGCCTGCTCCTCGGGCTCCAGCGTCTCGAGAATGGCGACGGCGTCGTCGCTTTCCAGGTCGCGGACGCCCTCAACCAGCGTCTCGACCGGAAGCTCTTCGAGAATGTCCTCGCGGGTGGCTTCACCCATCTCCATAAGCGCGGTAAAATCGAAATCCGCGCCCATCAGCTCGACGAGGCGCGGTCGCGCTTCATGGCTCAGCAGTTCGAGAAGCGCGCCGAGATCGGCCTCGTGAAGGCGACCGACAAGCTCATGGACTCTGGCAGAATCTCCCAGGGCGACGGCCGCCTCGACCTCGAAGACGAAATCGGCGTCGAAACCGCCGTTCTCGTCGCGAAAGGATTCGGCGCCCGCCGGCGTTTCATCATGGTCGAGTGGCATGCCGATTCCCGCTCGCGCGCTTTCCGCCCGCATGGAATTGCGCGGGCGACAGGAAATCGCGCCAAATCAAATAGAGGGAGCGCATTCTCATCGCAAAAGTCCAGCAACTTTTGCGAAACGCGCTCCGAAAGGCTTCAGGCTCTTAACCCGCGCGCGCGCGGATGCAAACCGGCAAAACCGACATGACCCATTTTTCCCGCGTCCCGCTCTACGCCCTTCTCTCCCTCGCCTGCTCGGCCGCGCCGTCGCTTGCGCGCGATTGCGGGCCGGACTCGCTCGGCGTCTCGCGCGCCATCGCGATCGGACCGAAAGGAACGGCCGTCGGCCTGCAAAGCTATCCGCGCACGCTCGATCTGCAGGATCATGAGGTGGTTCTCACCTTCGACGACGGGCCGGCGGCCCCGACGAAGCAGGTGCTCGATTCGCTGGCGAAGGAATGCGCGCGCGCGACCTTCTTCATCATCGGCCACAACGCCGAGAGCGCGCCGGAGCTCGTGAAGCGCGCGGCCGAGGAAGGCCACAGCATCGGCCATCATTCCTACAGCCATCCCGCCGACACGCTGCGGCTGATGGCGGACGGCGCCGCCAAGGCCGACATCGAAAAGGGGATCAAGGCCGTCGAGAAGGCGTCCGGCGGCAAGGCCGCGCCCTTCTTCCGTTTTCCAGGCTTCGCGGACACGCCGTCGCTCGTCGCTTATCTCGAAGACAAGGGCTACACGGTCTTCGGCTCGGATCTCTGGGCCTCCGACTGGTCGCCCATGTCGCCGAAGGGCGAGCTCGATCTGGTGATGACGCGCCTGGAAAAGATCGGGAAGGGAATCGTGCTCTTCCACGACTCCAAGGCGCAGACGGCGGCGATGCTGCCGGACTTCCTGCGCGAGCTGAAGGCGCGCGGCTACAAGCTCGTCCACATCGTTCCCGGCGACGGCGATACGCCCGTGGTCGCGGCGGGACCGGGCTGGACGTCGACGACCGAGCCGATCATCGCCAAGACGCTCGCCGGCAAGCGCGCGGCGCCGGGCCATCCGCACGACGCGGCCGGGGGCGAGGACCACGCGCATCCCCCGGCGGCGGATCGGTAATCAGCCGTTCTCGCAGGCGTAAAAGCCCTTGGCGCCCCAGCAGGGCGCGCCCTTGTTCTTATATACCTTGCCGAGATTGCGGCCGCCGAGCGTCGCCGTCCAGACGCGCCCGTTATTATGGGCGAGCTCCAGCGTCTTGCCGGGCAGATGGAAGACCACCGCCGCGCCGGCGTGATCGACGCGGCACGCGCCGCTGTTCTGCACGCGGCCGGAGAGCTTGAAATAGCATCTCGCCATCCGCCCGCCTTCCTCCGCCTTGGACGCGTCGATCAACTTTTCCGCGGCGGCCGGAGGCTCCGCTTGCGCCTCCGGGGCGGGAGCGGGAGCCGGAGCGGCGGCCTCATAGGCCTTGGCCTCCGGCGGCGGCGCGGCCTCCTGCCGCGCCTCCAGCTTTTCGCGCATGTCGGCCGAGGGCGGGGACAGCGGCTCCGGCGCGCGCCCCGCCGCGGCGGGCGCGGCCTGCTCGGCGATCGGGCGCGCATTCAGGAAGGAATCGGCGGCCGGCGCGGGCTCCGCCTGGGCGAGGGGGGCGGCCTTTTCGACCGGCGCGGCCGGGGCGGCGGTCTCCGGCTCCGTCACCGCGACGGCGACGGCGGGGGCGAGGCTTGCCTGCGTGACCTCGGCGGGCTTTTCGACGGCGCCGCCCAGAGGCGCGCCCGGGCTGAAAAGCGCCGAGCTGAGGATGACGGCGGCGCCGCCGACAATGGCGAAGGCGAGGGTCAGATGGACGACGCCCTCGACCTTTTCATAGGCGACGCCCCAAAGCGGCGCGTCATCCGTCTGGCCGTCCGTCTGGCCGCCCTTGACCAAGCCCTGCTCGCCGTCGCCATGGCGACGGCCGTGATCGAAGAATACGCTCATACTACTCACTCCGGGCGTCGGCGGTTCCGCGGGAACGAGGGCGCGCGCCGGGGCCGCCCCTTCGGCGCATCGACGCGCCGCCTGCCGCGAAACCAAGTCTTGCCGGGATACGCTCCCCGGCGGTTTCCGCCAGCGCGACAGGCGCGGGAGCCCCTCAAGGCCCTCCCTGCGCGCCTGTCCGACATGCGATTTGGAATGGTAAATGTGGCCTTACTTTGCCCGAGCGGAAACTGGTCCGCCCGTTAGATGCGCGGGCGGAGCATGAGCGTCGGAAGAAAGGGATCGGCTATGCCGAACGGCGAAGGCGAATCGGCGCCTCGCGCGCGGCGCGCTTCAAGCCCTTAGGCTTGGTGCGGTCGAGAGGACTCGACACGACGTATCGCCACGTAACTAACTGAATTCACTTCGGTTTGCGTGCAGCAAATTGGAGCCTGTGTAGCATCTTAGTGTGGTAGTCTACAAGCGATAATGCCTTGATGCTAGCCACAGGTGGTGTCAGTCCCTCACGGGAGGCGGCGGGAAGCAGCACCTTTAACGCGAACACCACGAAGTTTCGGAAAGCCTTTCACCCCCTTCACGTTCAAGGCGCTTGTTCAGCCAGAAATTATTTGGCTTTGCACCAACTAAAATAACAACAGCTTCAAACGGATACTTCTCTTCCCAAGCTTTATCCAAACTTAATACGGAGATTGGATCAGTTCTAACCGTCAGTCCACTTGATTTCAAGCTATCACACAGCGCAAGAGAAACGTCCTTTGCAGCTGACCAACTGCCAAAAGAATCAACGTATTGTATTGTTATGCCATCCCCAATGGAACTATCAAATGGCATTTGTTTTACGCTCCAAAACTCTTGCTTTTCAACGAAACCGAATTTTACAAAATTGAATGAAATCGCAATTTGATTAGCAATGCCCCTGGGCTCCTCTTGGCCAGAGCTAACAACAAATACAGGGACTCTTGTTAGATATAATACTGATTTTGCGATAGAAATCTGATTTACAGAACGGGGCTCTAGTGCTTTCTCTAGCTCTACATTTTCAGATAGCAATCTAGCCGCTTCCTTCTCTGCCCTAATAGCGCTTTGGAGAGCCACTTCAGCTTGATTTTTCGCAGCTATAATTTCTTTGTCCGCAGAATCACTCAATAATTTCTCGGCACGCTCGATCTCATTTTCTGATAAAATCTCTCCAGATAACCCAACTACCAGTAACATAAACCCAATCTTAGCCAAGATATTTTTAACATTTCGGATACTGAAATTTCCTTCTTCTAACTCAGCCCAAATCTCTTGCCCTTCCAATGCTACCCCGAGAAAAACTAGCACGGATGACCAAAAGAATAAATTTTGTGCGGTATCAAGCTGCATAATTTGACCTCTAATCTTTACTATTCGTCGGACCGACAGCAAACCCGGTCTGATCACGCCTAACCGGGTGGGCATCGCATCGCATCGCTGTCAAGACTATCTCGCGGCGTTCGTGCGCCGTCATGTGGATATACCGCAAGCTCATAGCTGGCGTCTTGTGGCCTGCCTGATCCATGATGACCTGGAGCGTTACCCCTTTCGCAGCCAACCTACTCAGATGCGTGTGGCGCGTCGCGTGGAAGACGAACTCCTTATTGTCTTCCTCCCCGAGGAACTCCCGCGCGCGCACCATCCAATCGTGCACCATCCATGCCTTCAGCGAAGGGAAGAGCGCGCCTTTGCCGTATGTCTCCACGCGAGCCTTGAGGACTTCGAGGGAGCGCGGGAGGACAACCACCTGCCGGAATTGCCCATTCTTCGCGAGGGCGTCTGGAATGAGCGCGAGGCCGCGTCCCATGTCCACGCGTTTGCCTTCGAGCGTAAGCGCCTCGTTAAGGCGTAAACCCGTGTCGATAGCCAGAGCGAACAGTTCGTCCAACCCCTCCGGCGCATTGCTGGCCTTGAAGTAGGCGATAACATCGCGCTCCATCTCAGGAGAGAACGTAAAGAGGCGCGCGTTCTGGAGCTTCTGGCGCTTAAACTTCGGGCGGCGAGCAATCCACCCCTCGCGCTCCGCGAAGTAGAGCACCCGGTAGAGGGCCTGGAGCTTCCGCGTCACGGTGGCCGGGGCTGCGCCTTCCGCCTCCAACTGTTGGCGTAGCTGCCCGTAGTGCTCCCGCGTGACCATCGCGCAGCGGAGCCCGGAACCAAGAGCCTCAACGGCGGCGCGGGCCTGTGCATACGTCCGCTCCCCGACCTTGTTCCTGTGCCATCCCTCCTCGGGGTCGCTGTAGGCCAACTCCAAAGCGGCCTTGAGTGTTCGGTTTTGGGGTGGCTTCTTCGGGATAGGTTCCACGATCTTTGCTTGTGGAGCCCACACGCCCGTAGTTCTCAGGTCCCGTTCTATCTCAGACGCCAATAATTCGGCGTTGAGTTTCTTGGTGTTGGCGAGGCGGCGGCGGACGCGAAGAGCCTTTCCCGTGGGGCTTTCGCTGGGAGGAACGAACACGTCGATATGTGCGGACGTGGGCGAAACCATATTGACTGTGGCGGTCATGGTGTGCCCCCTTAGGCGAACATGCCGCGCGGGCGCGTAGCTTCAAATTTTGCGTAGTGCTCCTCCACATCTTCGTCGCGGAAGTAATAATATCCGTTGTTCGTTCTTGGAAAATGGCCAAGCACCTCCACCTCCCGGCCAATGTCTTCATTGGTGAGAAGACGCCCGAACTTCACACGAACATCTAGACTGCCGCGCATACGCATGCTGCGCCAAGCGATTCTCTCTGCGCCGACATAGTTTGTCTCTACAACAAAAGCAAGCATGTGGGTGCCTCCTAAGCGCTGGTTGGAAATCAACCTTGCCGCACAAAAGAAAGCACCCGACTGTGATTTAGGCAATCCTGTATAGTCTGGAATATTTATCCTGTATACTTCGCTAAGTGAAGGTGAATGTTTCGCGTTCGTAATCTTTAGGGCGAAGTGCCAAAGTGCCGCAAATTTGTCAGAGCCCATCACCAGTTTCACCAGCGCGCTTTCCCCCCGGTGGGGTGGGGGCGTCCCTCGCGTTGAGTCCCGCGCGTCATGCACGCCCGATACTCCGCGCATGTCGCGCCCGGCTTGTTCCACAGTGGCGCGAGAGCGGCTGCTATTTGACGCAACATGGGGAACCACTGCCTCGGGAGCAGGAATGGCGGGGTTTCGTCAAACAGTTGGACGGATTACCGGCGCACTTCCGATACGCTGCAAAATCCTCCCCTGCCCGTGAGCGGATAGATGCGCTTTCGGAGACCTTGCGCACGGCGAGGAGTAAGCCGCCACGCGGAAGCAACAAGGCCGCACCCCCTTGAGCTTTCACGCAATTTGGGAAAGGTGGCCAATACCGGGGAATAGGATATTATTCCTACTCTACGAAGGATAATCGTCGCGCTTTTCTGGGAGCATTAGGTGGGTGGGCGGGCTGCTTCCCCGCTTAGCGTGACACAACCCGCAATCAAAAACGGCAACCAGCGTGGCTGTCCTAGTCTGTTGATCCGCCGCAACGCTAAGAAGGATTATCAACATTAAAAACGCCCAACGCGCGGAACTGTTTTTCGATTTTTTCGCAACACCCATTTCGACGGAGCTTCGAGAACTTGCAGCGGACATTGCGGCTGTTATTGAAAGCAGCGAAGGACGGATGCGCAAAAGGAAGCCCAAAGACGCAGCCTCATTTGCGCGCTGTGTGGAAGCGCTAGTCTGTAATCTCGCCTTATCCGCACTCACGGCCCAGAGCAGACCCATCGCGGTCCCCCTAGATCATTCGTCGCGACATTGGAAGCCCTCGCGCTACACCAACCACGGATTGAAGAACGAGACCATGCGACGCGTCTTGGCGCTTTCCGATGGTGCTTTTCTCATGCTGGCATTGGGAACGCGGCGCGGGGTGGCCAGCAGCATTGTTCCAATACCGGGCTTCGTCGCTGAGTTGGAGGCGCGTGGCATATGCGCGAACAGCATCGGCAAGGTGGACGGGCACGAAGAGTTGATAGGGTTGACGCGCAAGCTGTCCGACAACAAGGATGCGCCACGCGATTGGATTGACTACCGCGACACCCCCGAGACACACGCCCTCCGCCGCGAGATGGTGGCGGTCAATGCGTGGATTGGCGGCATGTCGTTGCGTTTCCAGGACGATGGCCTTGAGCCGCGCGTCAATGTCTCCCAGCGCACGCTACGGCGGCGTTTCATTCAGCACCCCACGACGCCCCGGAAGGATTGCAGCCTCATTCACGGCGGAAGGCTCTGGGGCGGTTTTTGGGAGACCTTGGCGCGGGAGCGGCGTGGTGGGTTGTCGATAAACGGGGAAGCGGTTGTGGAAGTAGATTTCTCCGCTCTCTTCCTACGCCTCGCCTGTGCCGCCGCTGGAGCGCCTATTCGCCAAGTTGACACCGATCCCTACAGCGTTTTGCCCGGCTTAGAGCAACACCGCGCTGGAGTGAAACAAGCGGTGTCGGCGCTCCTATTCAAACCAGACTTGCGCCGGTTCCGAAAAGAAACCTATGAGGCGCTACCCAAAGACGCGACCGTATGCAGCGTTCGCCGTGCGCTGCTCACAGCTTACCCCGCGTTGGCCACTTTCCTCATCGCTACTCACAGCAACAGCGCCGTGCCAGTCGGCTTCGGGCTCTTCCGAGTGGAGTCGGACATTCTGTTGGCGGCTCTGAGATGCCTTCGAGCGGCCAACATCTCAGCGCTCCCACTACATGACGCGCTCTTGGTTGGGCGGAGTTGTGCAGGGGCTGCGAAGCAAGCATTGGAGGCGGCGGCGCAGAGTGTGGCGGGAGTGCATGTCCCTGTTCGCATCAAGGATTTATCTCTCATGACTCCTCCGCAACTGAGAGAGAGACAGAGAGAGAGAGGACCTAGAGAAGGCATTACCAGAGGCATAAGCTTGTAGCCCATATTCTTCTAGGGGTTGCGAGTGTTTCTGGTGGTGGAGTTGTGCAGGGGCTGCGACTTCACGGAAGGCGGCAACACAAAGCACTTCATTCTTCCGCACCCACAACACCCCATAGACTTCTCTTGTGGCGGGAGCCTCGTAGGCGGATGGTGGGAGCGGCTCGCGAAGGATAGGCGAAGAGACGCTTGCAGGAGGCGGCTGTTGCAGTTGCAGGGGTGTTTGTTCCTGTTGTGGGAGTGTGAACGGCCAAGGCACGTCACCGCTATGTCTATAGCTAAATGTGTATCCCATAACGGGGGGGGGGGCGTATGCGCTTCCCGAGTGTGCGGGCTATCGGCAGGGCGTGAAGGCTGCCGTCAATGCGTTTCTTTTTGCGCCGGACCTGAAGCGGCTACCTCAAGACATTGCGCAAGAGCTACCGCGCGAGATGACGGCCGCGAAGATGCGCGCCGCAATCCTCCACCACTGTAACCGCTGTTTTCAGGCCACGTGTTTGAGAGCGACCGGCTGCGCGTAGGCCCATGGCATGAGCTCGTCGAGTTTGCTCGCGAGATGTCCGTCGACGATCTTCGCGAGGACATCGGCCATATAGGCCATCGGATCGACGCCGTTCAGTTTGCAGGTCTCGATGAGCGACGCGACGATCGCCCAGTTTTCGCCGCCTCCGTCCGAACCCGCGAAGAGCGCGTTCTTGCGATTGAGGGCAATGGGACGGATCGCGCGCTCGACGATATTGGAGTCGATCTCGGTGCGCCCGTCGTCGATAAAGCGCGTCAAGCCGTCCCAGCGTGAAAGCGCGTAGCGGATCGCCTCGGCGAGCTTGGTCTTCTGGCTGATCAGCGCGAGCTTCTCGCGCAGCCATGGCTCGAGGGCGTCGAGGATCGGGCGGGATTTTTCCTGTCGCGCTGCGCGCCGGTCGTCCGGGTTCTGCCCGCGGATGTCGCTCTCGATGGCGTAGAGCGCGCCGATGCGCGCCAGAGCCTCACTGGCGATCGGCGCGGGACCTGCTGCGGCGAGTTCGTAGAAGCGCCGGCGGACGTGAGACCAGCAGAAGGCGAGCGACACGCTGTTCTTCTGCGTCAGCGCGCGATAGCCGGCGTAACCGTCGACCTGCACGACGCCCGTGAAGCCGGCAAGATGCGTGAGCGGCTGCTCGGACTTTCGGTTTTGCGCATAGACATAGACTGCGATTGGCGGATCGGCGCCGCCCCATGGCCGGTCGTCACGCGCATAAGCCCAAAGTTGGCCGGTCTTGGTGCGCCCGCGCCCGGGGTCAAGCACCGGCGCCCTTGTCTCGTCGGCGAAGATTTTTGTCGACGATCTGATGTGTTCCAGAAGCCGCTCGTGCACGGGCCGCAAATGCCAGGCGGCGCGGCCAACCCAGTCGGCGAGCGTCGAACGGTCGAGGGCGATCCCCTGCCGGGCGTAGATCTGTGCTTGGCGATAGAGCGGCAAGTGATCGGCGTATTTGGAGACCAGTCATGGGCGATTGTCGCCTCGGTCGGCAGGCCGCCCTCGATCAGCCGCGCCGGGGCCGACGCCTGCACGATAGCGCCCTCGCAGGCGCGGCAGGCGTATTTGGGACGCCGCGTCACCAGCACGCGGAACTGCGCCGGCACGACGTCGAGCCGCTCGGAGACATCCTCACCGATCTGATGGAGCGCCCCCTTGCAGCAGGGACAGGCTTTATCCTCGATGTCGACGATGGTTTCGATGCGCGGGAGATGCGCAGGCAGCGCGCCACGGTTCGTGCGGCGCTTTCTGGACGCCTTCTCGCGTTCGGTGGCGGACTTGGCTTCCTCCTCCGCGGCGGCGCCCGCTTCCGTCTGTTCGACCTCTTCGAGCGCGAGCAGCATCTGGTCTTCGGGAAGGGTCTCGGCGCGTCGTCCAAAGCGATGGCGCTGCATCTCCTTGATGATCTGCACGAGACGATCGTTGCGCGCCCGCTCGGCGAGGAGCATCGCCTTCAGTTCGTTAGGATCGTCGGGAAGCGTCTCGACCGCCTGCGCCATAGACGCAGAAGACCATATTTTGTGCCGTCTTTCGACGCTCTCCGACGCCCTGATTCACTGTGTCGCATCATCCCGACAAGGCCGGCGCCGACGTCTCCTTCGCGCAGTGTCGCGCCGCCAGTCTAGCCCCTCCAGCAGCGCCGAAAATTGCGCCGCCGACAACCGCATCACCCCGTCTTCGATCTTCGGCCAGCGGAACTCGCCGTCCTCCAGTCGCTTGGCGAAGAGGCACACACCCGTGCCGTCCCAGAAGACAAGCTTGATGCGGTCCGCCCTCTTCGCGCGAAAGACGTAGATCGCGCCGTCGAAGGGATCGCACTGTATCGTCTCGCGCACCAGCGCCGCGAGACCCTCCGCGCCCTTGCGGAAGTCGACCGGCTTCGTCGCCACCATCACGCGCACCGCGCCCGTCGGACCGATCATTTGGCGGCTTTCAACGCCCGGATCACCGCAGCGATGGTCTTTGCTTGCGCGCCGCGTCCGACCCGAACCGTGACGCCATCAACTTCAAGTTCGATCGTCGGCGTCGAATCGACTTCCTGGCGCACAGCGCGTCGTTCGCGTTTGGTGAGCGGCGCGGGCGCAGGCCCTTGCGTGACTGCGGGAACGAACAATGGCGGCGCGCCTACGTCCTCGCGAGCCTCGGTCTCTTTGCGCGCCTGACGACGCCACGTAAAGCTGCTGCGGCGTCAGACCATGCCGCCGCGCCACTTCACAAACGCTCGCGCCCTCCGCGAAGCTCTCAGCGACAATCGCCGCTTTCTGATCCGCGCCCCACGTCCTCCGACGCCCCGAGCCCGTGAAGACCTCGATCCGCCGCGCCGGAAACGCTTCAGGCTCCGGCATATGTTTACGCTCTGAAATCGACATGTGTCGGAGCCCTCTATCGCTCCGATTATCGTCCCTACCGCTCGCTCAAAACAGGTGGGAGCAGAACAGCGCTTACCCACCACTTACCCGGCTTGGAGCCGTATCTTGGAGATGGGCGCGCGCAACGCGGGGAGCCCGTCGGCTTTCGCCTGATGTTTACTGAGAGCCAAATCCTCTTGGCGGCGCTCGCGCGGTTGATGGCTCAAGGCGTCGTCGCTCTGCCGTTGCATGACGCCGTGTTGGTGCGGAGAGACCATGCGGAGATTGCGCGAAGGGAGCTTGAGGCGGTGGCGCTGGGGGTCTGCGGCGTGGCGATACCCGCGAATGTGAAGGCTTGAAGGGAATGGCTCTGAGTGTGGTTGTCTCCCTACAACAACAACCATCGCTTAAAGCTTCTCCCTCTGCGCTTGCCCCCATATGTCTACACTGATCTGGGACCAATCCAGGAAGGAACGCCTAGCGATGCTGCTACCGGCCTATCTCGCAAGGTGGATGCTCAGAGCCGTGGGAGTAGGACAGGAGACAACACAACACGTAGAAGAACACCTAGAGGAACACCTAGAGATGTTCTCTTAATCCTTTAGTGAGGAGGCTAAGCGATTAGCTTTTATATTTCAGTCGCTTGGGGTGTTTCAAAACTGTGGGCGGCCGCCCGTCGCGGGAGGGCATAAGGCGACACCCTCCAGAAGCGCCTAGGAGCGTCAAGGAGAGTCGTGAAGCGCTCTAGCTATATGGGTAGCGCTTAGAGCGGCTGACGCAATGTGTGAGGCCCTACGTGCTTCTATGTGCCCCGCGTTGCTCGCCTGTATATTGACTGGCGCTCTGCCTTGTCAGCGCATCCGTCCAGCCCATACTTCGCAATGAGTGCGTTAAACTTTTGGAGATTACCTCGAAGGCTTCGCGCCTCTCTTGTTTGCCCCGTTGCGATGGCTTCAGCCAGAAGGAGCGCGCCTTCCGCCCTTCGCTCCAAGACCACCTTCGCGAATCCTTCGGGCGTCAAATGCTGTTGCTGTTCTAATATTGATTCGCTCGTTCTCTTTGTCACTACGCCGCCCCTTTCTTTTCTAGCAGCGCCGCAGATATTGCCGCTTTTTCACGCCGCATAAATTCAGCTAGACATTTGAAGGTTGTCTTGCTGGTAAGAGCGGCGTCAAGCTGCTTGTGCCAAGCTGCGTCCGCAGCCGTAATTACAACAACAGAGTCTACGATTTTTCTCGCACGATGGCGGATGTTACCTTGGGGAAAAGCCTCCCATTGAATGCGGCCGAATACGCCTCCAAGAAGTTTAGAAACTCAATGAAAGCTTGTTCTTGATGCGCCGAGGATTTCGGATGCAACAGAGCATTCTCGTGTTCTTTCGCGTCTCTAAGGAACGCCTGAAGCGATTGCACGTCCGCCGCTTTACGCGCCTCTCTAATCTGCCACCAAATTCCCCAAAGCCCGATGACAGCGGCTACCGCTTGGACGCATGTTCCTATGGCGGACGCTGTGTCAGTCCATTCGCTCACTGTTTTTCTTGGCTGTTTGCGCCGGAGGTTGCGCACTTCCTTGCTGCGCTCCCGTGGAAACAGGCTGCGGAGGGTTTGGTTGCGGAGGGGCAAGCGCAGCCTGGAGGTTTGCGGAACTAAGCCCCCTTTGGAGGACTGCGGAACTTAGACTGTCGTTCACGACAAACCATCCTTTGCGATTGTCGCCTGTCATTTTCATACCCTCCGAATGTCAACGCCCCGCTTCCCGAAGAAGCATCAACTTTAGCGCACTAGGTCGTGTGGACGAATTGTATCAAGCAAAGGCCAGCGGCGAAACTGACGATCGATCTGAAGTTTCGTTCCGTCTTTTCGCATCGTAGGGCGACCCTTTTGAATCGCTTGAGGCGGCCGAAGCCTTGTTCGATGCGAGCGCGAGCTTTGTAGAGGGCCTTGGCGAAGAACTTGGGCCGCTCCTTTTCGTTGGCCTTGTGCGGGATCACGGGAGCGATGCCCCGCTTCCTCGCAGCCTCGCGGTTCGCCTTGCTGGCATAGCCTTTGTCGCACACCACGGCGCGAGGCTTCATATCGGGTCCGATATCGAGCAGGGTTTCGAAGTGGCGCGCGTCGGAAGCCTCGCCGCCGGTCAGGTCGAAGCCGATGACCGTTCCCGAGGCATCGGCTTTCGCGTGGATTTTCGTCGTGAAACCGCCGCGCGAGCGCCCGAGCGCTTGCCCCTCTTGCCCCCTTTTGCGCCCGCGGCGGAGACGTGAGCGCGCACGATCGTCGAGTCGAACATTTGGATGAGATGGGCGGAAGCACTCATCGACGCGAGCGTGTCGAAGAACGCCTCGAACACGCCGGCCTTGCTCAGGCGATCGAACCGCTTCCATACGCTGTTCCAATGACCGAACCGCTCCGGCAACGCGCGCCATCGCACGTTCTCGACCGTGAAGAAATGCAGCGCCTCCAGGAACAGTCGGTCGTCCTCGGCTTTGCGTCCTCGGCGAGGAAGGCAGGCCCGAAACACGGCGAGCACATGCGCCCAGTCTTCTTCATCCATCCTCGTCGACATGACGTCCGGCCTCCGATCGGTCGGAGGTCTATGAATCACACCAGATTCAGGCTGGGAATCGTGAAAATTCGACCGCTCTCAATTCGTCCACACGACCTAGCAGAAAAGTGGAAAGAACAAAAAATGAACCCCAGGGGAAAGCCCGTTACACGTCATAGCGTGGAAACCTTACCATCGCTTCGGCAAGCACCTTAAGCGACGCGTGCTCATAGACAGACCGCGCGGGACCCAGAGCGGCGAGCGAATGACCGGTAATCGCGTCGCTGATGCTTCCCAAAATCCCTGCCTCTTGAGCGCGAGACTTGAATGTGTGTCGCCATCCGTGATTAGGCGCAACGCCTTCTCGCGTAACACCAAGCTCCCGCACCCATGCCGCTATCTTGTTGGCCCGAATTTGCGCGGGATTGGCAGCCGCCTTCGCCCTGATCTTGCGCGCCTCGCTGTAGAATAGCGGCCCATTAGGGCTTGCCTCCCAAAACGCCAGAAAGCCTTGCTTGATGAGGTGCGCATGTATCGGCACTTCTCGGAAGCGCGGACACCCCTTCTCAGGCGGAAAGGTGAAAAACCAAATGTCCCCTTCCCTTCGCACATCCTGCTTTTTGAGGCCGGTTATCGACGCAATGCGCGCCCCTGTGTAGGCGGCTATCCAAGGGCACCAACGCTTGGCGGCAGCTAAGAGCGGGTCCCTCCCACCCGGTTCAACGGCAAGAGCCCCGCTGAGAATAGCTTCTATCTCCTCATCATAGAAGCGGTCTCGCGTGCTCTTAGTGCGTCCAAGCTGGGCGTCTGTAAGCACCCGGACATGGCTAGCAGGGTTGTCCGCCAATAGGGGCTTAGCATGGCGCTCGCGGTCCGTAGCCCAATTGAAGAGCGATTTCACAGCCGCAAGGTCCGCCCTATAGTAGGTTGCTTCCGTGCGCTCGCCATCAGCTAGCCTATGCGGCTTGAAGGCGCGAACGTCTGCTTCCGTCACGGCGGCGGCGATGGGGTCCCGCAAGAAGCCGACGAAGGCCAAGAGCGCGGGCTTGTAGCGGACCTTCGTGAGCGGTTTGACTCGGGGGTGGTCGGTCGAAAGGAAGCGGTCCACCAGATCAGACAGCCTTATGCCACTCCCCTTGGCGGGGCCGCAGCTGCCACTTCGACTTGCTGGGGCCAAGCCGGGAAGCTCAAGGGAGGCGTCCGATAGTCGCCCTTCGCGCGTGCCTCTTTTAATTCGACTCCCGCAATCAGCGCCCCTTGCTCCCCCATCCAAGCCGTAACCAGCCTGTCTAGAGACGCGCTGTCAGTGAGAATGCCCTTCTCCGCCACAACCTTAGCCGCGTATTCGTGGAGGTCCAAGCTCTTGCGGCGGGGGCCTTGGGCGGCAACGCCATCGGGCGCAATGACTAGGGCGTAGGCTTCCCCCGCGAGGGCGGCTATCTCTTCGTCTGTCAGTGGACGGGCACCGCGCCGCGCTTCCGCAAACATGCGCTCCGCTTCCGCGCCTAGCCTGAGGTGCACGGCCTTATCGGTTTCGCCCGGTTGCCGTTCCTTCTCCAGGCTCAAGTTTATCTCACCTGAGACAAGCCCCCAGCCCCGCCGCTTCCAGCCGCCCGGCCAAACGCGGAGAGCACGCAGCACATCGTCGGGGATGCGCCTACGGAATTGAAGGTGTCGAGAGTTCTTGCGGGCTTGGGGTCTAGCCATCGGAAGCGCCATGTGCAGCAGCCCTGTGTAGCATTGAGCTGCGCGCATCCGCAATAAAACCAGTAAGTTAAAGCGCTTCAAGCCCTTAGGCTTGGTGCGGTCGAGAGGACTCGAACCTCCACTGGTTGCCCAACTAGCACCTCAAGCTAGCGCGTCTACCAATTCCGCCACGACCGCAAAGGGCGCTCTCAGCAAGCTGCGAAGCGCCGGCGCGCAGCCTCTAACAAATTGACCGGGCGATGACAAGGGCGCTGCGCGGAAAGGCGCCGCGGCGCGAAAAATGCTGTAGAGAGCAATGATTGCTTTTGGAAAGCGGAGGTTCACTTGGCGATTTTCAAGCTCCCCTCTCTGGCGACGTGCCGTTCAGCGTCGCGCCCTGGACGAATTTCGGCGCTGTCGGCAACCACTTTTCCTTCCTAAATGTCGAGGTGGGCCATTCGAGCGCGCCGGAGGTCGAGAGGAAGGTGCTGGAAAATGTCGGCAGCTATGGCAAGCAGCTCGGCCGCATGGGCGACGCGCTGCGCGTGCTGCTTGATCATTTCGAGCCCGAAAAGCCCCTGTCCCGCAAGGAGAGGAAGGTCATCCGCGCCCTGCAGGCCATGCTCGACGAGATAGACGACATCAAGCGCGCCGCCGGCCGCGCGCCCTTCAAGGACGAATCGACCGCATGACCTCCCCTGCTTCGTTCCCCGCGATTCGATCGACCCGGCCCTCGCGCCGCAAGCGGGCGCGCCGCCGGTGGAATGGCGCGTCAGCGCGGATCTCGTGGACTATGAGGAGGCCGTGGCCCTCATGGAGGCGCGCGTCGCCCGGATCGCGGCGGGCGCGGCGCGGGAATGCGTCTGGCTCCTGGAGCATCCGCCGATCTACACGGCCGGCGCTTCCGCGAAGGACGCCGACCTCCTCGATCCGCGCTTTCCCGTTCATCGCACGGGGCGCGGCGGGCAGTTCACCTATCACGGCCCCGGCCAGCGCGTCGCCTACGTCATGCTCGACCTCTCCCGCCGCCGGCGGGACGCGCGCGCCTTTGTCTGCGGGCTCGAATCATGGCTCATCTCGACGCTTGCCGGTTTCGGCGTGGCGGGCGAACGCCGCGAGGCGCGCGTCGGCGTGTGGGTGAATCGGCCCGACAAGCCGCGCGGGCTCAAAGGCGAGACGGCGGAGGACAAGATCGCGGCCATCGGCGTGCGCCTGCGGCAATGGGTGAGCTTTCACGGCGTCGCCCTGAACGTCGCGCCGGATCTCTCGCACTTCTCCGGCATTACGCCCTGCGGCGTGCGCGACGCGCATCTCGGGGTCACGAGCCTGAAGGATCTCGGCGCGGCGGCGGGGATGGCGGAAGTGGACGCGGCGCTGAAGCAAAATTTCGAGCGGACCTTCGGGCCGGCGCAGGCCGTCTAAATGCGAGCGCGGCGCGTAATCTAATCCGTCGCGGCCATTCCGAAGCCCTCGACGCCCGCAAGCTCGGCCGCATCCGCCGGCGCCTCGCGCAGCCTTTCCACTCTCGACGCCGACGGCCCGCGCCGCGCGGCCTCGATGAAGGCGGCCACCGCCGCCTCCGGCCCCGCCGCAAGGGCCTCGACGGACCCATCGGCGCGGTTGCGCGCCCAGCCGTCAAGCGCGAGCGCATTCGCCTCGCGAATGAGAAAGGCGCGAAAGCCGACCCCCTGCACGCGGCCGTCGACGAAGAAGCGAACGACGCGCCGGCTCATGCGGTCGGGACCGGGACATTGTCGATGAGTCTCGTCGTTCCGAGCCGCGCGGCGGCCAGGATGCGGATCGGCCCCTCATGGCGGCGCGCGACGCGGGCAAGCGTCGCGGCGTGGCGCGCCTCGACATAATCGATCTCGAAGCCCGCCCCGACGATCGCCTCGCGCGCCTCGCCCATCACCTGGCCGATGACCTCGCCTTCCGCGATGCGCCGCGCGGCCTCGGCGAGCGCGCGGTGCAACGCCGGCGCGCTGGCGCGATCTTCCGCCGAGAGATAGACGTTGCGCGACGACATTGCGAGCCCGTCCGGATCGCGCAAGGTCGGGCCGGCGAGGATTTGCGTCGGAATGTCGAGATCGCGCGCCATCGTGCGGATGACGAGAAGCTGCTGATAGTCCTTCTCGCCGAAGATGGCGACGTCCGCTTGCGCCTGATTGAGAAGCTTCGCCACGACCGTCGCGACGCCGGCAAAATGGGCGGGTCGGAAACGATCCTCGAGATCCGCCTTGGCCGGGCCTTCGAGCGCCACCGTGGTGCAGAAGCCCGGCGGATACATTTCGTCGACCGCGGGCGCGAAGACCAGATCGGCCGCCACGGCCGCCAGCTTTTCGCGATCCGCCGCGAGCGTGCGCGGATAGCGGGAAAAATCCTCGCCGGGCGCGAATTGGGTCGGATTGACGAAGATCGTCGCGATCACCCGCTCCGCATGGCGGCGCGCTTCTTCGACGAGCGAAATATGCCCGGCGTGCAGCGCGCCCATGGTCGGCACGAGGCCGATGCGCTCGCCTGCCGCGCGCCGCGCGCGAACGAAAGCGCGCATTTCCTCGACGGTATGGACGACGGGGACCTCGAAACTCATCCGCGCGAGCCTTTCCTTTGTTCCGCCAGCAGACAGGAGAGATAGCCGATATAGGCCGCCGGCAGTTGGAGCCTCTCCGCCGCCGCGACGATCTCGGCGAGATAGCCCGGCCAGACGGTCCCCGGCTCGGGCTGGCGCCGACATAGACCAGCGCGGGCGACGAGCCGAAGGGCTCCTTGAGCACGGGGATCATTCTCTTGGCGTAGAGCCCCTGCCCCACCTGCTCGTAGCGATCGAGCGCCATGACGTCCGAGACGGGAACCTCCCACAACGCGCCGTGAACATTGGCGCGCGGATCCGGCGCGATGCTGGCGAAGCCCGACGGCATGACGACGAAGCGCCACCGCGCCAGCCGCGCCCGGCCCAGCAAACGCGACCGCGGACAACGCCGCCCCATGGCGGCGGCGTCCATATTCGAGCCATAGGCGAAGTGCAGCGGCAAAGCGGGAACCCTCTCGCGCGACGGCGCGACCGTGCTATATCACGGCGCGGGGAAGGGTGGCCGAGTGGTTTAAGGCAGCGGTCTTGAAAACCGCCGTGGGGGCAACTCCACCGTGGGTTCGAATCCCACCTCTTCCGCCATAAAATCAAATGCTTAGATGATGACTGCCGGTCTCGTATAAAGCGCGCGAAATCTAGAACCGGAAGGCGACGCCCCGACCGCGGACGCCTCGGCGGGGCGTTTTTGCTTTTGGACTACCGGGACTTGTTTGTTTTCCCCGCTATCTCTTCCGGCGGCTGCCAGGCGTCGTTCGATTTCAGAGTTTCGACGGATTTGCGGCGCGCCTTTTCAGCGCGAAGGTCGTTCACCGCTTTTACCGCGGCTTGCCACTCTTCATTCGTCAATGCGGCGCCGCCGCTCATCACGCCGCCGCCAAATCCGTAGACGTTGCGCGGCGACCGGCGGAGCTCCGACAATATCGTCGCCGCATCCACCGTTTGTTCGGCCTTCCCGCCGCCATCCTGTTCAGCCACGCTGATCGTGGATCGGCGGCCGAATTCCGAGGCCGCAAAGCCGAGCGCGATTATCACCGCGAGCAGCACCGAGATTCCTATTGTGTTTCGACTCACCGTTGGCATGTTCATGATGATTGGCCCTCATTTGAGGAAGGGGAGTTAGAACCACTCGCAAAGTGCGTGGTTCCGCCGCTGGCGATGCAGCGAACGCGCGCGGCGTTTTGCATTTGCAGAAAGCGATTTTTTACTGCGTGGCGGCGGCCGCGCCGCTTTCGCGCCAGTAAGGCTCGGCGCGATAATGTTGATGCACGCGCATTTCCCACTCCCGATCGATCCAGCTTTCGTCGGTGTATTCCGGGGCGCTCTCCACTAACTCCTGGCTCACATCCGTCACATATCCGCGACGGTCTTTGTCGTATTTCAGTGAGCTCCAGGGCATCGGATGATGGCCGGGATGCAGACACATGAAGCCGCAGAAGTTGACGACCGCATAAAGGACTCGGCCGGAGACCATATCAATCATGAAATGGTCGATCTTGCCGATTTCCTTGCCGCTCATGTCGTAAACGCCCACGCCATCGATATGCTGGCTCGAGATCAGGTTGATCCTCGAATATGGGGAGGCCGTAGCCATTTCACTCTCCACGCGTAGGACTCAGGATCCGCCGCGCGACAAGCCATGCTTATGCTCTCAGGACGGGCTTGACGTCTCGCGTCGAAGCTACGACGGGCGGCGATGTCGCACCTTGAACGTCCGAGCACATTCTTCGTTCCTCTCACGGCGCCCGCCATGGACCTTGCCGGCGCGCCTGAACCACATGACGGCGATCGCCGCCGAGACCGGCCGGCGCATGGAGTCCATGTCGGATCGCCTTGATTCCGCCGAATCCCACACATAATCTCTAATCAAGCCAGCGGAGACGCCGGCAAGAGAAACGCCCCGACGCCGGAGGTAAGCGCGGGGCGTTTTGACGAGGAGGGCCGGGCGCGGTCCCGCCGTAAAGGCCAGGGCGGCCTTTCCATGACCAGCCATTGCGCGTCCTTTCCCGTTGCAAGAGCCTAAAGCGCCTTCCGCCGGTAATTGCGCGGCCTGATATTCCGCATCGCCGGTCCGGCTTCGACAAGAATGACGCCCAGCAGGATGAGGGCGCAGCCGAGGGCGGCCAGGCCTGTCAGGCGCTCGGAAAGCAGGATCGCTCCCGAGAAGGCGGCGAATACGCTTTCGAGCGACATGATCAAGGCGGCTTCTGCCGCCGGCGTATATTTTTGCGCGAGGATTTGCAGCGTATAGGCGATTCCGCCGGAGCAGAGGCCGGCATAAAGAACGGAAGGGGCCGCCAAGGCCAGTCCCTCCTTTGAAAGAGGCTCGAAGCTCAGCCCGCCGGCGACTCCAAGAACAGCGGCGACGCCATATTGCGCGAAGGCCAGAAAGAACGGCCGGTCGGCGCGGCTCAGAAAAATGGGAACCAGGCTTATCCCCGCCGCCCACGCGAAATCCGCGATCAGCACCAAGGCGTCGCCGGAGCTCCAATCCCGGAGCGGCCCGTCGCCCGCGAGAAGCCATGCTCCCGTAACGGATACGGCGCTCGCGGCCATGACCGCAAATCTCGGTCTGGCGCCGGTTATCGCCCAGACGATCAGGGGAACGAAGATCACATAAAGCGCGGTCAGGAACCCGCCATTCGTCGCCGTCGTCGTGACGAGGCCGACTTGCTGCAAGCTGGCGCCGGCGAAGAGGCAAAGGCCAATGAGGCCCGCAAGTCCCAAATCCCCCTCGTCAACGGAGACCGGTTCGTCCTGCTTCGCTCATAGAAAGCCAGCGGCGCGAGCGCGATCCATGAGATCAAAAAACGCGCGCCGACGAAGCTAACCGGCCCCATCACGCCATTGGCGTGCTTCTGAGCGATGAAAGCCGTTCCCCAGATAAACGCGACGAGCAATAGCAGCAAATCGGCGCGCATGCGGGTCATCGCGTTCCTTCCGGCTTTTATCGGGCGGCCTGGCGCCGGAGAAGCAGGCGCGCCGGCGACGTCAACCATGCCGCCGCGGCTGCATTCTGTCCGTCAACAGGCTCCATGCGCCTGAAAAAGGTCGTGGCCGAGACAAGGGCGCGCCAGAGCGCCGCAGCCGCCTTGACGGCCGGCGTCACCAGCATCCCCGTCGACGAGTGCGGATTCACGCCTTCTTCAATTACGCCATAGGAAAGGCGCGGGTTTTTTCGCATGGGATTTCGAGCGTCCCGAACATCCAGTCCCACACGGCCAGGACGCTGCCGAGATTGCGATTGAAATGCTTCGGATCGCAGGAGTGGTGGATCTGATGATGGGCGGGGCTCAATATGACGCGTCCCCACATTCCCGAAAAGGGAATCCAGAATTGCGAATGCTGAAGATGGCCGATCGTCCAGAGAAAGCAAATGAATATTATGTTTTTGCCGTTGACGGAAAACATTTCGACGTTTCGGCCGAAAAGCCACTCCAGAAGGCCGGACGCGGCGCCGATGAACAAAGCGAGCATATAGCCGAAGACAATGTTGTCGAGAGGATGGTTTCTGAAATTCGTCAAGGGCGTCAACACGTCGGCGGTGTGATGCAGCTTATGGAGCTCCCACAGGAAGGAGACCCGATGCTTGAGATAGTGATCGACCCAATAGCCGATCTCATAAGCGAGGAACAGAACGACGGTCGAGATCAGCTTCATTGCGAGATCGCCGCAATCGAAAGGCTCGATCGCGCCGAATGCGCCCGCGAGCATGGAGTGAACGGCTTTCGAGACCGTGTTTGAGGAAACGACAAGCGCGCCGACGACGGCCGGCATAAAGACAACGCTCAGAACGAGGAGCTTCAAATCTGCGTGAAAGGACTCACGCAGATAGAACTTCTTGGAAAGAATCGCGCGGATGATGACCCGTAAATTCGCGCGCCCCGGCGCATCTTTTGACGATAAGCCAAGGCGCAGACCGCCAGGGAAAGAGACGACGCCAGCGAATAGACCGAAAAATCGAGCCCGGCAAAAACAGTTCGCGATATTCTCTTGACGGAAATGCGGATTGCGCTGCTGAGGTCCATCGATCGTTTATCCAGGGGATTGATAGCGTCGCCGGAACCGGCTTGGGGCGGCGGCCCCATCGCCGCGCCGGTTTCCAACGGCGTTTGACTCTTATTGGCCGCTCAACGGGTTGCCGGCGAAGCCTATTCGTTGGGCAGGACATTGCCAAGAGCCCTGCGACGCGGGCGCGCGGCTCGATTGGGCGGCGAATCCTCCGCATCGGCCTTGCCCAGTCACGGGTTGAGATGCGCCGCCCTTTCGACCATTCTCGGCCTCGGGACGCCCCGGGGGCGGGTTAGCTTGGAGCCGCCCATCCTCACTCCTCTTTCCATCGGGAGATCGATAAGGATGCTGTCGTTTCTGAGAGAAAGACTGGTCGAGGTGATTAAAGCGGTTGCGCCCCTGACCGCTTTCGTGACCCTGCTTCAACTCACGATCGTTCACGCGCCTCCGACCCTGTTCTTGCAGTATCTCTTGGGATCGGCGCTCGCAATCCTCGGCATGACCTTGCTGTTCTCCGGAATAGACTACGGCATCCTGCCCATGGGCCGGTATATCGGTGCCGCCTTGCCGGAGAAGGGGTCCCTGCTTCTCATCGTGGCCGTATCGTTCGCCCTCGGCTTCGCCACCACCGTCGCCGAGCCGGACGTGCTTGTCCTTGCGGGGCAGGTGGACGCGGCGTCGAGCGGAGCCATATCGAGACAGTTGGTCGTCTATGTGGTCGGCGTCGGCGTCGCCATACCGGCCGTCATCGGCACGTTGCGCATCCTCGCCGGCTGGAAGCTGAAATATCTGCTGGGTTCGGTTTATTTAATGGCGATCCTGCTTTCCCTCTTCGCCCCGGTGGAATTCATCTCGCTCGCATTCGACGCGGGCAGCGTCACCACCGGCGCGCTCTCGGCGCCTGTCATGATTTCGCTGGCGCTCGGCCTCAGTTCCGTGCTTGCGCGCCGGTCGGCGGTGTCCGACGGCTTTGGCCTGCTGGGATTGGCCTCGGCCGGACCGATCGTCGCGATCCTGATCCTGAGCGGACTCCTGCCATGAGCGAGCTGCTGCTTGCCGAAAGCGTCGCCGCGGCTGCGAGCGTCGCCGAGGCCGTCGCGCCGCTTGTCGCGCTGTTTCTCGCCTTCCAGTTCTTCTGGCTCAAACTCCCCCACAGGCAGGTGATCGACGTTCTCATCGGAACAGCGATGGCTTCCGCCGGACTGTTCCTTTTCCTTCTCGGAATGGAGATCGGATTCCTACCCTTTGGAAGAGCGATCGGATCGGCCTTCGGCGCGCTCGACCGGCCGATCCTTTTGCCTTCGTCGGAACGATTCTCGGTCTGCTCACCGCCTGGGGCGAGCCGGCCGTGCGTGTGCTGGCCGATCAGATCGAGGAGGCGTCCAACGGCTCGATCCGAAAATCCATGGTTCTCGCGGCCATTTGCGCGGGCGTCGCATTTTGCGTCGGCCTGGGCGTCGTCAGGATCAGCCTCGGCATTCCTTTGCTCTGGCTTGTCGCGCCCGGCTATGTCCTCGTCATCGTCCTGATGTGGTTAAGCGACTCCGACTTTACCGCCATCGCCGTGGATGCCGGCGGCGTCGCCACGGGTCCGCTGACGAATACGTTCCTGCTTGCTCTGGCGATGGGCGCATCGGTTTCCATGGGCGATCAGGATCCCATCGCGCATGGGCTGGGGCTGGTGGCGCTGATCTCCCTTGCTCCAATTATTGCAGTGATGATGTTGGGCTTCCTCATCAGAAGGGCCGAAAGACAGGAGAGATAGAGATGGAAAACCCATGTCTCATCGTCAGCATTGTGCGAAAGGGCTGGGGCGACTCGGTGCTGGAGGCGACGATCGACGCGGGGGCTCATGGCGGCACGGTGCTGTTCGGACGCGGAATCGGCCGAAACGAGCAGCAGAAGGTGTTCGGCATTCAGATCGAGCCCGAGAAGGAAATCGTCCTGACGGTCGCGCCCAGGGATTTGAAGGACAAGATTCTCGAACGGATCGTACGCGCGGCCGAGCTGGGCCTGCCCGGGCACGGCCTCGCCTTCGTATTGCCTGTCGAGGAAGTGGTCGGAGTAGCGCATCTCGTTCAGCCATAAAGCGCGCGGCGGCGGGCCGATGTCCTAATATGAAGGGTCGGCTTGAATCCTTATGCTCGCCCCCGAGCCCGCTTCCACGGACAAGCCCGGGCTCTCGGCTGCTATGATGACGGCCTTGCGCCCGCCCTCGAGCTCTTCGACCTCTCGCAGCCTTCCCGCGAACTCTTCCCCGCCGCCGGCCTCTATCGCGATAAGCGCCTCGTCGCCGGCCTTGACGAGCCCCGCCTGCGCCGCCTCGATCGTCGCCCGGACGCGCAACGCCTCTTTCGGAGACACGACGAATAGCGGCTTCCCGTCCGACGGCGAAACTTTCTGGCCCGGCGTCGCATTGCTTTCCGTCACCGTTCCCGCGAGCGGCGAGACGATCTCCGCCGCCGCCAGATTCGCCCGCGCGGACACGATGGCCTTCTCCCGGCGCGCGACCTCGGCTTCGTCGCTCGAAAGGGCGGTCTGCGCGCGCTGCAGCGCCGCGCGCGCCCGCGCCAGAGACTGGCGCGACGCCTTCCGAGCCTCGATACGCTGAAGGCCCGCTTTGGCGCTGTCGACCTTTGCGGCGCTCCGCTCCAACCGCCGGCGCGCTGCGTCGAGCGCGGTCTGCGCACGCGCGACGCCCTCCTCCAAAGCGCGCGAGTCGATCCTTGCGCAAATCTGCCCGGCGTCGACGGCCGCGCCGAGCTTGCACTCGACCGTCCTCAATATCCCGGCGATTTCAGGTTTCACGGGCGCGGGGCGAAGCAAGGCGACGACGCCGCGCGTCTCGACCACTTGCCTGGCCGGCGCGCGGTCGGCGATCTCGCTTTCCCGTCGCGTCGAGAGATAGAGGGACCCTGCCGCCGCCGCGATCGCGAGGCTTCCGGCGGCGCCCGCCCAGCGCCAGTTCATCGCTATTCGCGCGGGCGCGGCGGGCCTTGCGGCCGGCGCAGGCGCCGCCGCCGGCCGTTTCCGCCGCTCCATCCACCACTTCTCCAGCTCCATGACGACGAGAAGCGACGAGCCGGCGAGCAGAAGGACGCCCCATTCCTCGAAAGTCACCGGCCAGATCCGCAACGTGTCGGCGAGGCCGGGAACATGCATGGCGGCCAGGTGAATCGCCTGCGCGCCGACGACGCTGCCGATGAGAAGGGGACTGGTGAACAGGCCGCGATGAAAAGCGAATGATGCTCCGAGCGCGCGTTCAGCGCCTGGAAATTCTCGAAGACGACGAAGAGGAGCAGCAGAAGATTGCGGACATGATCCAGGTCGTAGCCGCGCTGCAACAGCCAGTAGAAGACGCCAAAGCCGACGCCGCCCATGACCAGCGCCGAATAGACGTTGCGCGTGATCATCACCCGGTCGAAAATCGGCTCCTGCGGCCGGCGCGGCGGATAGGTCAGCTCGTCGCCTTCGGGCTTTTCGGCGGCGAGCGCCACATGCTGAACGCCGTTGGTGACCAGATTGAGCCATAAGAGCTGCACCGGCAGCAGCGGCATGGGCAGGCCCAGCGGAATGGTCAGAAGAAAGAGCAACAGCTCCGCGGCTCCAGTGGAGACCAGCAGGAAAATGACCTTGCGGATGTTGGCGTAGGCGACCCGCCCTTCCAGGACGCCGCGCAGGATCGAGGCGAAATTATCATCCGTGATGATGATGTCGGCGCTTTCCTTGGCGACGTCGGTGCCCTGCTTGCCCATGGCGACGCCGACATGGGCGTGCTTGAGAGCGGGCGCATCGTTGACGCCGTCGCCGGTGACGGCGACGAAATGGCCGTTGCGCGCAAGCGACAGCACGATGGCGAGCTTCTGGATCGGCTCGACGCGCGCATAAATGCGGGCGCGGCGCGTCAGCTCGTCGAGCGCCGCTTCGCCCGACTCCTCGGCTTGACGCACCTCCGCGCCAGTAACGATCTGGTCTGGCCCGAACGCCATGCCCGCCTGCCTCGCGACGGCGGATGCGGTTCCCGGCGAATCGCCCGTGACCATCGCGACCTCGACGCCGGCGCCGTAGCAGTCCCGAATGGCGCGCGCGGCTTCCGGACGCAGCGGGTCCTGCATGCCGACGAGCCCCAGGAAGATCAGATTTTCGAGGTGCCTCGGCCCATAGTCCTGCCCTGGCTCGGGAACGATCTCGCCCTCGGCGAAAGCGAGAACGCGCAGTCCTTTCTCCGACAAGGCGTCCTTCTGCCGCGCGAGCGCCTGCCGATCGATCGGCGCCAGCGCGCCGCCGAGATCCATGCGGTCGGCCATGGCGATCAGCGTTTCCGGAGCGCCCTTGACGAAGACGCGCAACTCGGCCTTTTCCTCGTGACGGTGGAACGAGGCGGCGTATTTGAGGTCCGGTTCGTAGGGGATGCGCCAGACGAGGGGGAAGCGCGCCCGCAAGTCTTCATGCGCGACGCCGATGCGGTGCGCCGCGACGAGCAGCGCAACGTCGACCGTGTCGCCGACCGCGCTGATTCCTCCTTCTCGCGCCTCATCTCCGCTTCGTTGGGCAGCGCCGCCGCGCGCAACAGCGCCGCGACGAGAAGGTCGGCCTCCTCGCTTTTCCGGCTCTCGGCCCGGAAGGAATAGGATTCGACGCCCTCGCTGGCCTCGCAGCGCAAATGCGAGCCGTCGGGAAGCGCGATATCGGTGACCGTCAGCTCGTTCAGCGTGAGCGTGCCGGTCTTGTCGGTGGCGATCATGGTGCAGGAGCCGAGCGCTTCCACGGCCGGCATCTTGCGCACGATGACATGGGCTTTCGCCATGCGGCGCATGCTGATCGCGAGGGCGACGGCGATCGCCACGGGCAAGCCTTCCGGTATCGCGGAAACCGCGAGCCCGACCGCCATCATGAACAATTCGGCGGGCGCCATATGGCGCAGCCAGCCGATCGCGACGAGAATCGCCACGGCGACGGCGACGAGCGCGGCGATCATCCGGGAGAAGCGCTCCATGCGGATGATCAGCGGCGGCTGGGAGATGGAGGGCTTGACGAGCTCGCCGGCGATCTTGCCGACCTCGGTCGCGAGGCCGGTCGCCGTCACCTCGCCGGCGCCGCGTCCGCGCGTGACCATCGAGCCGGCGAAGGCCATGACGCCGCGCTCCGCTTCGCGTCCCTGCCGCGCTTCTCCCGCCGCCGTCTTTTTCACGGGCATGGATTCGCCGGTGAGCAGCGACTCGTCGCATCGCAGATCATTGGCCTCCAGAAGGCGCATGTCGGCGGGCACGCGGCGGCCGGCCTCCAGCAACACGAGATCGCCCGGCACAAGGTCGCGCGCGTCGATCTCCTGCTGAACGCCGTCGCGGACCACGAAAGCGTGTGGTTGGTCATGCTCGCGCAGCGCGGCGGCCGCCTGGCCGGCGGAATGCTCCTGAACGGCGCCGATGATCCCGTTGATCAACAGCACGAGGCCGATGAACAGCGCGTCCTTGAGGTCGCCGATCACCATGGCGACGACCGCCGCGGCGACGAGGATGTAGATCAGCGGGCTGAGGAACTGCCGCAGGAATACGATGAGAAAGGATGGCGGCCGAGCCTCCGGCAGAGCGTTCGGCCCATATTGGGCGAGACGCGAATGCGCTTCTTCTCTCGTCAGTCCCGGCATGCATGCAACCCGATAATATTGCGGATAGGCGCCGCCGGCCGCGCCGACGGTTCGACTTCACAACTTCAGAATGGCCGAGACATTTTCGAGACCTCTCGTCGCGAGAATTCATTCGGGCGGCTTTGCAGGTCTCCAGCGTCGCCGGGAGACGAATCGCTTTCACCAGGGCTCACCTTTAGATAAGGGCCGTCCGCCGGGAGACAATAAGATGTTGCGCGCGCGAACGATCGGGCGCCGGCGAGCGGCGTTCAACTCCGCCCAGGCTTGCAGGCCGCGATCGCATAGACCACCCGGCCTCCGATAGAGGCTTTTTACTCATGTTTCCGTCATTGCGAGCGAAGCGAAGCAATCCAGGGCGGCGATGAACGCCCTCCAAAGTCAGTCGGCGGGCCAAAATCCGCTCGCGGAAACGAGGGAGATCGCGGCAAGGACTGGATTTGGCGGAAAAATGGCGCGCCCGGCACGATTCGAACGTGCGGCCTTTGCCTTCGGAGGGCAACGCTCTATCCAGCTGAGCTACGGGCGCTTGCGGCGATTCAACGCTCTTTCCCTTTTACAGGAAGCGGGGCGCGCCCGCAATCGCCCCCGCCCTTCGCGACTTCGCAAGCTCATGCTATCTGGGCGCGACTCTGCGGGAGCCGAAGGGATGACGCGATTTCTGGAGGATTGGCTCGACCGGCTGCGGGCGCGGCGCGACCGGCTGATCGCCGATCCGAAATTCCAGCGCTGGTCGCTGGCCAACCCGCTCACGCGGCCGATCGCCCGGCGGCGCGCGCGGGCGGCGCTCGATCTTACGGCCGGCTTCGTCTATTCGCAGGCGCTCTTCGCCTGCACGCAGCTCAAGCTTTCGAGGCCTTGGGCGACGGCCCGCTGACCGTCGCCGAGATCGCCGCCCGGCTCTCGCTCTCGCCGGAGGCGGCGCGCCGGCTCCTCGACGCGGCCGCCTCGCTCGATCTCGCCGAGCGGCGCTCGGGCGGCCGATACGGGCTCGGCCAGCTTGGCGCGGCCTTCCTCGGCAACGCCGCGGCGCGGGCGCTCGTCGAGCACCAGCCGGCGCTTTACGCCGATCTCGCCGACCCGGTCGCGCTGCTGCGCGGCGAGAAGCGCGCCGCGCTCGCCGACTACTGGCCTTATTCGGACCTCGAACGACCCAAGGCGCTTCGGACCGAGCAGGTCGCGCCCTATAGCGCCCTGATGGCGGCCTCGCAGCCCATGGTCGCGCAAGAGGCGCTCGACGCCTATGACGTCTCGCGGCACAAGCGGCTCATGGATGTCGGCGGCGGCGAAGGCGTCTTCTCTGCGCCGCCGCCGAGCGCGCGCCAGATCTGGAGCTTGCGCTCGTCGATCTCCCTGCCGTGGCGGATCGGGCGCGGACGCGATTGGAGGCGGCCAGGCTCGCCTCCCGCGCGGAGACTCACGGGCGGGATTTCCTGCGCGACGAGCTGCCGAAGGCGCCGACCTCGTCACGCTGATCCGCATCGTTCACGATCAGGACGAGGCGCGCGCACGCGCGCTGCTGCAAAACGTCCGGCGCGCGGTCGCGCCCGGCGCGACGCTGCTCGTCATCGAGGCGATGTCCGGCGTGAAGGGCGCTGAGCCGCTCGACGCCTATTACGGCTTCTATACCCTCGCCATGGGCCGCGGCGAGCCGAGGCGGGTGGATGAGATCGAAGCGCTGCTGCGGCAGACGGGGTTTGGCGGGTTCAGGCTGCTGAACAATGCGCTTCCGACGCTGACGAGCATTCTCGTGGCGAAGGCGGCGTAGCCGCGGCGTCGAGCCGAAGGCGAAGCAATTCCGAGGCGACGTCGCGGCTGCGGATTGTTTCGCGTCCGTTCGCAATGGCGGCGGAGATCAGCCCTTCGCGCGCCGCCATGCGATCAACCCCGCCGTCGATCCGTCGAGCTCCGCCGTCGAGGCGCCCGCATTCTCCACGATCGGCCCCAGCCGGCTGGCGAGCTCCTTGCCGAGCTCCACGCCCCATTGATCGAAGGGGTTGATGTCCCAGATCACCGATTGGACGAAGACCTTGTGCTCATAGAGCGCGACGAGGCGGCCGAGCGTGCGCGGATCGAGCTGGGTGTAAAGGAAGACGCTCGACGGGCGGTCGCCCGAAAACGCCTTATGCGGCGCGAGCCGTTCGACTTCGGCCTCGTCGAGCCCCTGCCCGCGCAATTGCGCCTTCGCTTCGTCCAGCGTGCGGCCGCGCATGAAGGCCTCGGCCTGTGCGAGACAGTTGGAGAACAAGAGCGCGTGATGATGCGCATCGGCTTTCGTCGGCTTGGCGGCGACGAGGAAATCGATGGGCGTGACGTCCGTGCCCTGATGCAGCAACTGGAAGAAGGCGTGCTGCCCGTTGGTGCCCGGCTCGCCGAAGATCACCGGCCCCGTCGCATGCGTCACGAGGCCGCCGTCGCGCGTGACCGACTTGCCATTCGACTCCATGTCGAGCTGCTGCAGATAGGCAGGGAAACGCGCGAGGCGCTGGTCGTACGGGATGACCGCATGCGCGCCGCGCTTCATCACGTTGCGATGCCAGACGCCGAGCAGGCCCATCAGCGCGGGAATGTTCTTGTCGAGCGGCGCCGAGCGGAAATGCTCGTCAACATCGAAGCCGCCCAGCAGAAACTGCGTGAAATTCTCGGGACCGACGGCGATCGCCAGCGCCAGGCCGATCGACGACCACAAGGAATAGCGCCCGCCGACCCAGTCCCAGAAGCCGAAGACGCGCGACGCGTCGATCCCGAAAGCCGCGACCTTGTCGAGCCTGGTCGAGACGGCGGCGAAATGCCTGGCCACCGCGCCTTCTCCGAGCGCCGCGACGAGACGCGCGCGGGCGCTCGCCGCATTGGCCATGGTTTCCTGCGTGGTGAAGGTCTTGGACGAGACAATGAAGAGCGTGCGCGCGAGATCGAGTCCCGCGAGCGTGTCGGCGAGATCGGCGCCGTCGACATTGGAGACGAAATGCGCGCGCGGGCCGCCCTCCGAATAAGGCGACAGCGCGCGCGCGGCCATTGCCGGGCCAAGATCCGAGCCGCCAATGCCGATATTCACGACATCCGTGAAGGTCAGGCCCGTCGCGCCCGTCGCCTCGCCGCCGCGGATGGCGCGCGCGAAGGCGTAGACCTTCTCGCGCTCGGCCTCGATCAGCGGCCGCACATCTTCGCCGCCGACGAGCAAGGGCCGCGTCGAGAGATCGCGCAGCGCCATATGCATGGCCGCGCGCTTCTCGGTGTTGTTCACCGTCTCGCCGCCAAAGAGCCTGTCGCGCCACGCCTCGAGATTGCGCGCTTTGGCGAGCGCCACGAGCAGGCCGATCGTCTCGCGCGTCGCCTTGTGCTTAGAGAAGTCGAAGAGGAAGTCCTGGTCGAGCGCGACGCTGAAATTTGCGAAGCGCGCGCCATCTTTCCGGAACAGATCGATGGTGCGGATCGCATCGAGGCTTGGCGCGTGAGAGTCGAGGGCGAGGAAAGCGGCGGCGACGGCGTGGGACATCTTCGTCTCGAGGCGGGTTGCGGTCGGCCGAATCGGCCGACGCGGGGACTAGAGAATTACTCCAAAGAAAGAGCTGTTGCAGCGCGGCGAAAGCTGTCCGATTTTTTACTGTATTATGACAGCAAGATGTGGAACCGATATCGGTTCAATGACGATTTTCTGACAGAAGGACGACGATGAACCCGATCCCCTCCTCGACGTGCGCGACGGCGGACCCGTGGCTCATGCCAAGGCGCGGGTCGACGCCGCCGCGGCGCTGCGCGACGCCTGCCTGGGCGCCATCGCGCCGCTCGGCCGTTACTGCCTGTCTCCGATCGATCGCATGGCGTCGAACTGGCTGAAGAAATCCGGCTCGGCCTATCGGGCGGAGCTTGAGCACGTCGTCTCGATTCTCGGCTTTCCCGGCGCGATGACGCTCAACATGTCCTATCTCTTCGCCTGCACGACGCAGGCCTATGAGGGGCCGGACGGGACGCCGCGCATCCGCCGCACGCTGGACTGGCCTTTCAAAGGCCTGGGCGAAGCGGTGGAGATGACATGGCAATTGGGTTCCGCCGGCGATTTCTACAACGCCACCTGGCCGGGCGCGGTCGGCGTGCTTTCCGCCATGGCTCCGGGCCGGTTCTGCGCCGTCATCAATCAGGCGCCCATGCTGCGCCGCATCAAGGGCAGGCTCGGCTTCGCGGTGGACGCCGCGATCAATCTGCGCAACGCGCTCGCGAGCGAGGGCGGCTGGCCGCCGGACCACCTTCTGCGCTACGCCTTCGAGACTTGTGAGACCTTCGAGGAGGCTGTCCAGTTGATCGCCCGCGAGCCGCTGGCGCGGCCGACGCTGTTCACGCTCGCCGGCGTCCGCCGCGGCGAGCTGGCGCTGATCGAACGCACCGAGGGCGATGCGCGCATCTATCGCGGCCCCGTGATCGTCGCCAATGACTGGCAGGAGCCGCAGCCGGGCTGGCAGGCGCGCATGAGCCAGGCCAATAACGACGCGCGCGTCGCGCTGATGCGCGGAGTCGCGCCTGACGCCCCGCGCTTCTCCTGGGTGACGGAGCCCGTGCTGAACCGGCTGACGAGACTCGCTCTGGAGATGACCTCGGCCGGCGCCGGCGACTTCGTCGCGCGCGGCTATGAATGCGCCTTGCTGAAGGCGCGCCGCGCCCCGTGACGGAGGATTTCCATCTGCGCGCGGCAAGTCCGATGGCGCTGGCGGCTTGAGAATCTTAGCGCTTGCCTCGGCGGTCGTTTGAACGCACAATCATCTTGCTCCGTCGCATTTTTTGGCGGAGCCTCTTCCCGCGATGACGGGGAGAGCCGGAGACGGGCTTTGCATTGTCGTCGTAATCGTTGCGCCTTCTGAGCAAAGTTCGTTTCAAAAATTTTTTGAAGGAGATGTGTTATGCCTGAGACCAAAGATTGGTACGCCTGGATCAATTTGACGCCGCCCAAGCCGGATGATTTTCATGTGATCGGCAAAGTGCTGGTCGGCAATCCCGGGATTCTCGCCCAGCTCTGTTACAAGGAGCCCCAGGGCTTCAATCCGAATATCCTGCTTCTCGACCTGCATCTGGTGCAGCAGCCGGGCATGTGGCAGCAGGTCATGACCTGGACCACAGCGCGCTATGACGACATTATCGGTCCGAACGGCCCGATATATGAGGAGGTCGAAATCTTCTCGGACAATGTCTCCGTCGCGCGCGTAAAGGTCGACAAGATCGGCTAATCTGTGTCGCGAATTGACGGACTTTTCCGCCGTCGTTTGCGAGGCGGCGCAGCCGCAGAAGCAATCCGGAGCCGTCGGACGGCCGCTGGATTGCTTCGCTTCCACTCGCAATGATGACGGAAACGAAGCGACGGAAAATTGATATAGATCGCGCCGCGATCGGGCGGCCTCGCCCGGTCGCGGAAAAATGCGGCCGACTTCGACGCGCGGAGCGCCGCCGTTTTGCTTCAGCCGAGCCGCGGAGCCGCGGCGCGGCGCAGGCGATCATTGATCGCCTCGCCGAGGCCGCGCTCGGGAATATGCGCGACGGCGGCCTTCTCGACTCCGCGCGCGTCGAGTTCGCGCAGACAGGCAAAGAGATTGGCCGCCGCCTCGACGAGATCGCCCTCGGGCGAGAGATCGAGCACGACGGCGCCCTGCGGCGCCCGCGAGGCCAGCCGCCGGCCAAAGTCCAGCGCGCCCTCCCCCGCCTCGATTTCATGCGCCTCCAGCCGCAATCTCGCATTCGGCGCATAATGGGAGGCGGTCATGCCCGGCGCCGTGATTCCGGCGCGCAAGGGCGCCGCGAGCCTCGCGCCGAGAAGCTTCTCGATCTTCTCCCGCGCCACGGCGCCCGGCCGCAGCAGCGCGGGCTCGGCCTCGCAGAAGGAGACGATGGTCGACTCCAGTCCCGCCGTGGCGCGGCCTCCCTCGAGGATCATATCGACCCGGCCCGACAGATCCTCCGCCACATGCGCGGCCGTCACCGGGCTCACATGGCCGGAGCGATTGGCCGAGGGCGCCGCGACGGGCCGGCCCAGAGCTTCGATGAGCGCGCGCGCCGCCGGATGATCCGGGATGCGCAAGGCGACGCTCGGCAATCCCGCCCGCGCCAATTCGCAGACCGAGCCGCCCGGCGCCGCCGGCGCGACGATCGTCAGCGGACCCGGCCAAAAGGCTTCGGCAAGCTCGAGAGCGGCGGCCGGCAGGAGCGCCTCGCGCCGCGCGGCGTCGAGATCGGCGACATGGGCGATCAGCGGATTGAAGGAGGGCGCCCCTTGGCGTCATAGACGCGCGCGACGGCCCAGGCGTTCGTGGCGTCGGCGCCGAGCCCGTCACGGTTTCCGTCGGGAAAGCGACGAGGCCGCCCTGTCGCAGGACCTCCGCGGCCCGCGCGATCGACGCCGCGTCGGCCGGCGCGAGGATGGTCACGGCTCGCGGCCGCGATAGGGCGGCGCCGGAATCGCCATATGCGCCGCGCGCAACGCCTTGGACCAGCGCTCGCGCAGGTCGCGGAAATATTCGTCGCCCGCGTCGATCCGCGTCTCGACCTCCAGATGCATCGTATCCCTGCGCAAAAGCGCGACGTCGATGGGCAGGCCGACGGAGAGATTGGACTTGATGGTCGAATCCATCGAGATGAGGCCGATCTTCAGCGCGTCGTAGATGTCGCTGTCGTAATTGGCCGCGCGGTCGAGAATGGGCTTGCCGTATTTGTGCTCGCCGATCTGGAGATAGTTGGTGTCGGGCGTGCATTCGATGCTGTTGCCGGCGGTGTAGATCATGAAGAGGCGCGGCTCGCCGCCCTTGATCTGGCCGCCGAGCAGCATCGTGACGTCGAAGCTCACGCCATTCGTCTGGTCGGTGGGATCGAAGGTCTCGGCGCGCGAGCGGCGCACGGCGCGGCCGACGAGCTGCGCCGCCTTCAGCATGGTCGGCGCGGTCATGGCGCTTTCGATCTCCCCCGTCTCGGGATTTTCGAAGCCCTCCTTGAGGAAATTGACGACGCCCTGCGTCACGGAGAGATTGCCGGCGGAAGCGAGCATGAGCACGTGCTCGCCGGGCTGTTCGAAAATATGCAGCTTGCGGAAGGTCGAGATATTGTCGAGGCCGGCGTTGGTGCGCGTATCCGCGATCATCACCAGTCCGTCGCGCACCAGAATGCCGCAGCAATAGGTCATGGGGTCTCCCCGGCCCGCCGCAACGCCTCCGGGCGCGGGCCGCCCCGGTTTACAAGCTCCAAGCCGGAAGGCACAAGGGCCGAAAGCCACCCGAAAGCAGGCGAAGATGCGCATCGACGGCCGCGACTACAGGACGATATGGCTCGGCGGGACCGGCCGCCGAGCGGAGACGGGCCGTCAGGTGCATGTCATCGACCAGACCCGCCTGCCGCACCGATTCGAGACGGCGATCCTCGGCGACAGCAATGAAGCCGCCCGCGCCATCCGAGAGATGATCGTGCGCGGAGCGCCGCTCATCGGCGTGACGGGCGCCTATGGACTCGCTTTGGCGGCGGCCGAGGATGCGAGCGACGCGGCGCTGGAGGCGGCCTATGGGACGCTGCTGGCGACGCGCCCCACTGCGGTCAATCTGCGCTGGGCGCTGGACAGGGTGAAGGCTTTGCTTCTCGCGGCGCGCGTCGCCGAACGCGCCGCCCTCGCTTCGCCGAGGCCGGGCGGATCGCCGAGGAAGACGTCGCCTGCTGCGCCAGGATCGGCGATTATGGGGCGGCGCTCATTCGCGCGGCGGCGGAGAAGAATCCCGGCCGCCCGGTGAACATCCTCACCCATTGCAACGCCGGCTGGCTCGCCGCCGTCGACTGGGGCACGGCGCTGGCGCCCGTCTACAAGGCGGCGCGGGCCGGCGTCGACCTCCATGTGTGGGTCGACGAAACCCGCCCGCGCAATCAAGGCGCGAGCCTGACCGCGTTCGAGCTTCTCTCCGAAGGCGTGAGCCATACGGTCATCGCCGACAATGCGGGCGGGCATCTGATGCAGAACGGCATGGTCGATCTCGTCATCGTCGGCACGGACCGCACCACGCGCGCTGGCGACGTGTGCAACAAGATCGGCACCTATCTCAAGGCGCTCGCCGCGCATGACAATGGCGTGCCCTTCTATGTCGCATTGCCGAGCTCCACCATCGACTGGCGCATCAGCGACGGCGTCGCCGACATCCCCATCGAGGAGCGCGGCGCGCGCGAGGTGACGCATATCGCCGGCCGCGCGCCCGACGGCGCGGTGACGGAGGTGCTGGTCACGCCCGAAGGCTCGCCCGCCCGCAACTGGGCCTTCGACGTGACGCCCGCGAAATATGTGACCGGGCTGATTACCGAGCGCGGCGTGTGCGCGGCGACGGAAGCGGGATTGACGGGACTGTTTCCAAATTCGGCCGCATAGCGCAACCGTTCTTGCGAGGCGGCGAAGACGGCTATTGCGTGTCGCCGCGCGGCCCGTAATTCCTGAACCGCTCCACCGTGCGCCAGATTTCGTCGTCCGGCAGCACGACCGGCGCGCCCGCGAGCGAGCCGAGATAATAGACCTGCGCCAGCGCCTCGAGCTCCACCGCGCGCCATAGCGCCTTGCGCATGTCGGGGCCGGCGACGATGGCGCCGTGATTGGCGAGCAGCACGCCGTCCCGTTCCCTCAGCCCTTCCACGACGAGCGCCGACAGCGCCGCCGTGCCGTAGGAGGCGTAGCCGACGCAGGGCACGGTCGGGCCGCCGAAGGCCGCGATCATGTAATGCACGGCGGGGATGTCGCGCCGCAGGGTCGCGAGCGTCGTGGCGTAGGCCGAATGCATGTGAACGACCGCGTTCACGTCGGGCCGGGCGCGATAGACGTCGAGATGGAATCGCCATTCGCTCGAAGGCGGCAGCGGCCCTCATACGCGCCGCTCTCATCATCGAGCCTCATGCGCGCGATCTGCCCGGGCGCGAGCTCGCGCGCCGGAACGCCGCTCGGCGTCACCAGCGCCCCATCGCCGAGGCGCAGCGACAGATTGCCGGCCGAGCCGTGATTGAGCCCGAGCCGGTCCAGTTCCAAAGCCCCAGCCACAATGGCCGCGCGGCCCTCCGCCTCCGTCATCGCGTCCTCTCGCCGAACGATATTGCCCGCCGGACGGTTTGCTGTATAGGACGTAGCGTCCCCGAGACACAGGGGCCGGTAGCTCAATGGTTAGAGCCGACCGCTCATAACGGTCTGGTTGGGGGTTCGAGTCCCTCCCGGCCTACCACCATCATCCTATACATACTCATTCTCCTGATGAAATGTTCTCACTGCTTATCGGGGAGAACATAGCGTTTAGCAAAGGCGTCTCGCGCCAATCGTGCGCGGTCCGCCTTCTCGATATAGAGAAGCGCCTGCTTTGCCCCTTTCCAGCCGAAAACGGCGTTGAGCTGGGGAACTGTGGCGCCGGCTTCGGCGAGCCGCGTTGCCGCCGCTTTGCGCAGGCCATGCGCCGAGCAATGTTTCAGCCCTGCCTTGTCGCAGGCTTCTCGGAAGAGGTTCCCGAAAACTCCTTGGTCATTGGCGCGCCGTGAACCGTAGCGATGAAGGTTTCCTTCCCGGCCTGAGAAGCTCGTAATACAGACCGCAACTCTGACGAGACCGGAAGCGTAACAACTACGCCAGTTTTCCCGGTCGATAGGGTGAGAACACCATTTTTGACGTGTCTCGGGCCGATTAGGACCGCATCCCCACGTCTCAACCCTGTATAGAGAAGAATGGCCAGCCAAAGCCTTTCCCGGGTTCCTGTAGGCCAACGATCCTCGTAGGCAGATATCTCCTCCTCCGTCCATGTGTGAAACCCATCTGTTGCGGGTCGCTCGACCGTGACGCCATCCGTTGGGTTCGCCCCCGCCTCGCCGGTCTTGACTGCCCACTGAAAGAGCCCGCGCATCGTCTGGACAAAATGCTTGGCAGCGCCCGGGCCGAGCTTGTCTCGGGTATTCCTGATCATGGTGGTGTCGATTGACGCCACGGGGTCCTGCCCCGCTGCCTTGGAAACTCTCTTGAATATGTTCGCGCGCTGGCGTTGCGTAGCCGGTGAAAGCCTCTTCCAATCCGATGATGTTTTGTAGGCGTCGATAAGCGCCGAAAGGCTTCCCTGAGCTGCTCTTGGCTTTTCCGGCGGCTTCTCGCCCCATAGCGCGGATCTGTAGGCTGCGATGAACTCCGGCGAACCGTAAACGCCGCGAATCCTGATCTTCGGACCGGGGCGGCGCCAGACATACCAGCGCTCCACCCCATGCCTGGAGATGCTCTTGTGAAGATAGGGGTAGGATTTGCTCATTTATCGTCACAGGAGCACCTCGCGCCGCTTGACAACCGTTGGCGTAAGCTTTTCCCCGCTTTCCCCATTGTTCTCACCCGGCGGCGGAAATACGATGGTTATTTTCCCGCCCTCTATTGACACGCCCGACGCGCCTTCCCGCTTCGCCGCGCGTAGGGCGCGGGCGATATCGGCCTGCGTTATTTGAGCGGGGCGGCGCGGCATTAGGCGTCCTCTTTCGCGCGGGATTTTTTCAAACTGACGGCTTCAACCATTTCGCGGAGAGTTTGCACGAACGTCTCTTGCTCGCTTAAAACTCGCCTTATGTTTCCTATCGCGACCGATCTCGCCCCATCGTCCATCGCGTTGATGGTGGAGGCTGCTAACCGGATTTGGTTCGGGGTTGGAGCCCCGTGGCCGCGCCTTGAATTGCAATCTCGATGCGCAAGAAAAACAAGGCCGATCTTCGGCGATTTGTTCCCCTTCCCAGAAAACGCTTGCGGCACAAAATGATCCCACGATCTGTCGATCGGAAGCACTTCGCCGCCGCAAAGAATACACCTTTCGAATTGCAGGCGAGCAAGTTCCTTTTTCCACGCACAAGCGCTCATCCCTCCTCCCCCTTCGTTCTGTCTGCTGGCGCGATGGCGAGGATGCGCTGCGTGGCTTCGCGTGTGATCGATCCCCATACGCTCTTTGGGAGCCACTCACGACCAGCCTTATTGTGGTCGCCGACAGTCTTCGCACACTCCTTCAGGACAGTGCGAATAGCGACGCGCGCATCTCGCCGCCACGAATCGCGCTCGACCTCGTTCGCATTCTCCCAAGCGCCGCGCCAACAGCGTTCTTCGCAAATCTCTCGCGCGACGTGCTCCAACAGCTTCTCAGCGTCCATCGTCATGCCGCCCTCGCGCGCTGGATCAGTTCATAGGACCGCGCGTCGGCGGCGAAGACGCCGGGCGCGAATTCGAGTTCGCTAAGCTGCATGGCATTGACCGTCCGCTTTTCAAGCTCTTCGCGAAATATGGTCACCACGCGCCGACGCGGTGTTCCTGATAGGCTAACGCCAGCCGATATGGTTTGCTCGCGTTCGGCGCCGCGCTCGATTTCCGCCGCGATGAAGGCGCGCAGTCGTTTGGAACGCTCGCGCGCCTCTTTTGCCTGCTTTTGCCGTATGTCTGAGAAGTTCCCTCCGGCCGCGCATGGCCTGCAACCCTATGCGCCGAGCTTTTTGGAGACGGCCGCCGCCGTAGCGCCCTTGCCTAGCTGAATCGCGATGATCGACGGCAATACACCATCGTTCCAAAGCGAGCGCAAAAGAAAGATCGACTCTCTATCCCAAGGAAACGGCGGACGTTTCATGCTGCGCATTCTCCAAGTCTATTGAGGGGCGAATCTTCTTGCGATTGCTGGCGGCCCAAGTGGAGGCAGCGCCCCTTTGTCGATCTTCGGCTTCTTGTTGCTGGGCTCGAATCCGCGGCTCTCGATCTTGCGTGTTGGCGGGGTCAGGCCGTGGGCGCGCTTGGCGATCCGGTCGGCTTTGGCCGCGCGCTTGCGCTCGGCGGCCGTCTTGATTTCGTGGGCGAGGCGCAGAACGGGCGCGAGATTCCCTCGCGGTGCTCCCCGCCTTCCTCCAGCGGCTTGATGTGCTCAAGATCGAAGGCTTGCCCGTCCGCGATGAGAATTTTCGTCAGGTAGCACTTGCCTTCGAAGCGCCGCAGGATGCGCAGGCGGACGCGGTCTGGAACCTTGGCGTCGGGCGATTTTCCAATCCACTCGTTTACGGATCTGCCAGTCGCCTTGGCGATCTTTGGGGAAGTGGTCATTTTCGCCCCTCGAAAATCGTAAATGGGAGCGGCTTGACTATCCACAAATGGAACATATCCGCTTGGTCGACCATTTGCGCTTGCGGCGGATAGACTTCGACACCGGTTGCATCCGCACCAGCTAGTTCGTTTTTGATCCTTTGCATTTCGTGGAACGACGGGCGGATGCCGGACAGCGACGAAATGGCAAGATGTGTCGCGCCATCCGTCTTGCGTTCCAGAACAGAAAACACCCAATTGCGGTGGACGCGGCGAATCTCAGAGCCCCATCCATGGTCGCTGATCCCGTTCGGAAGCTCGATTGTCTCCCATATTGGCCAGTCGCCAGACTTCCGGCGCTTCGCCTCGATATTCAGCAAGTGTCGACGTTCTGCGCGCGGCAGACTTCCAATTGCCGGGTTCATGGTCCGCACCTCAGCGAATGGCTCATCGCGCCCATGCCGCATTTCTGGCAGACCGTCTCGCCGCCGCATCCGTCCTCGGCCTCGCGCCAGCCTTTAAACGAATGCTCGCAAGGTCCGTCCGGGCAAGCGCAGTAGCATTCGCCAGCACCTGAGACATGAACGCCGATATTCTCTCGCTCCCATCCTCTATCGGCGCAAACGGCGTCAATAAGCTTATTGATCGCTGCATCGCGCTCGGCGCGGAGCTTGTCAAAATCAGGCTTATCGCTCACGCCGCCCTCCCGAGTTCATGCACATTGACGCCGAGCAATTCGGCGATGTAGCCGAGGACGCGGTCCTTGCTTTCCTGAAACTTCTTCTTGCCCATGGCGCGATAGCTCTGCGACTCGGCGCGCCAGATGGTGACGATGTTCCCCTCGACGGTCGCGATCTCGTATTCTTCTGTCGAAGGGGCGAAGGCGGCGACACGCAGCGCCTCGGCGCGCGACCCCGCCACATATTGCCGCTGCGTCGCGTAGCCGGTGGCGATCAGTGCGTGCTTGCGGAGCGCCTCCGGATTCTGGAAGCGGGGCGAATAGCTCTCGGGAAGCGTCGCCCAAAGCTCTGCGATCTGCGCGAAGTAATGGGCGTGAGAGGCTTCTGAGCGCTCTTGGTGCTCGACGAGGCGGTAGCGCTGCCCGATGACAAACGTCGCGTCGCACTCGCGCGCACAGCGGCCAAGCGCTTGGAAGACGCCTTCTCCGTCGTAGCGTGCGACGATCGGGGCGGTCATCCTTCAAGCTCCCCGCGCCTGGCGTCGTCGGCCGCCATGAACTCCTCATATTCCTCGCGCGTGAACGCCCCCATGGCAGGCTCGACCATCTCCGAGAAAATCTTGTCGAGCTCGTCGCCGTCCTTGGCGGTCGAGATTGCGTCCTTGTAGCGGTCGATCAGCGGGCGCTTGTCGCGCGCGGCCGGCGGCGGGGGCGGAGGAGGAGGAGGGGCGCGGGCTCTTTCGCGCTTGCCCCTGGGGGCGGTGCTGGCTCCTTGGCGGCGGCCGGCGGCGGCGGCTCGATGGCCTTCGTCTCGATCTGCGCGACGGCCGGAGGCGGCGGAGGCGGCGGCTCGGTGCGAGCTTCGGCCGGCCGCGCCTCGTCGTCTATCTCCTCGCGCAGATACAGGCCGCCCAGCACGTCAGCGAAAAGATCGCGCAGGCAGAAGGCGCGTGCGCGCATCTGCAACATGCGATCAGGGTAACGATGCCACGGGCTATCGTTTTCCTTCTGATAGGTGCCGCCATCCTTCTTGTAGCGCGTGACCTTCGCCTCCGGGCTCCACAACCCGGCGCGCTTGGCGTCGGCAACGGAGAACTGGCGGGCGACCGGCTTGGGGTCTCCCTTGCGCTTCGCCTCGCAGATGGCGACGCGCGCATCGCCTTCGCCATCGACGGTCTCCGACACGTATTCGCAGAGGCCGGAGGCGCGGACCAAGCCCATGGCGGCGTCGCCCCAAATCGTCGGGCGGCCGTTGACCACAGCGATGCGCTGCATGGCGGCCATCGGCGGCAGGCCGATTTCCAGCCCGTGCATGAGCGCCACCATGGCCTTTTCCGGGGTGTCTATCCCCTGCGGCGTGATGCCAGAAGCGCAGATCGCTATAGCGAGGCGCCAGCACGAGTCAAAATCGGTGGGGACGATGGCCTGAGGCTTGTGCCCGGCCACGATCGCCGGGCGCGGGCGCGCTTGGTCGAGAGTGACGACGTCGTTCATATCGTCTCCTTACGCGGCGTAAGAAATGGTCTTCCGCTCGACGCCGGGCGGGCTTCCGCCGGCCGATCCGATGCGGTTTGCGATAAGGTCGAGCGTCGAGAGGAGGTCCGGCGGCGGCGCGTCCATCGCGAGCAGGTAGTCGACAAAGGCGCGGCGATCGGTGATTTCCCACTTCGTGCGCGTCCGCATCGAGACACGGCCGCGCGTGCCGGCCTTGACGTTCTCGACGACGGGCGGCTCCTCCTCGTCCGGGGAGGCTCGCCAGCGGCCTTGGCGGCGGCGCGCGCTTCTGCGGCCTGCCGCTCTTGCTCGGCGCGCAGGCGCGCGGCTTCCTCGGAGCGCTTGCGTTGCTCTTCAACCGCCCACGTCTCGAAAGCCTTCTTCATGAAGCGCTTCTTCTGGTCGGCGAGGTCGATGACCGGCTTCCACGCCGCGTCGACGGCGCGGCCCGCCTCGAGATGCGGCGCCTTCTCGGCCTTGTGCTTGTCCTGCCCACGCTTTTCCAGCTTGCCGAACTCGGTGGCGTAGTTCGCCGCCTTGTCGGCTTGCTCCTGCGTCGTGATCTTGCCGCCGATCGACTTGAGCCAGTCCCGCGCCGCGTCGGCGAGATTGTTGATGTCGGCTTGCAGGGCCTCGTGCGGTTCGAGGTTCTGCGAATTGTCGCCCATGCCGCGCTCGGCCGGCGCTCGACGTCCTCCGGCCATTTGCCGCCGTCGCGGATCGTCTCGTAAAGCTCGTAGGGGATGGGCTTGCGGCAGACGAAGCCGAAAAGCTCGTCAATCTCGTCGTCGTGACGCGGCGCGTAACCGGCCGTGACGCGGCACCCAAGCGCGCCGGCCTCGTCGCGGTAGATGTAGACCGCGCGGAACTTATCGCGATAGCAGCCGAGTTGCGGATGCCCGCGCTGGATCAGGTCTTCAATGAAGTTCCCCTTGAGCGCTTCGGACCAATAGAGCCATTCGTTCTCGACCGCATTACTCATCGCCATCATCCTCGATCTCGACCTCGATCATTCCCATCCCGCGACAATCGGGACATGTGAACGCCGCCCATCCTCGCGCGTCATCAGGAACGGGCCCCGGCTTCTCGCGGCGAATGTCAGCACTCGAAATGCCGATCTCGCCGGAGCCGTCGCAGCGCTTGCATGTTTCAGGGAACTTGCTCATCGCGCCATCCTCCCCGCGCTCGCTTCATGAGCTAAATCGCGTGCGATCACACCAATCTCAATTGATGCAGCGGCGGCCAATTGTGGGAGGACTGCACGGAGGGATTCTAGGTCCATAGCGAGCGCAGATAGCGCAGCGTCTCTTTCGGCTTCTCCACGTTTACGTTCCGATACTTCCAATTCGGCTTGAACGCTTTTTAACGCAGCGCGCGCATCATCATTATTGATGTAAATATCCAATCTGACATTTTTGACGTTATGCGCATATCTGTCAGGACGATTACGTTCCGCTTCAATCAAGCGCTCACGGATCATCCTGATGCGGGCGACAGCCTTCTCTAGCTCCGCTATGCTCATCTCATCCTCCCCGCGCTCGACATGCCTTCGGCGACGAAAGCTCGCCAGTAGTTCCGCCAAAATCTGCGATGATGCTCGCGCCGTTGGATTCGATGCAGGAGGCGCGTAGCGCGGTAATCGATATTGGTTGGCCAGCGGGCAGGAGCGGAGTTCATCACTCGAACCTCATATTTTCGAGCTTCGCGATTTGCTTCTTGAGAGCCTCGATCTTGGCGACGCGCATTTCCTCAGCTTTCACGAGCGCGCTTTCTTTCGTTCTGTGCCAATCGCGTCCGTCGCCATGGAAGTTCTGCAATCTGTTCGATCGGTTCGAGACCATGTCTGGCCAGCGCTCGTCGTGATCTGCATCCATTTCAAACACGCCGGATGACAGCGCATATTTCGTGATCCAGACGCGCATGCTATCCTCACGCAGCAATCGTGAATTCACGCGCCGGGCGTCCAGCGCGGTTCGTCGAGTGGTAGGCTTCGATAGCTGCCTTGCGCATCTTCGCCGCAGCCCACGCGGTCGATAGACAATGTCCGAACGTCCACCCGATGCCGAAACGCTTTCCTTGGCGGAAGCGCAAATGGGCGTCGCGGAAAATTGCTGACTTGTCGATCTTCATGACGCCTTCTCCAAAGTGCGAATATCAACGATGCTGTTATTCTCGCTCGCGACGACGCGGCGAATGTCGTCCGAGATTTCCGCGAGCATCTCGCGGTCGATCCCGGCAATGTGCGGGCGATTGCGCAGATAGCGGTCGATCCGATCCGCTACGTCCTCGTGGCGCGCCAGCATGCGACCGAAGCGGTAGGGATAGGAGGGCTCCATTTCAGCACCCCTGACCAGCACGATGCAGCGTGCTGTGCTCGCGCCGGTAATCGCTGTAAGATCGAGCGTCGGCGTCGCGCTCGTGCGCGGATTCCTCGCAGGCGACTTCGAAGTCGCTTCCGTCTAGCGCATCGACGAGGCGCGGGTTGAACTCGTCGCGGTCGAGCCCGGCATGGAATGCGAGAGACACCGCCGCCGCATCAACGAGCGTCGCGAGGTCTCGCACTAGGTCGCGAGTCAGGAGCGCGCTGTCAGCGTCTTCGTGTAGGTCGGGGCATTTCGAGAAAGCCTGCATAATGCCGACGATGAACTTGTCTCGGATGGGCGCTGTGCTAGACATGTCAGCCTCGCGCTTTCTTGATGGCGGCGCGGGCCCTGCATTGCGCGATCGTGAATTTGCCGACGGTCGGCAAATTATCGTCCACGTGTTTATTGCGATCGTCCTGCGCGGCGGCTTCGGCGGCGAATGGAGCCAGCGCCTTCACCAGTTCCTCATTCGCTTCCTTGAGGGAGGCAATGGATTCGGCGCTGTGCGCATGGCAGGCTTGGACGACTTGCTCGATCAGACGCGCCGTCGCCTGCGTCACGATTGAGTCTTTCGCGATGCTTCTCGCGAGTTCGCGGAAGCGTTCGTCCGGGTTGTCTGGAAGCTTCGGCTTCATGTGATCCTCCATCGGCAGAGCCGGGGCGTGCGGTTAGGCGGCGGCTCTCGATGCAACGACGCTGGCAAAACGATCATGCCCGTAAGCGCCGCGCGTCTGCTCCAGAATTTCCGAAATTGTCATGCTGACCTCGCGAATTCGCCGAACGCATCGCGCGCCGCGCGATCATAAGCATTGGCTGCATCCTCTATCTCGTCGAAGAGGCCAAGATGTTTTTGCTTGCCGAAGATCGTAATCGACGCCATCCATTTTCCGCATTGCTTGTGCCAAAAGACTCCCTTTCGGCCACTAGCATTAATGGAATGCACACGACTGTTGGCGCTATTCTGCGAGAATGTCGCCATGCGTAGGTTGGCAAATCTGTTATTAGATGGATCGCCGTCGATATGGTCGATTAGCTTGTTCGGCCATTCGCCTGTTATCATGAGCCACGCAAGTCGATGTGCGTAATGGCGGCGGCTATCGATTTGGATTAATCTATATCCATCACGGTTCGTCGCGCCAGCGATTGACCCAGAGAATCGAGCGTTCCATGCCGAACATGCGCGTCGCGTCTTAAAATGCGCACACGGTCGAACCTTCCAGGTGAAGGCGCCAGTCTCCGCATCGTAATCAAGGATCGATCTTACGTATGTCGTTTCAGAGAAGCTTGTTTTCATCGCGCAATCTCCGCATCACAACTAACGACACTTTTGAATTTGTCGTGCCCAAACGCTCCTCTGGTTTCTTCCAGAATCTCCTTGAGGGAATAGGATTCCTTTAGCTGCCCTTTCGAGCCAATGAATTCCCTCACACCAAACTGACATGCCCCAGTCACCATGCGATAGACGAACGCCCAATCCTGCGGGCTCTTTTCCGTGTCGAGCGGCATATTGCGATATTGCTCGACGTTGCGCTCGCCGCCCTTGAACGCGAGTTCCTCAATCGCTTCGCGGATCGAATCTCCGTGCGCGTTCTTGCCATTGCTGGACGCGACATAGAATTTGTCGCCGATGCACTCTCCGGTATCGAAATGCGATTTCTGACAGTGGCGGACAGTGACGCCCTCAATCTCTTTTTCTGAGAGGACGACACAGCCCATGCCGTCGAATATTGCGAAAGCACGCCCGTCGAGCATCCCGTCGAATAAGATTTCCTCTGCTGTTAGCCCGTCTGGCAGCGCGGTGATCTGTGTGCCACGGAGGTCGAGGGAGCCGCCGACGTGGAGATTGTCGGGCAGCGCGGTGATCTGCGTGCCCTCGAGGTAGAGGGAGCCGCCGACGTGGAGATTGTCGGGCAGCGCGGTGATCTGCGTGCCACGGAGGGAGAGGGAGCCGCCGACGTGGAGATTGTCTGGCAGCGCGGTGATCTGCGTGCCACGGAGGGAGAGGTAGCCGACGACGTGGAGATTGTCTGGCAGCGCGGTGATCTGCGTGCCCTCGAGGTAGAGGGAGCCGCCGACGTGGAGATTGTCTGGCAGCGCGGTGATCTGTGTGCCACGGAGGTCGAGGGAGCCGCCGACGTGGAGATTGTCTGGCAGCGCGGTGATCTGTGTGCCACGGAGGTCGAGGGAGCCGCCGACGTGGAGATTGTCGGGCAGCGCGGTGATCTGCGTGCCCTCGAGGTAGAGGGAGCCGCCGACGTGGAGATTGTCGGGCAGCGCGGTGATCTGCGTGCCACGGAGGGAGAGGAGCCGCCGACGTGGAGATTGTCTGGCAGCGCGGTGATCTGCGTGCCACGGAGGGAGAGGTAGCCGACGACGTGGAGATTGTCTGGCAGCGCGGTGATCTGCGTGCCCTCGAGGTAGAGGGAGCCGCCGACGTGGAGATTGTCTGGCAGCGCGGTGATCTGTGTGCCCTCGAGGTAGAGGGAGCCGCCGACGTGGAGATTGTCTGGCAGCGCGGTGATCTGTGTGCCCTCGAGGTAGAGGGAGCCGCCGACGTGGAGATTGTCTGGCAGCGCGGTGATCTGCGTGCCCTCGAGGTCGAGGTAGCCGCCGACGTGGAGATTGTCGGGCAGCGCGGTGATCTGCGTGCCACGGAGGGAGAGGGAGCCGCCGACGTGGAGATTGTCGGGCAGCGCGGTGATCTGCGTGCCACGGAGGTCGAGGTAGCCGCCGACGTGGAGTGCGCCATCCTCCGCCTCAACATAATCAATTCGGTTTTTATCCAGCCAGCGCTTATCGAGCAGCATCGCCATCTCGCTCTCCATCCCCGCCGTGATCCGTGGCGGGTATGGGGAAGATAGCGTATAAAAATACGCTGTCAATCAAAAAAAGAGTATAAAAATACGTTTTCAGATTGCTGTCATCCTCTCCCCATGCCAAAAGAAAGCCCGGCGCGGGGCCGGGCTGGGGAGAGCAGAAGTGATGGAACATCTTGCCGACGCGCAGTCTCATAGCGCTGGGGCTGGCCCCGATAACGAGGGGAGCGCCAGCGCTTTCAGACGATATTATGGCGCAAACGCCACAAGACGTACAAGCCCATAATTCCTAGATTTTCGGGATGCAACCGAACCATCCCACACTCTCCGCGCTCCGCACCCTTCACGCCGATCTGGCGGGCCAACTCCAGGTGAACGAAGAAGCCGCCGACAAACTCCGCGAGAACATGAAGCACGTAGAGGCGGTGATTAAGCTCATCGCCCCGAGCTACAATCTCGCGACCGTGGCAGTCAGGCGCCGCAAGCCAAATCCCTACTTCAAGCGCGGGACGATCTTCCGCAGCGTGCTGGAGCTTCTGAGAGAGACGCAGGAGCCGCTTACGGCCTCGGAGATCACTTCCCGCCTCTTGGCCTCGAAAGGCGTTCCCGAACCCTCGCGGGAGGATTTCAGGAACCTCTTTGGGGGCGTGCAATCGTCGCTGCGGAATAACGACGGGAAGACCGTGCAGGCGGTTGGCGAAGGGCGTCCAGTGAAGTGGGCTTTGATGGGGTAGGAGGCGCGATTTCTCGCGCCCCCTGTCTGCCCGTTATGCGGCAGGCGGGATCAGAGGAAATCTCTTCCCGCTCTTGATTTCGCTGATCCGACCGGGGTTCACATCGTAGTCAGCGGCGATCCGATGCAAGAACTCTCCTTCAAGGATGCGTTTCTTGATTGTCGGAACGTCGCAAACGTTGATGGGACGGGATGGACGGCGGTTGCCGCTATTAGAGCGTCTGCTAGCCAAAGCTGGTCTCCTTTGTTCGGCTAGGTTTCGAAACCGCCTTGAACAAGGGAGGCAAATCAGCATATGAAGCATACGTGGTTGGTCTCCACAGGTAGACCGCAGCGGTTCCAAACAAAGCGGTCTTCGCTCCAATTTCAAACGCCCTAGAGTTGCAGCTCTAGGGCGTTCGTTTTTCAGGAACGATCAGCTTCCCATCACGTACGATTCGTTGGCAGTCGTCAATGTCAAGCGCTAGTTATTGGCGCCTTTTCAATTAGATGCACGCATAACCATATCTTTATGCTTTGATGTGGCGCTGCCAGTAACCGGTGAAATCGACCGACGCCTTACGCTGCATCGCGAGCCCCGCGATGCGCTGGAACTGCTCGCCGTTCGGCATGCGGCGGTGATCCTCGCGCCGGTAGTGTCCTAATTTTACTCTGAAGTGGTGAGCGGTCGGCCTCGGATATTCCCGGTCGGCCGAAGCTCATTGATTAAGAATTCTTCCAGCGACGGGGATTCAAAGGCTTCAGGAACTATCACGAATTGAACAAAGGCAGCTTGCTCTCGCCACGCCGAGCGCGGTTTTTGATAATCATGGGCTGCTATCCTAGCCCCCATATCGCTGGTTAGTGAGGCCTTGCCGACATAGAGGATTTCCCCGGTAGCAGAATAAAACACATAGCACCCCGGTTTGCTCGCCTCAGGCGTGGCATACCAGCTTGTCATGGTGTGTGGTTCGCAAACTATGAAGGCCGCGAGGTTGGGATTGCGATAGCTCTCGCTGTATTTCTGCACTAGGTAGCGAAGAGTAGTTCCTACTTTGTCAGCCCCAATCATCGCCTATGCTCCGCCACGATAGCCGCTCTTACCGCATCCTGAGGCGATTGCTGCTTTGCTTCAGGTTTAAGCCCATATCCAAACGCGGACGCGAGAATTAGGCTGCAAAAAAACAAGACAATCCGCATAGTCCTCCCCCTGGGGCATTAGGCGCCGGATTATGTGCCATTATATTCATTCAGCTTTGCGGTCATGGCGACGCTCCTTGCGCAGATCCAGCATGTCAAGAAGAAGGTCGACCTCAGCCCATGTCTCGGGTCCTGATCGGCGCAAGCGCCGGATGACAGTTTGCAGTTCGAACGGCTCTTCGCAGAAATTTTCATCGCCCTCTCCAGTGAGAAGCCATGTCCGATTCGTGCCGAGACGCGTAGCGATAGCCTCGATGTAGTCTGGGCGCAGTGCTGGGACAGCGATCTCTGCCTCTTTGGCTGCATCCATGAAAATCTCAACGGCTCCGGCCGGGATGCCGGCTTCACGCGCCAATTGAATATCAGAAATCCCGATAGCAATCATTCGACTGACAAGGCGGCGGCAAAGGCCTGCGAAGTCCTCGCGGGATAGTGCGATCAGAGATGAATTTGATGTTGGGGAACCCTTGGGGGTCGATATACCCCCGTGCAAGCTTGTCTGCCTCTTCTAGGATGTCATTCGCGGTAGTCCCTAACACCGAAGCGACACTTTCGAGCGTTTTCGAATGCACCCCGCCCGTGGCAGTTTTTTTGCCGTAAGCGTTCGCGGGTTTAACCCTGCCTTCCTGGCCACAGCCGTCAAACTAGAGCCCCGCGCCTTTGCCAGGCGCTCTATGGCCAAAATGAGCGGGTTCGTTGTTGCTTTTTTCATGGCTAGATAATCGCGTATTCAAATACGCGATAGAAGCGGATATAAATACGTTGACGGCGTATAAAAATACGCTATCATTGGGGCATGGACGAACTCGAAGCCCTTCTGAAAATCGTGGACGCCTACGCAAGCCACACCGGCCTCGCTGAAGCTACGATATCAACCAAATTTCTGGGACGTGGCACGCGCATCACGGAATTGCGCAGCGGCGGCGACATGGGAACCAGGACGGTTCGCAGGGCGATCGAGGCATTCTCCGAGAACTGGCCAGAAGGCGCGACTTGGCCGCGTGACATAGACCGCCCCTTTCGCCCCTCGCTCTCTACCGACCCGCCCCCGCAAACAGCGGCGATACCGCTGGCCACCGAAGCCGAAGAAGTGAGGGCCGCCGAATGAGCGCGTCTCTCTCACCCGCCGGCCAGATAGTCGCCGGCCTAAGCAGCCTATCCGATCGGATGGAGGCAGCACTTCGCAGCGCCGACGCCATCTCGTTCCGAGGCGAGCGGATGCGGCTCTACCACGCTGCTGGGATCGATCTGTCCGCGTTCTCGCGGGATGACGTTCAGAGTGCCGACTCTGGTGCGCTTTTGTGCGTCCTCGTCGAAAGACATGGGGTGGCGACATGATCGGCGAGAAGTTCTCCATCGTCGCACTTTGTATCGTCTGCATTCCTATCCTCATGATGGTTGGGTGCACAATTGACGGACACGAAGTGGCGCGGGCGTGCGTCAACTCCCACGGATCATGGGTTGTGTCGGATAGGCGCTTGGACATTTTCGAGTGCCGTGGAGCGCGCCAATGACCGACCGCGACCCCATCGACCGCGAAACCGCCCGCGAGCAGTTCTGGTTCGTTGCTGTCCCGATCGCCGTCGCGCTCGCCATCATCGCCATCGCAATCATCCTGACGAGGTGACATCATGAATCGTCTCGACGAAATCTGCCTGATTTCCAATATGTCGGCGGCGCTGGACGGCGTCTCCGATGAATCGCTCGCGAGCCGCGAAATGCGCGCGTGGCGCTACCGCCGCGCGCTCGGTCTCAGCGCCCGCCGCAAGCTCATGTCGCTCCCGCTCGGCGACGCGGATCGTCTCGATCGCTCCGCCCATCATGCGCAGCTATGCCGCCGCGCGGTCACTATCGAGGCTCGCCAATGCGCCGCCTGACCGCTGACCAGCGCCTCGACCTCGCACGCGTCATCTGCATCGGCTGCGTGCTCTACGCCGTTGGCGGATTCCTGATCCTCGCGGCTGTCTTCTGAGGGGCAGACATGACGAACCAGAACGAAGACCTGCTGATCGACTGCATCTACGCGGCCATCGCTGGCGCCGTCGTCGGCGTGATCGGCGGCATGATCGCCACGCAGATGCTTTGACGAGCTTCGCGCGCTTCTAACCGGGTTGCGCGCGGGGATGACGACTCTGCCGGGGTTTTGGCCCCGGCGTCTTTCATCCTCAAAGTTTCCTGTGCCGCAGGGCGTTGTGCGGCCTTTTCCTCCCTGGGACTCCCCGGCGGTCATCTCCTCTGACTGCCGGGGTCTTTTCGGAGGCCAGTTTCACCGGCAAATGCCGGGAGCAAATGGTCGGTGACGGCGCATTATCAGCGGTCACGGGTGCAGCGACGGGGAGCCGAAATTCCAGCCGTCACCATGCTCTGGGCAAGAGAGCCGCCGTTCCGGGGCGTTAATCCAAGGAACGAAAGCCGGACCCGAGGCCGGTATGGGGATGGCCGATTGAGACGACCTCATGAAGGCCATCCCCGGTTGAATTCGAACTTGCCCCTGATGAGCGGAGTTTCCGCGCCGCTTGTCGGGCCTTGGGGAAGGGTGGAGGGGCGCACGGTAATATCGCCCCGGTAATTCGAGCGCGTTGGGTCGGCCACGATACGCTTACTGTGGCCTTCCCTCTGCCTTGCGGCGGCCAGCGAATGGGCTTGCATCCGTTTGGCCGCAAGAGTTGTGACGATCCGTAAGGCTGGCAGGCCGATCGGTTCGAATGTGAGAGTGGCAGGGGTTCGTTCAGAGTGCAGTTCCATGCGTCGTCTCCCGTGCTCAGAGAAGAGCACGGGAGCAACTGCATGAAACGCAGAAAGTGTCAGCGTAGGGGACAGACAATGGCTGTAGCCGAGATCGTAGTCAGCGAGGCGCGCGAGTGGGCGAGGTTCCTCGTCACTCGCGAGTCGAGAGGATTTGGCGACCACGACAACGCCATCCGTAGGCTTTGCAACCGCTACGAAGGGCTAACCCCTTCGATGATATCGAATCTTCTCTACCGCCCGCCGAGCGACATGCTGGTCAGCAAGTATTTGTCGTTGCGACAGGCGTTCATTGCCGAATGCGAGCGACAAGAAAATGCACTACGGCACGATCGTGAAATGGCGGAGGCAAAGAGCCTCTTTGGCAAGGCGTTCGTTAGCGCTGGTTCTGCGCTTGCTCGCGCGGCTGATGTTCTGGATAGCGAAGAGGGCTGATAAATGACCAAGAAAGCCGGGGCGAAGCCGAACTCACCGACTGGGCGCGAAAAACTCAAATCATATGTCGAGCGGATCGTTCGGCTAAACGAAGAGATCGCGAGCCTCAAGGAGGATGTCAAAGACCTCGTGATGGAGGCAAAAAGCGACGGGTTCGATCCGAAGGCTATTCGCGCGATCGTCAAAGAGTCGATGCAGACGCAGGCTGAGCGCGCGGCAGTGCGTGAGGTTGAGGCCATTATCGATATATATCGCGCGAGCCTCGGTCTTCTCGATGGCACTCCGCTCGGCGACGCAGCTCGGAGACGCTATGAACGCGAACTGCGTGATGGAGAGGATGACGAGAAGGCAGACGATCACCACGGAGACAAAGAGGAATCAGACGACGGGAACGAAGGCGAAGACGATGTATCGAAGGAACCGACTATAGACGAAGCGCGCGAGCGCGGCCGCGCCGATCACTTGGCGGGGAAGCGCATTATCGAAAATCCTTTCCAAGCTGGTAGCGCCAACCGCGCCGCGTGGGACGAAGGATATTGCGAATCCGATGGGTCTGACGGAATGGATATTCCGAAGGCTTGGAGACGCAAGACTGATGGAAATTCTAAGGAAGCCGCGCAATGACCCGGCGTGCGCAGAGAATGGAGCCGACGAGCATCTCTCGCGCTCCAGCCGAACGCCCAGAGGAAATAGCAGAGGAGATTAGCCGCACACTCGGGGATATGGTGGAGATCCGTCTTCCGTCAGATTGCGACGAGCCGATCCTTGGGCCGACGACTCGGCGAACCGTGCGCGAGTGGATGCTTGAGCAAAGTGTCGAAGAAGAATTGCGCGCTGTCGGAATCAAGCCACGCACGACATGTCTGCTTTATGGCCCGCCTGGGTGCGGTAAGACGACACTCGCGCACCATTTCGCAGCGCGTCTCGGGTTGGTGCTGATAATCGCTAGCGGCGAGATGATCGTGTCGAGCGCCCTTGGCGGGACCGGGCAAAACATTCATCGGTTCTTCGCCGCTATTAGAAAGCATCGATCGAGCGTCGTCGGATTTTTCGATGAATTTGACTCCGTAGCGACGGCGCGCTCCGGCGATACGCAGGCCTGCGGCAAAGAGTTCAATGCAATCGTAACCGCGCTGTTGACCAACATTGATCGGCACGATGGGCTGTTCTTTGCAGCGACGAACATTGCGGATGGCCTCGACCAAGCGATATGGCGTCGCTTTGGAATTCATATCGAAGTCGAAATTCCTGGTTTCGACGAGAGATTTGCGATCATTAAGCGGTATCTCCACCCATTCAAGATCGCAGATGAAACGATCGATGAGCTTTGCTTAGCGACGCACGGAGCTGCGCCGTCGCTCCTTCGACAACTGTGCGAGGGGATCAAGCGATCGCTTATTCTCAGCCCGCGCATGAAGCGGGATATCTCCGATATCGTTTCAGTTGTTGAGGGTGGCGGCGCAGATCGCCCCGCATCCGACGCTCCCGCAGCCCCCACTTTGGAAAGATAGCAACTCTGCATGGCGATTAGCTGGGAAACCTTGGCCCCCGTGCTGGAGGATGGCGCATGAGCCTCCGCCAGAAGCGCGAAGAAGCGATCCAAAAGGCGATCATCTCGTACATTGAGATGGTGGTTCCCGGGGCTGTTGTCTTCGCCTGCCCGAATTCCTCGCCGCGATCATTCATGGGCCGCGCGCTCAATGCCGTTCCTGGACTGTGCAAAGGCGCGCCAGACCTCATCGCAGCGCTCCCGGGCCGGGTATTGTTCATTGAAGTGAAGACCGAGGACGGCCGTGTTTCTGGTGACCAGCATAATTTCTGGACGCGATGCGTCGCGATCGGACAGCCATATTTCGTTGTGCGCTCAATAGACGATGTTCGCAAGGCGTTCGCGGCGCTTGGCGTAAAAACACGTGAGGCCATGTGATGGGTATTGAGCAGGCGTATATTGAGCGATTGAAAGCGGCGCGCGCGCGGATGGGGATGGCTCCGAAAGCTCCAGCTGTCCATATCCCGTTCAATCCTGCGGACGACAAACCGAAGAAGCCGACCGTTGGCGTTCGAAAATTCGCCAATGAAGCTGACCGCAGATATGCGCGGATAAAGACCGCCATGCACGAACTCGATAGGATCAAGAGACAGCATGTAGCGGCGTTTCAATTAAACGAAATCGAGCGCGCCATCATCGCAACCGCAGCGCATTTCTCTATGTCGAAAGCCGATATCCTCGGCGACAGCCGATACGCTCATATCGCCTACCCGCGCCACGTCTCAATGTATATCGCGTGGAAGTTCATGAAAATATCTCAATCGCGTATTGGAAAATATTTCAAGCGCGACCACTCGACGGTTCGGACGGCGGTTCTCAACATCGACGATTTGATGAGCGATCGCGCGGCTCTCGTTGAAAGAGACGTTTCCGCCGTGCTGGCGATCCTCTCCGAGTTCGATCTCAACGTGATCAATTATTGGGGGTCTGACTCGGTGAGCGATACGATACCGATCTCCGAACAACTGCAAGCCATCGAACCCCAAGCCATCGGCTTGCACGATCTTATCTCGCGCGTCGAGAGCGGGAAGATCAAGCGTCCGCCCGAATGGCTTGAGGTCAAGCGCAGACGGATTGAAGAGCTTCGCGCGGCTTTTGCGACGCTAAAGAGCGTCGCGAGAAGGGATGCTGCATGACCACCGCCTACGCACTCCCTCTCCCCACCCACACGCGCGGCGAAATGTCTATCGACTTCATCGCGCGCGTCTACCGACTCTACGCGTTCAACCTATGGCCGGTCCAGCGCATCGCTGATCATCTCGGCGTTTCGCGCGCGCATGTTCATGCGGCGGTAGATCAGGCGCTGAGGTGGACGAAGTGAAACTGCACGAAGCCATTCTAACGATAGACGACGCGATTGCGGCCTTGCGCGCCACGCTCCCTCCGACAGCGGACAAGCGCACGCAGATTGCTGACCGGCTAGCTCGCCATCGCGACCATCTCAAATCCCGTGACCGAGCCATGGTTGATCGGAAGAGAGAAGACCGCTTCGCTGATCGACGCGGGCTCGGTGACGTGATCTCGGCTGACGTGAGGCGGGGAAGATGACGCCTACTGTCCTAGATCTCTTTTCGGGAGCATGCGGCGGATGGTCGCTCGGCATGCACCGCGCCGGGTTCCGCACGGTCGCGGCCTGCGAGTTCGACCCGTGGCGCCGTGCGGTCTTCGCCAAGAATTTCCCCGACGCACGGATTTATGACGATGTTCGAACCCTTACTGCAAGCCGACTTGTTTCCGACCTCGGAGCATTGCCAGACGTCATCGTCGGAAGCCCTCCCTGCCAGGACGCCAGCCTCGCCAACTCCCGCGGTAAGGGCGTCCAAGGGGAAAGGACAGGCCTCTTCCGTGACGCTATTCGGCTCGTCTCCGAATGCCGTCCTCGTTGGTGCGCTTTTGAAAACAGCCCTGGCCTCAGAACTCGCGGGGCAGACTGGATCATCGGCGAGCTGGAGGGAATGGGCTACGCCGTCTGGCCGTGCGTGGTCGGTGCTGACGATATTAGAGCTCCCCACAAACGCAAGAGGGTCTGGATCATTGCTGCCGACCCCCTGCAAACAAAGTCAGTCTGGCGGGTTGCGCTGGGAGGGCGGAAGCGGAGCGCGGAAGAAATTGCGCCAGCTCGTCCCGACAGCGACGAAGACGGATTACGGCTCGAATTGCGGCGGGTCGGCTGGGCGCGTGGGGAAGGTGCGCCCGTCGCTTCGAACGATGATCGGGACGCCGCGCGCGAACAAATGGGGCGAACCGGATTGTCATGGGCGGACGATTGGGCTGACTGGCACGGCGGCATTGCTGGCCACATACGAGTGGATCATGGGATACCCTCCTGGCTGGCTCGCGAATGCATCAGCGCATACGGAGACGCAGTTCTCCCGCAAATCACCGAAGCGATCGGCCACTCAATCTTGCGCGTCGAAGCCGCTCTCGCCGCTGTGACCAGCGACAGCGCCTGGCATGGAGATGCCGCATGAGCGCGCAATGGATGCCTCTCTATGTAGGGGACTATCTGAGGGACACGCGCCGTCTGACCACTCTCGAGCACGGCGCTACATGCTCCTCATCATGGAGTATTGGACGAATGGCGGCCTGCCGGATGACGACAAGCGGCTGGCGCGCATAGCTGGACTCACGATCGAGGAGTGGGAAGGCGTTCGCCCGTCGATCGAGGAGCTGTTCCAACCAGGTTGGAAGCATCGAAGAATCGACAAAGAGCTCAAGCGCGCGTCTGGTAAGTCAGAAGCGGCGAAGGTTGCCGCTGAACTGCGTTGGGAAAGGGAGCGAGAAGCGAAGGCAATGCGAACGCATAACATCGGCAGTGCCGACGCAGATGCGAACGCAATGCTGCCAGAGCCACAACCATATATAGAACCCAAAGATAGTGGATCATCTCCTAGTTTGTTGGTGGCTTCGCCTCCCGCGCCTCGCAAGGCGAAGCGCGCCAAAGCCCGAACACAAATCGCCGAAGACGCACAGCCGACTGAACGCGACTGCAAAGCTGCGGAGGAGGCTGGTCTGAGCCTAGACGCCTTCCGTTCCGAGTGGCGACACTTCCGCGATCATCACCGCGCCAAGGGATCGCTGATGGCCGATTGGTCTGCGGCATGGCGGACATGGCTATCCGGCATGCCGAAATTCCAGCTCGCCCGCGCCGGGCCTGCGCCAAAGCAATCCACCGTAAACGATCCCATCCTCGCCGCCGCCGCGAGAAGACTAGCCCAGAGCTGCCATGGAACGCCTCAAGCCTCCGACTATCCAGAACCCGCAGAGCCACCCGGCTATGACCCTTCCAGCTACGACGGGCCGGGCACTATCGACGCTCAAGCGATCCGATGATCCGGCCCCGGCATGGTTGGTCGGGGATTTGACGCTGCTGTTCAAGGCGCTCGCCTTCCCCGACAAGCGCAACGCCGAGGCCTATTTCGATTTGTTCGAAGAGGCGCTGGCTAAACTTCCAGAGCGGCATGTGCGGTTCGCGCTGACAGCGTTCCGAGTCGGCGATCTTGGGGACGGGAAATTCGTCCCCAAGGCTGCTGAGGTTCGCCAAGAGGTCCAGCGCCGCATGGAGGCGGAGCGCGTCTCCGCTGCCAGGAAACGCGCCGAAGATGAAATGCTCGCCAGACGCCGCGAGGTGGAAAATCGGAAGCCGCCTAGCGCCGCGGAAAAGGCGCGAGTGCAAGCGTTGGTTGATGGATTCAAGCGCGAAATGGCCGCGCGGAGTGTCGGGGGCTAGAATGGCGTCAACCCAGAAACACTCCTGCGACCGTGATAGGCCGTAGCGCATACCGCGAGAAGCACGGTATTCCTGCCGACGCGCCCGTAAAATCGCAACAGTGGTGGACTGTGGACGAGGAGGATTATCTCCGCGCCAACTGGGCGCGTCTGCCGACCAAAGCGATATGCGAGCATCTCGGACGGCCGGAGGCGTCTGTCGCCAAAAAGGCTAACCGCATGAAACTCGGCAAGCGCGGCTGGCGGGAGCGTCAGCAAAGGCCGCCAAAGCCGCGGGTGGCGGCGTCTCCCAAACCTCAGGCGTCCGCGATAGAGGCCATGACCCGCGCCCGCGCCGAGATGAAAAACGCCCTGGCGTTCTCATTCTGAGGGCGTTCGGGAAATGGTGACGAGGGAAATTGAAATGATCAGCAGCAAAATCGAAATCTTCTGGATGGTCCACGGCGATGGCCCGACGAACGTCCGCCATTCATGCCGAGAGATCGCAGAGCGCGAGGCCGAACGATTGGCACGGAACAATCCAGGCCATCCGTTCTACGTCCTCCGCGCCGTCGCTCGGTATCGTAGGGTTGAGGTTGAGCGCGTGGACTTGGAGCCGACTAGCGTCGGCCTAGATGGCGAGCCGCCGTTTTGAAGGGCGACGAGATGGCCGAAACATTCGAGGAAATGGTTGCGAGAAACATGGCGGCGGCGCGCGAACGACCAGATAACCGTCCTGATGGGACGGGTATTGATGACGGCGTGTGGCTCCCTGGCCAAGCGCCTCGCAAGAAGCCAGCGCCAAAGTCTGCATTTGAAACGTCAGAAATTCGCGCGAGGGCGTGGGAAACGCGGCGCGAGAAATATGGGGAGTTCGGCCACAGATGAGAAACGATGAGGATGATGGATCTCTCGACGGGTTCCAGCCTGAAACAATCAAAGCGCTATGCCAAAAGGCGATGCGGGAACGCGACGAAGCGGACGAGCGCATTGAGTTGATGGCGCAAGATTATGAGGCGTTATCTCAGAAACACAAAGCTATGTTCGCAAATTTCAGCTCAATGAGCCGCCGAGCGCATGAAGCTGAAGAGCGCCTCGCGCAAGAGATAGACGCGCGGATGGAATTGCAAAAAGGTTTGATGCGACGCTGAAGGTAGCAAAGAGATTGGTCGATTATATCGACAATGAAGGTCCGCCTGCGAAAGAATGGCAGGCAATAAGTGATACCACATCTGAGCTTGGCGCGCTGATCGGGAATGGAGGTGAAAAATGACAGAGCGTCGGAACATCGTCGAATTGAATATTCCGAAGACTGCGGATGAGCGCGCGGCATTTCTTATCGAAAGCTGTCTGCGCTGCAAATTCTCTGGAGGAAGCTATATCGCCCCCGACCATGACGTAAAACACTCAGGGATAAAATGCCGCCGGCATGCTCCGATTGTAACTGGAGGAATGCACGCGGCGACGATGACAATTTGGCCGTGGGTGTCTCCTACCGATTGGTGCGGGGATTTTATCTCAATGGAGTGCGCCGAATGACATGCAAACACGATTTCACCTGCTTCGTCGGCGTGGCGATCTTCGAAGACAAGCCCGGCAACGGCTCCATCGAAGTCAAAGGCCACTGCAAGCATTGCGGGACGCCTCTCGTCTTCCAAGGGCCGCGCGGCGCATCAGCGCCATTCCCGGTTGCGAGTGTTGCTCGCGAAGAGCTTCGCGCGCCTGTGACGTTCGGCCACGACGTCGAATTCAAGCCGGGTGCCACGGTCATGATCGACGGTCCTGAAATTAATCCGCCGCTGCGCCAGTGACCTTCGCCCTCGCCAGATTCCTCGCCGGCGCCTACTCCACCCGCGCCCGCATCGTCCGCCGCTATCCAAGCGGACCAAGAGTTATCCCAGTCCTTGTCCCTCGCCGGCGTTCTTCGGCTCAAATTCGGATAGCCGCTTAGGAGGCCATAATGCCGCGCGCCGGAAGAAAGAGAAAACTGGCGATCGATACCCCTGCGGGAAGCGAAAAACCGTCGTGCAGCAGATCGAGGAGGCCGAGCGCATTGCTGCAGATCGGGAGCGCCAAACCGCCCTTGCTCAGCCGCATCGCCGGGGAGAACGGTCGGAACTCGCGGAAAGCGCAATAGGCCGGTTCGTCCTCAAATACAAGATACGGACGGAATGCTACGCCGCCGCGCTCCGATATTGCGAGAAGAAACGTAAGTGGCTGGCGGCAGTTGGGGCCCCGCTCCCTGATCGTCTTGGCGGGTCAGGTGGAGATATCGAGTTCAGGAAGGTCAGGGAGTGGGCGGAAACGATCTTGGAATGGGAGACGGCCATGCGCGATGCCGGCGGGTCCAGCGGACTCCTATCTGTGGTCTGGATGGCCCTTCACGGTTACGACTTACCGCCTGGGGCATCGGTATCTGCTACGAAGGGCGCGCTCATGGCCCTATCGGTCGCCTGTGGGATGCTTGACGAGCGGGCGCTAGGCCGTATTGACAGAAGGGGAGAATAGCCTTAACTTCCGAAATCGACACTAGACGTCGTGCGCCCGGAACTGAAAAGTTGCCGGGCGATTTCGATTCAGGGCTGCGGCATTCCCCGCGCCAAACCAGACAATCTAGCGGATATAGCTCAGAGGTAGAGCCCCAGTCTTCCACACTGGCCGCGCGGGTTGGAATCCCGCTGTCCGCTCCACGATTATGCCTGCCGCCACAGCGCCACGCGATCACCTCCAGCAAGAGGCTCGCGCGCCAATTCTGGCGGAGCCATCTCTCATGGCTCCGGCGCCCAGCTGTGTGATCCGCGCCGATCTCCATGCCTTATCCATCCCCTCACCAAGCCAAGAAAGGACTACGCAATGGCCAAGTCGAAGAAGAAGATGGGCGGCAAGGGCGGCTGCTGATTGCGTCGCCGCCGTAGAATTGAACCAGGACCAATATCCCCGCCCATAACAAGGCGGGGTATTTTTATTGGGTAATAATGGCTCTCGAATCATATCATTATGCGTGGCTCTCAACCCACCCAAACCGAGATGAGAAATGGCTATCTGCCATGTTGGCGGATGGGTTTCACGTTCACCATTGCGACGGAGATCATTCAAACGACACGCCGTCCAATCTGGTCTTGATCGATGGCGTAGATCATATGCGCCTACACGGGATGAAACTTGAAAAGCCGCGCGCAAAAAATGGTGGGCGTAAGATTGGGTTAGCAGGACCAACGCCAGAGACGATAAAATCTGGGTCAATTGCCTACTATGCAAAAAGAATACCGGGAAAACATGGAAAGCTATTGGAGGCCGGAACGCGATGGTTGCGGCTAGGACGTTCGCAAAAGCAACCGGCCTACAGTGGCCAATAAGATGAAAAATGGCTAATCCGACTGGGAAAGGTCTGCCGCGAGGGCGTGGCCGTCCAAAGGGCGCAAAAATAAAATAGCGTTCGAAATTCGCGCTGCATGCCAGATGCATGGTGAAATGGCGATTAACGAGCTTGCGCGCCTCGCTCGTGAAGCGGAGAGCGACGCAGCCAAGATAGCCGCCATTAAAGAATTGCTCGACCGTGGCTATGGGAAAGCCCCGCAGCCTATCGATGGCGATGGCAAGGGCGGACCAATCCAGATTGTGAGCAAGCAACAGCGTGACGCAGCGGTCACAGCGGCTCTTAGAGCCGACACCTGAGGATTTCGCGTATTCTCGGCTAATCTCGTATGCCGCCTACCAGTGGCCTGATTACCGGGATGCGCCGCACCATCGGCTGATCGCGAGAAAACTCGAAGCGGTCGAGAGGGAGAGATTCCCCGCCTCATGATCTCCATGCCTCCACGACATGGTAAATCGATGCTGGCCAGCGAGTTCTTCCCCGCGTGGTATATCGGGCGTAACCCTGATCATTACGTGGTCACCGCAACATACGCGCAGGACCTCGCCGACGATTTCGGTCGAAAGGTCAAAAATCAGATCGAGGACCAAGCGTTTTCAGGAATTTTTCCTGGTGTGCGTCTCGCAGGAGACAGCAAGAGCGCAAAGCGGTTTCACATTGAACAGGATGGGGAGATTATCGAGGGCGGGTTTGAGCATCGCCTTCATCAAGCCGGCGCGTTTTATGCTGTCGGCGTCGGCGGTCCACTTACCGGCCGTGGCGCGCACCTTCTTTTGATCGATGATCCTGTTAAGAACAGGGAAGAGGCGGACTCTGAAACGATCCGCAAAAAACGCGCGATTGGTATACATCGACGGCCTACACTCGCCTCATGCCTGGCGGAAGGGTGGTGGTAATTCAGACCCGCTGGCACGAAGACGACCTAGCAGGGTGGCTGCTAAGAGAGCACGCCCATGAAGGGTGGGATGTCATCAGCCTCCCAGCGATATCTTCGATCGGAGAGGCGCTCTGGCCCGACCAATACGATATCGAGGCGTTGCATCGGATCAAGCGCGCGCTCCCATCTCGCGACTGGTCCGCTCTCTACCAGCAAGAACCGACGCCTGACGAGGGCGACTATTTCCGTTCCGAATGGATAGTCCCGGTCGCCTCCCTTCCGCCGCTCGCATCGCTGCGCGTCTATGGAGGGAGCGACTACGCCGTCACGAGCGGCGGTGGCGATTATACGGTCCACGCCGTTATCGGCCTCGATCCTGACGAGAATATGTATCTGCTCGACCTATGGCGCAGACAGGCCGCGTCTGATGAGTGGGTCGAATCGTGGTGCGATCTCGTCTTGAAATGGCGCCCGATCGAATGGGCTGAGGAAACTGGCCAGATAAAATCTGGCGTCGGCCCTTTCCTCGATCGTCGCTCACGCGAGCGGGAAGCCTATTGCGTCAGGACGCAGTTTCCGACGCGCGGAGATAAATCGGTCCGCGCTCAATCGATCCGCGGCAGGATGGCGATGCGTGGGCTGCGCGTCTTGGCTTCCGCGCCGTGGCGAAGCGAACTGACAAGCGAGCTTCTCCGCTTCCCGGCTGGGGTGCATGACGATTCCGTCGACGCGCTTGGCCTCGTCGGGCAGCTCCTAGACAAGATGCTTGGCGGGGACCGTCCGAAGTCTGACGCACCGAAGCGCCGCGAGAGTTGGTCAATGCAGGACGAGCCGGAAGATTCTGGAAGACGGTATGAGCGGCAATCTTCTGGACGTCAACGACCTCGTGCTGATGTTCGAGGACTCGGAAGAAGCGACTTCCGACGCGCGCAAACTTTCTGAGCGCGACCGCGACTATTACGACGGAGACCAGCTCACTTCCGCAGAATTGGCCGCCCTGTCGAAACGCCGCCAGCCTCCGGTCATCATCAACCGCATCAAGCGTAAGGTCGATTACCTTCGTGGGTTCGAGCAATCGCAGCGCGTCAATCCGCGCGCGCTCCCCCGCACGCCTCAGCATGACGACGACGCCTCGTCTATCGAACAGGCGCTTCGCTTCGTGTGCGACGAAGAGAATTTCGATTATAAGCGCTCAGACGTATTCGAAAACCTCGTCATTGAGGGCATGGGCGGATACGCCATCGGCGTGATGGAGCACGCTCGCGGCGTCGATATCACGATCGACCGCGTCCCGTGGGATCGGATGTTTTACGATCCTCATTCCAGGGAGCGGGATTTCTCGGACGCACGATATCTCGGGCTCGTCCGCTGGGAGGATTACAGCGAAGCCCTCGCGCAATATCCCGGCAGCGAGGAAATCCTGGACGCGACGCTCAACAGCGTCTCGATCAGCGATACATACGACGACAAGCCGGAATATCGGATTTGGGCGGACAAGCGGCGCAAGCGCGTCCGCATCTGCCAGATTTGGGTGAAGCGCGGCGATTCTTGGAATTTCGCTGAGTTCACCAAGGGAGGCATTCTCGTCGCCGGGCCGTCTCCTTACCTGACGGATGATGGAGAATCGGACTGCGGCCTGATCTACGGATCCGCCTACGTCTCTCGCGACAATGAGCGCTACGGCATCGTCCGGGAGATGATCTCACCTCAAGACGAGATCAACAAGCGTCGGTCGAAGGCATTGCATCGCTTGAGCACGACGCAGATGGTGTTCGAGCGCGGCGCCTTTCAGGACCCGGAGCGGGCTCGGACGCAGGCCGCGCGTCCGGATGGACAGATTGAGCTCAACCCAGGCCACTTTGAAAAGTTCAAATTCGAGACGCGAACCGACCTCGCCGCCGCTGACATGCAGATGTTGCAGGAGGCGAAAAACGAGATCGATATGATGGCGGGGAACATCGCGCTCCAGGGGAACGCGCTGCAAAAGACGGCGGCGTCAGGTCGCGCTATCATTGCTTCCCAGCAGGGCGGCGCAATGGAAATCGCGCCGATCATGGATTCGCTGCGCAGTCTCGACATTCGCGTCTTTCGCGCCGTATGGTATCGCATCCGCCAGTTCTGGACGGCTGAGAAGTGGATCAGGATCACCGACGACGAGCGCAATGTGCGCTGGCTCGGTCTGAACGTCGATCCGATGCAAGTTCAGATGGCGGCGGCGCAGAACCCTCAACTGGCGGAAAAGATCGCCGGCGTCATCGGCAACATCGCGGAACTCGACTGCGACATTATCATTGAGGATGCGCCGGACGGCCTGACGCCTCAGATGGAGCAGTTCCAGAGCCTGGTCGAGTTGAAGAAGATGGATGCGAATGGGGAGCTTCCTTTCCGCGCCATCGTCGCCGCTATGCCGAATCTTCGGAATCGCGAACAGGTTCTCGCCGCGATGGATCAAGGCAAGCAGCCGTCTCCGGAGGCCGCGCAGATGCAGCAGGCGTCTATGCAGTTGCAGTTCGCTGGAGCCAAAGCGAAGGTGGACGAGGCGCAAGCGAGCGCGCAGTTGAAACAGGCACAGGCCATAAAGGCCATGTCTGAGGCGCGCGCGACTGTTCCGCAGATGCAAGGCGAAGAAGGCCCGTCGCTATTCGACCAGCACATCCAAGCATCTGAATCGCGCGCGAAGATCGAGGATACGCTGGCCTCCGCTGATCTGAAACGAGCGAGCACGGCGAAGATCATGCAGGATATTGCGCTCGCGCCGCAGAAGATGGCGCGCGAAAATATGCAGAGAGGTCTATGATGAGGGCAGTCCTTGCCGCTGTCATCGCCGCATTCATGTCCGCCGGGGCCGCCCATGCCGTCGCACAGGTTCGCTATCCGCCGTCACAAATCGCGGCAGTGTCAGGGACGTTCGGGGCGACGGGACAAAGCGCGGCGTTCAGGCCGATCCCTGGGCCGATGTTCAACGTCACCATCAGCGGGACGTTCTCCGCGACGGTTCAGTTGGAGCGCTCTTTCAACGGCGGAAGCACGTGGCACCCGCTCACTGCGGGCGGCGTTTCCATCTATTCATGGACGGCGCCAGCGTCCGAACAGTTCGAGGATGACGAGTCCGATGTGATGTATCGCCTCAACTGCACGGCCTACACGTCCGGGACTGCCACGTATCGGATTTCGCAGTAAATGGCGAAAGGCAAAGACCGCGTCATTTGGTGTGATCGCAGTTTCTTCCCGGTTTATTTTGGCTTCTGTCCGAATGAGGCAGCGTGGGTGCGCGAGATGCGACGCCTCGGCGTCAAGAGCGAACCATACCCATCGTCCGATGGGAAGGTGACGTTTTTCGAGTGCAAGGGAGATGTCGCCGCAATCGTCACGCTATCGAAGAAAGATCGATGGCATTCGAAGGATGCCGTATTCGGCCTGATCGCTCATGAAGCCGTGCATGTCTGGCAGAAGATCAGGGATGAAATGGGGGAAGACAATCCATCTCCTGAATTCGAGGCTTACTCGATCCAGCACATCTTCATTCATCTTGCCGACGCTTACGCAAAAACACGCGCTCGCCAGAAGAAGAATCGCTAGACCAGCGACAAAGGTCCGCCGCCGCCGTGCGTAACGGGCGCTAGGAGATTCGCTCACTCCATGAACGAGCGGCCGTCGCCGGGCCTCGGGCGCATCGTGATCCTCACGTAAAAACGGAAAGATCAAATGACTGAACCTGACGATGATGTCGCCGGGCGCGAAGCTGCGTCCGCTGCTGATCAGAACGCCGATGCGAACGCCAACCAAGGCGCAGAGCAAGAGGCCCAGACCGCCGATGCGAACGCTTCGACGGAAGGCGCTGATGGCGAGCGCATGGTCCCTGTCGCCGCTCTCCAGAAAGAACGCGAGAAGGCCAAGCGCTACACGGATCAAGTGGCGCAGTTCGAACAGAAGCTCGAACAACAGAACCGTGCATGGGAAAGCCGGTTCGAGCAACTGATCGCGACGCTCAAACCGCAGCAGCAGCCGCAGCAGACCCCTGATTTCTTCGAAGACCCGCGCGCTGCGGTTCAGCACGAAGTCAGCCAATTCGCCGCGCCTCTTCAGCAGGCCATCATGCAGCAGCGGGAAACCATGTCCCGCATGATGGCGACCGAAAAGCACGGCGAACAAGCTGTTTCGGCGGCTTACCAGGGTTTATCCGAAAACTTCGGTCTGATCCTGGGAAGTATCAGGATGTCTATCGTCAGATCATGTCATCGCCGCACCCATACGGCGCCTTGGTCGAATGGCACGGCCGCGAGCAACTCATGAGTGAGATCGGCTCCGATCCTGCCAGCTATCGGGAAAAGCTCAAAGCCGAATTGTTGGCCGAACTCCAGAACGAAGGTCAGAAGACGCAGCAGGCCCAAAAGCCCGCCATGCCTTCGAACTTCGCGACGGGGCGCAACGTCGGCTCCCGCAGCGGCCCCGCATGGTCCGGGCCGCCGTCCTTCGAAGACATCTTCGACCGTCGATAATCAGCGCCTTTTTGGCATTGAACGCGTGCGCTTACGAGCGCGCGTGACGGCGGTCGTCTCTTAGAAAGATCACGCAAATGGCAGACACTACCGTCGCTGACGGCCTCAAGGTCAAACAGTGGGACTCCGACTTTTTCACGGAGGTCTCCCGCGACAATCGCTTTGCCGGAGAATTCGGCACCGCCGAGACGTCTCTCATCCAGGTCCGCGAAGACCTGACGAAGAAGCCGGGCGACCGCGTCGTCTTCGCCCTCGCGAACCGCCTGACCAATGAGGCCGTGACCGGCTCGAATTGGCTCGAGGGCAACGAAGAGCAGCAGAAGTTCCGCTCGTTCGAAGTCACCGTCAACAAGCGCCGCAACGGCACGCAGGTTGCGGAGATCGACGAGCAGTATTCCGCCGTCAGCATCCGCCAGGCCGCCAAGTTCACTCTCAAGGAATGGGCAATCGAGGACACGGAAAATCTCGTCATCCGCTCGATGACGTCGATCAATGGCGTCCGCTATTCCTCGGCGAGTGAGGCCCAGAAGGACGCGTGGCTCGTCGACAACGCCGACCGCGTGCTCTTCGGCAAGGTCCGCTCGAACAACTCCGCCAACGATCACAGCGCGTCTCTGGCGAATCTCGATACGACGAACGACCTGTTCAACACGGCAGCGATTTCGAAGATGAAGACGATCGCCGAGACGATCGCCAATCCTCGCATCAAGCCCGTTCGCTCGACCGTCGCCAAGAACGGCCGCAAATACTTCATCATCTACGCGCACCCTTACGCGTTCGACGATCTGAAGTCGGATACCGCACTTCAGGCGGCGCAAAAGGATGTGGTGCTGACGATGGAGAACGAGCGCCTCTTCGAAGGCGGCGATCTCTATTGGGACGGCTGCATCATCAAGAAGATCGAACAGGCGTCGTCTGAGTGGAATCTCGGCTTGGTCGGCAACGGCGCCAACACGACGGTTGTCGGCGCATTCCTGTGCGGCGCTCAGGCGTTCGGCGCGGCCTACGCCAAGCGTTGGCAGTCGAAGACGCAGACCCGCGATTACGGCGACAAATACGGCGTCGCGATCGAGTCGATCTACGGGATCGAGAAGATGCGTTTTGGCTCCGGCGCCGGGGATACGGACGACCAGAAAGATCACGGCATCGTGACGGGGTGGTTCGCGACCGCCGGGCTCTCCTGATGAACCAAAGGGAGGGTCAACGCTCTCCCTTCTTTTTCTGAATTTGGAGCATCTCAAATGGGAACTCTTACGGCTGACCGCGCGGCGGACGGATTCCCCGTATTCAAGCCTGCGGGCTCGGGGCCGTCGCTGCGGCGTATGGGAAATATACGTGGGCTGCGGCGCTTGGGGCCGACACCATCGAAATGTGCAAGCTGCCGGCCGGCGCCGTCGTTATTGGCGGCTGGGTCATGGGCGACGATCTCGACACTGGCACGGAAGCGCTCGATTTCGATATCGGATGGGCCGCGAACGGCGTCGAAGAGGCTGACCCGGATGGGTTCGGCAATTTCGGCGTGGTGACGGGAGACGCCTTCTCCGCCGGAAATCTGTCGATGAGCGCCGGCATCAATTATTGGCTCCCTTCGGTCACCGGCAGCAAACTGGCGGACCTCGGCCCCTTGTCTTTCTCCGCTGAGACGACCGTCACCGTCACGATAAACGCCGCGGCGAATGCGGGCGGGACCGGGACGCTGAGCGTCGTCTTGCTCTACGTCGTTCCTTGATCCGACAGGCGGGGAGAAATCCCCGCCTTATTCAACTGTGAGGCGATTATGCCGGAATACCGTTTCATTGGCGATCCGCGCGACAGGAAATCTGGGCCGAATACGCTCGACTTCCGTGGACACGTTTTCAGGCGCGATGGCTGGACGTTGGTCGAAGACGCGGAGCTTGCCGCGAAGCTCGACGGTAATTCGCATTTCGAGCGCCGAGCGGCTGCGGAGCCAGTTGAAGTGGAGCGCCGACCCGTCGCGCTCTCTGAGGACCGAGACGCGCTTGTTGCGCGTGCCGAAGCGCTCGGGATTGCCGTGGATGGACGCTGGGGCTTGCCCCGCATCCAATCCGAGATCGCTGCTGCGGAAGCGCGGGCGGCTGAGGGCTGATCGATGAAGACCGCGCGCGATTTGTATGTTTACACCCTTGAGAACGCGCTTGGCGTCGTCGGGACCGGACAGCCGGTCGAAGAAGACGACATCCAAACGCTTCGCAAGGCGCTCCCGTCGCTTCTCGCGATGCTGCGCCGCATGGACGTGGCGGATGTTCGGATCAACCCGGATAACGAGGCCTATGAGAGCATCCCGGAAGAGGTGCTTTCGCCGCTCGCCGATCTTCTGGCGAACGAGGTTGCGCAGTCCTATGGGAGGGCCAAGGCGGACCGCGCCGGGATGGATATCCTGCTTGGCGCTCTTGCGCGCGTGACCGCCAATTCTCCGCATTACATGCCCCAGGTCGTAGACTACTTCTGATGGCCGGCGCCGTCGATATCCCTTTCCCGACGATCTCGAGCCCTGGGGAGCGCAAGCAGCTTTCCGGAGGCCGCCTCGTCAATGCGATCCTCGAGGAAATCGAGGGCGGGAAGATCATCCGCAAGCGCGCGCCGGGACTTCGGCGTTTCATCACCTCGGCGGATGGCAATGCGCATTGCCGGGGGATGATCGACGCAAATAGCGGGACGCTGCTCGTCGTCTATGATGGTGTAGTCGAGGCCGTTACCGGGAGCGGATCGACGAGCACGGTCCTTGGGGCCCTTCCTGGAAGCGATATCGTCACGCTCTCCAAGAACAACGCGACGACGCCGCAAATCGTGTGTGTGTCGCCGGCGACAGGCGCCTACGTGCTGACGGCGGGGGCGCTCCGGCGAACTATCCAGACGCGGACGTTGAAAGCCCGAACAGCGTATGCTTTGGTGAGGGATATTTCTTCTTCACCTATGGCGATGGGCGATGCAAGTCGAGTGATCTGAATTCGACGAGCATCAACGCGCTCAATGTCGTGAAAGCCGAATCCTCCTCCGGAGAATTGCGCCGTGGCGTCTATTATCGCGGCCAACTCTTCCTGATGAAGGAAGAGACGATCGAAGCATGGGGGCGGCCGGTAAATGCTTCTGGGTTCCCTCTCAACCGCGCGGCGGTCATTCCTCGCGGGCTCGCCGCGACGAACGCTGTCGCCGGGTGGGAAGGCAATTTCACGCAAAGCCTGATCTGGGTCGGCTCTGACAATATCGTCTATGCGCTCGACGGCTACAATCCGGTTCGGATTTCCAACCATGATATCGAAAACGATCTTCAAAGGCTCGCGAACAAGGACGAGCTACAAGCGTTCGTTTTCATGAATTCTGGGCATCCGTTTTGGGCGCTGAAATGCTCGCAATGGTGCTGGGTTCGCGATCTCCTGACCTCGACATGGCAGGAGAGGCAGAGCTATCTGTCCCCGACATGGCGCGCGTCTCAGTCGCATTATATGTGGGGAGATTGGCTGATCGGCGACGCCGCGACGGGATATATTTTCCGCCCAGACAAAGACGCCTATCGAGAGGATGCGTCGCCGCTTATCTGGGAGACGACGAGCCTTCCTGTCGAGAAGTTCCCGACGCGCTTCAATGTGCCGCGCGCGGATTTCAATTTTGCGGCGGGAACCGGAATCGCGCAAGGCGATCCGAACACGGATTACGACCCATCCGTCTCCATCGAATGGAGTGATGACGGCGGGGCGTCCTGGTCTGTCCCGCTCATTCGAAAGCTCGGGCAGCAAGGGAAATACGCCAACCGCATTGCGGTGAACCGGACAGGACGCACATCCGTCTATGGCCGGCAGTGGCGGTTGAAGGTGAGCGATCCCGTTTATGTCGGCTTGCTTGGCGGGGCCATGTTTACCGCTTTTGAGGCGCCCTACTGATGCCTGTGACGAAAAATCTTCCTTCGCTCCCCCTCCGGATGTCCCTTTCGTGAATCCTGGAACGGGAAAGATTTCGTTCGAATGGTATACCTTCCTGGTCGAGCTGATGGCCGTCCTTGAAGAGATGAAAGGGCTCATCCCGTAATGGCCGACAATCAGCAACTCGCGATGCTCGCCCGCATGGTCGGCGGACAGCAGGCTCTTGGTGCGCTTGGCGACGGCTACAAGAATGCCCAGAGCCGGTTCGATACGAATTTCTATACGCCTTATACGGGCTTTGGCGACAAAAGCCTCGCCATGCTCGGGAATGGGCTCGGGCTGAACGGCGCAGACGGGAGCAAGACGGCGCTCGACGCCTTCCGCTCCGCCAATCCGAGCTATCAGAACGAACTCGACACTGGGCTCGAGGCGATCAATCGATCTGCGGCGTCGCGAGGCATGCTCGCGAGCGGCAATAACTCGATGGACCTGATGAAGTTCGGACAGAACCTCGCCGATCAGAAGTTCGGCGATTGGCTGTCCCGCATCGGCGGCGGCGCACGATGGGCTTCAACGCCGCTCAGGGCCAGACCAGTCGTCAGGGAGCGCAAGCTGGCATTGACATGAACTACGGCTCCAACGCCGCTGGTGTCTGGAACAATCTCAGTGAAGACCTCGGTGGGATGATGATGAAGCAGGGCCAGCAGCAAAATCAAAATGGCCTTCTCGGCGGCATCCTTGGCGGGCTCAATCTCGGAATGGGCGTTTTGCAAGGGAACCCATTTGGGGTTGCTGACGGGCTGAAAAATATTGGTTTCGGTCTATTCGGCAACCCTCTCCCGAAGGGGAACATGTTCTGATGGCCGTTGATGGGATGCAGCTTTACTCGCTTCTGACGGGCCTTGGCGACCGCGTGCAGAAGTTTGGCGAGTCGCAGCGCCAGCAGCAATTGCTATCTGATCTCGGCTCGGCTATCGGCAGTGGCGACTACGCCGGAGCCGCGAAAAAGGCGTTGGCCGGGGGCGATCTCAGTTCCGGCCTAAAGCTTCTTGATCTTGGCCGTCAGATGACGCTCGACGACGAGGCGCGGAAGGCGCTCGGCGGCATTGGCGGGATGACGGGAGGCGTCACACCGAATCCGGCTGGCAGCAGCGCGTCCCCCAATTCCTATCGAGACGCGATCGCTTCAATCGAGAGCAAGGGGAGCGGCGACTATTCGGCTCTTGGCCCGGTCACCGGCGGGGATCGCGCCTATGGCCGTTACCAAGTCATGGGGAAAAACGTCCCGCAATGGACGTTGCAGGCGCTTGGCCACTCGCTGACGCCAGATCAGTTTCTCGCGGACCCAGCAGCGCAAGACAAGACCTTCGATACGATCTTCGGCGGCTATGTCCAGAAATACGGCAATCCGCAGGATGCTGCATCCATGTGGTTTACCGGGAAGCCGCTGGCGCAAGGGTCAGCGCCAGCGACGTCAACGGAATGACGGGCCGCGGCTATGTCGATCGGTTTACGCAAGCGCTTGGCGGCGCGAAGCCCGTGCAAGTCGCCGACGCTTCCGGCGCGATTCCCGCAAGCGCCGTCCCGCAAGACCAGCGCGCGGCTCTTGTCGCCGAGCGTGAACGACTCTCTCGCATCATGCCGGGCAGCGAGACGATGCAAAGAGCCGTCAAACAGCGTCTCGACGCCATCGATTTTCGGCTGAAGGAAGGCGACCGCGAAAGCTGGGCCACGGTGCGCCCGACTGACGTTGGCCTCCCTGGAGATTTCAAAGGCGTCGTCCAGCGGGACGCAAAAACGGGGCAAGTTCGCGTTCAGAAAGCAGGCCCTGATACGCAGGTTAATATCGACAGCCGGGGAGAAAGTGAGTTCACGAAGGAAACCGGGAAAGGCCTCGCCAAGAGGTTCCAGGATCTTTCAGACGAAGGGAGCGCCGCCGCTCAAGACATGGCGATGATTAAAGAGCTGCGCGATATTGGCGGCAACATCTCGACGGGCGGCGGCGCGGCGCTTCAGGGATGGCTCGCGTCGCACGGGATCAAATTAGGCGCGAATGTCGGACAGGTCGAAGCCTACAGCGCTCTTGTCGACAAGATGACGCCGCAACAGCGCGTTCCGGGCTCTGGCGCCACATCCGACTATGACGCGCGAATGTTCCGAAACAGCCTGCCGAGCCTCATCAACACGCCGGAGGGCAACGCGATCATCCAGACGACGCTTGCTGGCCTCGCGCAAAGCAAGATCGATCGCGCGGTAATCGCGGAACGTGCTCAGACCGGGGAGATCTCCTATAAGGACGCGATCAAGGAACTGCGCGCCCTGCCGAGCCCCTATGAGGCGTTTAAGAAGGTCAGGTCTGAGTTCGCCGTGCGGCAGAAGGGCGCCGAAGGTCAGGCGAACCAGGTGGGTGACCTCAAGGCGCCTCCCGCCGATCTCATAAGTGAGGCTCAATCCGCTTTGAAGGCGGGGAAGCCTCGCGACGCCGTAGTAAAGAAAATCCAAAGCCTAGGATTCGACCCGTCAAGGTTATGACCTTCGTCGTGAGCCATGCGCACACGTAAGAAATAACAGAAATGATCAGCGCTTTATTGCCGGGAGCGATTTCTTTCGCATCTTTCAGGACATCATAAAGCCAAGCTCCAACAGCCAGCATCACAACTGACTGGATAAGCAGCCATGCTTGATGGGATCGGTTCATAATGTCTCAGTTCAAAGGAGTGTTCGACGATATTCCGGCAGCTACGGCAAAAAGCCAGTTCGCCGGGGTTTTCGACGATATTCCTATCACACCCGCCAGTGGCGAGAAACCCGGAGTCGCGGAAGACGTCGGGCGCTCAACCGCTTCCGGTTTAGAGCGCGGGGTCGCGACCTTCCCTGGCATTGTCGGGGACGTGCAAGAGGCTTCGCGCTTTATCGGTAGGAAGCTCGGTTTCGAGCCCCCAGCGCTCGCTATTCGGCCGCATCTTCGGCCGCGAAACCGCCCCAACCTCGCGAGATACGGTCGGCTCCCTAGAAGCCATCGTCCCCGGCATGAACTACCGGCCCCAGACCACCGCCGGAGAATACGCCAGGACCATCGGCGAACTTGCTCCCTTGGCGGCGCTCGGCGGGGCCGGCCTTGCCGCCCGCGCCGGGAACGTCGCGAAATACGCCGTGGCGCCCGGCGCAGCTGTCGAAGCCACGAAGGAATTGGCGGCGGAAGGTAGTCTTCCTGCATGGGCTCCCGCAGCGGCTGGCGTCGCCGCGGGAATCGGCGCTGGCGGCCTGTCCGCTCTCGCCCACAGCCGGACGCCGGGCGCAATGGTCATGTCAGCGGCCCGCGGCATGACGTCATCGCAGCTCGACGCCATGGAAGCGCTGATGCGCGACGCCAAGACGATGGGCGTCGATCTGACCCGTGCGGAAGCCGCGCAGGCCGTCACCAAGGGCGGCACCGGCCTCGCCGATCTTCAGCGCATCGTCGAGGGCAATGGCGGCCTACGCGACTTGATGGCGCAGCGGCCGCAGCAGGTGGAGCAGGCCGGGCGCGCGGCGATCGATCGAATTGCGCCGGCTCCCGCCAATCCATCCATGATCGGCCCGCAAGTGCAGCGGGCCGCGCAAGGGACGATCCAGGACGTTCAGGGGTCCATCAACCGCCGCACGCGGCCATTGTATCAGGCCGCCGAACAGCAGAGCATGGGGCCGGCGGCGACGCAGGCTCTCGCCGCTGACCCGCTTTACGCCCGCGAGCTGCAAGCGGTCAGGAATGACCCGGCGCTGAACCGAACGATTGCACAACTGCCGGATGAAAGCCCTGTCGTCGCCGATCTAGTTCAACGTCGCCTTCGCGAGCGCGCGACGAACGCGGCCGTTCCTGGACAGGCGGATTCGTCCAATCTCGCTGCGGCGAACTATGGCGACGCGCAGAAGACCGCCTATCGAAATTCCGGCCGCATCGCCTGAATTGACGCAAGCGCGCGGCGCGCAAGAGGCGATGCGCGCGCAATTTCTCGAGCCCCTTATGGCTGGCCCAATTGGAAAGCTCGCCGAACGACCGGAGGTGAAAGGAGCGATCGAGGCGCTTTTCCCCGCAACCCGATCCCGAATAGCGCGCCGGAAGTCATGACGGCCGTGCAGGCAGTCTCCGCGCGTAACCCGATGGCCGCGCGTCAACTCGTCCGCGCCCATGTCGAAAGCGTCTTCAACGCTGCGACCCGCGATCTACAGGCGGGAGCAAACCAGTTCGGCGGCGCGTCATTCCGAGCGCAACTTGTCGGAAACTCGCAGCAAGCTGAGAACCTATCGGCGGCAATCCGTGGGCTCCCCGGCGGCGACGCTATCCTCCCCGGCTTTGACCGGATGCTCAAAGTCATGGAAGCGACCGGGCAGCGCCAGCGCATTGGCTCGCAGACAGCGTTCAATCAAGAGATCAACGCTGCGCTCAAATCCGGATCGCCAATTGGCGAAGTGGCGTCGGTAGCCGCTGGCGGCGGCTTAAAGCTACCGACACGCGTCAAAGAGACATTCGACCGCTGGAACCTTGGCCGGAACACAGGCGAGATTGCCCGTCTTCTGACTGATCCGCGGGCGGGAAAAGCGTTTCGCGCTCTCGCGGAAGCGCCGGTCGGGAGCGCGCGCATGACTGCCGCAGCGTCTCGCCTCGTCTACATCGCCAATGAGGCCCAACGAAAGAAGGGACACGCAAATGAATGAACAAGATAGCAATGGGTCACTTTCGCCCAGATCCGTCCAATCTGTTCTTTCGGAATATTTTTCTCGCCGCCTTAGTCTTATGACCACGTTGGCGGCCAATAGGCGGAAGCGTTTGGCGAAATTCGCGCGCTATAAGAAATTCCATGAGGCTTATCCCAGCGGCGTAGACGACGAGCGCGTCCGCTTTGACCTTGTCGACGGTCATATGGACGAAGTCCGTCTTGACGGTTCCTCTCGCAGAAGTTTTTACGGTTGAAATCTGGTCAGTCTCCGGATCGACACACCAAGTGTGATGGATGACCGCGTTTCTTAAATTGAATGACGACTCAATCTTCTCGACGATTTCTTCAAGTTCGACCAGAGATTCTATATCGTCTATTCTGATTTCTGCGGAGGCCATTAAGCAATTCAGTCGTTGAGGCATGGACATGTGGGATGTAATGGCCTGACCGTATTCGATATCAACACCTAGAAAGCAGTGGATGGCCATTTCGACAATGTGCTCAGTCTGGGCGGTTGACGCGGCCATGAGGCCAATAGCTGACAGAAGTTCTTGTGGAAGGTTCCGAGGGTCGAAATCGTAGACCTTGAAAGTGTCACTCATGAAAATCTCCATTGAGCATATTGGAGAAGCGGATGAAGCGGCATAAGCACCTATCGCTGCAGTCGCGATTGCCCATAACCTGAGTGATGCACAGGTTTTGAAAACGAAGCGCGGCAAAGGGCGGGACAATCAAAAATACAAAAAAAAAAAAAAAAAAAAAGCAGGGAGCCAGGTCCATGAGGAATGCACCAAGTGGTAGGACACCACACGCCTGAGAATGGTCTCAAAGGCTTGAGAGTCACACTTTGGTGGAGCCTGCATTTTTGAGGCTGGCATGGGCTCAGAAGAATGAACAGAGGCCCAGCTGAGGAACGGAATCACCTCCATTAACAAAACCATGCCATTACTGCTATGGAGATGCCTGATCAGTCTCAACACTGGAGAGAGTTTGGCTCCCGTTCGTCCTGCGGTCTGCCAGAGGTTAAGTTGTCTGGTGGTGGGGCTACTTTGCTACCGTGCAAATTCCCTGCTTTGTTTAAAACTGTTTTGTTTTTGCTTGTGAGGAGTGCCTCCATCCCTACTAGGTCAGAGATGTCCCGGCTGTGGTTTCTAGTCCCATCTTTTTTTTTTTGGATATATTGCAATCTGTTTTTTTTTTGGCTGTGTCTATGTGTCCCGGGGGGGGGGGGGGGGGGGGGGGGGGGGGGGGGGGGTGAGGTTAGTGGGTTCCAGCTGTCGGCAAATTACCAGACAGGGTCTGGTCCTGCTGTTCTGACCAGCGGCCAGCTGCCATCCAGAGCTCTAACTCGGGGGCGCCGGGAGAAGTCCCCGGCGCCACGGACCAAAGTTGTGAAGGGATGTCACCCTGCTTACCCAATTCACCGAGATGAAGCGCGGCAGATCGCCTCGCCAGACGAAAACGCCGGTAAACAGCTTCTCCTCGACGACTCCGACAACCTTGAACCGTTCCTCGCCGTCAATTTCGCGGATGGACGGAATGATCAGGTAGTTGTCGTCCTCGAAAATCCGATCGCCAAAGGCCAGCGACAGCTTGTGCTTTTCGCGGTTTGCGGCGTCTTTGGCGGGGTCGAATCTGCCTTGCGTCATGAGATAATCTATACGGGATTTCCGTATAAGATGCAACAAGAAAATGGCTGGATCGGTGAATGCGCCCACTCTTCATAGAGGCCGCCGTAAGCGCATCATCTCAGTTGTGATCTTCAACAATCAATCCAATCGTCAGAGAGACTAATGTCCCATCTCTGGAACCCGCAAATCGCCCCGGTCTACGACGAGCAAGGCCGTATCGCCGATGGCGCGCTCGCTTATTTTTACCTCGCCAACACGTCGGAAAAGCTCACCGTCTATCAAGACTATGAGCTGACGACGCCGCATGCGTGGCCGGTCGTCGCGGACTATAATGGGGTCTTTCCGCCGGTCTTCATCGATTTCATCGACTATCGTATGCGTATCACGACGGCCGCTCACTATCCGCTGCGCGATGTCCCCCGCGTTGGAAACCCGGCCCCGCCCAGTTCAGGCGGCGGCGGCGGCGTGTCCGTCTCCGCAGATGAAATCTTTCAGACCGGCGACGTGATGTTCAACTTCACCGGAACCGCGCGCTCCGGCTGGGTGCGGATGAACGGGCGGACGGTGGGCAATGCCTCATCCGGGGCGACGGAATACGCGAACAGCGCGGCTCAAGACCTTTTCTCTTATCTCTGGAATGCCCTGCCAAATTCGCTCGCGCCTGTCTCCGGAGGGCGCGGGGCGTCTGCCTCGGCCGACTGGTCGGCCAACAAGACGATTGTCGTCCCAGATATGCGCGGCCGCGCCCGGTCGGCGCTGACGACATGGGAGCATCGGCGGCGAACACTATCCAGGTCTCCGGCACATGCACGGTGACCAACGGCTCTCCGACAATCACAGTCGCCAGCGCTACCGGCCTCGCGCGCGGCATGGCCATTATCATCGATAGCATTGCGAGCGGTATGATTACCGCCATCAGCGGGACGACGGTGACGCTCGATGCCGCATATGCAGGGACCAGCGGGGCGGGGAAATCTTTCCGCGCCTCGTTCTTCCCGGACGCGCAGCTTCTCGGCGGCTATGCCGGGGCTCAAACCGCGGCTGCAACCCTCGCCGAGATGCCGGCGCATACGCATAGCGTCACCGATCCCGGCCATGATCACGGGCTGAACTTCATCATCAATTATGCCGCAGGCGCTTCCGCAGGCGCGACGAACGGCGGCGGTTCTTCAGGGAACACGACAACCGATATGACCGGAATCAGCGTCCAGTCGAGCGGTCAGGGCCTACCCTCGAGCATCATGCAGCCGAGCCGCCTTGTCACATTCTATATGAAGCTGTGAGGGGCGCCCATGACGATGGTGCACGATCTTTGTGCGCCTGTCTCCAACAAAGGAGACTGGCATTACGCGACGCAGCTCCGATCTGAGGACAATACTGATCCGCTATGGGAAACGCCGCCGGCGGATTTGGAAACATCGATCGTCTTCGTGGATGCGCGCGGGCGGCAGGCTTACGCCACGAGTTCAGGAGATGGCCTGGTCACCGTCGAGAACGATAGCTATCTCACGATCGACCTTCCAGCCTCGTCTATGTCGTCTCTTTCTGATGGGCGCTACGCCGTGCACGTTAAATACGAAACGGCGGGGACAAAAACGCATTATCTCCTGGGCTATCTTCCTGTCTATGAGGGGTTCTGATGTCGGGATTTCATACGAATGAAGTAAAATTCCCCGCTCAGATCATCGTGGAGAGCCCGCTCGTTCTGGAGAAGGTAGGCGCCGTCTACACGATCCGGCTGGATACGACGGCCCTATTCGGAGGCGCAGTGTGGGTCGGGCAGCTTCATCATGCGCTGCGCACGCTCGGCACATATGACGCGGTCAACAATGCCGTAGACGCGACGCCATCCGACGCCATTCGCATCAGTTGGGACAAGGGATGGAGAACGTCGAAAAACGACGCTCTCTACAATTTCATCAAAGACGAGATCGGGCAAGCTGCCGCTGACGCCGCCTACAATCTCGCCCCCGGAATGATCATCTAAAGGATCGCCGCAACATGAAAGCTTTCCGCCTTGCGGTTTTCGCCGCGAGCCTCATTGTCGCGTCATTTGCTCAGGCGAGCGACTATAAGACGCTCACCATGGGTCTGAAGGAAGGCTCTCCCAACAGCACAATCGGAATTTATCTTGGCGGGCAGTGGTATCCAATCTTAGATGTCTCGACGACAGGCGCCGTTGATGTTTGGCGGAAGACGCTATCGGGGAGCGGCCAGAATGCGACGGCTACAGGATTTTCCCCAGCGAACCAATCCCTCTATTTGCAAGGGTCGCTGACAGGAAACGGTCTCGGACCATATGCGCTTATCGCACCGACCGACACGGCGACGAACACCACCTCCGGAGCCTTCATCAACGGCCTTTGGGTCTCTCATGTGATCGGAGCCGGGGCAGGAGAGGGCTCGCGCAATGCTTTCATGCCGACCCTCACTATCGCTAATCCGCTTCCTTGCACCAGCGGGGCGCATTGCTTCCATTCCGCCTCGTTCCCGCAGACCTATGTCAGCGCGAATCTCGGCGGAGACTCCGGCACGTCGAAAGGAGACGTTTACGGGAACAATGGCCTCGCCCAACTCGAAAGCGGCGCGACATATGTAAACGGCGTCACCGGAGGGGAATTCGACACATCCGTCCAGTCTGGAGCGAGTGTAAAATACAAGAGCGTGGTGACGGTCGCCTCGGTCAACAGCGACGCCGTCAAGGGCTCGACTTACGACGCGATGATGACGTTCATTCGCGACAATACGACACTGACGCCGTGGACGCTTGGCATCGGGTTTGGCCGCCCTGATTCCACATGGCCATTTGATAGTTCAAGCACCATCATCGGAACCACTGCGCCCGGCACAGGCTCGCGCGTTGCGAACTATGGCGTCGATTTGCGCGATGTCGCATTCTCGACGTGCGCATTCGCAGCCGATAATTTCTGTGCGAATTCGAAGCTGCTTTCGCTCCTGAGCGTTCCGAGCAATGACTTTTACTCAAACCTAGCGACTCCGCCGGCGGTCTCGAAACTCGGCGACCGCATCCAAATCGGCGACGCCATCGGCATGAGCATGGATTCCACGAGCCAGGCTTACACCGATCTCGCGAATATTCTGGGAACCAACCTGTCCATGGGTTGGATGCCGCGCGACGCGACCATGAACCTCGTGAACAAGGGCCAGATCGGCTACAGCGTTGTAAAGAACAATTATTTGATCAACGGCAATAATGCGCTTTTTCGTTCAGCGTTTGGTTTCACGGCGGGCGTAGACTGCGCATATGACGCGGGGGCCAGCGGCACGACCGCTTGCGAGTCTTTCTATGGCGAGGTTGTCCGACGCTCGCAATATGCGACAGCTCTTGGCATGGAGCTTGCCGTAGCGAACGCCTACGGCCCGGCCACGACTACTGGGCCCTACGCCTCGAATTATCAGGACAGCACGATCGGCATCAACTGCGACACGCATAACAGCACGGAGGCGCTGACATTCTACGTTCCGCAATCTTGCTTGACGATCGTATCGGTGCATCGCCCCGGATTTTACGCCCCGATCAATATCACGACGCATGCAGTCTACGGTACGAACGGGAAGCAGAATTACACGGTCAACGTGACTTATGTGAACGGTTCGAAAAACGCGCAACTCGACGCGGGCGCGGATATCGACCTGGTTCAAGGCGGTCAGTATGTGTCCGTCGCCGCGCCTGCGTTCCTGTCGACCTTGGTCGGGTATAACCCGACGACGAAAGCGATCGTTCTCGCAGACAACTTTTCCGGCCTCCGGCACATATTCCACCACATTCCAGAACCGGCAGGGCAACGCCATCCAGCTTTCGACAGGCTCCAAAGGGCAAGCGATTTTCGGCGCTAACACGGATCAATCGCAGGCTTGGTTCATCCGAGGAGATTTCGCGACGCCAGCATCCACTGGCCTCGGCCTTGTCTTCTCGCAATTCGGCATCGCCGGCGTAAGCACTGACGGGCTCGACACGCAGAAATTTTTCCTTGGAAACGACGGGGCGTTCTACTCCGGATCGACGAAGGTTGTCGGAGCCAGAGTTACGGGGTGGGGAACGGTATCCGGCACTATTAGTCGTTCCGCCTACGCCACTTACACCGCCGCGACGATTTCCAATCCCCGACTCAGGCGGAGGTGCAGGCCATCGCCGATGCGCTCCAGACGCTTTCCAGAACCTATGGGGCGCTGGAGACCGACATCACGGCCCATGGGCTCATCGGCCCATGATAAGGAGGAAGACGTGAAGAAGTTTACTGTTGCGCTCATGGCGCTCGTTGCCTTCCCGGCGCTTGCCGAGCCCAGCGCGCTTTCTGTCGATGAAATGACCAACCAGTATCTGGTCGAGACCGGGCAGCTCCGCGTGGAGCTCGGCAAGGCGCGCGCTGAAATCGCCTCGCTTCGAAAGCAGATCGAAGACGCCAGAAAGACGGTTCAGAAAGCCGACGAGAAGAAATAGAAGGACGCCATATGATGCCGCAGATGCTGGCCGCCATGATGGCGGCCTTTCTTTTGCGCTGTCCTCAGCGCCGGTTAGTGCAGACGTAGACCCCATCGCACGAGGAATCGCCAGTAATGCGCTGAGGTCTTCCCGTGGCATAGGATATGACATCCAGACGCATTTTGGAGCAATCTGTAACGGCGTATCGAACGATACGGCGGCGTTCCAAAGGGCAGCGGCTTCAGGACTTCCGATCTCAATTGGCCCTGTCACCTGTCTCGTTTCGAACTTCACCGCCGCTGGATTGTCGAAGTTCACGCTCCACGGTGTCGAAGGCGTCACGACGATCAAGCGCGCGTCTGCGACGGGCAGCGATTTCTTCACCGTATCCGCAACAGATATAGATATTGACGGCGTAGTGTTCGATATGAATTCTGCGAACGTCACCGCAGATCAGTGGGGCGTGCAGTTCAAAGACTACACGCATATTGTGATTAAGGATTCCGTATTCAAAAATAATTCCGGGACGCTCGGCGCTTGCTTGGTTCTCCGCAACCAGGGCACGGCCGTGCAGAATTCATTTTCTATTGTGAATATCAACGTAACAAATTGCGAGACGCTTGGCGCGGTATATCTCGCCAGCGTTACCAAGGGTAGTTTGCGTTCAAGCCTTATCCACGACACGACAGGCCCCGGCGTTGTCGTGCAATCCTATCTCACGCCGACCGCGACGAACCTTTCCAAAGATATTTGGCTTTCGGATTTACAGGTTGAGCGGACGGGCGGCGACGGAATCACCGTCGGCGGCTTCGGCGCGCCCTATGACCCAAGCGTAAATCGCGCGCAGAATGTCACTGTCGCCAACAGCCGCTTTCTCGACAATACGGGTTACGCTATTGCGCTTTATGGCTATGACGTCGCGGCGCTCGACAATACCGTTTACAAATCCGACGCCAGCGTTGTTCAATATGGCGGCATCAACTGCGCGCTGTCCACGCGCCCGGTCGTGCGCGGCAACAAGGTAAATGTGCTCGGGACTCTTTGGGGCATCGACTGCGGCGCTCGAACAACAGCATCATAGCCTACAACGAGGTGACGATAGATCAGGGAACCGCCTACAACGTCGGCGCCAGAACATCTCCGACGTGTCCCACAACCGCGCGACAGTGAGCGGAACTGGAACTGCTTTCGCCGTATACGACACAGAGACAGACGGCAACGACGTTGTGATGCCGACGGTTGCGAAGAGCATCAAGATCGTCGAAAACACGATCGTCATGTCGGGGGTCGACGACTGGAATCCGGCTGCACGACAATGTCGGCGGCGTCAAACTCGGCGGCTCGGCCAGCCCGGTCATTGTGCATAACAACCATTTCGTTAGGTCCGGCGGCGCGACTATCGCCAACGACATTATCTGGGCTGGGCAGGGTTCAAGCCTCGATATCGCCGACAATGACGATAACGGGCAGACGTATCAATTCGTGGACCCCGACGCCAATGGCGACGTGATCTACGATCTCGTCATCTCCGGGCCGCGCGGACGCGTATTCGGTCTGTCGAACTCGACGGATGTGCGGTCGATCATCCCGCGCCATTTCTCGAACTATGGCGGCGGCGGATCCGTGTTTTACGTTTCTCCCTCGGCGGCGGGCAGCAATTACACGGCGGCGACGACGATATCGGTCACGTGTTCCGGCAGCGGCCCCACTGGCTGGGCTGGGACGCCGATGATCTACAATGGCGGCATTATCGGCGTGCGCGTCACCAATCCTGGCACAGGATGCGTGGGGACGCCCTCCGCATCGGCGAGTGACAGCGGCGGGGGTTCTGGCGCGACTTTCACCGCCGGCAATACGCCGGCCCTTCCGGCGAATTCCCTTATGAGTTTCTTCTCCCCCACCGTTCGCGCGATGCGCTCCGGAGGAGGCTTTATCGGGCTTACCCCGGCGATCCCCCTGCAATTCATGATCGGATCGTAAGCGCTGTTCTGCTCCCACCTGTTTTGAGCGAGCGGTAGGGACGATAATCGGAGCGATAGAGGGCTCCGACACATGTCGATTTCAGAGCGTAAACATATGCCGGAGCCTGAAGCGTTTCCGGCGCGGCGGATCGAGGTCTTCACGGGCTCGGGGCGTCGGAGGACGTGGGGCGCGGATCAGAAAGCGGCGATTGTCGCTGAGAGCTTCGCGGAGGGCGCGAGCGTTTGTGAAGTGGCGCGGCGGCATGGTCTGACGCCGCAGCAGCTTTTACGTGGCGTCGTCAGGCGCGCAAAGAGACCGAGGCTCGCGAGGACGTAGGCGCGCCGCCATTGTTCGTTCCCGCAGTCACGCAAGGGCCTGCGCCCGCGCCGCTCACCAAACGCGAACGACGCGCTGTGCGCCAGGAAGTCGATTCGACGCCGACGATCGAACTTGAAGTTGATGGCGTCACGGTTCGGGTCGGACGCGGCGCGCAAGCAAAGACCATCGCTGCGGTGATCCGGGCGTTGAAAGCCGCCAAATGATCGGTCCGACGGGCGCGGTGCGCGTGATGGTGGCGACGAAGCCGGTCGACTTCCGCAAGGGCGCGGAGGGTCTCGCGGCGCTGGTGCGCGAGACGATACAGTGCGATCCCTTCGACGGCGCGATCTACGTCTTTCGCGCGAAGAGGGCGGACCGCATCAAGCTTGTCTTCTGGGACGGCACGGGTGTGTGCCTCTTCGCCAAGCGACTGGAGGACGGCGAGTTCCGCTGGCCGAAGATCGAAGACGGGGTGATGCGGTTGTCGGCGGCGCAATTTTCGGCGCTGCTGGAGGGGCTAGACTGGCGGCGCGTCACTGCGCGAAGGAGACGTCGGCGCCGGCCTTGTCGGGATGATGCGACACAGTGAATCAGGGCGTCGGAGAGCGTCGAAAGACGGCACAAAATATGGTCTTCTGCGTCTATGGCGCAGGCGGTCGAGACGCTTCCCGACGATCCTAACGAACTGAAGGCGATGCTCCTCGCCGAGCGGGCGCGCAACGATCGTCTCGTGCAGATCATCAAGGAGATGCAGCGCCATCGCTTTGGACGACGCGCCGAGACCCTTCCCGAAGACCAGATGCTGCTCGCGCTCGAAGAGGTCGAACAGACGGAAGCGGCGCCGCCGCGGAGGAGGAAGCCAAGTCCGCCACCGAACGCGAGAAGGCGTCCAGAAAGCGCCGCACGAACCGTGGCGCGCTGCCTGCGCATCTCCCGCGCATCGAAACCATCGTCGACATCGAGGATAAAGCCTGTCCCTGCTGCAAGGGGGCGCTCCATCAGATCGGTGAGGATGTCTCCGAGCGGCTCGACGTCGTGCCGGCGCAGTTCCGCGTGCTGGTGACGCGGCGTCCCAAATACGCCTGCCGCGCCTGCGAGGGCGCTATCGTGCAGGCGTCGGCCCCGGCGCGGCTGATCGAGGGCGGCCTGCCGACCGAGGCGACAATCGCCCATGCTGGTCTCCAAATACGCCGATCACTTGCCGCTCTATCGCCAAGCACAGATCTACGCCCGGCAGGGGATCGCCCTCGACCGTTCGACGCTCGCCGACTGGGTTGGCCGCGCCGCCTGGCATTTGCGGCCCGTGCACGAGCGGCTTCTGGAACACATCAGATCGTCGACAAAAATCTTCGCCGACGAGACAAGGGCGCCGGTGCTTGACCCCGGGCGCGGGCGCACCAAGACCGGCCAACTTTGGGCTTATGCGCGTGACGACCGGCCATGGGGCGGCGCCGATCCGCCAATCGCAGTCTATGTCTATGCGCAAAACCGAAAGTCCGAGCAGCCGCTCACGCATCTTGCCGGCTTCACGGGCGTCGTGCAGGTCGACGGTTACGCCGGCTATCGCGCGCTGACGCAGAAGAACAGCGTGTCGCTCGCCTTCTGCTGGTCTCACGTCCGCCGGCGCTTCTACGAACTCGCCGCAGCAGGTCCCGCGCCGATCGCCAGTGAGGCTCTGGCGCGCATCGGCGCGCTCTACGCCATCGAGAGCGACATCCGCGGGCAGAACCCGGACGACCGGCGCGCAGCGCGACAGGAAAAATCCCGCCCGATCCTCGACGCCCTCGAGCCATGGCTGCGCGAGAAGCTCGCGCTGATCAGCCAGAAGACCAAGCTCGCCGAGGCGATCCGCTACGCGCTTTCACGCTGGGACGGCTTGACGCGCTTTATCGACGACGGGCGCACCGAGATCGACTCCAATATCGTCGAGCGCGCGATCCGTCCCATTGCCCTCAATCGCAAGAACGCGCTCTTCGCGGGTTCGGACGGAGGCGGCGAAAACTGGGCGATCGTCGCGTCGCTCATCGAGACCTGCAAACTGAACGGCGTCGATCCGATGGCCTATATGGCCGATGTCCTCGCGAAGATCGTCGACGGACATCTCGCGAGCAAACTCGACGAGCTCATGCCATGGGCCTACGCGCAGCCGGTCGCTCTCAAACACGTGGCCTGAAAACAGCGGTTACATCGGATCGACCGTCGATCTGCGCGCGACATCTGGCGGTGGTTCGTGGTTCGTAGAGGGATGGCGTGATCCATCGTTTGCCGCCGCTTCGCTCCCGACATGCGGATCGAATGCAAATGGCGCGCGCATCGTCATCCCCGATGGTGGTAGCGGAAAGTGGTTTGCGCGCTGTAACGGGACGAACTGGGTCTACACGGACGGAACTACGGCCCCGTGATAGCGCGCTGGCGGTTTCGAATTCGGTTCGCGACCGCCATGGCCTATTGGCTGCTCTGCCTCGCGCAAGGTCTCAGGAGGCTGTGATGGCGACAGATGTGCTCTGGATAGCGGTGCTTTGCCTGTCGCTCATGGGCGCGGCGCTGATCCTGTGGAGCGCACGCGACGGCGTCGCGGAAGCGAAGCGCCCGCCCTTCAAATGGGACGATCTACGGAAGCGTAAAGTGTGAAGGCGGACCGATCTATCGAGATGCTTACGGCCTGAGTTCACCCCGCATCGGGCGCGGGTAACGCTTCTATCGCACATCCCGCATGGGGCGCTTTGTGCCAGTTACCGGGGTATTGGCCCGGAAGTTTCCGCGCCGCCGCCTTCACCTATCCAATCTAGCACTAACAAACCAGGAGCGCCATATGGCCGCTACTACGATCAATCGCGAGTATTTTTTCGACCGCATAAGGCACGCCTTGTTCGCCGGGCGCATGACGCAAGGACAGGTCGACGGCGTGACGCGCATTCTCGATTATCGAGATTCAGCGTGGCCGAAAATGAGCGACGATGAACTTGCATATCTTCTGGCGACCGTGAAGCACGAAACGGCGCACACGATGCAGCCGGTTCGCGAGATGGGCGGCGAACGCTATCTGAAGTCCAAACCCTATTATCCGTGGGTCGGAGAGGGGCTCGTCCAGGTGACGTGGGAGGCCAACGCGAAGAAGTTCGGAGCCAGGAAGCCCGGCGACCTCATGACGTGGCCTATCGCGCTCCGTGCGGCTTTTGAGGGGATGATCAAGGGCGTTTTCACGGGGAAGAAGCTCGCCAACTACATCGGCGACGGCAAGGTCGACTACATCGGCGCGCGGCGGATCATCAATGGGACGGACAAGGCGAGGCTCATCGCGGCCTACGCGCATTCGTTCCGTGACGCGCTTCGTCAATCCCGTCAGAAAGCCGCGGCATGATCGAGCATATCTTCGCGCTCATCGGCGCGCTCTGCATCGCCCGGAAGACAATCGTTGCCTATTGTCTGATGTTCGGAGACCGCAGCGGGAACAGTGGCCGGTTCGGCCATTGGACTGGCAAGAAATATTGTGGGTGAATTGCGAGAGCGGCCGGGGCTCGCACCCAGAAGCCGACTACGGCACTACAGCGGAATTGCACCGCCCACCTCGGACTCCGTCCCATGAAGGACGCGTCACTCCAGAGCTGACCTAGGAATCTAACCTAGCTACTGCCTTCGCAGCGCCGCTCTCGCACATCCTCAATAGCACGAAAGACCTATCCATGAAACAGACCCTCATTGCGGGGGCGCTGGCGCTCGTCTGCTCTCTCTCGACGCCGGCCGTCGCCGATCCAGCTCGCCGCAGCCGTGCCTCAATAGCCCAGCGTGTCCCCGTGGGCGCATCTCTCATGACGGCGAGCTACTACGGCAGCGGCGAGTATCTCAACGCACTTACGGCGAGCGGTGAGCGCTTCAGGGCTAGCGGCCTGACCGCCGCCCATCGAACGCTGCCTTTCGGGACGCGCCTGCTGGTTTCGCGGGGCGGCCGCTCGGTCGTGGTCCGCGTGAATGATCGCGGTCCGGCGGCCTGGACCGGCCGCAGCCTCGATCTCTCGCGCGGCGCGGCGTCGCGCATTGGGATGCTCGGCGCGGGCGTCGCGCGCGTCTCTGTGACCGTCCTTCACTAATCCGCGCCCGGCGGCTCCGGGACAACTGTGAGGGCGGAACCCCTCAATATGGAGAACATGAATGGACTTTGGTGATGCAATCCGCGCTCTCAAGGCTGGCAAGCGCGTGGCCCGCGAGGGCTGGAACGGAAAGGGCATGTGGCTTTCGCTCAGCGGCGACGGCCCACGGAAGATCAGTTCCGACAAATTCTGGTCGGCCAACAACGCGGCCTACGCCGACGAGCAATACGACCAGTGCGCAACCGTGCTGCCGTGCATCACGATGAAGACGGCGACCGGAGAAATTCTCATGGGCTGGCTCGCGTCGCAGACCGACATGCTCGCCGAAGACTGGGTGATCATCTGACGATTCCCGGCACTTCCGGGCCACGGCAAATGCACAAAAATGGAGATATGAAATGAAAATTCGTGAAATCGTCCGCCTCGGCGCCGTCGTCGGCATGGCGTGCTTCTGCCTCCCGGCGCTGGCGCAAGACGCCGCCACTATCCCGGCGCCGGATGGCCTTCCCGCATGGCTCGCCCCCCTCTGGCCGGCGCTCGTCCCTCTCGCCGTCAGCGGCCTTTCCAGCTTCATCTCTGCGATTCTGCCGCAAGGTCAGCCGGGAACGGTTTGGGGCGCCGTCCGCGCGCTCATCGACGCGCTCGCGATGAACTGGCTCAACGCCAAGAACGTGAAGAAGTAATGCCCGCGTGGCTCAAATTGGTGGGGGAGCTTCTGGCTCCCCTCCTCAATGTGCTCTTGGGCGCGCTGCGAACGCGGCGGCTCGACGAAGAGCGGGACGCGGCCAATCGAGACGCCGCGACCTCACAGGCAGAAGCCCAGACGGAGGGAGCAATTGCCGAAATCGCCGATGCGCAAAAGCAAATCTCTGTTGGCGGGAGTGCTACTGATATCGCTCGCCGGCTGCGAGAGCGTGCAGCAAAACAAGCCGGTCCTGAAATCCGAAATTAAAGTCGGGCTCTCTCGCATCTGCAACGTCCCGCTGACGAGCCAAAATCTCGAGAGAGCCGCGCGCGTGGTTGAACGATACGCACATGATCCGGATGTTGTCGGCGCGATCGATGATCTCGACGCGCAGGATCAGCAGGCGCGGATTTGTCGCTCTATGAAATAAATGGCTGGGGGAACACAGTGCCGACTCCGTCTCACCATCTATCGAATATGCTCGGCGGGATGTTTCAGACCGCATCCGACCGATTGGCGTTCGCCGCTGCCGGCGTCGTCGGATCAGCGCCGCTTTGGACGGCACAGGACGTGTCCAATGTGTTTGTGGCCTGGGGGCCGATCCTCGCTGGGCTCCTGGTCGTCTCCAAAATCATCCTTACATGGGTGCAAATCTGGAAAGAGGCGCGCCGGCCGCCCGATCTGTGATATTCGCGGCGGCGTCGCCTCAAGACCGCGGGAGCGGCAAGCCCCGGTGGCCTCGCGGCCACCGGGGCTTTTTGCGTTTCTCGCCTATTCCAGCAACGCCCAAGCGACGCAGCGCTCTAAATCGCCGGCCTCGCGCATGAGTGACACGAGACGATGCGTGTCGGAGAGCAGCGCTGCGGACGGAGCTATCGCCGCCGCGAGCCATGGAATCTGTGTCGGCGGGTGCAGGACCGTCCCAGGCAGTGTCCCTATGCGCGACGCCGCCTCCCACATCTCCGCAGAGCGCTCCGGGTCAGCGCACAGCACGCATGTGACGACGGGCTCGCCTGCGCTCTCCAACTCGTAGACCCAGCACCCCTCCGGCGCCTGGTGCAGTCGCACGCGCCATCCGGTATCCCACAGATCGCCTCCGGCGGCGATAGCCGCGCGAATATGGTCGACAATGTCGTCGGAGACCTCCGAGCGACGTGAAATTCGCGCGGATCCCGTGAGGATGGTGATGTGCTCGATTGCCACATGGAGCGTCATGCGCGTCTCAGTTCATCGGCGAGGCGGAGACATTCGGCGGCGCGGAGATGCATCTCACCAGCCTCTTCAACGAGCATCTCCGCAAGCGCGGCCGGCACCCAACTCGGCACGCTCCTGTCACCACTCGCCCATCTGCGCACAAGCCGATCGTCAAGCGACTCGCGTGGACCATCAGGATGGCGGGGCCCCAGCGCGCGCGCGAGCGCTCGTTGCCATTCTGGCCCGTATATAGCCTCTCCGATCCCGCGTAGCATATCAGGGGTCATATTGTATCCCATGCCTCTGAAAATTCTCGATCGGCAAACAACTCTGCCAACCCGGTCACTTGCTTGAAGCGCAGAACTTCGTCTGCGTCCATGCCGAGTTCTTTCGAGATTTTCTCGTCATCCCATCCTTTTCTCGACAAATGCATAACGATCCCAGTCATCGGCTCAACCCCGTGCTTTCCACGCGCGCGGTTGTGGCGGATTGTCGCCGACATGCGAGCCGTTTCATCCGTCCTATCGGCGCGTATGGTGACGACTGGGAGATATCCTGACACGCGCGCTCGCACTTTTTTGCTTTCCTTGCCAACACGGTTTCGATGGAACCCGTCAACAACCTCGCGCTTATCTCCTAGATCGTGCGTCACAATCGGCTGCGTGTAGCCGTCCTGCAAGATGGAAAGCTCCAACAGCTTCATTTCTGGCGGAGCCACTGTATTCGGGTTGTAGTCGTTCGCGCTCACTGTTTCGTTTTTTACCCAGGCAACATAATCTACTGGCTCTCCCGCGAATGGGCTCACTGCATGCAGTTCGGCGCGCGCTTCATTGAGAGCCTCAATGCGCGCAGACAGATCCAGTTTGGCTATGCTGGAGGCCAGCTCGCGCGCATGACGCTTTATGTCATTGATCGCAGCGGTAGAAATTAAATCCCCCATTTTTTCCTCCGCTCTTTCATGACTTTCAGATATCTCTCGTATGATGTTGATTTATGTTGGCCAAAGCTAAGGCCTTTGCACCAATAATCGTTCTTCAAGATCACCCGGCACACTCGCCGCCATGTTGGGATTTCCTTTTTCGCTTCCGCTTTCGGGTCAGCCTCATCCGGGATGCCATTCGGATAACCGCGTGTTTGATACCATTTCAGGAAAACTGCTATCTTGTTTTCGAAGTGCAATTTTGATTTTGGCGGCATAGATTCGAGCAGGAACATAGTGTAGCTCTGCCACGAGTGCCCCGGCGGCTTAATGATCTTGATGCGCCCCGCCATGACGCCTGTCTCATGCGCGTAGAGTGCGCCGCTGTTAGCGCCGTTGACGCGGGCCACCACGCGCCCCCATGTCTCCGGCTCCATCACACTGTAGAGCCACAACCCCTTGCGCTGGTCATCTCCGTATGGCTGGCAGATTCGCATCTGATCAACGGTGAGCCCGGCTTTGTGCATCCGGTCGTAAATGCGGTTGTAGGCGCGTCCTGTACGGGCATGGAACGTCCATATATCCTCTGTCTTCCAATCGTAGATTGGATATGCATTGTAGAGAGACCCGCCAAGCCATGTCGTCCACGACAGATTTTGGAATCGTGTTTTGTCGATTATTAGCGTGCGAAATCGGTTTAGGCTTTCGTCAGCGCGGATGCCGACTAGGCATGCGGTTAGCTCTCCCTGTGAATACCAATGCCCGAACGCAGGAACTAGCTCCTCGAATTCCATTCCCTCCCGAAACCACAGATAACGGCTTGGGTCTGTGATGGATAGTTCAGACGGTTGGCGCACCCAGTCGTCACGACGGGACCTATCCCAACACATCCACTTCGGATCGAATTGAGAGACGGCATTACGTAGCGCTATAGGCAGCGCGATCCAATGAGGATCGATGTGATCGGCGTATAGATGGCAGCATTCCTCGATATGCTCAATTGTGAGCCGATATTGAGCCTCAAGATCAACGAACAGCACCCCGACGACGCGTCGTCGCTTGATCGCCTCATCCATAACCATGTGGAGCATTACGGTCGAATCTTTCCCGCCGGAAAATGATACGTAGACGCGCGGGAAGGAGTCAAAAACAAACGCAATTCGTTCACGCGCTGCGCTCAGGACGTCGACGCCGAGACTTAGTTTGCGAGACATGCCCGCACCTCATCTTCTGTGATTTTGACAATTCCGCCGAGCGCTGCGCGGCAAAACCAGCGATCTGTTGGGGTGGAGGCGGTAATCGTGGCCATCGGGGTCTCCCTCTCAATCTCGGCGGGGCAACGCCCTCGCCATGTCCCCTAATATAGGGACATACATGGCTTATGTCAACCGCGCTCCCTAGCCAGTTTGCGCGCGTCTTCGACGTTCATCCATTCAGCCGGGACGCCATAGCGGCGGAACATCTCCGCGAGCCGCGCAACAGGCGGTGTGATTGCCTTATGCCCGTTTTCCATGTCCCACGCTTGTTGGCGTGCTTTCACTCGCTCAGTGTGCCTGTAACCGAGGGCATAGGCCCAGTCAGCGAGAGAGAGGCCGCACGTCTCGCGCGCATCTCTAAATTCGTCGGGGGTCATTTGGTGTCCCATCCATGCCGAGTTCTTTCGAGATTTTCTCGTCATCTTATCCCTATCGGCGGCGCTTAGGCATTTTTTCGCTTCTTCTATTGAGATGTTGTGAGCTTGCCCATTTAGAATGTGAATAAATCTCTCTGATCCATCCTCTTTGGCCAGATAGATTCCATCTGTAACGACGTATGAAATATATACGCCGCGTGAGCCGGATCGGTTCGCTTTCGCGTAATCTCTCACCCCGTGTAGAGCGCGGTGATATGGAACATCTCCGACAAAATGCGTCACGCGCCATAGCCCGCGCGGCGTCAGCGCGGACTCGATAGCTTTCATTTCCATCCGGCGACTGAGGTTCAGTCGCCGACCATTCAAAATGAACTGGCCTGCTCGCCAGGCGTCATCGTCTGATGAGTGGATCAAAATTATCGCGAGCATTGCGCGAAATCATAGTCAAGTCTCGCGCCGAGTTTCACGAAAGCAGGTCCAACCATCCAGGATGGACTTCGGCTTTCTTTACCGTCCCAATCCTCAATGCTGCCGCGATAGCGGCGCAGTGTCTCATATGCGAAAAATATGGTCACGACGGGTTCATAGAGCATTGCGCCGGGGTCGAACCCTCGATCATAATCGGCCGTCCTCCATCCTCCGTTTCTGAGCGCTGCAAGCCTTGAATCCATGCAATTCGGGTAGTAGGCTGGCTCATCGCCGCCTGATGCAGTGATGCGATTGCCAGCGGCATGACTACGATTAATGATGTAGTTCGTAGGCGAGAACGCCAAAGCGTCGAGCGATTTTTCAAAAAGTTCGAACCGCGCGAGCATTTCCGATTTCGTGGTTTGCGCCGTGACGCCGTCAAAAATCGATTTAAAATTAGACATTCGTCTCTCCGACCTTAGACTATACGTCGATATGGGCGTCACGAGCAGCGGACGCATTCGCGTTCGCGATCAACGATTCCCGTTCCACAGCAGCTCGGATCAATTCGCGCGGATCGCCGCCATTCGATGCATATCCAGAGAACTCTCCCGCGACCATCAATCGCAGACCGCCGTCGAACTCGTCGCGCTCAACCGTCATGTCGCCATCGGTCAGGACTGTAACGAATTTCCTCGGGCCGTAATGGGTGTTTTCCCAGCGCTCTCCGACGACTGGCACCTCTTGAGCCGATTCGAATTCGCGAATTCGATCAATCGCCTCGCGGGCGGTTTCGATTGTGCGGCAATTTTCGAGGGCCGCGCCGACGCCATTCAGCTCGGCAAAAATCATCCCATCACAGGCTGTGAAAATCCTGAGGCCGCGATAGGTCTCGAACAGCGTTAAAACAGCCACCTCGTTCTCCATCTCTGGGCTCGCCTCATTGGCGATGGTTATATATACCCCGTATGGGGTATTATGTCAAGCAGGAATCCGTGGCAGGAGTTCAAAAAACCGTCGAGGAATATGTCATCGCATCCGTCCGCTGCCGCCGCACGACGACCGAGCGCGGACGGTTGATCATTGAGGATGACACGCTTGCCTGGTTGAGTGAGGACGTAAGAGGAAACCCGAAAGCCACAACCTATAAGGACGACGCGAAGCGGTTCAGAACGCGTGCCGAGGCCGAGGCATGGGCGCCGAGATGCGAGCGTCAGCCGTGGTGGTATGCGTTCAAAGATGGCACGCTGCGGGTCTACCGCGTGACGCGGACTGTGACGGTGCGGGAGGTCGAGATTTAGCGGCAAAACGCTGGAATTGAGTGGCGCGAGCAACTATCGAGAATGTCACTCCGCAAGCAAGGTGGGAATCGGAGCCCACCTGTCGAGCAAGCTGATCCCGATGCCGAACCACTCGTCATTATCGTAATCAGGATCAGGCGTTCCGCACATGTGCCAGCAGTGCCACGGCTCACACCATTTGAGGATCACATTCTCGCCGGTGACGAGAAGTCCCAAGAAGGGGCTACCATCGCGAGGCGCGGTGATTGGCGAATAAGCTTTGATACAGTCCCTGGGGATTATCTGGTCGCTCATTTTTGATTACTCCAGTCCGTCATGGCGTCACCCCTTCTTGAGCTTTTCGAGCATGTCTGCGGTGTTCGTGTGGTGGATGCTGCGGAGGTATTCTTGGCAAGCAGTGACACCGGCGTTGAAATCCCCGTCTATGGCAGCGGCGGTGGAGAACCTTTCGTTTATTTCTTTACGTATTTCTTTACGATCCTGGCTAGCTGTTTCAATTTCCCAATCAGAAATTTCGCAATCCCGTCCGCAACCATACATGCAGCGCTTGTTCCTGGCGCAGCTATTGAGCTTTGTGCAGCCATAAGGCCAAGGATTGTCGTTTACCGCCATCACTTCTCTCCCTTCTCGACAAGAGCGCGGAGGGCATCGATTAGTAGCGCGACTTCTGACGCATCTCCTTGCCCATCGTATGCCGTGATGAACCCACGCGCCGCCTCCCGCATCTCTGCCAGCTTGGCTTCGGCGGATTGGGCGCGGGCTTCTGCGGCTTCCATGCGCTCGCGAACGCTTTCCGCTCCTTGCATATACGCGATTGTTAGAGCATCATTCGCGTCGTCGCATTCTTTCACCAGCCGCTCGTTCTCGGCACGGAGGCGGGCGATCTCTTTCGAAGCCTCCGCAGGGTAGTTCAGGCAGAAGCCAGTGCTCCATTCGAATTCTTCACGCATCGTTTGATCTTTCTCTCCGCCTTCGCACTCAGAACATTCGATCTCTTTCCAAGGCCACTTTTCTGTATAAACAAGCCTAGTCCCGCCGCATGTCTCACACGTCATTCCCGACTCCCGTTTTCTGCTCGCGTTTCCGCGGCGCTTTTCCCGGCTCGAAAATCCAGACCTCGCCATCGATCTTGTGCCCGCACCATTTGACCGGGTGCCATTTACCATCGATCAGATAACCAACGGGGAGGCCGCAATGCGGGCATGTTGGGCGGCTGCTCATTCAACAAACTTTATCAAAATAGTCATTGAGAAGATCGTCGGTAAATGGTGGCGCAGATTCCATCAACGCAGCGATCTCTGACTCTTCCCCGCAGCACACAGTGTCGAGATCAGCATCGCTCAAACCAGCGAGCCAATGATCGATTTCGGCGAGTAGCTCGTTAGGCTGACGGATCAGCCATGCGTCAAACTCGCGACGCATCTGGGCCTCCGATCGAAAGCGATTTATGCCGCCGTTATCATATGCTATTGCGAGCGCGGCCCGCAGTATGCCTGGGTAACTGCAGGTCATCCACGCCTCCCGTCTTCCTGCGCTTCGAGAGCGGTGAGGGCTTCCTTGTCCAACACGTAGGTTTTCGCTCGTCCGTCGTATATGATGGCGTCTGGGTGCGCGGCCATGAAGTCGGAAATGTCCTTGCTAGCGATCTGGATAGTGACCTTGAAGCGTTCAGCGATGTCCGCGCGCCTGATCTGGCCGAACGCGACCAGCGTCGCTCGGATGAAATCCTGGCGCTGGTCGGTAAACCATGTGCTCATGCGCTCGCCCTTCTCACCCGCTCGATAAGCGCGTCTAGGTCAGACATTGCGGGCCTCCGCACGATGGAATTTGACGTCAAAGACGTGCTGATCTTTGTAGATAATCTCTATTACGCCCTCGGGCGTTAGCCACGGCTGGACGCGCCTTTCCGCAATCTCTCGCGTGTCTTCTAGGTTGAGTTTGACGTAAGCCTGGGAGACGGCGAGGGCGTGAACGCTGGCCCACACTGACCGCATGACGGGCTCGCGCGGGACGCTTACGAGGTCAAGCATGCGATCGCGATGATGGCGGCCTTCGCGCGTCCAACCGGTCGCCCATTCGAAACCATCGGTATTGTGGATGACTCCGACTATATCGCCGTTGGCGAGCCGACGCTCCCACAATGTCACGGGCCGCCCGTCACGCGTTTGCACGGGTTGGGATAGATCGAGATTTTCCTCAGCGTTCATTTCTAATGTCCTCCCAAATCATCATGCAGAACACGCCTGATACAAACCCAATCAAAACTGCAGAATGCATATCCCACGCGACACCTTTCGCAAGCGCCATCAGACTAATCGCTACGAGTATTCTAAGGGCATGTATCATTCGCCCTCTCCTGATTTCAGCCCGGGGGAGCGGGTGGCTTCTGCTCGCTCGCGCAGTTCTTCCAAGGTCACGTATTCCGCGTTCTCGAATGGGTCTTTGCGTTTGCCGTAGCGGCGGTTGTGGAGCCTCATGTATTGAGCCTTAAGATTGAGCGCCTCTTGCCTCTGCGGAGATCCGTGAGGCCACGCGTCGGCAAGGCTATTTTGCCAATCGGCAGCATCCAAAAGTGCGAGTCGCACAAGCTCTGGCACGGGGATTCTCTCACCCATTCTCCAGCCCTCCGGCAAACGCGACTTGCTTCCCGTCTGCGTCGAAATAGTCGATCAGATCGAAATCCCCGCCGTTGCATTCAGGGCAGGCGACGCGCACGCGCGCGGCGGTCGGCGGGTCCGTCTTGTCGCGCGCGACCTGCTTTGCCTTCCCGCATTTCGGGCATTCGAGCGTGACCGTTTCGGACGGCGGCTTGTTGCCCGGTTGCTCTGCGCAATAAGCGCACCATTGCATATGGACGGGTATCGGCATCTCCCAGCACGGCACGCGTGCCGCGAGCGGACCTGTGCCTATGACGCGCTCTCCAATCGGGACGATGAGCCCCGCCGAGAGCAATGCCTCGCGTGTCGCGCGCGCCATCATCGGCGAATAATTCCCTCCGCCAATTTCATCGAGAGCCCGTCGTTGCGCTTTTGTCTTTCCGGGATGCTCGGTCATTCGTGACCTCGTATCTTCGGAAAATCCTCTTGGTCCAAGCTCTCGCCTGGATCGAGCGCCATTTCGGCGCCGGCGCGCGTGAGAGCGAAGAAATCGGCTACGCATTCAGGGAGTGGAACCATTTCGGCAAAGCCGCGCGAGCGCATGATGAGCCATTGCCTCCCTGTCGACGCCGTCGCGTCGACGTAATATCGATTTCGATACGAACGCTTTTGTTCGTTCGGGAGCCCGAGGGCATGGCGGGCGAGTTCGCGCTGAGCGGGGGTCATGTCGTCTCCGCAAATAGAGGCGCGTCGTCGGCTATGCGTTGGACGGCGATATCGATATAAGCCCGGTCCGCTTCGATGAGCGTGGCGTCGATCCCAAGCCGTCTTGCGACGAGCCCAGTTGTTCCGCTCCCCGCAAACGGATCCAAGACGGTCCCGCCTATAGGGCATGCGTAGAGAAGAAGTGGTTCGACGATCCCCTGCGGCTTTTGGGTCGGATGCACGGCGCGGCTGTGCTCAGAGCGCACAAATTGGACGCTGCGCATTAGGCGCGGGCCGCCATCTTCAGAACGATAGACCGTTTCGCCGGTCGCACCAATCCATTGCGCCGGACGGCCTTTTTTTCTCACCACTCGCGCGCGGTTATCGTTTGTGAACTGCGGGGCCTTAAATATATTCGACCATTTCTGGCCGTCGGGATAGAAATGCACTGCAAGTTCGTGAACGCGCCGGAAGCGGTCGTTGAAAAGGCCTGTGCCGTTGTGCTTTTCCCAGACAACGTCATGTGAGATGCGCCAGCCCGCGAATTCATCCTTATGCTCTAGGAACATACGGAGCGACCCAAAAACCCACATTGAGCCAGTCGGCTTAATGACTCGGCGGAGCAAGGACGGCCATCTGTCTACCCAGCGATCCCAATCCAAGCTTGTCTCGCCATAAGGCGGGTCGGCAATGACACAATCGAATGTTGCATCCGGGAATTTCTGCAGCACGTCGCGGCAGTCGCCATGGAGGATGGTGACGGTCATTCCGCCCCTCCCGCTGTCTTGAGACCTTCCTCGCGGGCGGCGATCACTTCGTCGACAAGCTCCAAGACAGCATCCAGGAGCTCGCGGCGATCGACATCTTGCGGCTCCCGTCCGACCATCGCCGCGTAGAAGCCGACAGCGGCTCCAAGCGGCGCGGCGAGCGCCGAGATGGAGACCCGGAGCCCATCCTCCGGGGTTGTGCAGAGCTGCGTCACGGATTCGAGAGAGGCGGAGACCCTATCCGCCGCGAGGGCGCATAGGTCGCGCGACTCGTCGGACCATTCGGTTGGGAGTTGGAGCTTTTGCGCGATGTGGGACGGCGGCTCCGCCTCCCGGACGACCGGCCATTGCTCGGCGAATATGAGAGCCTGCTTTTCGGATTCGCACCGCGGGCATTTGCCGCAGGCGGTTCCCAAGAGGTAGGAGCCATGGCACGATGGCGCACCGAAGATTTTGTCGCCGCCGCTCATCTCAGCGCCCTCCAGAGGGCCGCCATGGAGACGGGGGAAGGTGAGAACATGCCGCGAAAAGCACCCTTAAAAATCAAGGGCGCTTTATTCGTAGAGGGGAGAACAATTTCACTTGTTTTGCACGCAATGAAAAAGTTTCCGCTCAGTCCCTCCCGGCCTACCAATGAAATCAAATACTCGCGCGTCTTGATCGGGTCCGCCGGCAAGAGAGGCGCCCCGACCGTAACGGCGGGGCGTTTGAGCCGGTTGGCCGGCTCTCCTATCTCGGGAAAACGCCCCGACGCCGAATGCAAGCGCGGGGCGTTTTATTTTTCGAGGTGTTCTTAGCACACCCACTCCCAGTCGCCGATCCGGTCATCCCAAACCCAGCATATGCCGGGATCAAGGGGATGACCCGGCCTGCTCCAGTCCCGGTGCTGATAGCGCCAGGGGCCGCCATAGGCCTGGACGTCGCCAGAATAGGCATAGTTTCCAGCGCGCCGGGCCTGAGCCGCGGGAGCGGCCGCCAGAAGCGCTGCGATTGTCAGAAGCGTGAGTTTGCGCATGTCCGCCTTCCACACTGAGGCGTCGGCAATTAGGGCGCTTCGCCGATCTCTCAAGGATTCACCGGGGCGTACGCGACGCGCAAATATCCGTCATCCAAGGACATTTCCAAAAAGTTGTATATTTGTTCGAGTTTCGTGCATGGCGCGCACTAAGTCCAAGCCGGCACAATGAAATTTTCAGGTTCCGGAAGCGTTCTTCCAGAACGCGAACGCGACTGCTCGGCTCCTGCGAGACTCGCCCGGTTCTTGCTTTTCACGCGCTTGGCGCGCTTAAATGCGCCTTTGCAGAGGGTGACGATGTCCGAAGAGCTGAGCGTGCTGGTTTGCGGGATTGGCGAGGAAGCCTCGGCGACGGCGCGCACGCTGTTCGCGGAGGGTTATGCGGTCGCGCTCTGCCGCTCGACGGCGCCTCTCGTCTTGCGACGGCGCATGTGTTACGCCGACGCCTGGTATGACGGCTACGCTCAGCTCGACGGGATCGAGGCCCGGCGCGCCGACGTCAATTCCGAATTCATGCTCGGCCTTCGGACCCGCGACTTCATTCCCCTGCTGAGAGGCGGGCTGGAGGAAGCGCTCGAGCGCTGGCCCTGGAACGTGATCGTCGTCGCGAAAGAGGACAAGGAGCCCGAGCCTGTGGGCCTGCGCGACCTGGCGGAGCTCGCCGTCGGGCTCGGGCCGAATTTCACGCCGGGCCTCGACTGCGACCTCGCCATCGAGACCGAGGGGCATGATCCCGGCGCCATCGTCGCTCCGGGAGAAGCGCGGGGCAATGTCCGGCCGCGCCGGACCGCGCCTGAGCACGCTTTCGCCTGCGCGCCGTCGGCGGGCCTGTTTCGCGCGCATCTGACGATCGGCTCATCCGTCGCGGCGGGCGAGACGCTCGGCCGCGTCGGAGACGCCGCGATTCCGTCGCCGGCCGCCGGCCGCATCAAGGGCCTGGCGCGCAAGGAGCAGGCGGTGGTCGAAGGCTCGCCGGTGGTCGAAATCGCGCTCGATCCCGGCGCGCGCGTCGCCGGCGTCAGCAGCCGCAACAAGCTCGTCGCGCGCGGGGTCGCCTTCGCCATCGAGATGGAGAATGAAGGCATCGAGCCGTTCTCCTTCGAGAATTGGCGCTGAGCCTCGCGACGCGCGACAGGATTGTCGAATTCCCGACAAGACATGACGCCCCGGCGGCAAAAGGACGGCGTCGCCGTCTGGGTCGTCTGGATTTTCGCCTTCCTGGCCCTGGCCGGCTTTTTCTGGCCGCGCATGCCCGGGCTCGCCTTTATGGGCCTCGCATTGTTCGGCGTGCTTCATCTCGCCGTGCTCGTCTATGAGGAGATCGCGGAGCCGCGGTTCCGCGAGGACATGACCCCCGGAGAATTCGAGCATTATTGCGCCGCGGCGCTGCGGCGGGCGAAATGGCGCGCGCATGTCACGCCGGCGAGCGGCGACCAGGGCGTCGACATCGTGGCCGAGAAGCGCGGCCTCCGCATCGTCGTCCAGTGCAAGATGTATTCGAAGCCGGTCGGCAATCGCGCGGTTCAGGAAATCGCCGCCGGCGTCGCCCATGCGGAGGCGCAGCGGGGCGTCGTCGTCACCACGATCGGCTACACGCCGGCGGCGGAGGCGCTGGCGGAATCGAATGGCGTCCTGCTGCTTCACCACTCCGAGCTGCGTCGCATAGACCGGCTGCTGCAATCGCGAAGATAGCCCGTCCGGAGTCGCTCTCCCCTCATGGAAAAACCCGCGCGCCGCTCCATTTTCCAGCCGAAGGCCGGAAAGGAGCATGGAATGCATCTGGGCGACGCGCAATATCTGCCGGTGGCTCCGCCGATCTTCTTTCTGCTCGCAGGCGTCGTGGCGATCCTCGTCGTCCTCGTACAGTTGCGCATCCTGCAATACGCCTATACGCAGCTCGGCGTCAGCTCGCAGACGGCCGTCTTCCTGCTCATCGCGTCGCTGCTCGGCAGCTATGTGAACATACCGATCGCGTCCCTCGGGGGCGGGCCTTTCGTCAGCGAGCGCGAGATCGTCTATTTCGGCATCCCCTATATGGTGCCGCGCGTCCTGGCGCCGCAAACCGTCCTCGCGGTGAATGTCGGCGGCGCCGTGATCCCGACGCTGCTGTCCTTCTTCCTCTTGTCGCGGAACGCCCTGTGGGTAAGAGGACTCGTCGCGGCCGCCTGCGTCGCGGCGATCAGCTACGCTTTCGCCGAGCCGGTGCGCGGAATCGGAATTGCGCTCCCGATCTTCGTCGGCCCGCTTGCGGCGACGATCGTCGCGGCCGTCGTCTCCTGGCGCAATCTCGCGCCTCTCGCTTATGCGGGCGGCAGCCTCGGCGTGCTGATCGGCGCCGACCTTCTCAATCTCGACAAGCTCGCCGGCCTCGGCGTCCCGCTGCTGTCGATCGGCGGCGCCGGCACATTCGACGGCATCTTCATGACCGGCGTCCTCTCGGTGCTGCTCGCCAGCCTGATCGGCGGTGGGGCCCGAAGCGCGGAAAGCTACGGCGCGTCGCGATAGAAGGGCGCAGCCCGGCCGTCGAGAGGCCACTTGCGCGAAGGGCCTCGCAGTGGCAGGAAACCGCCCGATCGGCGGTTTCCGAGGTTGAGCATGAATCGACTCCTGATTATCTGCCTTGTCGGCCTCGTCGCTCCCCTCGCGACCCAAGCTGCGAGCCGCGACGTTTCGCGGCCGGCGAAGACCCTGACAACGAAGAAAGCGGCGCGCCCGCTCGTCGCCGGAGAGCCAATCGAGCCGATGAAGGCGCCCGAGGAAAGGAGCGGCGTGGGCTGGAGCGGCTTTTATTTCGGCCTGAACGCCGCCGCGGCCAGCGAGGCGAATCGCTGAGGTCTTCCGGCTACGTTCCGGCGCGCGTCGGAAGAGCGCGGAATTTTGAGAGCAGGGCAGTCGGGCGAACAAGGCGGTTAGCCGCCCCATGCCTCTCCTTTACGGGGAGGTCGGCGCCCGGCATTCACCCGACGCCCTAATTTTAAGAGGTTTCCGGCTTGCACATTCTCCTGCTGGGAGGCTCCAACGCCGGCGTCAAGGACGGCTGGGCCGCGCAATTCGCCGAGATGGCGGCCGATCACCGCATCGAGAACCGCTTTCTCGGCGCGGTCGGCTCGCTCTACGGGCTGATGGCGCTGATGAAGCGCGCGCGCGACGGCGCCGCCATGCCCGACCTCGTCATCTTCGAATATTGCCTGAACGACATCCTCCTGTGCGAGGCGGGCGTGCTGGGGAGCGCGCTTGTCGAGGACGCGCTCGACGCGGTGATGGATTTCTGCGCGCTGAGAGGCGTCGGGCTCGTCTTCCTGTGCCTGGAGCCGCGCCCAGGCGAGGATGGCAAGCCGCGCAGCAAGGCCATTCGGAAGATACGGAAGCTCTATGAGGCGGCGGCGCGGCGGCGCGCCGTTCCCGACCTCTGGCTTCGCGGGATTTTCGCCGAAGGCCTCGCGGCCGCGCATTTCCAGGATGAAAACCATCTGTCGACCGACGCCGCCGGTCGAGTCGCGCGCGCTTTATTCGCGCGGATCGAACAGGGCGTCGCCGCGCCGTCGCCATCGCCGAAGAAGGTCGATCGCTTTGACTATGTCGACGCCACGCAGACCCTCGTTCAGGGTCCCTGCGCGCTCGACAATTTGTCGTCGCGCGTCTTTGAGGGGCAATTTCTTGAAATCGCCCGCGGCGGAACGAGCTTCTGGCCGGGCGAAGGTTCGCTTGTCGCCCTGATGCTCCAGTCGAACGACAGGAGCGGCCCCTACAGCATCCGTTCCGGCGAACGCGCCTGCCGGAAAACGCCGCGTTCGCAAATGCAAGACATCGTCCGCAAGCTGATGCTGCTGCATTACGTCACGGGAGAGATTACGGCGCGGGGCGAGGTGGAGATCTCCATGCCGGCGGATGAAGCCGCGCTGATGCGCCTGCCCGCCAATAAGGGACTTCTCGAAGCGCCCCCGATCGCGCCTTTCGCCGAGCAGACGCTCGCCATTCACGGGCTGATCTTCTGGCGCAAGGGCTCCCTGCTGTCGCGCCTGCGCGCCTTCGTCGCGCGCGCGATATGAATCACCCGCGCAGGGCGTTCTGCCTGCGCAAGATCAGGGAAATGTCGACGCCGGCGGGGCCGTCCGATTCCGCCAGGGACGCGCCGAAAAGAATGGCGTTGGCGTTCGTCACGGATGGCGGCGTCGCGCCCGGATTCCGCATGTCGTACATCGCCGAGAATCGGGCGATGAAGGCCGCGAGCTTCTTGGCGTCCTTGAAGTCGTCTATGTTGATCTTCGCTTTCAGAAGCCGCGCCTGCGTGTCGACGGGCTGCGAGGATGTGCGCGACGAAATGTCGAGCGCGGTCTGCACGACCTGCAGCAGCTTCTTGTCGGCGAGCACGCCGTAAATGCTGGTGAGCCGCGGCGCGTTCTCCCGGAAATAGAGCGCGAGCTCGACGCCCGGATTCTGCTTCCCCTGCTCGGCCTGCATCGCCTGCTCGACATAGCGGCCTGTGACGGTCTCCGAGAGGCTCGCCGACGCAACCGCCTTGCCCTTGCCCGCATAGTCGAAGGCCTTGGCGAAAGCGAGGATTCCGGGGTCGCGCAGCGTGTTCGCGAGCGCCCGGGGATCCTCGACGCCCTGCTCGAGCGCCTTGCGCATCATTCCGACGGCGTAGGTCTTGTCGCCGAGTCCAAACGCTTTCATGGCGTAATTGAAGAGACGGCGATTCTTCAGCAGCGCCTCCGCGGAAGTCGCCTTGCCGATATTCGCCTGAAAATATTTCGTCTCCGCGGAAACGTCCGGCGCCCTGGCGGCGATGGCCCGCCATCTGCCGAGATCGCTGGAAATTGCGAGATAAGAGCCGATCGTCGTCATGGCGCCCCCTTCGAGAAGCGCAACCCGCCGCGCGCTTTCGGAGAGCATGCTACACGGCAGGCTCCCTCTCGGAGGAACAATCTCCGCGTCGACATTAAGAAGCTATTTCTTGCAGACCGCCGCCGGCTGGACCGTAAGCTCCGTCATTTCGCCTTTGAGAACGAAATCGCCGTAATCGAGCTTGAGCGCGCGCGACACGCCGTTCTCGTACAGATCGAAAGACAGAATGTAGATGGGCTGTCCGTCGCGCTTGCCCGGCTCGAAATAGGAAATGGCGACGCGCCAGCGCTTCATTCCCTTGAGCGCATCGGCCTGCGCCGCCTTCTCGGAGGCGGGCGCATTCACGGCCTTGCCGAGAACCGTCAGCGTGTCGAACGCTTTGTCGCCCTCGCCCGTCCCATCATAGACTCGCGCCTCCAGAAGCGTTTCCTCCTTGCGCGCCGCGTCGATAATGTGGCGCAGATGCTCGCTGGGGAACAGGGCCGGACCGTCAATGTCGAGGCGCCCGCGCTTGGGCCGGGCGAGATCGACATTGACGCGCGCATCCTTGCCCTTCTGCGCCTTGCCGTCCACTTCCTCCGCGGAGGCGTTGTCGACCTTCGTTTCGACCTTGAAGCGATAGCCGGACGCGTCCAGCGCTTCGAAGGTGGCGGAGCGCATGTCGGAAAGCTTCGTTGCGCCTTCCGCCGGCTGAAGCTCGGTGATCTGCCGGAAGTTCTGCACATAGCCGTCGCAGGAGGCGGCGAAGTCGAAGACGATGCGGCCGCGCGCCTGGGCCGGCGCTTTCGCGCCCGTCGCCTTGTCGAGCGTGAGCTCGTAAACGGCGCGATGCGAGGCGAGCGGCGGCGCTTCCGCCCTGGCCGGAAAGGACGGCGATAGGCTCGCGGCGAGAGCGGCGGCGAGAAGCGCGCGCGAATGAGTCATGAGACGATTTCACCCGGGAAGAAGAGGCGCCGCCATTGCGTCGCGACTACGCTGAAATTAGGGTCAGCTCCGCGCTGGAGCAAATGTTTTCTGGCGCGCGTTCCGCTCTCGCGGGCTCGCGCGGGCGACAGGAATTCGCGCTGAACGCAATCGTCCGGCCGGCTTTTGCGCGATGTGCGCCAACGCCAAAAGGAAAGCGATCATGTCAAATCCCACGAATGAGACGCCGGCGGCGCGGCTCGCGGCGCTCGGGCTCGTTCTGCCGCCCGCCGCCGCGCCGGTCGCCAATTATGTTCCCTATTCGCGCACGGGAAATCTTCTTTTCGTCTCCGGCCAGCTTCCGATGGCGGCCGGCGGCCTCGATCCGGCGCATAAGGGCAAGCTCGGCGCGAGCGTGTCCCTGGAGAACGGCCAGGGCGCCGCGCGGCAGGCGGCGCTGAACGTGCTCGCGCAGGCGAACGCCGCCGTCGGCGACCTCGCTCGGCTCAAGGCGGTGCGCATTGGCGGCTATGTGAACTGCGCGCCCGATTTCGGACAGACGCCCCAAGTCGTGAACGGCGCCTCGGATCTCTTCGCGGCCGTGCTCGGCGAGAACGGCCGGCATGCGCGTTTCGCGGTGGGCGTCGCGCAGCTTCCGCTCGACGCCGCCGTCGAGATCGAGGGCATTTTCGAGATTCTCGGTTGAGCGCGCTCGACTGGCTGACGGCGCGTCCGATCGCGCATCGCGGACTGCACGACCCCTCGCGCGGCGTGATCGAAAATTCGATCGGCGCCGCCCGCGCCGCCATCGCCGCCGGCTTCGCCATCGAATGCGACGTGCAGCCGACGCGCGACGGCGAACTCGTCGTCTTCCATGACGACACGATGGAGCGACTGACCGGCGCTCAAGGCAAAGTCGCCGCTCTCGACGCGGCGGCGCTGTCCGCGATCCCTCTCAAAGGATCCGGAGAGACCATTCCGACCTTCGAGGCGTTTCTGGCGGCGGTCGCCGGCCGCGCGCCGCTCGTCGTCGAGATCAAGAGCGGTTTCGACGGCGATCTCACCGCCGCCAGACGCGCTGCGGAAACGCTTTCGCGCTATCGCGGCCCCGTCGCCGTCGAAAGCTTCGATCCCGAGCCGATCGCATTTCTGCGCGCGCAGGCGGCGGCGCTCGGGATCGCGCATATCCCGTTGGGAATCGTCGCGGAGGCCGCTTATGACGGCGCGGACTGGGCGGCGCTCTCGCCCGCGCGTCGCGACGAGATGACCCATTTCCTGCATTATCGGCGCACGCGGCCCGACTTCCTTTCCTGGAACGTCGGAGATCTTCCCCACGCCATTCCGTTCCTTCTGCGCGAAGGCCTGCGCCTTCCCGTCACGGTTTGGACGGTCCGTTCGCACGATCGGGCCGAGGCGGCGGCGCCTTGGGCGGATCAGATCGTCTTCGAAAGCTTCATTCCCGCATTGTGAGCGAACGCACGGCGGTCCTGAAGCGCCGCGGCTAGCTTCCCCTTCGACATTGAAAGCTTCGAAGGAGGAGGCCGTGTTCGCCTTCGCAAAACATTTCGTGGCGTGCTGCCTTGCGGCGTCGATCGTGACCTCGGCGCAGGCCGAAGAGAAGACAAAGCTGAACGAGCCGGAGGCGCGCGCGCTCATGGCCGCCATGGATCGCGAGCAGACCATGCTCGCAAGCTATCAGAGCTGCCCGGCCGAAATCTTCCGCTCGGCCGTGACGCTCGGGAGCTTCTTCGCCGCCAAGGAAGAGGCGACCGAAAAAGCATGCGCGCTGAACCCGGCCGGCTGCCTGAGCGCGTGCCTCACGAGACATAGCGAGGATCATTGCTATCGGCTGGCGCTGGCGCTTCAGGAGCGCGAAGATCTCGTTCCGCCGCGATATGCGCAAATCCTCTTCGCGGCCGCTTGCGCGCAGGGCGAGCCGTCCGGCTGTACGAATCGCGCCGCGCATCTGCGCAACGCGATGGAAGCGAGCGACCCGCTGCAACGGCTGACGGGCGACGAGCTCGCGGCCTGCGAGCATCGCAGCTTCAAGATCGCCTGCAAGAATGACGATGGCTGGGGCTGCGCCATGCTTGGGCAGAGCTACCGCTACGGCGAAGGAACCCAAAGGAACGAGGCCGCCGCGCGCCGATTCTACAAAAAGGCCTGCGCGCGCGGGCCCGACTCCCAGGCATGCGGCTTCGCGAGAGCGGATCTCGACGAAATGCGGCGGCAATGAATCAGACGGCGGCGAGAAAGCCTCGCCGCCGCGAAAAAGCCGTCAGGCCGGGGCGAGGGCGCCATTCGCCGGCGCCGCCATGCCCTTCACATTCTTCAGCTCGACATGGATATTGTTGTCGCTCGCGGCCTTGATGAAGTCCTCGAGCGTCTCCATGATGTCCTGGTCGATGAAGGTCGCGCGGGTTCCGTCGATGACGAGGAAGCTGTCCTCCTCGATATCCTCCAGAATATTGCGCAGCGGCGCCTTGTTGAGGAAGGACACGTCCTTCTGCAGCCGCAACAGATAATTCTTGCCGTCGCGCGTGAGCGTGAAGGCGGAGTGGTAATTGCCGTAGAGCACGAAAAACAAGCCGACCGCCATGCCGATCGCCATGCCCTTCAAAAGGTCCGTCATCAGGATCGCGGCGATCGTGACGGCGAAGGGGGCGAACTGGTTGAAGCCTTTTTCGTACTGTTCCATCACCAGCTTCGGCTTGGCGAGCTTGTAGCCCGTGAGCAGCAGCACCGCCGCCAGGCAGGCGAGCGGAATCATGTTGAGCACGACGGACAGGAACATCACGCTGAGCAGCAGCAGCCATCCATGCACGATGCAGGCGACCTTCGTATGCGCGCCGGCGTCGATGTTCGCCGAGCTGCGGACGATGACCGCCGTGATCGGCAAGCCGCCGATCATGCCGCTGATGAAATTGCCCACGCCCTGCGCCTTGAGCTCCTGATTGGTCGGGGCGGTGCGCTTGAGCGGATCGAGCTTGTCCACGGCTTCCAGGCTCAGGAGCGTCTCGAGGCTGCCGACCAGCGCGAGCGTGCCGGCGGTGACATAGACGTGAAGGTCCGTCAGGCCGCTCAGGCTCGGGAAATGGATTTCGCCGAGGAACTGAAGCGGGCCCGCGATCTCCGGCAACGTGACGAGATGCTGGGGCGCAATGGCGAACCACGGCGCGACCGCCTGAGCGATCTGGTTGAAGATGACGCCGAAAATGACCGCGACGAGCGGTCCCGGGATAACGGCGAGGCGACGATTGTCCCTGATCAACTTGGAGTCCCACAAAAGCAGGATCGCAATCGAGACGATCGAGACGACCGTCGCGCCCGGCGAGACGGAGTCGAGCGACGACCAGAGCAGGGAGAAGGTCGTGTGGCTGTCGCCCTCCAGGAAGGAGAGGTCGCTGTCGGCGTCCGCGTCATAACCGACGGCGTGCGGCAATTGCTTCATGATCAGGATGAGGCCGATCGCCGCGAGCATTCCCTTGATGACCGCCGAAGGGAAGTAGGCGCCGATCACGCCCGCGCGCGCAAAGCCCATCGCGATCTGAATGAGGCCCGAAAGCGCGACGGCGAGCAGCATGCCGTCCAGTCCGAGCTTCTCCACAGCGGCGGCGATGATGACGGTGAGGCCCGCCGCCGGACCGGACACGCTGAGTTGCGAGCCGCTGACGACCGACACGACAAGGCCGCCGATGATGCCGGCGATAACGCCGGAAAAGGGCGGCGCGCCCGAAGCCACGGCGATGCCGAGGCAGAGCGGCAGAGCCACCAGAAACACCACAACCCCCGCCGGAATGTCGTGATCCAGATAGCGGAAATAGTAATCGAGATGCTTGCGAAGCACGGCTGAAGTCTCCTGTTCAGTCGTTCGGTGAGCTGGCGCTACTGGTCCCACTCGTAGATGCGATCGATCTTGCTTTCGGGACCAAGCGTGATGAGCTGCTTGAGAAGTCCATCGTCGAGCGCATAAACCCAGCCATGCACCAGCGGCCGACTCTCGCTCTTCCAGGCGTTCTGAACGATGGATGTGTAGGACAGATGATTGACCTGCTCGATCACATTGAGCTCGACGAGACGGTCGGCCTTCGCCTCGAAGGCGCTGATCGCGTCGAGCTCCTCGCGATGCAGGCGGTAGACGTCCTTCACATGCAGCAGCCATTTGTTGAGCAGCGTGAAATCCGAGCGCTGATGCGACAGCGCCGCTTTCACGCCGCCGCAATTGTAATGGCCGCAAACGATGATGTGCTTCACCTTCAGGACCTGCACGGCGTATTGAACGACGCTGAGGCAGTTGAAGTCTGTCGCAATCACCTGATTGGCGATGTTGCGATGCGCGAAGATGAGCCCCGGCTCCGCATTGACGATGATGTCGGCGGGCACGCGGCTGTCGGCGCAGCCGATCCATAGAAACTCGGGCTTCTGGCCGCGCGCCAGCCGCTCGAAATAGTCAGGTTCCCTGTGCTTCGTCTCTTCGGCCCAGGCCTTGTTCTCCAGCAGGAGCTTCTCATGTGACCGCATTTGTCGTTCGCTCTGTCCATCCGTTGGTCGCGCCGGGATAATTTCCGCCAACCCCGTCGCGCCCGCGCCCTGTGTTGTGGAGGCTGTTTGTGAAGCTTCTCTAACACTGCCGCGTAACCGGCCCAGTCTAGTCAGACCTGGCGGGCCAGACAAGGAGCGCAGGGCGAAAGCGATAGTTCCACCGAATTTTTCTTTTGTGACGCCAGCCGTCCGGATGAAACGTCCGAAAAGCTTCACTGCCCGGCGCCGGAAAGTTCGCGCCATACTTGCGGCAGAGTCGAAATAATGTCGTCGGCGATGAGGCCCGGCCCGAACAGCTCCGCCGCCCGCGCATGCATCCAGACCGCGCAGGAGGCGGCCAGAAAGCCGTCCATCCCTTGCGCGAGCAGGCCGGCCACGACGCCGGTCAGGACGTCGCCCGAGCCCGCGGTCGCGAGCCAGGGGCTCGCCCAGGACAGAATCGACGCGCGGCCGTCGGGGGCGGCGACCACCGTATCGGGCCCCTTGTAGAGCAGCACCGCCCCGCTCACGCGGGCCGCGTCGCGCGCCCTGTCAAGCTTCGAGCGCAGCGCGCGGTCGCTGTTGCATTCGGCGAAGAGCCGCGCGAATTCGCCGGCATGCGGCGTCATGACCACCGGCCCGGGCGCCGCGCGCGTCGCGCGCCAAAGCCGGAAGGGATCGCCCTCGAAACTCGTCAGCGCGTCGGCGTCGAGCACGGCCGCGCGGCGATAGGCCTGCGGCGTCAGCGCCACCTCCGCCTGCCGGCAGCTCTCCTCGGAAACGCCCAGCCCCGGGCCGATCGCCACGGCGTTCTTGCGTTCGTCCGCGAGCACGACGGCGAGCCCCTTGGCCCCATCCGCCGGCCGGACCATCACGGAAGTGAGCGCGCTCGCATTGACGGGCAGCGCGTCGCTGGGGCTCGCGAGGGTCACGAGCCCCGCCCCCGCGCGCAGCGCCGCGGCCGCCGACAGCCGCGCCGCCCCCGTAAAGGACGCGCCGCCGGAGACGACCAGCGCGTGGCCGCGCGTATATTTATGCCCTTCCACCTTCGGGCGCGGCAGGGCGGAGAGCCAGAGGTCGGGCGTATTGACGAAGGTCTTCACCGCCATCGATTCGAGCGTCGTCGCGCGGATGCCGATATGGGCGCAGGTGAGCTTGCCGCAGCGCGAGCGGCCCGGCAGCAGAAGGTGCCCCGTCTTCACGCGGAAAAAGGTGACGGTCTCGTCGGCCTCCACCGCGGCCCCGCGAATCGCCCCGGTGGTGCCGTCGACTCCGCTCGGAATATCGACGCTGACGACGTTCTGCCTGGTTTCGCGGCGCCATTGATTGAGGCGGTTGACCAGAGCCTGCGCGGCGGGGTCGAGATCGCGCGCGAGGCCGGTCCCGAAAAGGGCGTCGATGACGAGATCGACGCCGTGGAAGTCGCACTCATCCGCCGGAAGAAGCGTGCCGGTCCAGCCGGCCGCCGCCCGCGCGGCGTCGCCGCGGAGCTGATCGGGCGGGACGAGCGAGGCGACGCGCACCTTGTAGCGCTGCGCCTTGAGCAATCGCGCGGCGACATAGCCGTCGCCGCCATTATTGCCCGGCCCGCAGAGCGCCAGCACGCGCCGGCCGCTGGTGCGCTGAAGGATGCGCGTCGCCACCTTGGCGAGCGCGACGCCGGCGCTCTCCATCAGCTCGATGCCCGACACGCCGCTCTCGATCGTGAGGCGATCGGCGCGGGCCATCTGATCGGTTGTGAGAACTTCGAGCGGAAAGGGACTCAGCGGCATGGGCGCGATGGTGGCCGAAGGCGGCGGCCGGCGCAATGGGCGCGCCCACGGATTGGCGTCCAAGCACGATTATTTGGCGCCACATTCCGTCGCGCTCTTGTTTCGGCTATGCATCCCTCGATGCTGACAGCCATTCTTCTCGCCTATGACGCGCCAGCCCAGCCCTTGCGTCGCGACGCCGTCGCGCGCAGCCTCGCGTCTCTCGTCGAGGCCTGCGTCCAGGGACTCGTCGCCGACGCCGTGCTCGTGGGCGCGCCGGGACGCGGGCTCGAGCGCGTCGCGGACGAAGCGGGCTGCGCGCTTGTCGAGGCGCCCGGCAAGGAGGAAGGGCTGGCGCGGGCGCTCGACCTCGCGCGCCACGAGGAGGCGCTGCTGCTGCTCGCCGGACACGCCGTCGAGCGCGGCTTCGTCGACGAGGTGAACGACGCCTTCGCCTATGGCGCGGGCGGGCGGTCGCTGGTGCTGCGCGCGGCGCCGACCTCCTTCCTCACGCGGCTCGCGCCAAGCCTGGCCGAGCCGGTGGGAATCATCGCGCGCAAGACCGCGCTGCGAAGCGCCGCCAGCGGGGATTTGAAGGTGCTTGCAAGGCGGCTGCGCGGCGCCGAACTGAAGAGCAGCGCGCGCCGGACGTTCTGAACGGAAACGTCGGGAAACCGTCATTGCGACGCGGCGATCCGGCGCCGCGACACGGCTCCTGGATTGCTTCGCTTCGCTCGCAATGACGGGCGTATCGCCTACCGGCTGAAGGTGTTGCACTCGTCGACGCGGCCGCTCTTCAGGCCGCGCAGCAGCCATTCCGTGCGCTGCGCGGAGGAGCCGTGAGTGAAGCTGTCGGGCACGACATAGCCGCGCTGCGCCTTCTGAAGCCGGTCGTCGCCGATCGCCTGAGCGGAGGCCACGGCCTTCTCGATGTCGCCCTCCTCCAGGAAACGGTTGCGGGCGTTGCCGTTATTGGCCCAGACGCCGGCGAGGCAATCGGCCATCAGCTCGACGCGGACCGAAAGGGCGTTGGCCTCGGCCCGGCTGCTCGCGCGGGCCTGGGCGCGCTGCACCTTGGGCAGGATGCCCAGCAGATTCTCGATGTGATGGCCCATCTCATGCGAGATCACATAGGCATAGGCGAAATCGCCGCCGCCGCCGAAACGCTGCTTCATGTCGCGGAAGAAGGAGGTGTCGAGATAGATGCGCTGGTCGATCGGGCAATAGAATGGCCCCATGGCCGACTGCGCCGCGCCGCAGCGCGAATCCGTGACGCCGTCGAAGAGGACGAGGCGCGGGGCGCGGAACTGGATTCCCTTCTGCTCGGGCAGGACCGCCGACCAGACCTCCTCATTGGAGCCGAGCACCTTGGCGACGAACAACCCCATTTGATCGGTCGGCTGGGACGTCTCGTGCGGCCGGTCCTGACGCACGACCTGCCCGCCGCCGCGCATCTTGCCCAGCATCTCCGCGCCGCCGATCAGCAGGGCGGGATTAATGCCGAGCGCCCAGCCGATAATGCCGAGAATGACCATGGTCCCGAGGCCGATGCCGCCGCCGCCCATGCTCGGCCCGCCGCCGAACATGCCGCCGCCCTCTTCGCCGCGGCGGTCCTCGACGTTCTCGGATGTCTGTAGATCTTCCCATTTCATATGGCCGGCTCCGCTCGCGTCGCAGCTTATGTTTCTGCGCTATTTAATCGACCTTCGCCGCCAATGGTAGGCGCCTCCGCGCCCGCCTTCTCCTCGCGCCGCGGTCGGACGGGCGACAACGCGCCACCTTTTGCGAGGTTAACAAAAGTTTTACAAGCCTTGCCGCTTGGGCTCCCGCGACGGTCGATCGTGGGGCCGACAACGTTAATGGGGCTGACGATATGTTTGCGACCAATAAAGCTTTTTCCTTCCTCTTCGCTCTCGCCTTCGCGCTCGCCGCCGCCGCGCCGGTCCGGGCGCAGGACGCGCAGGGCGCGATCTATGATCCGCTCGTCGACCGCGACGCCAAGGGGTTCAAGGAAAAGAAATACGCGAAGGACCTCGCCTTTTGCCGCGATCGCGCCGCGCCGCAGGAGAGCGGCGCGCGAACCGGGCAGGCGCAGGCGGCCGCCGGCGCGCAGCAGGCGACCGCCGGCGCGGCGCTTTCGGCGGCGGCGAATGTCGCGCGCTACGCGCCCGTCCCCGGCCTCGGCGCGGCGACCGGCCTCTTCACGGGAACGGGCGCCGCCGATGCGGCGGGCGCCGCCATCGGCGCGAGCGGCGCGGCGCAAAGCGCGCAGGGCGCGGCGGCGGCCGACGCGGCCGCGCAGGACTATGTGCTGGTGGTCAATCGCTGCCTGGAGCGCCGGGGCTATGTGCTGCTGCGCTGAAGCGGAGGCCTCACAAGCCTTAACCGCTACGGCGCGCCCCATTCCTGCGGCCATTCCTGCCGCAGCCTTCCGCCGAGCCGCACGGGCGAGATCATCGCCGCGAGTCCGTCCTTGCCCACCTCGATCGCCACGCCGCACAGCGTCGCCTCGCCATTGGCCGGCTCGTAGCGGGAGCCCGGCGTCTTGCGGATGAAGCGGCGCAGCGGCTCCTCCTTTTCCATGCCGATGACGGAATCATAGTCCCCGGTCATGCCGGCGTCGGTCAGATAGGCCGTGCCGCCGGGCAGGATCTGCGCGTCGGCGGTCGGCACATGGGTGTGCGTGCCGACGACGAGCGACGCCCTTCCATCGACGAAATGGCCCATGGCCATCTTCTCGCTCGAGGTCTCGGCGTGCATGTCGACGACGATCGCGTCGCAGCCGACGCCCAGCGGGCAGGCGCCGAGCTCCTTCTCCATCGCCGCAAAGGGGTCGTCGATCGCGTCCATGAAGACGCGGCCCATCGGATTGACCACGAGCACCTGCTGGCCCCGCGCGGCGGCGAAGAGATTCGCCCCCCTGCCCGGCGTGCCCGGCGGATAGTTGATCGGCCGCAGCAGGCGCGGCTGGCGCTCGATGAAGACGAGAGTTTCGCGCTGGTCGAAAGCGTGGTTGCCGAGCGTCACGCAATCGACGCCCGCATTCACCATCTCCTCGCAGATGGCCTCGGTGATGCCGAAGCCGCCCGCCGAATTCTCCCCGTTGCAGACGACGAAATCGAGCGCCCATTTTTCGCGCAGGCGCGGGACGTGGCGGGTCACCGCCGCGCGGCCGGAGCGGCCGAGCACGTCGCCGATGAAGAGTATGCGCAGGGGTTGCGGGGGTTGCGAGGCGGACATGGCCTTCAATAGCCCGCCCCGGGCCCGAGATCAAAACCCCCTCGGCTTCCCGTCGACGAAATCCGATTGCGGAAACGCGCGGCCTTTCATAGGGGAAGGCGGGCCTCCCCGTAAAAGGGGAGGCAGGGGCGCCGGACATGCAAGATTGCTATTCACCCGATCGTCCTGGTCTTATGTAACATCTTCGTGAAACGAGCCCCCCGAGAAATGCCCGACGCCGACGCCAAGCCCCTTGCCCCGACGCAGCTCCAAGCGCCGGCGCGGCCCTATGTCGTGTTCGAGGACGGGCGCGAGGGCGGCCGGGCGCTGCTTTTCGACGAGCCCGAGGAGATCATCGTCGCCCGAGAGCCGAGCGAGGCCAGGGACGCCTTCGCCCGAATGGAGGCGGCGACAAAGCGCGGGCTCTATCTCGCGGGCTACGCCTCCTACGAGCTCGGCTATGCGCTGGAGCCAAAATTCTGGACGCAGACGACGCCGCGCCCGCGCGCGCCGCTTCTGCTTTTCGGCGCCTTCAAGGCCCCCAAGCCCTGGACCTTGCCGCCGGCGGAAGGCCCCGCCCTCAAAATCCCGCTGACCCCCGCCTGGACGGAGGCGGAATATGCCGAGCGCTTCCAGGCGTGCATCGACTACATCTTCGCGGGCGACGTCTATCAGATCAATCTCACCTTCCCGCTCCATGGCCGCCATGAGGGCGATCCGCTCGCCCTTTATCGCGGCCTGCGCAAGCGCCAGCCCGTGGCCTATGGCGGCGTCGTGGCGCTCGGCGAGGAGACGGTCGTCTCCCTGTCGCCGGAGGTCTTCTTCGAGGCGCATGGCCGCCATATCCGCGCCCGGCCGATGAAGGGCACGGCGCAGCGCGGCTTCATGCCGACCGAGGACATGGCCCGCGCCCAATATCTCGTCGAGGACGAGAAATCGCGCGCCGAAAACCTCATGATTGTCGATCTGCTGCGCAACGATCTTTCGCGCCTCGCGGAAGTCGGCTCGGTGAAGGTCACCGACCTCTTCACCGTCGAGACCTATCCGACGCTGCATCAGATGACCTCGGGCATCGAGGCGCGCCTTCGCGACGACGTGACGCTCGCCGACCTCTTCACCGGGCTTTTCCCCTGCGGCTCGGTGACGGGCGCGCCGAAGATCCGGGCCATGGAAATCATCCGCGATCTCGAATGCGCGCCGAGAGGAGTCTATTGCGGCTCGCTGGGGCTCATCGCGCCCGACGGCGACCTCCGCTTCAACGTCGCCATCCGCACCCTGACGCTCTTTCCCGACAACGAGCTTGTCTGCAATGTCGGCTCGGCGGTCGTCGCCGATTCGCGCGCCGCCCAAGAGTATGAGGAATGTCTGATCAAGGCCCGCTTCCTGACCGGGGCGAAGACTTCGGACTGATCGAAACCCTGCTCTGGACGCCGGGGGAGGGCTACGCCCTGCTCCCCGAGCATCTCGCCCGCCTCGCCGCGTCGAGCGCGGCGCTGGGCTTTCGTCACGACGAGGAGAAGGTGAAGACGGCGCTGGAACGCGCTGTTCCAGATTTTGTCGCCGACGACGCTTCCCCCTCTCCCCGCCCGCGGGGAGGGCCGGGGCGAGGGGCAGGCGGCGACGGGGCGCTTGCCCCTCACCCCGGCCCTCTCCCCGCAAAGCCCGCCGAAAGACGGGCGTCTTTCGACGCTCTTTGCGGGGAGAGGGAGCAGATTCCCGCCCCTGCCGAGCGGCTGCGCGTTCGGCTTGTCCTTTCCCGCGACGGCGCGATCGAGGTGAGCAAAACGCCCATCGACGCCGTTCCGCCCGAAGCCGTCTGGCGCGTCGCGCTTGCGGAGCGCCGTTTCGACTCGGCCGACCCCCTGCTACGGCACAAGACGACGCGGCGCGCCCTCTATGAGGAGGAGCTCGCGCGGGCCGTGCAGCGGCACGGTGCCGATGAAGTGTTGTTTCTTAACGAGCGCGACGAGCTTTGCGAAAGCGCGCGCTGCAATCTCTTCGTCCCAGGCGACGGCGTCCTGCTGACGCCGCCGCTTTCCTGCGGGCTTCTGGCCGGAACGCTGCGCGCGGCCCTGCTTGCGCAAGGCCGCGCGAGGGAAGCGGTATTGCGCATCTCCGATCTTCCGCCCGACTTCTACTTAGGCAATTCCGTCCGCGGACTTGCGCGCGCGGCGCGGCGCCCTTAACGCGCCATTCGTCATATTCGAAAGCATGAATGGCGACCGCCAAAGCTTAGGCGCCCGCTTAACCGGACCTTTAACGTCGCGGGAGGAAAGCTACGCACAACTTCAGCGCGTGAGATTCCGACATGCACGCCTTTACCGAAATGACGACGGCGCATCCCATCGCCTCCGCCTGGATCGCGCTCACGATCTGGACCTGGATTCTCGTCTATGCCCATACCGGCGGCGCGTGGCGGCGCAAGGCGAAGCGCCGGCCGGTCAAGTCTGACCCGGCTTGAGCCGGTAGAAGATGTGCCGGCCGATCATGTCCATGCGCGTCAAGGCCCGCGCCCAGCGCGGCTTCACATAGGTCGCATGGTAATGCGTTGAGCGGCCGACCTCGGTCAGATAGGTGCGGCCGTCCATCACCTCATTGGCGACGCGCACCGCCGCCGCCCACGACTCCGGCTCCGTGATGCGGAGCGACTTGCCTTCGCAGGCGAAGGAGAACTGGCACGCCTTGTAGTGATGCCGGTTCTGATAGACGACGCCGCAGATCGACGCCGGATAGAGCCCGCTCTGAACGCGGTTGAGCACGACCTGCGCCACGGCCGCCTGCCCCGCCTCCGGCTCGCTGCGCGATTCGAAATAGACGGCTTCCGCCAGGCAGCGGCGCTCACGGTCCATATTGTCGCGGTCGATGAGGGACGCGTAATCGGGACGCGCGCCGGACTTTGAAGGCGCGCCCAGCGCCAGCGTCGCGCGCGGAAAGGCCGAGACCTCGATCGGAAGCGCGTCCGCCTGGGCCGGGGTCGTGGAGCCGAGCGCCACCGCGCGCGAGACCGAGGGCGTCGCGCCATGCAGCGCGCGTTCGGCGAGCGCCTGATAGGCCGGCTCGCGCGGCGGCTCGTTCGACCGCGACGTGGCGCTCGAGGCGCTTTGCGATGGCGAGGCGGCCGCCGTCGCCCGCTGGGTTTGCGTGGTCGTCATCGCCTCGGCGCGCGCGGCCTCGGCCTCGTAAATCGCTTCGTCGCCGGGCATCGCGCCGCGCGGCGCCAGCGTCAGGCTCGTGCGCGCCGCATTCCTGCCGTCGATGCGAAAGGTCAGACGCGCGGGCTCGGCGAGGCCGAGCGTGGAGGGGCTGATGACGCGCGTCTCGAAGCCGGGCCGCATGGCGACGATGGGATCGCCCTTATGCGTGCGGTCGACCTGTGGAAAATGCTTCACGTCGGGCTTCAGATCGACATGCGGCTCCCGCTCGTCGGGGATGGAGCGAAGATCGTCGGGCGCCCCGATCATCAGCCTCGCGCTCTGCACCAGCGCCCGGCTCTGGCCCGGCAACCCCAATTCGCCGGCGGCGATCTCGCCGAAAGAGGCGAGCTGCAGGGTCGCGGGCGCGGCGATCGCGCGGGCGCGGGCGGTGAGCGGCGCGACATTCCAGTCGCCGGCGGCGTCCTGGCCGGCGCTCGCCGTGAAGGAGACGAGAACGCCGACGCCCAACGCCCAGGGCGCCGTCACGCTGACGACCCAGGGAACCATGACGCCAAAAACCCAACGCGCTTTCGACTGACGACGCATAAGCCTGCCCGGATCCGACGCGCAGGCCGACGCCGGCGCCCGACTGCGAGAATTTTCTGATCTTGATTATCAGCGCATTAGGCTTGCGGATTGGTTGCGGCGCCGGCGCCGCTTGCGTGCCAGAATGAGGCGCCCGCGCCGGTTGCATGCGCGCCCGCGCGGCAGTCCTCTTGTGGGGCGATGATGGCGCGGCAGGAGTGATGCGGCCCCCTCTCTCCGTAGTCACGGCGAGAGGGACGTCAGTCACTCCCCCATCACATGCAGCGCAATCTCCCGCCGATGCGGCCGTCTTCTATGCTCGAAAAGATAAACCCCCTGCCACGTCCCCAGCGCGAGCGCCCCGTTTATGACGGGAATGGAAAGCTGCGTCTGCGTCAGCGCCGCGCGGATATGCGCCGGCATGTCGTCAGGGCCTTCCGTATCATGGGCGTAGCCCGCCCCTTCCGGCGCGAGCCGCGCGAAGACCGCCTCAAGATCCTTCAGGACGGAAGGGTCCGCGTTTTCCTGGATAAGGAGCGAGGCCGAAGTGTGCCGGCAAAAGACGGTGAGCAGCCCCTCGCCTATGCGCCGGCTCCGCACGAAATCCGCGAGCCCGCCCGTGAATTCGTAAAAGCCGCGTCCGCCGGTCTCGATCCGGAGAATTCCTGTCGCCTGTCGCATGCGCGAAATGTGCGCCGCCGCGCGGGAAAGTCCAGCGGCAAAGGCTTTTCTTGCGCTTGTCTTGGCGGAAGGTAAAGGCTAAGCGCGAGCAACCGAAGGAGAGACAATGTCCGATCTGATCGATGCGGTGACGAGCTGGGCGACCTCCGACAATGGCAAATACGCCGGAGCAGCGGCGCTGACGGCGCTGGCCTGGGCGGAGGCCGCGACCGTCGTCGGCACGGCCTATATGAAGCGAATGATCCCGCTGCGCATCACCGCGATGGTGTGCAACGTGCTCGGCGTGACCTACGGACTCCTGACGGGAACCCTGCCGACGATCGCCAAGCACGCGATCAACCTGCCGCTCAACTTTTCGCGCCTGCGGGAGATGAACCGCCTCATCGACAGCGTGCGTGAGGCCAACGCCAACGATCTCAACATCGAATGGCTGAAGCCCTTCATGCACCCGGAAAGCGTGCGCGCCACGGACTACATCTTCGAGAAGGGCGACGTCGCCAACGAGGCCTATGTCATCGTCGAAGGCAGGGTCGAGATCGTCGAGCGCGGCGTGACGCTGGAGTCCGGCGCGATCTTCGGCGAGATGGCGCTCTTCACCAAATCCGGCAAGCGCACGGCGACCGCCAAATGCCTCAGCGACGTGCGGCTGCTCACGATCACCTATGAGCAATTCGAGCAGCTCTATTTCCAGAACCCGGAATTCGGCCTCTATCTCGTGCGCCTCATCGTGCGGCGCTTCGAGGCGAATCACATGGACGAAGAGATGGAAAGCTCGTGAGCGCCCTTGAGGGGGAGGGTCGAAGCGCGAAGCGCTTCGGGCTGGGGTGAGGCCGCGGCGACAATGCCGCGAGCAGGGGCTTTTGACGGCTCCAACGGGAAAGATTGAAGACGCGACTCGCCGCGCGCCGACCCTCCCAGGCGGTTACGCCGTCCCTTCGGCCTTCTTTCCGAGCGCCGCCTGCGCCGCCGCCAATCGAGCAATCGGCACGCGGAACGGCGAGCAGGACACATAGTCGATCCCGATCTTCTCGAAGAACGCCACCGAGGCCGGATCGCCGCCATGCTCGCCGCACACGCCGAGCGCGATGTCCGGCCGCGCCTTGCGGGCGCGCTCGCAGCCGAGCGCGACAAGCTCGCCGACCCCCTCCTGGTCGATCGACACGAAGGGATCGTGCGGCAAAAGCCCCTTCTCGACATAGGCGTTCAGGAACGAGCCCGAATCGTCGCGCGAAATGCCGAGCGTCGTCTGGGTCAGGTCGTTGGTCCCGAAGGAGAAGAAATCCGCCGAAGCGGCGATCTCGCCGGCGCGCAGCACGGCGCGGGGCAATTCGATCATCGTTCCGATATGGCAGCTCGGACGAACGCCCGTCTCGTCCTCGACGAGCTTCGCCATGGCCTCGATGCGCGCCTTGACGAGATTGAGCTCGCCGCCGGCGAAGACCAGCGGCGCCATGATCTCGATATGCGCGGGCTCGCCCGTCGAGAGACTCGCCTCGATCGCGGCTTCGAAGATGGCCCGCGCCTGCATGTCGACGATCTCGGGGAAGACCACGGCGAGACGCACGCCGCGAAAGCCCAGCATGGGATTGAACTCCGAAAGCTGCAGCGCGCGGCGCCTGAGCTTCACCGGATCGGCGCCCATGGCGCGCGCCACCGCCGCCATTTCGGCGTCCGTATGCGGCAGGAATTCGTGCAGCGGCGGATCGAGCAGGCGGATCGTGACGGGAAGCCCCGCCATGATTTCGAAGAGATGCTTGAAGTCCTCGCGCTGGATCGGCAGCAGCTTGGCGAGCGCCGCCTTTCGCCCTTCCGCGTCGTCGGCGAGGATCATCTCGCGCACCGCGACGATGCGCTCGCCCTCGAAGAACATATGCTCGGTGCGCGCGAGGCCGATGCCCTCGGCGCCGAAGCGGCGCGCGGCGCGGGCGTCGGACGGCGTCTCGGCGTTGGCGCGGACCTTCAGCCGGCGCACCTGGTCCGCCCAGCCCATCAGCACGGCGAATTCGCCGGTGAGCTCCGGGCGCTGCATCTTCACCTCGCCCGCAATGACGTGGCCGGCCGAGCCGTCGATCGTGATTTTGTCGCCCTTGGCGAAGCGCTTGCCGGCGACGGTGAGGCACTGCTCGTCATAATCGATGCGCAGCGCGCCCGCGCCCGTCACGCAGGGCTTGCCCATGCCGCGCGCGACGACGGCGGCGTGCGAGGTCATGCCGCCGCGCGCGGTGAGAATGCCCTCCGCGGCGTGCATCCCATGAATGTCCTCGGGGCTCGTCTCGGTGCGCACGAGAATGACCTTGCGGCCCGATGTCGCGAGCGTCTCCGCCTCCTCCGGATTGAAGACGATTTCGCCGAAGGCCGCGCCCGGCGAGGCGGGCAGGCCGGTCGCGAGAATGTCGCGTCGCGCGGCGGGGTCGATGGTCGGATGGAGCAATTGATCGAGCGAAGTCGGCTCGACGCGCAGCAGCGCCTCCTCGCGCGTGATGAGCCCTTCATTCGCCATGTCGACGGCGAGCTTCAAAGCCGCGCGCGCGGTGCGCTTGCCGCCCCGCGTCTGCAGCATCCAGAGCTTGCCGCGCTCGACGGTGAACTCCATGTCCTGCATGTCGCGGTAGTGGCGTTCGAGATTGTCGGCGATCTTCGCGAATTCGGCGAAGACCTTCGGCATCGCGGCTTCGAGAGAGATCTTCTCGCCGGGGGAGGCGCGGCTCGCCGCCTCGGTTAGCGGCTGCGGCGTGCGCAGGCCCGCGACGACGTCCTCTCCTTGCGCGTTCAGCAGATATTCGCCGTAAAGCTCCTTCACGCCGGTCGAGGGATTGCGCGTGAAGGCGACGCCCGTGGCGGAGCCGGCGTCCATATTGCCGAAGACCATGGCCTGCACATTGACCGCCGTGCCCCATTCCTCGGGAATGTTGTGCAGATGGCGATAGACGATGGCGCGATGGTTCATCCAGGAGGAAAAGACCGCCTTGATCGCGCCCCAGAGCTGCGCGCGCGGGTCCTGCGGAAAGCCGACGCCGGCATTGGCTTCGACGATGCCCTTGAACTGCTTCACCGCCGCGCGCCAATCGTCGGCGGTCAATTGGGTGTCGAGCGTCAGGCCCCTGGCCTCCTTCAGCTCCTCCAGCGCCTCCTCGAAAATATGATGCTCGACGCCGAGCACGACCGAGGAATACATCTCGATGAAGCGGCGGTAGCAGTCCCAGGCGAAGCGGGCGTCGCCGGAATAATTCGCCAGCGCCTCGACGGTTTCGTCGTTGAGCCCGAGATTGAGCACCGTATCCATCATGCCGGGCATGGAGGCCCGCGCCCCCGAGCGCACGGAGACGAGAAGCGGCCATTTCGGGTCGTTGAAGGCGTGGCCGGCGACGCGGCCGATCTCGGCCATGGCGGCGTCGACCTGCGATTCGAGCTCCGCCGGGAAGCCGCGCCCATTGGCGTAGAAATAGGCGCAAACCTCGGTCGTAATGGTGAATCCCGGCGGCACCGGCAGGCCCAACGCCGCCATCTCCGCGAGATTCGCCCCCTTGCCGCCCAGAAGGTCCCGCATGGCGGCCGAGCCCTCGGCCCCGCCCGCGCTGAAACTATAGACCCACTTCGTCATCGCTCTCGTCTTCCCGCCAATGACGGTCGAACGGCCGGCCAAGCCCCGGCCGGACGAACCCCGTTCGGCTTCGCGGGCGCACAATAGCAGATAGGCCTAAACAATTGTCGCGGCGAGGGCTGATTTTTCAATCCGCTTCGGCGGGCGGATGAGAGGCCGCCCCCGCCGGTTGGTTTCGATGCGCCAAGGCTGGCGTTGGGGTAAGAAAGACGTCTGGAGGAAGCTCATGACCGACGAAGAAGCGCCTCGCCCCCGCCCAGCCATTGAGATCGGCCAGCCGCTCGACCTGCTCTCCGTCGCCGAGATCGAAGCCCGCATCGCGGCGCTGAAGGAGGAGATCAGGCGGCTTGAAGCCGGCGCTGAAGCGAAACGGGCGGCGAACGCGGCGGCCGAGGCGTTTTTCAGGAAGTGACGAGGGCCGCGAGAAGCAGGGCGATCGGGAGGTTAGCCGCCCCCATGCCTCCCCTTTACGGCTATCGGAGTCACACTTCTCCGGGAGGCCGTCATGGCCAGGCTCGTCCCGGCCATCCACGCCGGGACGGTGTGCAAGAGCGAAAAGAAAAAACCCTGCCGCTTCAATGTTCTCCGCACCGCGGACGCTCGGCTCGTCACGATGAAGATCCAGCCGTAGCGCATTTGCGAATATCGCGCGGCGTGGATGGCCGGGACGAGCCCGGCCATGACGGGGTTGGCGACTTTCGAAATATGTGCACGCGGTGGCCCTTTACGGCGAGGGAGTCGTTCATGCCCGGCGTTCACCCGACGGGGCCCTGACGGCGGAACCCCGCCGCTTGACAGGGGCAAGGCCATTGCGCTTCTTGGCGCGCACGCGCCGGCCCTTCCGGCATTCCCTGAAGATTTGAGACCGAAAGCGGCCCATGCATCGCTACCGTTCGCATACCTGCGGAGAGCCCAACGAGGCCCTCGCCGGCCAGAAAATCCGCCTCTCCGGCTGGTGTCATCGCATCCGCGACCATGGCGGCGTGCTCTTCATCGACCTGCGCGACCATTACGGCCTCACCCAATGCGTCGCGGACCCCGATTCGCCGGCCTTCGCGACCGCCGAGAAGCTGCGCTCGGAATGGGTCGTGCGGCTCGACGGCGAGGTGCGCAAGCGCCCGGCCGGCACCGAGAATCCGGACATGCCGACGGGCCATGTCGAAATCTACGTGACGGAAATCGAGGTTCTCGGCCCCGCTGGCGAGCTGCCCCTTCCCGTCTTCGGCGACCAGAATTATCCGGAGGACATCCGCCTCAAATATCGCTTCCTCGACCTTCGCCGCGAGAAACTGCACGCCAACATCATGCTGCGCGGCCGCATCGTCGACTCGATCCGCTCGCGCATGAAGGCGGGCGGCTTCTTCGAGTTTCAGACGCCGATCCTCACCGCCTCCTCGCCCGAGGGGGCGCGCGACTTCCTGGTGCCGTCGCGGCTGCATCCCGGCAAGTTCTACGCCCTGCCGCAGGCCCCGCAGCAGTTCAAGCAGCTTCTGATGGTCGCGGGCTTCGACCGTTATTTCCAGATCGCGCCCTGCTTCCGCGACGAGGACGCCCGCGCGGACCGCTCGCCCGGCGAATTCTATCAACTTGACGTGGAGATGAGCTTCGTCACGCAGGAAGACGTGTTCGAGGCGATGGAGCCGGTGCTGCGCGGCGTGTTCGAGGAGTTCTCGAGCGGCAAGCCCGTCACGCAAAAATTCCCGCGCATCCCCTTCCGCGAGGCCATGCTGAAATATGGCTCGGACAAGCCGGACCTGCGCAATCCGCTGATCATCGTCGACGTCTCGGAGGAGTTCGAGGGTGAGAATGTCAGCTTCAAGGCCTTCAAGGGCAAGACCGTGCGCGCCATTCCCGCGCCCGGCGCCGCGACGCAGCCAAGGAGCTTCTTCGATAAGCTCAATGACTGGGCGCGCTCGGAAGGCGCGCCGGGGCTGGGCTACATCATCTTCGAAGAGGAAAGCGGCGCGCTCGTCGGCAAGGGGCCGATCGCGAAGTTCATCCCAGCCGACGTGCAGGCGGCGATCGCCGCCAAGGCGGGCGTGAAGGCCGGCGACGCGGTCTTCTTCTCGGCCGGTCAGGAGACTCCCGCCGCGAAGCTCGCAGGCATGGCGCGCATCCGCATCGGCAATGAGCTCGGCCTCTCCAAGACCAACGTCTTCGAGTTCTGCTGGATCGTCGACTTCCCGATGTATGAGTGGAACGACGAGGACAAGAAGATCGACTTCTCTCACAATCCCTTCTCCATGCCGCAGGGCGGCATGGAGGCGCTGGAGACCAAGGACCCGCTCGACATCCTCGCCTATCAATACGACATCGTCTGCAACGGCGTGGAGCTCTCCTCGGGCGCCATTCGTAATCACCGCCCCGAGATCATGAGACGAGCCTTCGAGATCGCCGGCTATGGCGAGGACGTGCTGCTCGAGAAATTCGGCGGCATGTATCGCGCCTTCCAATATGGCGCGCCCCCGCATGGCGGCATCGCGCCGGGCGTCGACCGCATCGTGATGCTGCTCGCCGAGGAGGAGAACCTCCGCGAGGTGACGCTCTTCCCGATGAACCAGCGCGCCGAGGACCTGCTGATGGGCGCGCCGAGCGAGGCGACGACGAAGCAGCTCCGCGAGCTGCATATCCGGCTGAACCTGCCCGAGAAAGGGGCGTAAGCGCTACCCGGGCAGGACGGTCGGGCGCACTCGCAAGGGTGACCGCGCCCGCGCGCCGTGCTAATCGCGCGACATGCTCGAAGGCCTTCCCCCCAACGGCGCTAGCCATGTGCTGCGCCTCTCCACCGACGAGCGGCGCGCCCGCGCCGTCGCCGACATCATTGTCGAGACATTCGACCCCACGGAGACCGCCGCCGGCGCCTTCGAGGTCGATGACGGCCCGGTCTGGACGGTCGAGGTCTATTTCGCGGAGGCGCCCGACGAGGAGACGATCCGCGCGCTAATTGAGGCGGCGAGCGACGCCGAGACCGCCGCCCGCGCCGAATTCGCCGAAATCGCCAAGGAAGACTGGGTGCGGAAGTCGCTTGCCGGGCTCGAGCCCGTGCGCGCCGGCCGCGTCGTCGTCCATGGCTCCCACGACCGCGACCGCCTGAGGCCGAACGATATTGGCGTTGAGATCGAGGCGGCGCTCGCTTTCGGCACCGGCCATCACGGCACGACGCTGGGCTGCCTGCGCGCGCTGGATCGGATCGTGAAGCGCCGGCGTCCGCGCCGCGTGCTGGATGTGGGCGCGGGCACGGGCGTCCTCGCCATCGCGGCCGCGAAGCTGCTGCATCGGTCGGTCGCCTGCGGCGACATCGATCCCGTCGCCGTCGAGACGGCCCGCTCCAATGCGGTCCAAAACGGCGCCGGGCCCTATGTGCGCCCCGTCGTAGCGGCCGGCCTGCGCCATGCGGCGATGGCCGGACAATATGACCTCATTTTCGCGAATATCCTGGCGAAGCCCCTGCGCCTCCTCGCGCCCTCCATCGCCGGCGCCGCCGCGCCGGGCGCGGAGCTGACGCTTTCGGGATTGCTCGCCCGCGACGTCCCCGGCGTTCTCTCCGCCTATCGCGCGCAGGGCTTCTCCCTCGCCGAGCGCGACGACATAGACGGCTGGGCGACGCTGGTGCTGAGGAGAGGCGCTGAATCTCGGCGCCGCGCGCGATCGGCACATTAGCCCATGCCGATGTTGAAACCGCCCTCGCCGCTCAGGACCGCGCCGCCGATCATGTCATTGTCCATGCCGACAGCCGGGCCGCAACCTTGTCGATCAGAAATCCTTCCGACAGGCAAAGGGAACTATTCCCTACCGCTTGGGTTTTTGCTATAAGCGCTACGATGCCTACCGTCTTGCGCGTGGGCGGCCTGCGGGTCGTGATCTACCCAAACGACCATCGCCCCGCTCACGTCCATGTCAAAGGGGCGGAAGGCGAAGCGGTGTTCATCCTGCATTGCCCGAAGGGTCCGCTGGAATTGCGGGAAAGCTACGGTTTCAAGCTGACGGAGCTGGGCGGGATCGAGAACGCGCTGAACGACAATCTGGCCGATCTGTGCGCGCAATGGAGTGCGATTCATGGCGGTTACTGAACAGCAGTTGGAGCAAGCCGAACAGCGCATGGCGGCGCTGCGCGAGGCGGGCCATGCCGTCTCGGCGCGCTATGACCGGCATCGCTCGCGGGTCGTCGTCAAGCTCAACACGGGTGTCGAGCTGGCGTTTCCAGCGCGGCTTGCGGAAGGGCTGGCCGGCGCGCCCGCCGACGCGCTGGCGGAAATCGAGGTCAGCCCCGCCGGCCTCGGGCTGCATTGGCCGAAGCTCGACGCTGATCTGTATGTGCCGGCGCTGTTGCAGGGGGTGTTCGGGTCGAAGCAATGGATGGCGCGCGAGCTGGGCGCGCAAGGCGGACGTTCGCGCACCGCCGCAAAGATCGCGGCCGCGCGCGCGAATGGCCGCAAGGGCGGCCGCCCACGAAAAACCGCCTCCGTCTGAATCCAGCGTTTTCGAAACGGATATGCGCCGCTTAACGATTGCCGCCGGTCGCGCCAAGCTCCCTTTTCCGGTCTTCCCGTCTCGCGGAGAGGAAAACCGGCCATTGCCCCGCGCCCGCGCGCGGACTAGCTTTGCTTCATGTTCGAAGCAAAATTCCAATCCTTCGCCGACGCCTCTTCGTCGCAGGACAGCGCCGCCCGACTCGCCGCGCTGCGCCACGCGCTCGCGCGCCAGAACCTTGACGGCTTCCTCGTCCCGCGCGCCGACGCGCATCAGAACGAATATGTGCCAAAAAACGCCGAGCGCCTCGCTTGGCTCACGGGCTTTACGGGCTCCGCCGGCTTCGCCGTCGCGCTCGCGGAGGGAGCCGCGATCTTCGTGGACGGGCGCTATGTGATCCAAGTGCGTCAGGAGATCGACGGCAAATTATTCGAGCCGATCGACATTTCCGAAACGGCGCCTTCCGCCTGGCTCGCCGAGCACGCCCGCCAAGGCGCCCGCATCGGCTACGATCCCTGGGTGCATACGAGCGGCCAGATCGAGCGCTTCGCCAAGGCGGTCGCGGAGAAGAAGATCGAGCTCGTGGCGCTCGACGCCAATCCCATCGACGCATTATGGACCGACCGTCCGCCGGAGCCCACCGGTCCCGTCGCGATCCACCCGGCGCGCTACGCCGGCGAGACGGCCGCCGCGAAGATCAAGAAATTGCGCGCGGCGCTGAAGGGCGCCGACGCGGCGCTGATGTCGGACCCGCACGCCATTTGCTGGGCCTTCAATATTCGCGGCGCCGACGTCGCGCATACGCCGATCGCGCTTTGCTTTGCGTGGCTGCCGAAGGACGGCGCGGCGGCGCTCTATATAGACGACGCCAAGCTCGACGCGAGGACGCGCGGCGCGCTCGAAAAATTTCTCGTGCTGCGCGCGCCCGGCGCGTTGGTCGACGACCTGAAGAAGGCCGGCGGACGCGGCGAGACAGTGCTGTTCGACGCCGCGACGGCCCCCGCAAAGCTCATCGACACGCTGCGCGACGCGGGCGGCAAGCCGCGCGTGACGGACGACCCGGCGGCGCTGCCCAAGGCGATCAAGAACAAGACGGAGCTTGCCGGCGCGCGCGCGGCCCATATTCGCGACGGGCAAGCGCTCACGCGCTTCCTCGCCTGGTTTGCCGAAGCCGCGCCCAAGGGCGCGCTCACGGAAATCTCAGCGGCCGAAGCGCTGGAAACCTTCCGCCGCGAGAATGGGGATCTGCGCGACATCTCCTTCCCCACCATCTCCGCCTTCGGCGCGCATGCGGCGATCCCGCATTATCGCGTGACGGAGAAGAGCAATCTCAGGATCGGCAAGGGCGTCTATCTCGTCGACAGCGGCGCACAATATCTCGACGGCACGACGGACGTGACGCGCACGGTCGTCGTCGGCCGCGCCGCCAGGCAGTTGAAGGATCATTTCACGCGCGTGCTGAAAGGCCATATCGCCATTGCGCGCGCCGTGTTTCCCAAGGGCGTCTCCGGCGCGCAGCTCGACGCTTTCGCGCGGCGTTATTTGTGGGAGGCGGGGCTCGATTTCGACCACGGCGTCGGCCATGGCGTCGGCTCCTATCTCTCGGTGCATGAAGGCCCGCAGCGTATTTCCAAGCTCGGCGCGACGCCGCTTCAGCCCGGCATGATCCTGTCGAACGAGCCCGGCTATTACCGCGCGGGCGAATATGGAATTCGCCTGGAAAATCTCGTCATCGTCGAGAAGCGCGAGATCGCCGGCGCCGAGCGCGAGATGTACGGCTTCGAGACGATCACGCTCGCGCCTTTCGATCTGAATTGCGTCGAGCCGAGGCTGATGAGCCCGGAAGAGATCGCCTGGCTCAACGCCTATCACGCGCAGGTGCGCAAAACGCTCTCGCCGCTGGTGGATACGAAGACGCGAAAGTGGCTGAGAGAGGCGACGCGGGCGATCTGAAGGAAAAGCCGTCATTGCGAGCGAAGCGAAGCAATCCAGAGCCGCGACCGCCGCTCTGGATTGCTTCGTCGCTCCGCTCCTCGCAATGACGGATATGGCCGCAGCCGTCACGGAAACATCATTTATCCGTCACGCAAGCTCTATCCAACGGTCATCAAACCGCAGTCGCAGCGTCGCGAAAACGCAGCCTGACGGGTCTAACAATTCATTATGGCGTTTACGACGGACCTCGCGGCAAAGCTGACGCGCGACGCGTCATCCAAGCCGCATAACGGCCTCACGGCCCTCTGGCTGCAGCGCTTCCTCGCGGCCGATCTAGCGGCGGTGCATTTCTTCTCCCGCTCCGCGCGGCCGACCGCCATCCGCTACCTCGCCATCGGCGTCAGCAAGCTCGGCAATGGATGGATCTATCTGATCCTGCTGCCGCTGGTCTTCTGGGGCCTAGGCTCGAAGGGCTGGCATGTGGTCGTGCTCGCCGGCCTCAATGCGGCGATGCTGCATGCGCTCTATCCGATCATCAAGCGCCGCTTTCGCCGGAAGCGCCCCTGCCATGTGGACGCGCGCCTGCCCTCGCTTCTGAAGACGCTCGACGAGCACAGCTTTCCGAGCGGCCACGCCATGACGATCACCGGCGTGCTCGCGCCGATCGTGCTCGCTTGGCCGGCCATGACGGTCTCGGCGGCGATCATCGTGCTGTCCATGGCCTGGTCGCGCATCGCGACGGCGCATCATTATCCGACGGACGTCATTGCGGGCGTCGGTCTCGCCGTCGCCCTCGCTTTCCCGCTGTCGAGCTACGCGCTCTCCTTCTTTTAGAGCGCGCGGCTCTGACGCGCGTCAGGCGGCGCGCGGCAGCTCGAGCGGCGCGCCGAGCGGGGCCGCGCTCACGCGGCCCTCGGCGCCTTCGAGCGCGCCCGGCGCCAGCTCCAGCCCCAGAAAGCGCGCGCGCTCCACGGGCCCCGGCAAAGAGAGCTTTTCCGTGAAGCGGCGCTCGAAGCCGAAGCGGCGATAATAGGGCTCGTCGCCGACGAGCAGCACGGCGCGATGGCCGAGCGCCTCGGCGCGGGCCAGAGAAGCGCGAATCATCGCGGCCCCGAGACCGAGCGAGCGCGCATGTTCCGCGACCGCGACCGGGCCGAGGAGCAGCGCCGGACGGCGCCCGCCGGCGAAGATCGGCCACAGGCGAATCGTCGCGATCAGCTCGCCCACATCGTCCTTGGCGACGAGCGCGAGGCCTTGCGCCGGCGCGCGGCCCTCGCGAAGACGCTCGCAGGTCTTCAGAAAGCGCGCCGGGCCGAAGGCCGCGTCGAGCAGCGCCTCGCGCGCCGGGACGTCGGCCGGCGTCTCGTCGAGAATCGCGATGGCGGCGCGTGGCGGCGCGGGGACGACGGGCGCGGGAATGTGGGCGTGAAGATCAAAGGTCATCTGTCCCTCCTTTATGAGGACAAGCGACCCTCGCGCCTGGCGCGCGACGCGCCGGCCGTACGGGACCTGGACTACTCGGCAAATCCGTCATTGCGAGGAGGCGAAGCCGACGAAGCAATCCAAGGCGTCATCACGACTCCGGATTGCTTCGCTGCGCTCGCAATGACGGGGGCTGACATGGCCGGGACAAGCTCGGCCATGAACGAGTTGCGGCGACCTGGCTGCGGCGCGATGGCGACCGCTCAGATGATGAAGGTCTCGAGCGGCGGGAAGCCGTTGAAGCCGACCGCCGAATAGGTGGTCGTGTAGGCCCCCGTTCCCTCGATCAGCACCTTCGTGCCGATCTCGAGCGACACCGGCAGGTCATACGGCTTCTTCTCATAGAGCACGTCCACCGAATCGCAGCTCGGACCGGCGACGACGCAGGGCGAGACCGGCGCGCCGTCGGCTTCCGTGCGGATCGGATAGCGGATCATCTCGTCGATCGTCTCCGCAAGGCCGTTGAACTTGCCGATGTCGAGATAGACCCAGCGCAGTTCGCCTTCCGCCTCCGACTTCTTCGAGATCAGCACGACCTCCGCCTCGATGACGCCCGCATTGCCGACCATGCCGCGGCCCGGCTCGATGATCGTCTCCGGAATGCGGTTGCCGAAATGCTTGGACAGCGCGCGGAAGATCGCATGGCCGTACTGCTTCACCGCCGGCACGTTCTTCAGATATCTCGTCGGGAAGCCGCCTCCGAGATTGACCATCTGGAGGTTGATTCCGCGCTCCGCGAGATCGCGGAAAATATCCGCCGCCGACTTCAGCGCGCCGTCCCACTTGCGCGGATCGGTCTGCTGCGAGCCGACATGGAAGGACACGCCATAAGCCTGCAGGCCAAGCCGATGCGCATGCTCCAGCACCGTCGTCGCCATCTCCGGAACGCAGCCGAACTTGCGCGAGAGCGGCCATTCGGCGCCCGAACCGTCGCAGAGAATGCGGCAGAACACCTTCGAGCCCGGCGCGGCGCGCGCGATCTTCTCGACCTCCTCGACGCAATCGACTGCGAAAAGGCGGATGCCGAGCTGATAGGCGCGCGCAATGTCGCGCTCCTTCTTGATCGTGTTGCCGAAGGAGATGCGGTCGGGCGCGGCGCCGGCGGCGAGCGTCTGCTCGATCTCGACGACGGAGGCCGTGTCGAAGCAGGAGCCGAGCGAGGCGAGCAGCGACAGCACTTCCGGCGCCGGATTGGCCTTCACGGCGTAGAAGACGCGCGTGTCGGGCAGCGCCTTGGCGAAGCCGAGATAGTTCTCGCGCACGACGTCGAGATCGACGACGAGGCACGGCCCGTTGTCGCGGCCCGCGCGGCGGCGCTCGGCGAGGAATTCGTGGATACGGTCGGTCATTGCGGCATCCCCTTCGAAGGGCGCGGGTCGAGCCGCGCCAGGAACCTGTTTGCTTCGGCGGATGCACGACGCCGCTCCCTCGCGCGCGATGGAGACGCGACGAAGGTCGAATGCGCCAGCAATCCAGGACCGCTCACGCTTGCGCGCTGACGATCCGGTGATGCGCCGTCAGCCGGTCAGACAACGAAAAACACGCGCGCAAGCGCATGCCGCTTCGGTTCCGAACAGCCATCGATTGGAAGGGGAGACCCCGTCCGCACGCCCGGCAAGAAAGACAAGCCTCTTCGGTGAGTCGGCCTTTGGAGGAGCCGACAGAGACCAAAAAAGCCCGGTCCGTCGTTGCTTTAAGTCGCGATCCTCCGTTGAGGGCGGAGTTCGCCGGTTCGCCTCCGGCTGCCGGTTTTCTAACGGCGGTTGACCGGCCTCTTGTCCGGATCCCCGCCGACCGACACACGACCACAGGCACGTGCGATTTGGGCAAATCCGTAGATACGCCGATTTCGACCGATGACAAGCATTTTTTGCCACGCATGGCGATTATTTTGCTGTGCGGCGCAAACTTGGCGCAATCGCGACCGCAGCGCAGCAATGGGCATAGTTGCAGAACTGTGACGATCTCGCTAAGCAATCGCCCTCCGCGCCTTGCCGTAACGGGTGAAGAAAGGGCGCTTTTCGGTATCTCGCATGAACAAGCTCACTCGGCGCCAGATGATGGGCGCCCTCGCCGCGACAGGCGTCCATATCGCATATCCGGCGCGCGGCCAGAGCCTCGCGCCGAAATTCGGCTTCGACGATGTCGTCGAGCGCGCCCGCGCCCTCCTGGCCGCGCCCTTCGAGGACGCGATTCCGCGTCTTCCCGATCCGTTCGACGCGGTCGACTTCGACATCTGGCGCAACATCAAATTCAAGCCGGATCACGCGATCTTCAACAATGTCAACGGCAGCTTCCAGCTCCAGGCCTTTCATCTGGGCTTTCTCTATCGCCGCCCCGTCACCGTGAACACGATCCGCGACGGAATCGCGGCGCCGATCCCCTATTCGGCCGCCATGTTCGACTACGGGAAGCTCAAGGTGGACAAGCCGCCGCCGATCAATACGGGCTTCGCCGGCTTCCGCCTGAATTTTCCCGTCAACGACCCGCATGTTCACGACGAGACGATCTCTTTCGTCGGCGCCAGCTATTTCCGCTTCCTCGGACGCGATCAGCAATATGGGCTCTCCGCGCGCGGGCTTTGCGTCGAAGCGGGCACGGCGAGGGAGACCTTTCCCTTCTTCCGCGAGTTCTGGGTGGAGACGCCCCTGACCGGCAGCAATCGCGCGACGATCTACGCGCTGCTCGACGGCGAGGCGGCGACCGGCGCCTATCGTTTCGATCTGACGGTCGGCCAGGAAAGCACGGTCGCCGTTCAGGCGACCATTTTCCCGCGCCGGGACGGCGTGAAATTCGGCCTGGCGCCGCTCACCTCCATGTATCTCACCGGCGAGAACGATCACCGCGTGCGCGACGGCTTCCGCAGCGAGCTGCATGACTCCGACGGCCTGCTCATTCACAACGGCGCGGACGAGTTTCTCTGGCGTCCGCTCGAGAACCCGCTGCGCGTGCGCTCGACGTCGTTCCTGGACAGGAACGTCCGCGGCTATGGCCTGTTGCAGCGCGACCGCACCTTCGAATCCTATCAGGATCTCGACCTCGCCTATCAGAATCGGCCGAGCTACTATGTCGAGCCCGTGGGCGACTGGGGCGAGGGCCGAGTCGAGCTGATCGAGCTGCCTACGACGGACGAGACGAACGACAATATCGTCGCGAGCTGGACGCCGGCGACGCCGCCGGAGGCCGGCAAGCCCTTCTCTTTCGCCTATCGAATCACTTCGGGGCTCGAAATGCCGCGCCTCGCGCCCAATGGCCGGGTCGTGCACACATTCGAGGCGCCGGCGCGCGCGCTCGGCTCCTCGGAGCCGGACGATCCCGGCGCCCGCCGCTTCCTCGTGGATTTCGCGGGCGGCGATCTCGGCTATTACCTCGCCGATCCCGGCCAGGTGGAGGCGGTGGGATCCGCGTCAAAAGGCAAGGTGCTGCGCACCATCGTGACGGCGAATCACCATATTGACGGGCTGCGCGTGATGTTCGACGTCGCGCTCAAGCCCGGCGAGACGGCCGATCTGCGCCTCTTCCTGCGCGCCAATGGGCGCACGCTGACGGAAACCTGGACCATGCCCTGGTCGGCGCCGACCGGGACTTGAACGACGTTAAACAGTTTCCGCCTGATTGCCTCGCTACGGCGGCTCCCGGCGTCATCGCGAGCCGAAGGCGAAGCAAACCAGAAGCAGCTATCGCGGCTCTGGATGCTTCGGAGCTCACGCTCCTCGCAACGACGGCCGCATGGCGAAGGGATCAAACGGAATTGGCGTCAGACCGGCAAAAACAGCGCGCCGGTCAGAAAGGCCAGCGCGCCCAGGAGCAGCGCCAGATAGGGCCATGCGATCCTGGGCTTCGACAGATAGCAGCGCATCATCGCGACGAGCGCGGGATCGGTTTGCGGTTCGGTCGTCAAAGCGGCCTCGCTTTTCTTTCAGGGCGATCCGGCAAACAACAATCTTGGGCGGCGAGCCGCCCAATACTTCCCCGTAAAGGGTTTTACCCCACCCGGCCCTGCTGCTTTGCAGGGCCGCCCTCCCCATAAAGGGGAGGGATTTGCTCATGCCCAGCGTTCACCCGCTCGCCTCCGCTTTTCTTTGCGTCGGCCACGATCACGGGACGCGCTTCACCTCCGGCGGCTTCCAGCTTCCGTCGATGATCGACGGCGCCTTTTCCTCCGGCCAATACATGCGAAGCGTCATGTTGAATTCCTTCTCGCCCGCCGGCAGCCAGTTCGACTCCTTGTCCTTGCCCGGCGACTGCGGCTGCACATGGATGTCGAGCGAGCCGTCCTTATTGGTCTTGAGCGGCATCCAACTGCTGATCGCGTAGCGGTTGATCGGATTGGCGACGAAGAAGGACGCGGCGTCGTACATCGTGATCGACCAGAAGGCCTTGACCGGAGGCAGAGCGCCCTTGTCGAAGTGGATGACATATTTGTTCGCGCCGTTCAGCGCATTGCCCTCGCCATCCACGAAGGCGGACGGATAGACCGCGTCCTGAGGCAGGTTCGCGCCGAGGCCCACCAGCGCGACCACCGCGCGCGCGCCGTAATTGTCGCCGTAATTGCCGACGATCATCGGCGGCATGCGCCAGCCGTTGACCGGCGCGCCGACCTCCTTCGAGGCCGCCTGCAGCTTCTCCAGAGCGACTGTCACCGATTGTTCGAGCCCCTTGGCCACGGCCGGATCAAGCTTCGATAATTCGAATTTCTCGCCGGGGACGACGCCAATCGCCTTCAGTTTCTCAAGGACAGGCGCCTCCGAGGCCGGCGGCGGATTCGATTTCAAGAGCGTCGCCAGCCGATTGAAGAAAGCCTCGGCGCTCATCTTCCGCACCTGATCGACCGGCGGCGTCTTCGTGTCGAGATCGGGATCGACCTTGCCGGCCGGCGGCGCATAGGGCTTGCCGAAGGAAGAGAGCGGCGTGAGCTTGTAGCCGTCCTCGATCTTGTGGACGGCCGGATAGTCCTTCGGACCATTGGTCTGCGTGCGGCCGATGATCCAGACCATATTGGTCGGAGATTTGAGCTCGGTCACGCCCTTCGGCAGCGTCCCCCGCCAGCCGGGGCCGGTGATCGCGAAATGGCCCGCCTTCGTGCCGGTCGTCCGCTTGCCCGGCGATGCGAAGACATTCGTCCAGGCGTCAAGCATCGGCAACAGATAATAGCGGCCATGCGTGTCGGGCGCGGACAGCACGATCGGCTCGGCCGAGAGATCGAGGAAGGCGGACGAATAGAGCGTATCCACATTGGCGCGCACGACATCCTTGAAGGAGGCGTCGGGAAAGGCGCGCACATTGACGAATTGGTTGATCGGCGCCGCGAAGGCGTCCGCCTTCACGACATTCGTCATCTTGTCCTTCGTGACGTCCATGATCACGAGCGGCAGGCCATAAACGACGGCCTCGACGCCAGCCTTCAGCGCCTCCTTCTCCTTCGCCTCGTTTTCAGCCTGAACTTTCGTCGTCTCCGGCTCGGAGCCCGCCTGCTTGTCGTTGCATCCGCCAAGCGCGCCTATTGTCGCGACGAGAAAAAGCGGCAGCCATTTTGTTTTCATGAAGCCCCCGGCGTAAATTCATTCGCTTCTCTCGCGCCGCTTACGAATGACGGACGGACGGATTTGAAGTCGTTGCGACGCGGCAACCGATAGATTTTCGGCGTAATGAACAAACCTTCCACCGCGTAGCATATCGCGGCCCGCCCCGCCACCCGGAAAGGCCATGGCGAGGACGCCGCCGCTCTCGCCTTCACCCGCGCAGCCGATCGAGATCGAACGCCTCGACGTCCCGCAGCAGCTCGATAAAGGCGGTCGCCCAATAATCGGCCGTCGCCTCGCCCTTTTCGGCCGTCGCCTTGGAGGCGTCGCCCATCGCGCCGGCGGGCGAGAGATCCTGCGTCATCCAGCCGAAACCCGCCGGACGGTCGGCCCGCAGCCAGGCGAAGTCGCGCTCGAAATCGAGCGTCGCGGGCGGGAAATTCTTGGCGCGTCCCATATCGACGAGATCGGGCCGGAAGGCGAGCATCAGCGACGTCTCGATCTCGCCGCCATGAATGCCGTGGCGCTGCTCCATCGCCGAGAAGAGTCCGTCGGGATAGCCGAAGCGCGCCCAGGAGCAGGTGACCGCGAGGACGCCGTGGCGCGCGCGCAGATCGAGCGCGGCGGTCGAGATCAGGGCCGAATTGCCTCCGTGCGAATTCATCAGCACGATCTTCTTCACGCCCGCGCGCACCACGCCCTCGGCGATGTCGCGCAGCATATGAGACGCGGTCTCCTGCGTCAGCCAGAGCGAGCCGGGAAAATCCCGATGCTCGATCGAGACGCCGACGCTCTGCATCGGCAGGAACACCGCTTGGAGATCCTGCGGCAGGCGCATCGCGACGCGCTCGATGCAGCCTTCCATGATGATCGCGTCGACGCCGAGCGGAAGATGCGGTCCATGCTGCTCGACTGCCGCGACCGGCAGCACGGCGATCACGCCCGACATGTCGCGGGCGCGAAAGTCGCGCAGGGAAAGCTCGGACCAGAAGCAGGACGGCGGCATGGAACGATTAAAGCCCGATCGCGCCGGAAAGGTCAAAGCGGCCGGGAGTTCCGCCGCTCAGTCCGGCCCCGCGCCGAAGCCGCCATGTCCCATATGGCCCGCGCCGCGCAATTGCGCCCGCTCGCCGATCGTCGTCCTCAGCAGCGCGCCGAAGCGGCGCTTCTGGGCCTCGTCGAGGCCGTCATAGAGCGGCTTGGCGGCGGCGGCGATCTTGTCGAGCTCGGCCGCGCGCGCGGTCATGTTCTGCGCGCGCCGCTGCAGCGCGCCGATCGGGTCGGATTCGAAGGTCGACGGCGCATTGTCGCGCCATTGCTCGTAGCGGGCGATGCGCGCCTTGGCGGAGTCGCGCAGCGCCGCCTCCAGGGACTGCCAGCTCTTCTCCTGTTCGGGCTTGAGCTGCAGCCCAGCCTTCAGCGCGGCGATGCGCGCGTCGGCGAAGGCGTTCATGTCCTGCGAGGAAAAGCGATGCGCGCGGGTGAAGGGCTCGGCGTTGGCCGCTCGAGCGCCGGTCGCGCCGAGAAGAGCCAGCGCCGCGAAGGCGGCAAGGAGATTCTTACGCATGAGCTTTTGTCCTATCTGGCGATCCAACGCCCCACTTGTTCCGCATTGCGGCCAAGATGGGCAATTTAAAGATCGGTAATGTCCCGCTATGTTTAAGCGGGGCTCGGCACGCTCAGGAATGGATAGGCTCATGTCACATGAATTCTCCCGCCGCGAGGCGGCGCGCTTCCTTGGAGCCGCGGCGGCGGCGCTCATCGCCGGCGGCGCGCGCGCGGAAGAGGCCAAGAAGATGATCGTGCATAAGAGCCCGACCTGCGGCTGCTGCGGCGGCTGGGCCGCGCGCATGCGCGCGGAAGGCTACGCCGTCGAAGAGATCAAGGAGGCGGACATGGAGGCGGTGAAGGCCAGGCTCGGCGTGCCGGAGCGGATGGCCTCCTGCCACACCGCCGAAATCGACGGCTACGTCATTGAGGGCCATGTGCCGCCGCAGGCCGTGGCGCAATTGCTGAAGGAGCGCCCCAAGGCCGCGGGCGTCGCGGCACCCGGCATGCCCATGGGCTCGCCCGGCATGGAGATGGGCGAGCCGGAGATCTACGCGCTGTATTTATTCGACGCCTCGGGCGCGCGCGAATTCGGCAAATGGCGCGGCGACAAGCCGGCCTGACCGCCAGCCTGGGTAGCGCCCAGAAGCCCCAGATAGCGGGCGGCGCCCCTGCCCGCGGCCAGCCCCGTGGCGAAGGCCGCCTGCAGCAGATAGCCGCCGGTCGGCGCGTCGAAATCGAGCATCTCCCCCGCCACGAAGACGCCCGGCAGCTTCTTGAGCATCAGATCGGCGTCGACCTCGTCGAAGGAGACGCCGCCCGCCGTGGAGATGGCGCGCTCCAGGCCGGCGACGCCCACGACCCTCAAGGGCGCGCTCTTGATCAGCGTCGCCAGCGCTTCGGCGTCGCGCGGCAGGCCTTCGGGCCGCGCCTCGCGGAGCAGGCCGATCTCGACCTTGGAGAAGCCGGCGCGCTTGAGGAAGGTCGCATGCGACTGCTTGGGCGCGCGGCGCGAGAGCTTGCGGGCGAGGCAGGCGTGGCTCGTATCCGGCCGCAGGTCGACGCAGAGCGTCGTCGCGCCGTCGGCCGCCGCCGCGTCCCGCAGCCGCGAGGAAAGGGCATAGACGGGCCCGCCTTCGAGCCCGGCGCGGGTGACGACCATATCGCCGCGCGCCGTCGCCTCGCCATGCCGCAGCAGCACGGTCTTGATCGGCCGGCCCTCGTAATCGGCGCGGAAAATCGAGGACCATTCGACCAGCGCGCCGCTATTCGCCGCCGAAAGCGGCGTGACGGCGACGCCGGCCGCGCTCAAGGCGTTCGTCCAGCCGCCCTCGGAGCCGAGCTTGGGCCAGGAGGCGCCCCCGAGCGCGAGCACCACGGCGCCGGCGGGGCGGGAGAACTCTTCGCCCTCCGGGCCTTTCAGCCTCAAGGCCCCATCCGGCGCGAAGCCCAGGAAGGAATGGCGCGAGGCGATGATCACGCCCGATTTGGCGAGACGCGCCAGCCAGCCGCGCAACAAGGGAGAGGCCTTGAAGCTCGCCGGGAAGACCCGGCCGCTCGTGCCGACGAAAGTCGCCTCCCCCAGTTCCGCGCAGAAATCGCGCAGCGCCTGGGGCGGAAAGGCGCGGATGAAGGGAGCGACGCGCTTGGCCGCCGCGCCGTAGCGGGAGATGAAACGTTCGAGATTCTCGCTATGGGTGATATTGAGGCCGCCCCGGCCCGCCATGAGAAGTTTGCGCGCGGGGCTCGGCTTGTGCTCATAGACGACGACGCGCGCGCCGGCGCGCGCGAGCGCTTCGGCGGCGAACAGCCCGGCGGGCCCCGCGCCGATCACGGCGCAAAAGGGAGCGACGGCGTCGTTGATGTGAGCGGCCTCCACGCGAAGGGCGGGGGAAAATGCGAAAGGGGGATGGCTCTGTCCCATCTCTTGCCAAGCTTCTATCGGCGTCTTGTCGCGCCCCAGTTAGCACGAGCGTCCCTCGGGCGGAAGAAGACTTCGAAATGACGGTCAAGGACATGCAGCAAATCGACGCAGAGGGCGCGCATTTCGACTTTCTTGTCGCGGAAGACGAGGCCGGAGGGCGCCTGGACCGCTTTCTCGCCGCGCGGCCCGAGCTCGTCGAGGCGCATCTCTCCCGCAGCCGAATCAAGGCGCTGATCGAGGAGGGCCGCGTCGCCCTGCGCGGCGGCCCGGCGCGCGACCCGGCGCAAAAGCTCGCCGCCGGCGACGCCGTGACGCTCGACGTGCCGCCCCCGGCCCCCGCCGAGCCGCAGGCCGAGAACATCGCGCTCGACATCGTCTACGAAGACGATCACCTCATCGTCATCGACAAGCCGGCCGGGCTCGTGGTGCATCCCGCGAGCGGCCATGAGAGCGGCACGCTGGTCAACGCGCTCATCGCCCATTGCGGGGACAGTCTTTCCGGCGTCGGCGGCGTGAAGAAGCCCGGCATTGTGCACCGCATCGACAAGGACACGACGGGCTTGCTCGTCGTCGCCAAGACCGACGCCGCCCATCACGGCCTCTCGAAGCTCTTCGCCGACCACGGCCGCACCTTGTCGCTCACGCGCGAATATCTCGCTTTCGTCTGGGGCGTCCCCGACCGCGCACATGGGACAATCGAGACCAGTCTCGGCCGCCACTCGATCCAGCGCGAGCGCATGGCCGTCGTTCCCGGATCGCGCGGACGCGAGGCGATCACCCATTGGGAGAAGGTCGCCGATTACGGCGTCGCCTCGCTCGTCCGCTGCCAGTTGGAGACCGGCCGCACGCATCAGATCCGCGTCCATATGGCCCATATCGGCCACCCGCTGATCGGCGACGCGACCTACGGGGCGGGATTCAAGACGAAGATCGCAAAGCTCCCCGAGGCCGCGCGCGCGGCGGTGGAGGCGTTGGGCCGGCAGGCGCTGCACGCCGCGACGCTCGGCTTCGAGCATCCGATCACGGGCGAGGAGATGATGTTCGAGAGCGAACTGCCGGCGGATTTGGCGGCACTGGAGAGCAGCCTCTGAGGCGAGCGTTCACCTGGCTCAGCTTGCTAAGAAAGCTGACATGACGCCCCTCGCGCTTCGAGACGCCTGCTACGCAGCCTCCTCAGCGTGAGGGGCTTTTGCATCTGCGCCAATCACTTCAGCCTCATCGTGAAGAGCGAGCGAAGCTCGCGCCTCGAAGACGAGGCCGCCCTCGGAGGTTTGTCAGCAAACTGCGCGAGCCTGAAGGCTCGCGGTCCGTTCCTATCGCTCCTTCTGCGCCTTCGCCGTCTTGCCGCTGCGCTCCTTCGCTTTCGTCTTGCGCAGGTTCTCCGCGTTCTTTTGCGGGCTCTCATATTTCGAGGCGCCGGCCTCGTGCAGCGCGATGGCGACGGCCTGCTTCGGATTCTTGACCTTGCCGCCGGCGCCGCTCTCCAACTCGCCATGCTTGTATTCGTGCATGACGCGGCCCACGGTTTTCTTCTGTTCGGGCGACTGCTTCGGCATGAGAAGCCTCCTCGCTTTACCTGACAAACGCGCGGGAGCCGCGCGCGATCCGCGATCTCGGCTTAGGATTAGGCCCACCGGCAAGAAATGTGATGGGGCCGCCCGATTATGCGGGCAGTCGTTCGGAACCTCGGCTCTGCGCGCAAGTTTCCCGAACGATGCGAGCAGTGAAAGCCGGAGGTTGACATGTCGCCGTGCAATATGCGCCGAGCGCCAAGCGTCGAAGCAGTTGCGCTTGCGGTCGTGATCCTTTTCCCCAGCGAGGCTCTCGCCAGAAACGTCTGGCCGCCGCCCGCGCTGTATCGCCTGGAAAGGCCGGCGCCTTCCTATGCCGGCGACTGCGGTCCAAACCCGCCGCCCGGCTATCGCTATGATCTGAAAAACTGGCGGAGCGGATTCAACCGCGACTTCGACTGTTACGTGCTGGATGAATACTGATCGCCGGCCGCGGCCTGCATGCCGGGGTTTCGACGGCGTTGAAGTTATATTCCTGATGATTTCCAATGGGGCTTTGCCCCTCACCCCGGCCCTCTCCCCGCAAGCGGGGAGAGGGAGAAAGATTACTCCACCAGCGCGCCGGCCTTCTTGCCGAACTTCTTGCGGTCGTTCGGGTCGAGATAGACCTTGCGCAGGCGGATCGACTTCGGCGTCACTTCCACGCGCTCGTCGTCCTCGATATAGGCGAGCGCCTTTTCCAGCGTCATCTGGATCGGCGGCGTCAGGCGCACCGCCTCGTCCTTGGACTGGGTGCGGATATTGGTGAGCTGCTTGCCCTTGAGCACATTGATTTCGAGATCGTTGTCGCGCGTATGCTCGCCCACGATCATGCCGCGATAGACCTTCCAGCCCGGCTCGATCATCATCGGACCACGATCCTCGAGCTTCCACATGGCGTAAGCGACTGCTTCGCCCTGATCGTTCGAGATCAGCACGCCGTTGCGGCGGCCCTGAATCTCGCCCTTGAAGGGCGCGTAGCTGTGGAACAGGCGGTTCATGATCGCCGTGCCGCGCGTGTCGGTCAGAAGCTCGCCCTGATAGCCGATAAGGCCGCGCGTCGGCGCATGAAAGACGAGGCGCAGGCGATTGCCGCCCGAGGGGCGCATCTCGATCATCTCGGCCTTGCGCTCGGCCATCTTCTGCACGACGACGCCGCTATGCTCCTCGTCGACGTCGATTACGACCTCTTCGATGGGCTCCAGAAGATCGCCCGCCTCGTCCTTCTTGAACACGACCTTGGGGCGCGACACGCCGAGCTCGAAACCCTCGCGGCGCATGGTCTCGATCAGGATGCCGAGCTGCAATTCGCCGCGACCCGAGACGATGAAGGCGTCGCCCATCGGCGCGTCCTCGACACGCAGCGCGACATTGCCCTCGGCCTCCTTGAAGAGGCGCGCACGGATCATACGGCTCGTCACCTTGTCGCCCTCCGTGCCAGCAAGCGGGCTGTCATTGACGAGGAAGGTCATGGAGAGCGTCGGCGGGTCGATCGGCTGCGCCTGCAAGGGCTCGGTCACGTCGAGCGCGCAGAGCGTGTCGGCGACGTTGAATTTTTCGAGGCCTGCAATGGCGACGATGTCGCCGGCCTCGGCTTCCTCGATCGGCTGACGCTCGATGCCGCGGAAAGCGAGAATCTTCGAGACGCGACCCTGTTCGACCACCTTGCCGCTGCGGTCGAGCACCTTGACGGGCTGGTTGGGTTTCACGCCGCCGGAGAAGACGCGGCCGGTGATGATGCGGCCGAGATAGGGGTTCGCCTCCAGAAGCGTGCCGAGCATTCGAAAGCCGCCTTCCTCGACCGCCGGCGCCGGCACATGCTTGAGCACGAGGTCGAAGAGCGGCGCCATGCCCTCCTGCGGGCCTTCCGGCTCCTCGGCCATCCAGCCCTGTTTGGCGGAGCCGTAAATGATCGGGAAGTCGAGCTGCTCGTCGCTGGCGTCTAGCGCGGCGAAGAGGTCGAAGACCTCGTTGACGACTTCGGAGACGCGCGCATCGGGCTTGTCGACCTTGTTGACGCAGACGATGGGCTTCAGCCCGATCTTGAGCGCCTTGCCGACGACGAATTTCGTCTGCGGCATCGGGCCTTCCGCCGCGTCGACCAGCACGATGGCGCCGTCGACCATGGAGAGGATGCGCTCCACCTCGCCGCCGAAATCGGCGTGGCCGGGCGTGTCGACGATGTTGATGCGCACATCCTTCCAGGTGATGGATGTGGCCTTGGCCATGATGGTGATGCCGCGCTCTTTCTCGAGATCATTCGAATCCATTACGCGCTCGGCGACGCGCTGGTTCTCGCGGAACGCGCCCGACTGCTGGAGAAGGCGGTCGACGAGCGTGGTCTTGCCATGGTCGACATGGGCGATGATGGCGATATTGCGAAGCTGCATGGCGGCTTTCGATGAAACAGCCGCGACCCGGTCCGTGGGGCTTGCTCAACCCGGACGGCGCGGCGGCGACTTATGTTGCGATGCGGCGGGTTTTAGCCCAAGGCGAGGGAGATTGGAATGGGGGAAGGCGTGAGGAGCGTAACTCGATCGAGAAAGATACTGATAGCTGGCTTCAATCAACTTGATCGAGTTGAACCCCCACCCCGGCCCTCCCCCTTTCAGGGGGAGGGAGCAGAGGCGCCGCCGGTCTTTCCTCCCCCTGAAAGGGGGAGGGTTGGGAGGGGGTCTCCACCCGGGTTGAAGCAACCCACTATAAAACAGGGTCGGTCTTTCTGACCTTCCTCGCGGCCCTCCAAATGCTCCCGGCGCCATTGGTAGCTATAACGGATGACGAGGCCCGGAACCGGCCCGGGCAGAGACACGGCGTTATTTCAATTCGGCGTCGAGCGCGGCGAATTCCTCGGAAACCTTCGCTTCGCGCACCGCCTCAACCCACTCGTCCGGGAGTTCGCTCGTCAAACCGACGCGGCGGTCTCGACGTTTCAGCCGCTCCCATTCATCCGCGGATATGACGACGAGAGAGTCGCGTCCATGCTTGGTGATGACGACGGGCTCGCGCCGGGCCTTGTCGCTCAGAGCGCCGAAGGACTGCTGAAATTCGTTGGCACAGGAAAATCCGCTTTTTCATCATTTTATCCAAATATCTGTTTTGCCTAGCGAAATCTGCGCTCCCCTCAACTCACATAAACCTTATCCGGCAGTTCGTCCCCCTCCGCCCCCGGCGGCGCGACGCGGGCCAGGAGCCGCGCGCATTCCTCGATCGCCAGCACAAACCCGTCCGCGCAGCGCCCCTGCCCCAGGCTTCTCAACAAGGGCTCCAGCGCCGCCCTCCATTCCTCATCCGAAATTTTCCCGCTCAGCCCTTCGTCGGCGATGATGCGGGCGTAATGTTCGGCGAAGGAGACGAAGATCAACACGCCCGTGCGGCCCTTCGTCCCGGCCACCCCTCGCGTGAAGAACTGCTCGATGGCGGCGCGCTCGGCGCGGCGTTTCTTCACGAGGCGCGGCGTCAAAGCGAGCCGGATCGGCGGCTGCCACACGAGCAGCGCCGAGAGCATGAAGACGCCGATCTGCGCGGCGTAGATCGTCTTGGCGGAAAGGTCGGTGAATTCCGCGAGCGGCCAAGGCGTGGCGAGCGCGAAGAAGGCCGCCCAGAGCGGCGGCACATAGGCGTAATCCGACGCGCGGCGGGCGAGCGCGCAGACGATCTCGCCGGAGGTTTTTTTCTCGGCCTCCCCGATCGCTTGCGCGATGCGCTCCAGGTCCTGCTCCGAAAGCCGCATCACCAATCCCCCGAGGCGCCGCCGCCGCCCGATGAGCCGCCGCCGCCGGAAAAGCTGTCGAAGCTCCCGCCGCCGCTGTCGCCGCCCCAGGAGGAGCCGCCGGAAGAGCCCCCCGACCAGCCGCTGTCGCGCCAGCCGCCATCCGAGGGCAATATCACGATGGGCGGCCCGCCGCGGCGATAGCGCCTGTAATTGGCCGGCCGCCCGGCGCTGCGCGCCATCATGATGAAGATGAAGACGAACAGCGCGAAGAGAAGAAGCGGCAGCATCTCCTCGAAAAACGAGGGCGGCGGCGGGATTTTCTTCGCCCATTCCGTTTTGTCGCCGCTGAGGATCTCGACAACGCCGTCGACGCCGCGCTCGACGCCGGCATTATAGTCGCCCGCCTTGAATTTCGGCGCGACGGCCGTGGCGAGAACGACTTTCGACAGCGCGTCGGTTAGCACGCCCTCGAGCCCGTAGCCGACTTCGATGCGCATCTTGCGCTCGCTGGGGGCGACGAGGAAGAGAACGCCGTTGTTCTTCTTCGCCTCGCCGAGCCTCCAATAGCGGAAGAGGCCGTTGGCGTAGGTCTCGACGTCATAGCCGTCGAGCGACTTGATCGTCGCGACGACGAGTTGGATGCCGGATTTGTCCTCGAGATCGCGCAGCTTCGAGACAAGCCCGGCCTTGGTCGAGGCTTGCAGAACGCCGGCCTGGTCGACCACGCGGCCGGTGAGTTCGGGATAGGTCGGCGCGGCGAAGGCGAGCGCGGCGAGAAAGGCGAAAACAATGACGAAAAGCGCGCGCGACGCATGGACGCGGGGATGGGGAGCCGCGGCGCGCATGTCAGGCGCCGGCGCAGCGGGCGCAACGGCCGGCGATCTCCACGACGCGGGTGCGCGCCTTGAAGCCGGCCTCGCCCGCAAGCGCGGAGAGTTCGCGCGCGAGGCCGGCCGAGGTCGCTTCCTTCACCTCGCCGCAAGCTTCGCAGATGAGAAAAACCACCGGCTCCTCGGCCCCGTGCGAATGGCCGCAGACGACGAAGGCGTTCTTGGATTCGAGCCGGTGCGCGAGGCCGTGATCGAGCAGAAAGGCCAGCGCCCGATAGACGGAGACGGGCGCCGGCCGCTTGCCGTCGGCCTCGGCCATGAGATCGATCATCTCATAGGCGCCGACGGGCCGGCCAGCCTGGGTCAGAATATCGAGCGCGCGCCGGCGCGCCGGGGTCATCCCTGAAATTTTGGCCGTGTCATGCGGCGGCTGGCTTCTCATGAGGATCATTGTAGCGGCCCCCCGGCCGAAAGACGAGGCCGCGCGGGAGCGGCGGGCGGTTCGCGCCGCCAATCGGCGCCGGCCCCTCTCCCCGCCTGCGGAGAGGGCTGAGGTGAGGGGCGAAGCCACATCACGAATATCACGCTGGAACCATCGAAATCTCAGCGCGCACGCGCCGCCTCGCCCCTCACCCCAACCCTCTCCCCGCGAGCCTACCGCATTCACACATCTTGGTTGCATGTGGCCTGGGCGTCTGATTCCATTTGAAGGAATCGGAGGGACGGACGATGGACGGACGGACGCTGGGTCGCTTTGGCGACGCGCGACTGGAAAAGGGGGCCTTTCTGCTTTCCCGGCTGGTGGCGGAGGGCGGCGGGGGCATACGCATTCGTCGGCTCGGCGGCGACCGGGCCGGTGAGATTAAGATCACGCGCTTTCTTCGCAATCGGGCGGTGACCGGCGCGGAGATGTTCGCCACGGCGGCCGCGCGCGCGTCGGCGCGTTGCGCCGGGCGCGCGGTCCTGGCGATACAGGACACGACGGTCGTCAAGTCCGAGGGCGGCGGCGGGCTCTATCTGCATCCGACCCTCGTCGTCGACGCCGAGGACGGTTCGATCGTGGGTCTGGCGCACGCGCAGTTCCTTGAACGCGCGACGGGACGCAAGGCGGATCGGCGTCAGCGGCCGATCGAGGACAAGGAAAGCCGGCGCTGGCTGGAGGGCGCGGCGGCGGCGGCGAAAGTTTGCGCTTTGGCGCGCGAGGTCACGGTCGTGGCCGATCGCGAGAGCGATATTTATTCCGCCTTCGCGCGGCGCCCGCCGGGAGTTCACCTCCTCGTGCGCGCCGCGCAGGACCGCGCGCTGGAGGATGGCGAGCGGCTGTTTGCGCGCCTGGATGCGCTGGAGGAGGCCGGGCGGGCGACGCTGTCGCTTCCGGCGAGGCCCGGACGGCCGGCGCGCGAAGCGACACTGGCCGTCCGGCATGGGCGCTTTGATCTCGCGCGGCCCCGGAACGGCGCGGCCCAGAACGACCCCTCGACGATCGCGGTCCATCTCGTCGACGTGCGCGAGATCGACCCGCCCCCAGGCGAAAACGTCCATTGGCGTCTGATCACGACGCGCCCCGTCGACCGCCTCGCGCAAGCGCTCGAGGTCGTCGATCTGTATCGACGCCGTTGGGCGATCGAGCAGTTGTTCCGCACGATGAAGACCGGCGGCTTCGACATCGAGGCCGTGCGGATGGAAGACGACGCGCCGCGCCAGACCCTGGCGGCCGCGACGTTGATCGCGGCCGTGACGATCCAACAACTCGTCCACGCCCGGGACGGCGGCGATCCGCAACGTCTGCGCCCGCTCCTCGACGCCTTCGAGCCCAAGGACCAACCGCTGCTGGAAGCCTATTGCGCCACCCTCGAAGGCAAGACGCAGCGTCAGAAGAACCCACATCCGCGAGGGTCCCTGGCCTATGCGTCCTGGGTGCTCGCCCGCCTCGGCGGCTGGACCGGCTATTACGGAAAACCCGGCCCCGTCGTCATGCTCGCCGGATGGCTCAAATTCCAGCACGGAAAATACGCCATCGCCGTCACCCAACCAACGCCGCCGCTAACCAACACAGATGTGTGAATCTGCTAGCCCCGCCTGCGGGGAGAGGGGGAGGAGCGGCGCCGTTCGGGATCATGACCGGGAGATACAATCGCCCTCCCCTTGCCGGGACCTCCTGGATCGGCGCCGCCAGCAAACGGCGGCGGGAGAACTAGCGCCGGCCCCTCTCCCCGCCTGCGGAGAGGGCTGAGGTGAGGGGCGAAGCCACATCATGAACCGGAGCAGAAATATCGCGCCGGAGCGTCATCCTCAATCGCCCTGTCGGCCCGGGCGGCGCGCTTGCGTGCGGCGGCGGCCCGTTTATAACGGCGCCGACCCAGCAATCAGCCCGAGCCGAAAATGACCCGCGCCAAGAAAGACATCAAGAAGGTCGTCCTCGCCTATTCCGGCGGCCTTGACACCTCCATCATCCTCAAATGGCTGCAGACGACCTATGGCGCGGAGGTCATCACCTTCACGGCCGATCTCGGCCAGGGCGAGGAGCTGGGGCCGGCGCGGGAGAAGGCGCTGCTGCTGGGCGTGAAGCCCGAAAACGTCTTCATCGAGGATCTGCGCGAGGAATTCGTGCGCGACTACGTCTTCCCGATGTTTCGCGCCAACGCCGTCTATGAGGGGCTCTATCTGCTGGGCACCTCCATCGCCCGCCCGCTGATCGCCAAGAAGCAGATCGAAATCGCCCGCAAGACGGGCGCGGACGCGGTCTGCCACGGCGCGACCGGCAAGGGCAACGACCAAGTGCGCTTCGAGCTCGGCTATTACGCGCTGGAGCCCGACATTAACGTGATCGCGCCCTGGCGCGAATGGGACTTCCAGTCCCGCACCGACCTCATCAACTTCGCGGAGGCGCATCAGATCCCGATCGCCAAGGACAAGCGCGGCGAGGCGCCTTTCTCCACCGACGCCAACCTTCTGCACACCTCGTCGGAAGGCAAGGTGCTGGAGGACCCGAACGAGGAGACGCCGGATTACGTCTATTCGCGCACCGGCCATCCCGAGGAGGCGCCGGACGAGCCGGAATATGTCACGATCGGCTTCGAGCATGGCGACGCGGTCTCGATCAATGGCGAGGCGCTCTCGCCCGCGACGCTGCTCGCCCGCCTCAACGATCTCGGCCGCAAGCATGGCGTGGGCCGCCTCGACCTGGTCGAGAACCGTTTCGTCGGCATGAAGTCGCGCGGCATGTATGAGACCCCCGGCGGCGCGATCCTGCTCGTCGCGCATCGCGGCGTTGAGAGCGTCACGCTCGATCGCGGCGCCGCGCATCTCAAGGACGAGCTGATGCCGCGCTACGCCGAGCTCATCTATAACGGCTTCTGGTTCTCGCCCGAGCGCGAGATGCTGCAGGCGGCGATCGACAAGAGCCAGGAGCATGTCGAGGGAACCGTGCGCCTGAAGCTCTATAAGGGCTCGGCGACGCTCGTCGGCCGCGAGAGCCCGTGGTCGCTCTACGATCAGGACCTCGTCACCTTCGAGGAAGGCGGGACCTATGACCAGCGCGACGCGGAAGGCTTCATCAAGCTGAATGCGCTGCGCCTGCGCACGCTCGCCCGGCGCGCGGCGCGCGGCGCGAAGAAGTAGTACGGCTTCCGCCTGAGATCGCTTCGTTACGATTCCCGGCGTCATTGCGAGCGAAGCGAAGCAAGCCAGAGCCCCATCACGGCTCGGAATTGCTTCGTCGGCAAAGCTTCCTCGCAATGACGGCCGCTCGGCGAACGCGTCAAATGGAATTGGTATAAAGACCCGTTCGGCGCCCCCGCCGCCCCTGTCGTCACGAAAAAGGCGCCGCATGACCCACCGCAAGATTTCCGGCAAGCTCGTCATCGCGACGCATAATCCCGGCAAGCTCTGGGAGCTGCGGCAATTGCTCGCGCCGCATGGCGTTGAGGCGGTTTCGGCCGGCGATATGGGCTTGCCGGAGCCCGAAGAGACCGCGACGTCCTTTCGCGGCAACGCCGCGCTGAAGGCCCGCGCCGCCGCCATGGCTTCGGGCCTGCCGGCTTTCGCCGACGATTCCGGCCTCTGCGTCGACGCGCTCGACGGCGCGCCGGGAATCTATTCCGCGCGCTGGGCGGGCGAGAATCGCGACTTCAAGGCGGCCTGCGAGCTTGTGCGCCAGAAGCTCGAAGAGCGCGGGGCGAAACCGCCCTACCGCGCCAATTTCACCTGCGCCCTCGCCGTGGTCTGGCCCGACGGCCATATCGAGGAGTTCGAGGGGCGGGTCGACGGCGTGCTGGTCTTTCCGCCCAAGGGCGACAAGGGCTTCGGCTATGATCCGATCTTCAAGCCCGATGAGCTCGACAAGACCTTCGGCGAGATGATGTCGGCGGAAAAGCACGCTTTGCCGGGCGACGGCTCGCGCGCCCTCTCGCATCGCGCAAGGGCGTTCCAGGCGCTGGCGAAAGCCTGTCTCGATTAGCGCTCCTATCGCCCGTCAGTGCGAGGAGCGGCGCGATGAAGCGATCGAGGGGGCTATCGTGGCCCTGGATTGCTTCGCTTCGCTCACAATGGGGGATAGGATCCGCGTCTCCCCACAGTCGGAGCCGCCGCATCGGAACGCCAAGGCCAAGCATTCCGGGGATCACGGCTCGCCCTTTCCCTTGGCGCGGGCCTGTGCGTTACTATCTTCGAAGCAGGCAATAACCGCGAAAAGAAGCGGGTCGAGGAAACCCGAAGGAAAGGCCCCCATGACCAAGCACGAGATTTTCGCGACCGCGAAGCCGCCCTTCAAGCCGCGCTACGGCAATTTCATCAATGGCGAATGGGCGGACGCCAAATCCGGCCGCGTCTTCGACAATATCTCGCCGATCACCGGCCGCAAGGTCTGCGAGATCGCGCGCTCGGACAAGGACGACATCGAGGCCGCGCTCGACGCGGCGCACGCCGCCAAGGAGGCGTGGGGCAAGGCCAGCACGACCGAGCGCGCGCGCATCCTCAACAAGGTCGCCGACCGTATGGAGGAGAATCTCACGCTTCTCGCGACGGCGGAAAGCTGGGACAACGGCAAGCCGATCCGCGAGACGCTCGCCGCCGACATTCCGCTCGCCATCGATCATTTCCGCTATTTCGCCGGCGCGGTGCGCGCGCAGGAAGGCGGCGTTTCCGAGATCGACCACGACACGGTCGCCTATCATTTCCACGAACCGCTCGGCGTCGTGGGACAGATCATTCCGTGGAACTTCCCGCTGCTGATGGCGGCCTGGAAGCTCGCCCCCGCGCTCGCGGCCGGCAATTGCGTCGTGCTGAAACCGGCGGAACAAACGCCCGCGAGCATTCTCGTCTGGGCGGAAGTCGTCGGCGATCTTCTGCCGAAGGGCGTGCTCAACATCGTCAACGGCTTCGGTCTCGAAGCCGGCAAGCCGCTCGCCTCCTCGAACCGCATCGCCAAGATCGCCTTCACCGGCGAGACGACGACGGGCCGCCTGATCATGCAATACGCCAGTCAGAATCTCATTCCCGTCACGCTGGAGCTCGGCGGAAAATCGCCCAACATCTTCTTCGAGGACGTGGCGCGCGAGGACGACGATTTCCTCGACAAGGCGGTCGAAGGCTTCGTGATGTTCGCGCTCAACCAGGGCGAGGTCTGCACCTGCCCGAGCCGCGCGCTCATTCACGAGAAAATTTACGACCGCTTCATGGAGCGCGCGCTCGCGCGCGTCGGCGCCATCAAGCAGGGCAATCCGCTCGACCCCGAGACGATGATCGGCGCGCAGGCCTCCTCCGAGCAGCTTGAGAAAATTCTCAGCTATATCGACATCGGCAAGCAGGAAGGCGCCAAGGTGCTCGCCGGCGGCGAGCGCAACACGCTCGAAGGCGACCTTGCCGGCGGCTTCTATGTGCAGCCGACGGTCCTGGAGGGCCATAACCGCATGCGCGTCTTCCAGGAGGAAATCTTCGGCCCCGTCGTGTCGGTGACAACCTTCAAGGATGACGAAGAAGCGCTGCATATCGCCAATGACACGCTTTATGGTCTCGGCGCCGGCGTGTGGAGCCGCGACATTAATCGCTGCTACCGCTTCGGCCGCGCGATCCAGGCCGGCCGCGTCTGGACGAATTGCTACCACGCATATCCCGCGCATGCGGCTTTCGGCGGTTACAAGCAGTCCGGCATCGGTCGCGAGAATCACAAAATGATGCTTAATCACTATCAGCAGACGAAGAACATGCTGGTGAGCTACAGCCCGAAGAAGCTGGGGTTCTTCTGAAGCTTTATCGTGCCCTTCTCCCTCTCCCTGCGCGCGGGGAGAGGACTCATTTGCGTGCGAGGGATAGGGAGCGGACCTTGCTGATTGGCGGAACCGAAAAGCGCAGGATCGCGATCGTTGATTACGACGCGGCGTGGCCCGACATTTTCGAGAGGCACAAGGCTCTTATTGCTTCGTCGCTCGGCGACGCGGCCTTGCGGATCGAACATATAGGCTCGACGTCGGTCCCGGGGCTGGCCGCCAAACCCGTGATCGACATCCTTGTGGTTGTCGTGGACTCGGGCAATGAGACGTCCTATCTGCCGCAACTCAGCGCCGCTGGTTATGAACTGCGCGTACGCGAAGCGGATTGGAATGAGCATCGGATGTTCCGCACGCCGGCGAAGGACGTTCATGTCCACGTCTATTCCGAAGGATGTGGCGAGATCAGGCGCAATCTGATCTTTCGCGACCGGCTGCGCGCCAATGCGAAAGATCGCCAGCGGTACGAGAGGACAAAGCGCGAGCTAGCGCGCGAGGGCTGGCCGGACATGAACGCCTACGCGGCCGCCAAAACACATGTCATCGAATCTATTATCGCAGCGGCCAATGTGGAGGGTTAGGTCATAGTCGAGAGAGTCACAGCCACGCCCGCCGCGCTCGACCTCATCGCGCGTCTTACCCGAGAGCATGGCCCCATCCTCTTCCACCAATCCGGGGGCTGCTGCGATGGCTCTGCGCCCATGTGCTATCCGCAGGGCGATTTCCTCGTCGGCGACCATGACGTGAAGCTCGGCGAGATCGGAGGCGCGCCCTTCTATATCGGGCAAGCGCAGTTTGATTACTGGAAGCACACGCAGCTCGTCATCGACGTCGTGCCGGGCCAGGGCGGCATGTTCTCGCTCGACAATGGCACCGGAAGCCGGTTCCTCACCCGCTCGCGTCTCTTCTCGGATGACGAGCTGGGCCTATTGAAGGCGCAAAACGCGTGAGCCTCTCCCTCGTCATCGGCAATAAGCGCTATTCGTCCTGGTCGATGCGGCCCTGGCTCGTCCTGAAGCAGTTCGAAATTCCCTTCGACGAAGTGCTGATTCCGCTCTACCGGCCGGAGTCGAAAGAGAAGCTTTTGCATTTCTCGCCCGCTGGGAAAGTCCCGGCGCTTCTGCACGACGGCCGATGCGTCTGGGAGTCGCTGGCGATCATCGAGTACGTCGCCGAGCTTCGTCCCGATCTTGCAATATGGCCGCGCGACATGGCGGCGCGCGCATTGGCGCGTTCGCTCGCTTGCGAGATGCATGCGGGCTTTACCGCCTTGCGTCAGGAATGCCCGATGAATTTCGGCCGCCCACCCGGCGCGGCCTCCGTAAGCGAAGCGGCGCGCCGCGACGCCGCGCGCATCGACGACGCCTGGCGGGATGCGCGGGCGCGTTTCGGGCGCGAGGGGCCGTTTCTTTTCGGCCCGTTCTGCGCCGCCGACGCCATGTTCGCGCCCGTCGTGAGGCGGCTCGACAATTATCGCTTGCCGCTCTCCGAGGAGTCGCGATCCTACGCCAGCGCGATCTTTGCCCTTCCCGCCTGGAAGGAATGGGCGCAAGCCGGCGCCGCCGAAATATGGCGGCTGGAACAATTCGAGGTCGCTTAAATTTGCCGAGACGAGCTATCATCTCGCCGGAGACAAGCGGAGAGTCCGATGACCCAGATGCACGCCGCCGACAGCTCACCCGCACGCCGCGCGCCGCAGGCGACGGAAGCAATCCGCTATGGCCTCCACAGATGCAGCCTCGGGCTTGCCCTGGTCGCGACCAGCGACAAGGGCGTTTGCTCCTTATGGTTCGGCGACGATGCGGAACAATTGCGCGGCGAGCTGCGCGCGCGCTTCCGCAATATGCCGTTGATCGAGACGCGTGACGAAGGCGACAACCTCGTCGCGGCGGCGCTGGCGCTGATCGAAGCGCCCTCTTCGCCCGTCGCCTTCCCGATCGACGCGCGCGGCACGGCGTTCCAGCGCCGCGTCTGGAAGGCGCTGCGCGACATCTCGCCCGGCCGGACGGCGAGCTACGCCGACGTCGCGAGAGCCATCGGCGCCCCGACGGCGACCCGCGCGGTGGCGGGCGCCTGCGCCGCGAATCCGGTCGCCATCGCCATTCCCTGCCATCGCGTGCTGCGCAGCGACGGCGCGCTCTCCGGCTATCGCGGCGGCGTCGAGCGCAAGCGCGCTTTGCTCGCCCGCGAGGGAATCTCCCCGCCCCGCTGACCGCTTCCAGCCCGACGCAAGCGCCGCGCCCTAGCGTGGCGCCTGTCGGGTCATGCGAGGCGGATAATGGAGCCGGTCTATCTCTTCAGTCTCATCGACCAGCAGAAAAGCTGGCTGTCGACGCGCCAATCGCTCGTCGCGCAGAACATCGCCAACGCCGATACGCCGGGCTACAAGGCGCAGGACCTGACGCCCTTCTCGCGCGTGATGGAGCGCAGCGCGCTTGATATGGCCGGCGCCGATCCGCTGCATATGCGTCCCTCGCAGACGGAGGCGCTCGCCGCCGCCGTCAGGCCCATGGAGGGTTGGGAGGCGACCCATTCCGGCAATACCGTGTCGCCCGAGCTCGAAATGATCAAGGCGGGCGAGGTGCGCGGCGCCTTCATGCTCGACACCAACCTCCTGCGCGCCTTCCACGGCATGTGGATGTCGGCGGTGCGCGCATGATCGATCCGCTCGACGCTTCGATGAAAGTCGCGGGAGCGGGCCTCGCTGCGCAATCGGCGCGCTTGCGCGTCGTCTCCGAAAACATGGCCAATGCGCAATCAACGGGAAAAACCGCCGGCGCCGATCCTTACGCGCGCAAGACCATCGCTTTCGTCAATGAGCTCGATCGCGCGAGCGGCCTGCGGCTCGTGCGCGTCAACGCCATCGGCGTCGATCCGACGCCTTTCTCGATTGATCGCGATCCCGGCAATCCCGCAGCCGACGCCAATGGCGACGTCAAGCGCCCCAATGTCAATCTTCTCCTGGAAATGGGCGACATGCGCGAAGCCAATCGCGCCTATGAAGCCGATCTGCAAATCATGAAACAGTCGCGCGATCTTCTCGCAATGACCGTCGATCTCTTGAAAGGCCTCTGATGCTTCCGCTCGCGCCCATCGCCGCCGCCGCCATCGGCCCGCTCGCCGGGACCGCCGTCACGACCCTCGCCGGCGCGCCGCGCCTTGCCGCGGGCGCGCAAGCCGCCGCGGCCTCCTTCGGGGACGTCCTGCAACAATTGGCGGACCAGACGATCGACTCCGTGAAGAACGGCGAGGCCGCTTCCATCGCCGGCGTGGAGGGCAAGGCTTCGCTGCAAAACGTCGTGAGCGCGGTGATGCAGGCGGAGCGAGACCTGCACACGGCCATCGCGCTGCGCGACAAGGCCGTCGCCGCCTATCAGGACATCAGCCGCATGGCGATTTGAGGAGCGCGCATCGTGAGAGCACTCGCCATCGCTGCGACCGGCATGAGCGCGCAGCAGCAGAATATCGAAGTCATCGCGCACAACATCGCCAACATCAACACAACCGGCTTCAAGCGCGCGCGCGCCGAATTCACCGACCTGCTCTATCAGACGGAACGGATTCAGGGCGTCTCCAATCGCGGCCGCGACGCGACCGTGCCGCAAGGCGCGCAATTCGGCCTCGGCGTGCGCACGGCCGCCGTGCGCAGCCTGCAGCAGCAGGGCGCGATGGCCAATACCGGCAACGCCTATGATCTGAGCCTCAACGGTCGTGGCTGGTTTCAGATTCTCGGAGCGGACAATGAAACGCTCTATACGCGCGCGGGCTCCTTCAGCGCGAACGCCAACGGTCAGCTCGTCACCGTCGACGGCTATCAATTGAGCCCCACGATTACCGTGCCCAACAATACGCTGAGCGTCTCAGTGAGCCAGACCGGAATCGTCTCGGCGATGATCGCCGGACAGACGCAGCCGCAACAGCTCGGCCAGCTCACCATCGCCACCTTCCCCAATGATGCGGGCCTTGAGGCGCTTGGCGGCAATCTTTTCCGGCAGACCTTCGCCTCCGGCCAGCCCATCGTCGGCGTTCCCGGCGATCCGGGCTTCGGCGTCGTGCATCAGGGCTATCTCGAAAGCTCCAATGTCGATCCCGTGAAGGAGCTCGTGAGCCTCATCGCCGCGCAGCGCGCCTTCGAACTCAATTCGAAGGTCATTCAGGCCGCCGACGAAATGGCCGGCACGGTCTCGAAAGGCGTCAGATGAGCCGGTTTCGCCTCGTCGCGCTCGCGACCGTCGCGGGCCTCGCGCAAGCGGCGGCGCAGGAAAAGCTGCCGGTCGCGCGCGTCGTCATCTATCCGGGGGACATGATCGCGGAGTCGATGCTCGACGAACGGGCCTATGCCCTCGCGCCCGGTTCGGAGCCTCTTTACGCGCGCGCGCGTGAAACGCTGGTCGGCAAGGTCGCGCGGCGGACCCTGCTCCCCGGCCAGCCGATTCCGGCGATCGCTATCGACAATCCGCGCATCGTCCATGTCGGCGCGCAGATCAGGATCGTCTTCTTTGAGGAAGGGCTGCAGATCGTCGCCTATGGCGTCGCCCAGCAGCCCGGCGGCGTCGGCGACTTCATCCGCGTGCGCAACCAGGACAGCGGTCTCTTCATCTCCGGGCGCATCCAGAGCGACGGCTCCGTCCGAGTCGGCGAGGGATGATGAAGCCCCGCGCAATTCTGGCCGTCCTTCTCTTCATGTCGCCCGCGGAGGCGGATGTCCGCATCAAGGACATCGTCTCCCCCATCGGCCCGCGCGATTATCAGCTCGTCGGCTACGGGCTCGTCATCGGCTTGCAGGGCACGGGCGACACGCTGCGCAACGCGCCCTTCACCGAGCAATCGACTTCCGCTCTGCTCGACCGCATGGGCGTCAATGTCCGGCCCAACAACAGCATGCGCACGCGCAACGTCGCGGCGGCGATGGTGACGGCTGCGCTGCCGCCCTTCGCGAGCTGGGGCTCGACGATCGACGTCACGGTTTCTTCCATGGGCGACGCCACCTCGCTCATGGGCGGCACGCTTGTCTTGACGTCGCTCACCGGTCTCGACGGCGCCGTCTACGCCGTTGCGCAGGGTCCGATCGCGGTCTCCGGCTTCGCCGCGCAAGGACAGAACGAGACGCTCACCCATGGCGTCGCGACTGTCGGCCGCATTCCGAACGGCGCGACGATCGAGCGCGAGCCGCCGCGTCCGGCGGTTCCGAAGGACGGCCCGCTCGTTCTGCAATTGCGCAACCCCGATTATACGACGTCGGTCCGCATCGCCGATGCGGTCAACAAATTCTCTCGCCAGCGCTACCGAACGGCGCTCGCGCATGAGCGGGACGACCGCAGCGTTCTTCTCGCGCTTCCAAAAGGAACGCATGCGACGCGCCTCCTCGCCGAGATCGGCGAATTGCGCGTTCCTGTGGAGACGCCCGCGCGCGTCGTCATAGACGAGCGCACCGGCACGGTCGTCATCGGCGCCGACGTGCAGATTTCGCCCGTCGCGGTCACCCATGGCGGGCTGACGGTGCGCGTCACCGAGACGCCGGAAGTATCGCAGCCGGCGCCCTTCTCCAACGGCCGCACGACGGTGACGACGCAGACGACGATTTCCGCCGCCGAGCAGACCGGACAGGTCGCGACGCTGGCCGGCCCGACATTGAAGCAGCTTGTCAGGGGCTTAAACCAGATCGGGCTGAAGCCGACCGGCGTCATTTCCATTCTTCAGGCGATCAAAAGCGCGGGCGCGCTACAAGCCGATCTTATCATTCAATGACGCCGCGCCGACAGCCGGTCGAGCAAATGGATCAGCTCCGCGACCGGGCGGTAGAATTCCTGCGGGATCATCTTGTCTACCTCAACGAGGTCGAACATGGCCCGCGCCAGCTCCTTGCGCTCGAGCACGGGAATGTCGTTGGCCTGCGCAATCTCCTTGATCTTCAGCGCCACGAGATCCTTGCCCTTGGCGAGCACGAGCGGCGCGCCGCCTTCCTCGCGCACATAGCGCAGCGCAATGGCGTAATGGGTGGGATTGGCGATGACGAAACTCGCTTTCGGCACGGCCGCGATCATGCGCCGGCGCGAGCGGTCCGCGGCGAGCGACCGCATGCGCGCCTTGACGAAGGGATCGCCCTCCGCCTGCTTGAATTCCTCCTTCAGCTCTTGCCGACTCATGCGCAGATCGCGCCGCCATTTGAATTTCGTCCAGACGAAATCGGCGGCGGCGATCACGGCGAGACAGAGCGCCACGACGCTCGTGAGATGGAGAAGCAGCCGCAGGCCAAGGGCGGGCAGGCCGCGCGGCTCCATGCGCAAGGCGTCCACATAGGCGGATCGGTCGCCTTGGACGACAATCGCCGCCGCGGCGCCGATGACGGCGATCTTTACCGTGGCCTTCACAAGTTCGACGGCTCCCGCAGCTCCGAAGAGCCGCTTCCAGCCGGCTTTCGGAGAGATGCGCGAAGGCTCCGGCGCAATGCGGTCGAAGACGATGCGGGGCGCGCCCTGGATGAAGGCGGCGGCGATCCCCGAAAGCGTGATGACGAGCAGCGTCGGCGCGAGAAAAGCCGCGCCTTCGAATCCGACGACCTGCAGATAGCGATATGCGTCGGCGTCCGCGCGAAGACGCAGCGCGCCCGAATTGGCGAGAAGCAGCGCGAGCCCCTCCATAAGCCGGGGACCGGACGACTCGACGAGAAAGGCAAGGCAGGCCAGCAGCGCGAAGACGCCCAGCGCAGTGGCGACATCGCGTGAAACGGCCGTGCGTCCCTGCTCGACCGTATCCCTTATCTTCTTTTCCGTCGCCTCTTCCGTTTTGGAGTCGGCGTCCTCGCTCCCGGACATGGCGGCCGCCTCACGCCGACCCGTCGGCCGCGGTCAGATCGATAAGGCCCTGACCCGCGAGCCGCACGACGAGATTCGCGATCTCGCGCTGGGCCGCGAGTATTTCACGTCGCGGCGGCTCCGCGGGGGCGGCGAGCTCGGCTTCGACCATGCGCCGCGTTCGCGCGGAGAGACATGGAAGCACGGCCTCGCGCATCGCCGCATCCGACTCGCGCAACGCCAGGATGACGCGGTCCGTCGGCGCTTGATCGAAGACGACCAGCCGCGCGCGCTGACCAAGTCCGACAATATCTTCGAAAGAGAAGAGCAGCGCCTTTAGCTGCTCCGCGAGAATCGGCTCCGCCTCCGCGAGACCTGCGAGGACTTCGTTGATCTGGTCCCGCTCCAACTGGTTGACGATGCCCGCGACCTTTGCGCTCACCTCCGAGGTCGACGGCGCATTGGTCGTCGCGAAGAGATCCGCCTGCAAGGCCTCTTCGATGAGATGCAGGACGGGCTCCGCGGCCGGCTTGGAGATCAACATGCGGCGCATGGCCTGCGCGCGCACCGGCGCCGGCAATTGCGCCAAAACGCGCGCGGCGACGGCCGGATCGACTCGCGCCAGCACGATGGCGATCGTCTGCGGACGCTCGGCGGAAAGATAGTCGGCGAGCATCTTGTCCGGCAGCGCGGCGACGCGCCGCCACAGAAACTGGTTCGAGCTTCCCCGAACGTCGGACATGATGTCGGCGACCTGCTCGTCGGGCAAGACGCTTGCGAGCAATTCCTCCGCCATTGCGGGGCCGCCGACAAGATCCGGCTCGCCGCCATGAATTTCCTCGACCAGGCCGGCGCAGATCTCGTCCAGCGCGCTTTGCGGCACGCTGCCGAGACTTGCGGCGACGCGCGCCACGCGGCGCAGCTCGTTCTGGTCGAAATGTTTCAGGACGCGGCTCGACGCCTCTCGATCGAGCGCCAGCAGCACCGCAGCGACCTTTTCCGCGCCGTCGAGCGGGCTGCTTTTTTCCTGCACGGGAAGGTCCGTCATGGCCCGGTTTCGGCTAGCCCACCTGCTCGCGCTGCGGCTCGCAGATCTCCGTCAGCGAAACGCCGAAACGCGCGCCGTCCTCCTCCACCACCACAACTTCGCCCCGCGCGATCGTCCGTCCATTGACGACGACGTCCACCGGATCGCCGACCCGATGATCGAGCGGCACGACGGCGCCGCGACCGAGTTTCAACAAGCTCGAGACCGGCAATGTCGCCGATCCGACCACGACCTGAAGAACCACCGGGATGCGAAGAATCGAATCGACGCGACGCGCCTGGATGCGGGCCTCGTCGCCCGCTCTCGTCCCGCTTTCCGGCGCGCGCCGCTTATGGGCTCCCTCCTGATCAGGTTCGACATTGCTCATCGTCGGCTTTTCCCTCCGCCCCGTCAGACGCCCAGAATGTTCTCGATGTAGGATTCCCGCTCATCCGAGAATTCCTCCAGCCGCACCGTGTATCTTCCGTCCTTTTGTCCCAGCGTGCACCAGAAGAGCGTCCGGCCTTCCGACACGACGCGTATCGGACTCGTCGGCGCGATCGGCAGACGCAGAACGTCGCCGATCTCGAGCCGCGCAATGTCGCCGAGCGTGAAGCCCCGTGCCTCGATCTTCACTTCGGCCGTGACCTCCGTCCGCACGATGTTCTCATAGAGATTGGCGGACCATGTCTGGTCGGCGGCCTGCCCCTCGGCGCCCGGGGCGCGCGCCAGCATGTTGCGGAAGGGATCGAGGGCGGCGCGAGGCAGGGCGAGGAGCGCCCGGCCGGAATGCTCGCGATATTGCAGAGTCATCCGGGCGAGCACAGCCACAGCGGCTTTCGGCCCCAGCGAAAAGAAGCCGGCCTCCTCCGCGCCCCAGTCGCGCTCGAACGAGATGCGCGCGAAGGCCGAGAAGGCCTCCGCAAACCCCTCGAGGAGATTGAGCGCGGCGAAGCCGAGGATCGAATCCTCGATGCGGGTGATCGGGCGTTCCGCCGCAGGCGCCACGACGCTCGAACCGAGCAGCAATTCGAAAGCGAGATGCCGAAACGCTTCATCGACCGCGCATGCGGCGCGGGCCTCCAGGCTTGCGGCGCGATAGACCAGCGTCCGGCCGAGGCTTCCGTAATTTTCCGCGAGCTCGCCGACCCGTAGCGCTTCGAGACCCTCCACCGACAGAACCGCGCCCTCCGCATATTTTCCAAGGAAACGGGAATAGCGGGCGGCGGTCTCTTCGAAGAGGAGCGCGAGACCCGGCATGCGGTCCAGCGTTCCCTCGCCGATGAGGACGAGCGGCTCGTCGAAGCCCCCGTCCGCCATATGCGCTCGATTGGTCATGCGGCCTCCGCCACGGCGGCGCCGCCATTCAGCGTTTCGTTTTCGACTTCGTCGATCGTCGGCCGGTCATGCGCGGGAATGGACTTGCGGCCATGTTCGACGGCGACCTGCGGCAAGGCTCCGTTCATAAAGGCGAGCAAGGTCTGCTTGATGATGAGAAAGACGTGGCATTCCTTGCTGCGCGCGACCTTCACCTTGTAGGCGAGCGGCGTCATGATGCCGTAGGAGACGAATATCCCCGCAAAGGTTCCGACCATCGCGGCGCCGATGAGCCCGCCGAGCAGCTCCGGCGATTGATCGAGCGCCCCCATGGCCTTGATCACGCCAAGAACCGCCGCGACGATGCCCAGCGCCGGCAATCCGTCGCCCACCGCCGTCAGCGCCTGATAGGGCTTCAGCTTGTCATGCTTGATCGCCGCGATCTCCTCATCCATCAGGCTTTCGATTTCGAAGGTCTTGACGTTTCCGATGATGTACAGGCGACAATAATCGCATATGAAGGTCGTGATCTCGGCGTTCTTGAGGACATTGGGGAACGCTGCGAAGAGCGCGGATTCGCCGGGCTGGTCGATATGCGCCTCGACCTCGGTGCGCGACTTGCTCCGCAATTCGCGCATGAGAACATGCAGGAGGCCAAGTATATCGAGATAATCCCTGCGCTTTGGCGTCTTCTCGAGCACCGCTTGCAAAATGGCCTTGCCCGTATCCTTGATGACCTTGGTCGGATTGGCCACGATGAATGTGCCGAGCGCCGAACCCATGATGATCACGAATTCCCAAGGCTGCCATAAAACAATCAGATGTCCGCCGAGCGCCGCAAAGCCGCCGAGCATGCAGCCCATGGTCACGACAAGACCGATGACGAAGCTCATTTTATCACGCTCTTTCTGTCTTCAAGACAAGCTCTGCATAAGCAATGGGACTTACCCGAGCCTGATGTGGAGCGCGATCAGCGGCAAAAGGACAAGGCCTCCGGCGTCCATGCGCCGAAGCCGCTCGTAACCATGTTCCTTATGACCGCGCAGACATAGCGGCGCTGGGCCGGCGCATTGCCGGGACCCGCATGGTAGCGAGCGACGGCGGCGGTCCAACTTCCTTCGCGTCGCTTCAGATCCTTCAGGAACCGCGCCGCATAATCGACATTTCGCGCCGGGTCGAACATGTCCTCGACGGAAGCGAATTTGCGGCCATGATATCGATAGTTGATCTGCATGCAGCCAATGTCGACGAGCGTTTCGCCGCGCCGGCCCGCCGCCGCGAAAGTCGCGAGCGCCTCTTCGAGAGTCGCGTTGGCGGCGGGACGACCATGCACGTTCATCGCAAAAGCGCGCAGCGAACCCCGTTGCCCGGTCTCGGTGAGCGCCACCGAATAGAGCACGGCGACAGGCATGGCGTTCTCGCGCGCGGCGCGAATCATCTCCGCCTCGCAAAGATTCGCCTCCGCCCGCGCGGCGCTACAATATGTAGCCGAGGGGAGCGTGAGAAGAAGGAGGATCGTCGCGCGGCCGCATCGCTCGCCTCTCGCCGTCTTGCCTGTCCTGGCGGCTCGGTCGCTCGTCATGCGAAAACTCTCCCTGACGATTTCCGTCTTTCTCAATCGGCGTCTCCGATGCGGACAAGGCGTCCGCCGCTTGGATCGGCGCGCGAACCTCATAGGCGTCCAGACTCATCCCCTTATCGCCGATCGCGGCCGACAGCGCCTCCCGCGCTTGCATCAGCGCCGGCGCGACGTCCGACTGCGCCTCCATCCGAATTTCGACTCGGGACTGCGTGACTTTCATGCGCACAGCAATCGCGCCGAGCGACGCCGGCTCAAGCGAGAACTTCAAAATCTTCAGCGTCTCTCGCGGGCGCGATGGGTCGAGGCTGAAGCGGCGCGCCATATAGGGACTCTCGGCCGGAGTTTCGATTTCCGAAAGCGATCGACTGATCGCAGCCGGGAAATGGACGGCAATCTCATCGATACTGATCTTCATGCCCGGATTGGAAGAAATCGCCGGCAAATCGACATTGCTTTCGCCTGCGGGCTTCACCCCTTCAGCGAATTCGGCGCCTGTCTCAGCGGCGAGAGGCGAAATTTGCGCGGCGCTATCCAGGCGCTCGACAGCTTGGCGAGCAGCGCCCAACGGGGCGTCGTCTCGCGAAGGAAAAGACGGAGCGACGGCGCGGCGTGTGTCCATTTGCGCGGCCTGCGCTCCGATCGCGTCGCCCGCGCGTATCGCCGCCGCGACCGGCGCCTCCTCTTGCAGCGCGGGAGGGGCCGCGGCGATCGTCCCATAGACAAGGAGCGGCCCTTGAAACGCGGTCTCATTTCCTGGCGCGGAAGCAACATCGTGTCGATGGTCTTCGATCCGCGCGCCCCTTTCGCCGTCGGCGACGCTGCGAATCATTCGCGCAAAATTCTGTCCTTCCGCAGCAGTCTGCTCGGCCGGGCCCTGTAGCGGATTTGCGCGCAGGCGAGACGAATATCCGACCGCTTCCTCTAAGGGATTCATTGGCGACCCGCCCGTTTCAAGAGTTCGTCCGCTTGCGCGAGCGCCCTGCGCGCATTCTCCGCCATTTCAGATTTTTCCTCTTCGACCGCGTCGTCGCCAGTTTGATTCCTATTGTCGGATGGCGCCTCCAGCTTCGCGCCGACGCTCGCCGCAAGCTCGACAAGCTCGATGTCTTCCGGGGGAAGCCCGGCGGTCTCCAAAGCGCGAAGCGCGGAGAAGCTCCTTCTGTCTTCGAGCGCGGACAGGACCGTGCGATATGTCTTGATGCGCCGCTCGACGGAAGCGCCGGGAATGTCCTTTGTCGCCATTTCGATCGCCTTTTCGGCTTCTTCGAACTCCCCCGCCAGCAAGGCGCGGCGCGACAATGCGAGATAAAGATCCGCACGTTCGCCGGTCGGCGCCTTGTCCAATACGACAGCGAAGCGCGAAGCGAGCAGGGAAGATGTCGGAACGCCGCGCGCGATGGCGGGAAGCAGCGCCCAGAAGTGGCGCGCAAAAGGCGAAGATGCATATTTTGACGCGTAGCGCACCGCGAGGAGGCCGAGTTTCTCCGCGTCGCGCACCGGATCGAGAATCGATATTTCGCGTCTTAACGCGGCCTCCTCGACGAGCGATCCCGGCATGAGAAGACGAGCGAGATCGAGAAGGGCGATCGCCCGCGCATTGTCCGTCCCGATGAGAAGTCCCGCCTGAACGAGCGCGAGATGGCCCCCGAGCGCCGGCGGGTATTGCCGCGCGTCGAAATGCATGAGCGCATTCGTCGCGGCGGCGTCGCCGTCGGCATATTGAAGACTTGCTTCGAGGAGCGCGGAAAGAGTCTCATTGACGCGGCTCGATCGGACGAGGTCGCGAACTTTTCCCGGCGCGCCGCCGCATAGGAGATAGATGATCGCCGCGCGCGCATTGCGCTCGTCGGACAAGAGCGGCGCGTCCGCCTTGGAGATCGACCGCTCGATCAGATCGAATTGTCGCGCCGCCTGCTCGCGCGCCGCCGCATCGCCAAACGCCATGCGGCTCTGCATCGAATTGAGGTCGCGCACCATATCGGCGAATGGCTGCGCATGCGCTTCCATGGCGACGATGGAAAGAAGCAGCATGATCCAGCCGGCGCGTCTCACGGCTCGGCCCCTCGCAACAGAATCTCGATGCGTCTATTGACCGGCGCGAGAGGATCTTTGGGCGTCTTGAGACGGCGCTCGGCGTAGCCGACGATTCGGCCGATGCGTTGCGCGGGCAGGCCGCCGCGCATCAGCATATAGTTCACGACGATCGCGCGGTCGCTCGAAAGACGCCAATTATCGTAGCTTCTGCCGGAATATGAGCGCCCATCCGTGTGCCCCCGCAATTCGACCTCGCCGCGCCGCGCCGCCAGTATCTTTCCGATCTGGCCGATGATGCGCACGAGCTGCGGACGCGGCTCGATGGAGCCGACGGCGAACATCGAGAAATTCGCGTCATCCGTCAGACTGATCAAGAGGCCGTCCTCGCCTTGCTTCACCTCGACTTTGGGGGCCCGGATCTCCCGCGCGGCGATGCGCTCGATTTCCGTTTGAAGCGCATTCGCGGCCTTTGCGTCGCCTGCGGCCGCGCCCGGAGGCGCGAGGCTTTTCGGCATACGATCGAAAGGATCGCGCGGCGCGTCTTGCGGCGGCGCCGGCGCGCGCTCATGCGCCGCAATTTCATCAAGAGCCTTCATGGGCTCGCTGTGCAGCGCCCCCTCTTTTTCGCTCGGCCGCTCCTCTCGCAGGGAGTCCGCATTCTCGCTCGGCTGCGGACTTTTCCCTTCGCCCTTTTGCGTGGGATCGCGAAGCCCCTTATGGGCGGAGGTGGCGTCGACAAGCTGAATTGGATTGAAATACTGGACGATCGCCGCCTTCGTTTCCTTTGATGACGAGTTAATGAGCCACATGACCAGGAAGAAGGCCATCATTGCGGTCATGAAATCCGCGAAGGCGAGCTTCCAGACGCCGCCGTGATGCTCTTCCTCGTCCTCTCCGCGCTTGCGCCGGATGATCGTCGGCGTCTCCTCGATCATGCCTCGTCGATTCCCGAATTTGTCAGTTGTCGCCGCCAAGCGCGCAGTCGCGTCTGGATCCTTGTCGCCGATAGATCGACGCTGACATCGACGGCGTCGGATTGGGTCTTTTCGATTGCGATCGCCTCGGCGTGGAGGGCGAGAGCCACCTTTTCGATGAGTTCGCCGGGGCCCGCGAGCTTGAGGACCGGCGCTCTTTCATCCGCGAGGACCCGGCGGACGGCATGCACGAGCTCGTCGATCGCTTTCTCGGCCACCAGCCGCGATATGACGGGCGTGAGGACGCGCGCAATATCGGCGCGAAGCTCGGCAAGCGCCGCCTCCAGCGTCTGCTTCAGAAAAAGGCTGACTTCGCGGGCTTCTTCTCCGTTCCATTGCTCGCGCGCGAGAAGCATTGCCTGCTCATGCGCTTTTCGCTCCGCCGCCATGCGCATGTCGAAAGCCTCCTCGAACTCGCGACGAAGGGAGTCGGCGTCGATCTCGGGCGCCGCCCGCGTCTCGCCGGCGCCGCTTTCCATTTCTTTCGCGTCGTCGGGCGGCAGGACGGCGTCCGGCGGCGCGATCGTGTCGAAACATTGCAGATAGGCCGAGATATTGTGAATCGTCATGGCGTGTCTCAGGATCGCATCCATTGCTTCATCACCGCAGCGGCTTGCGCGTCGTCCTTTTCAATGAGCTGTTCGAGGCGCCGCCGCGCGCTTTCTTTCGTGGCGCTGAGGGCCTCCTCGATGAGGCTCTGGCCAGGATTGGCGAGAAGCGGAGTCATGTCCTTCGCCGCGGCGTCGAGCGCCAGGGGCGGCGCCTGCGCGATGAGCGGCGGCGGCTCCAATCGTTCAGATGACTCTTTGGCGAGAAGGGCGCGCCGCGCCGGCGCAAGCCCGAAAACGACGACGAGCGCGGCGATGGCGATCGCCGTCAATGCGTTGATAAACGCGCCGAGATGGCTGCCGAGCGTCGCGATGAAACCGGGATTTTCGACGGGGCCGATCTCATGCTCGTTGAACATGAAATCGACGGCCGTCACCTTGAGCATGTCGCCGCGCTCCTTTTTGAGTCCGGCCGCCGAAAATACGAGCTGCTCGATCTCCTTCAGACGCGCATCGACGAGCTCCGGCTTCGGAGCCTCCTTTCCGGGTTCGGAAAATGCGGATTTGTTGACGAGCACGGCGACGGAAAGATGTTCGACGTTGTAACCGCCGCTCACGGTCGTGACGGTCTTCGAGGACAATTCGAAATTGGTGAGCTCCTCGCTTTTCTTGCTCTCGTCGGTCGATCGCTTGCCGTCAGCGTCGCCTGCATTGTTTTGCGGAATATTGCGCTCGACGCTCGTCGTCTGCGCGTTGCTGGAATTTTGCGATTGTGCGCTTTCCTTCACCGTCCTGATCGAGCGCTCGACCCGCGAGTCGGGGTCGAAGATCGTTTCACTGATCTGCTTCCGATCCGTATTGATGCGCGCGCGCACGCTCACCTGGAAATTGGGCAAACGCAGATAAGGCGTGAGCGTGCGGCGGATATTGTCCTGAATGTCCTTGGCGATATTCTTTTCAAGCGTCAGCGTCTTTACTGGAATCGCGTCTGTCGCTTCGCCGTCCGACGACGAGAGAATCATGCCGTCGGTGTTGAGCACGGTGACCTGGTCGACCGTCATGCCCGGCAGCGACGAGGCGACGAGATGGCGAATGGCCTGGGCCGCGCTCGAATCGTCCGGGCCTTCCGTGCGGATGACGACCGATGCAGAAGGCGATTGCTTGGCGCGGCGGAACGAACCTTCGTCGGGCATGACGATATGGACGCGCGCCGCCTTCACGCCCCGAATGAGCTGAATCGTGCGCGCGAGCTCGCCCTCCAGGGCGCGCACCCGCGTGACTTCCTGCATGAAGGAGGTGAGGCCCAGGGCGCCGACCTTGTCGAAGAGCTCATAGCCGGCATTGGCGCTTTGCGGGAGTCCGCGCTCCGCGAGAAGCATGCGCGCCTGCGCGGTTTGGCCATAGGGAACCGAAACGACGCTTCCCTCCGGATTGACGTCGAAAGGAACGCCCGAGGACTTCAACGCGGCGCCGATGCGGCTCACATCCTCGCGGTCGAGTCCGGCGTAGAGCGTCTCGAAATTCGGCCGCGACAAATAGTAAGCGGCGACGGAGACGACCGCGACGACGAGCGCGAATGTCAAGCCGAGCGCGGCGAGCTTTCTCGCGCCGAGCGCCATGAGATTTTCGAAAAGAGCGTTGAGTCGATTCATGACGAAGTCGCGAAAGCTCCCTGCTGGCTTTCGCACGACACTCGTCGCATTGGCTTGCGCGAGCGTTGCGTCTCGATGCCCAAGCCATTTCTTAACAAATGGTTAACGGCAGGACCGCCATCAAAGGGAGGGCCGCGCCTGCGATGGCGCGGCCCGACGCCGCAAGGGAAGCCTTACTGGAAAAGCTTCAGAATCATCTGGGCGTTCTGGTTCGCGATCGACAGAGACTGAACGCCGAGCTGCTGCTGCGTCTGCAGCGCCTGCAGTCGCGTGGAGGCTTCGTTCATATCGGCGTCGACGAGCGAGGAAACGCCGGTGGTGAGCGCGTCCCTCATCGTCTTGATGAAGTCGTTCTGCTGCGACACGCGGGTCTGCGTGGCGCCGATCACCGAGGCGTAATCCGTAAGATCGGCGATCGCCTTGTCGGCGTTCGACAGCGTATCGGCGATGACGGCCGCGCCGAGGTCCGCGGCGGCGAGCGCGGTGAAATTCGTCGCAGCCGCGGCGCCGGTCGCCTGCGCGGCTTCCAGCTTGCCCGTGCCGCCCGCATTGACGAGATCGACGATCGTGAGATCGATCGTGCCCACGGTGGAGGCGGCCGTGCCGCCGCCGTCATTGTAGGAGGCGATGAATTTCAGCGAGCCGGTGCGAGACCCGTCGGTGACGTTGATGCCGGTGAAGGTGGCGGAAGAGACGACGCTCTTCAACTGCTCGCCGAGGGCTTTCAGATTCGTCAAAATTTTCGCTTGGTCGGCGCCGGGCTGCTGGGCCTGCGCGACAGCCGCCTTGATGTCGTTCATCACGGTCAGTGCGCTCTTCACCGCGGCGTTGGCGACGTTGAGCACGGAATTTGCGCCGGCGAGCGAGTCGCTGATCGTCGAAAGCACGCCCTTGTCGGACTTCATCACCTCGGCGATGGCCCAGGTGGAGGCGTTGTCCGCGGCGCTCGAAATCTTGAGTCCGGTGGAGATTTCCTTCTGAGTCGTATTGAGCGACGCCTGCGTCATGCGCAGCGACTGAAGCGCGGTGATGGCGGAGGGGTTTACAAGAATGCTGGACATGTTTCGTCGATCCCTTGTGGAACTTGGAACTGTAAGGGACATACCGGTGTTGCGCCGGTTCGACGGAAGTGGCGTCATGCCGCGGGCCTTGCCCGTCCGAAGCTCTCGTCGATCACGATCGATGCGTGTCGCTCTGATCGACGCCGCAACCTTACAGGAAGGCGCGGACATTGCGCAGGACTTTGGCGGAACGCGCTTAAGGAAGCGTTAAATCGGCGTCCGCCTCACGCGGCGGCGCCGCAGCACTTCTTGTATTTCTTGCCGGAGCCGCAGGGACAGGGATCGTTGCGGCCGGGCTGCCTGCCTTTCACGATCGGCTCGTTCCTGCGATTGGCCTCTTCCTGGAAACGCCAGCGGCCGTCGATCTTCCTGAACAGCGAGCGCTCGCGATGATCATAGCGCTGGCCTTCATTGACGAAACTCGCGACGAATTCGACATAGCCGCTATCGTCGCCCTCCTTCCCCGCTTCGGTCGAGAGCACGTCGAGGCCGAGCCATTGCGATTGACGCGCCCAATGCGTAATGGCCTTGCGATCGAAATCGTGACGCGTGTCGGGCGCGAGCGTTTCGTGCAGATAATCGATGTCGCCATGGACGAAGGCCGTGTAGCGCGAGCGCATGAGCGCCTCCGCAGTCGGCGGGGCCTTGCCCTCCTCAAGATAGAGCTTGCAGCAATCGGCATAGTCGCGCTTGTCGGCGTCGGTTACGCGGCAGGGACAGATCGCGTCGGTCATGCTCGGCTCGTTTCTCGATTGGGTCTGCGAATGCGGAACGCGACGAAAAGGACTCGGCCTTTGCGAGACGCGCTCTGGAGTCGGTCGATATTCCTGCGGTCAAGCGGCTCGCTTGGCGCCGCGATCCAAGCGACGGGACAAAGCGCGCCCGCCACATTTGGGCGCATGCGAAAAGAACGGCGCCGCTCTCGGCGCGCTTCTCTTTCTTCCTACGGAGCGCGCCATGAAAATGCGGAACCGGCTCTTCGCGAGCAGCATGCTCTAAACCTGGATCGCTGATTTTATTGTGGCCGCCGATTTCGTCCGATCGCGGCGCGATCTAGGCCGCGCCCTTCGCCTTTTCCGCGTCGAGGAGCTTCACCGCCTCGATCGCGACGGGGGCGAGGCCCGCGCCGCCATGTTTCACGTGCTCGGCGATCGTCGCGCGCATATGAGGCTCCCAGAACTTGCGGAGATGCTCAGCCATGCCGGCCGCGCCGCTCTTTTGCGGGGCGAAAAATGAGCCGATCTGGTTGGCCATTTTCACGAGCTTTTCGACTGAATCATGCGACATTTTGGGAGACCTGTTCGAGGATGCGTCCTGGATGGGTGAAGATTTCGAAGTCGCGGCCCCGCATCACGGCCACGAGCGTCATACCGCATTTTTCGGCGCTGCGAACCGCCAAAGCCGTCGGCGCCGACACGGCCGCGATAATGGGGGCGCCGATGCGCGCCGCCTTTTGGACGAGCTCGACGGAAACCCGGCTCGTCATCAGCACGACTCCCTGCGACGCCGCAAGGCCCTGCCGCGCCAGCGCGCCGGCAAGCTTGTCGAGCGCATTATGACGGCCGACATCCTCGCGCACGACAAGCGCGCCGGAGGATGGATTCCAGAAGGCGGCGGCGTGTACGGCGCGCGTTTCCTGATTGATTCTTTGCAGGCCGGGCATGCGGTCCATCGCCTCGATGAGGCCTTCCGCGCGCACGGTCAGCGCATTGTCGAGCGCCGGCAGTTCGCGCGTCGCCGCCTCCAGGCTCTCTATGCCGCAGAGGCCGCAGCCGGTCGGTCCCGCCATTGAGCGCCTGCGCGCCGCATAGGCTTCCTGACGGCCGCCGCCGAGCCATGTCCGCAATTCGACGCCGGCGTCGGTCGCGACGATCTCGACCTCGCCGACGTCCTGGGGAATATCCGCCAAACCCTCGGTGATGGCGAAGCCGACGGCGAAATCCTCGAGGTCGGCGGGCGTGGCCATCATCACCGCATGGGTGGAGCCGCCATAGGTGAAGGCGATCGCCGTCTCCTCGGGGATCACGCGAGAAGAACGCGCCGTCACATCGTGACGGCGCGCCTGGCAATCCACTCTCAAAGTCGGCGACGGGAGTTCTGTCATTCCGCCGCGTCGATCGTGCTCGCGATGCGGCGGCTCTGTTCCGTCAGCTCGCGATATTGCTGCTGCCACTCGGTCGGACCGTTGCTGGTCGAGACCTGCACCGCCGTGACCTTGTATTCGGGGCAGTTGGTGGCCCAATCCGAATTGTCGGTCGTGACGACATTGGCCTGCGTCGTCGGGTGATGGAAGGTCGTGTAGACGACGCCGGGCGCGACGCGATCGGTGATCAGCGCGCGCAGGGTCGTTTCGCCGGCGCGGCTCGCCACCTTCACCCAATCGCCGTCGCGAACGCCGCGATCTTCCGCGTCATGCGGGTGGATTTCCAGAATATCCTCCGGATGCCACTGGCTGTTCTCGGTGCGGCGGGTCTGGGCGCCGACATTGTACTGCGACAGGATGCGCCCGGTCGTCAGCAGCAGCGGGAAGCGCGGGCCGACCTTCTCGTCGGTCGGCACATATTCGGTGATGACGAACTTGCCCTTGCCGCGCGCGAAGCCGTCAATATGCATGATCGGCATGCCGTCCGGCGCGTCGTCATTGCATGGCCACTGAACGGAGCCGACCTCGGCGAGACGGTCGAAAGACACGCCCGCGAAGGACGGGGTCAGACGCGCGATCTCATCCATGATCTGGCCGGCGTGGGTATAGTTCCAATCCAGGCCCAGCTTGTTGGCGAGGAGCTGCGTGACCTCCCAGTCCGCATAGCCGTTCTTCGGGCTCATCACCTTGGTGACGCGCTGAATGCGGCGCTCGGCGTTGGTGAAGGTGCCGTCCTTCTCGAGGAAGGTCGCGCCCGGCAGGAAGACATGGGCGTAGTTCGCCGTCTCGACCAGGAAGAGGTCCTGGACGATGACGATGTCCATATTGGCCAGCGCGCGGGAGACGTGGCTCGTGTCGGGATCGGACTGCAGAATGTCCTCGCCCTGCACATAGAGGCCCTTGAAGCGTCCCTCGATCGCCGCGTCGAACATGTTGGGAATGCGCAGGCCCGGCTCCGGATCGAGCTCGACGCCCCAATCCTTCTCGAAAGCCTTGCGGGCTTCGTCATTGGAGATGTGGCGATAGCCCGGCAGCTCGTGCGGGAACGAGCCCATGTCGCAGGAGCCCTGCACATTGTTCTGGCCGCGCAGCGGGTTCACGCCGACGCCGCGCCGGCCGAGATTGCCGGTCGCCATGGCGAGATTGGCGATGCCCATGACGGTCGTCGAGCCCTGTGCGTGCTCGGTGACGCCGAGGCCGTAATAAATAGCCCCATTGCCGCCCGTGGCGTAGAGGCGGGCCGCCGCGCGGATGTCGGCCGCCGGAACGCCCAGCGTCGCTTCGAGCGCCTCGGGGCTGTATTGCGGCTGCGACACGAAGGCCGCCCAGTCTTGATATTCGTCCCAGTCGCAGCGCGCCTTGACGAAGTCGAGATTGGCGAGCCCCTCCGTCACGATGACATGCGCGAGCGCCGTCACCATCGCGACATTGGTGCCGGGTTTGAGCGGCAGATGATAGTCCGCCCGGATATGGGGCGAGCGCACGAGGTCGATGCGGCGCGGATCGACGACGATCAGCTTCGCGCCGTCGCGCAGCCGCGCCTTCATGCGCGAGCCGAAGACCGGATGCGCGTCCGTCGGATTGGCCCCGATGACCAGAATGACGTCGGCGTCGTCGACCGAGTCGAAATCCTGCGTGCCGGCCGAGGTGCCGAAGGCCTGGGCGAGGCCGTAGCCGGTCGGCGAATGGCAGACGCGGGCGCAAGTGTCGGTGTTGTTGTTGCGGAAGCCCTGGCGCGCGAGCTTCTGGACGAGATAGCTTTCCTCATTCGTGCAGCGCGACGAGGTGATCACGCCCACCGAGTTCTTGCCGTATTTCTCCTGCGTCGCCTTCAGACGGTCGGCGGCGAAGGCGATCGCCTCGTCCCACGAGACTTCGCGCCACGGCTCGGCGATCGTCTCGCGAATCATCGGCTTGGTGATACGGTCGCCATGCATGGCGTAGCCATAGGCGAAACGGCCCTTGATGCAGCTATGGCCGTGATTGGCCTTGCCGTCCTTCCAGGGAACCATGCGGACGACTTCCTCGCCGCGCATCTCGGCCTTGAAGGTGCAGCCGACGCCGCAATAGGCGCAGGTCGTGATCTCGCTATGCTCCGGCTGGCCGATGGCGATGACCGACTTCTCGGTCAGCGTCGCGGTCGGGCAGGCCTGCACGCAGGCGCCGCAGGAGACGCATTCCGACTCCATGAAGGCTTCGTCCATGCCGGGCGAAACGCGGGAATCGAAGCCGCGGCCGGAAATCGTCAGCGCGAAGGTGCCCTGCACTTCCTCGCAGGCGCGCACGCAGCGATTGCAGACGATGCATTTGGACGGGTCGTAAGTGAAATAGGGGTTCGACTCGTCCTTGGGCTTCCAGTTGAAATTCGCCTCGCCATTGTTGCGGGCGAAAACGTGGTTGGAGCCGTCATAGCCGTAACGGACGTCGCGCAGGCCCACGGCGCCGGCCATGTCCTGCAGCTCGCAATCGCCATTCGCCGCGCAGGTCAGGCAGTCGAGCGGATGGTCGGAAATATAGAGCTCCATGACGCCGCGGCGGATGGCGGCGAGGCGCGGCGTCTGGGTCTTCACCGAGATGCCCGGCGCGACCGGCGTGGTGCAGGAGGCCGGCGTGCCGTTGCGGCCCTCGACCTCGATCACGCAGAGGCGGCAGGAGCCGAAGGCCTTGATGCTGTCGGTGGCGCAGAGCTTCGGGATTTCCGTCCCGGCCTCCATCGCCGCGCGCATGATGGAGGTGCCCTCCGGAACCGTGACGCTTCGACCATCGATGGTCAGGGTGACCAGCTTCTCGGACCTGGACTCTGGAGTCCCGTAATCTGTCTCTTTGATAAGCGTCATGGCGGCTACCTCACTCAGCGGCTTCAAGGGCCGGCTTGCGGAAGTCTTCTGGAAAATGTCGGAGCGCGCTCTCGACCGGATAGGGCGCGAAGCCCCCCAACGCACACAATGAGCCAAATTTCATCGTGTGACAGAGGTCTTTCAGAAGCTCGATATTCTTCTCGACGTCCCGGCCATCGCGGATCTTGTCGATCGTCTCCACGCCGCGAGTCGAGCCGATGCGGCACGGCGTGCATTTTCCGCAGCTTTCGATGGCGCAGAACTCCATGCCGAAGCGCGCCATCCAGAGCATGTCGATCGTGTCGTCGAAAACGACCAGGCCGCCATGGCCGATGAGGCTGTCCTTGGCGGCGAAGGCTTCGTAGTCAAAGGGAAGATCGAACAGCGACACGGGCACATAGGCGCCCAGCGGTCCGCCGACCTGCACCGCCTTCACCGGACGGCCGGACCGGGTCCCGCCGGCGATGTCGTTGACAATCACGCCGAGCGGAATGCCGAAATCGGTTTCGAACAGGCCGCCATATTTGACGTTGCCGGCGATCTGCAGCGGCATGGTGCCGCGCGAGCGGCCGACGCCGAGATCGGCGTAATGCTGCGCGCCCTTCTCCAGGATCATCGGGATCGTCGCCATGGAGAGGACGTTGTTGACGACCGTCGGCTTGCCGAACAGGCCGACATGGGCCGGCAGCGGCGGCTTGGCGCGCACGATGCCGCGCTTGCCCTCGAGCGATTCAAGCAGCGAGGTCTCCTCGCCGCAGACATAGGCGCCGGCGCCGATGCGCAGCTCGACGTCGAAGTCGAAACCCGAGCCTTGGATGTTCCGGCCGAGCCAGCCCGCCTCGCGCGCCTTCTCGATCGCCGCCTGGAAGACCTTGGCGACGACCGGATATTCGGAGCGCAGATAGACATAGCCCTTGGAGCCGCCGATCGCGTAGCCGCAAATGATCATGCCTTCGATCAGCGAGAGCGGATCGCCCTCCATGATCATGCGGTCGGCGAAGGTGCCCGAGTCGCCCTCGTCGGCGTTGACGACCACATATTTCTGCCCGGGCGCGCAATCGGCGACCGTCTTCCACTTGACGCCCGTCGGGAAGCCGGCGCCGCCGCGGCCGCGCAGGCCCGATTTGGTCACTTCCTCGACAATGGCGGCGGAGCCGATTTCAAAGGCGCGCTTCAGGCCCTTGAAGCCGCCATGGGCCTCATATTCGGGGACCGAGAGCGGATCGATGACGCCGCAGCGGACGAAGGTGACGCGGTTCTGGCGCTTCATCCAGGGATGCTCGTCGACGATCCCGATATTCAGCGGATGCGCGCCGCCCGTCAGGAAGCCCGCGTCGAAAAGCGAGGCGACGTCCTTCACTTTGGCGGACCCATAACCGACACGGCCCGCGGGAGTCTCCACCTCGATCAGGGGCTCGAGCCAGAGCATTCCACGCGAGCCGTTTCTCACGATCTCGATTTGCTGGCCGCGGGCGGCGGCCTCTTTCGCTACGGCCTCGGCGAGGCGGTCGGCGCCCATCGCCACGGCGGCCATGTCCAGCGGAATATAGATCTTGGTCATTTGCGCTTCGCCTCCTCGACCAGCTCGTCGAGCGTCGCGGCGTCGACCACTCCAATCGGCTCCCCGTCATATAGAGCGGAGGGGCTGTGAGCGCAGAGACCGAGGCAGTAGACCGGCTCGACCGTCAGGGAGCCGTCGGGGGTGGTCTGGCCCCACTCCAATTTGTGGCGGGCGAGGAATTCGTTCGCCTGTCTCTCCGCGCCCATCGACTGGCAGGATTCGGCGCGGCAGATCTTCAACTGATGGCGGCCATGGGGGGCGCTATGGAAGTCGTGATAAAAGGTGACGACGCCATGCATTTCGGCGCGGCTGACATTCAGCGCATTCGCCATTTCCTTCACGGCCGATTCGGGAACGCAGCCGAATTCAGCTTGAAGCGCATGCAATATGGGCAAAGCAGGTCCTTCGAGGCCCATATGGGCCGCAATGATCTCCCGCGCCCGCTCGTCGCTATAAGGAGCAGCGCCAGCCATTTCTTTCCTCGCTTTGGGGCGTCGAGCTCAAGACAAGCGCCCTTTCATTGGTTTTATTCCAATGACAGTGCCGGAAATCCCGCCCCTGATCAATACCGTCCCGGCCGTTGCGTCATAGGTCTTGCCTATCAATCGGCCAGTCTGCCGCTTTCCGCGAGCGCTTTTGCCTCTGCAACGAGCGCGCCAACGAGCGGAATGACCGGGTCGCGCAGCGGCGCGACGAGGCCGATTTCATACCCCGCCTCCGGCTCGACGATCGGAATGGAGCGCAGCGGCGCCTCGGTTCCCAATGTTTTTGCGAGCTTTTCCGGAAGGATCGTCGCCCATCGGCCGGATTTCACATGATCATAAAGCAGAATCACCGAATTCGATTCGAGAATCGGCGCGGGCTCCGCCCCTCCGGAGCCGATCAGCCGCTCCACGATGCGCCGATTCTGCATGTCGGGCGTCAAAAGGCAGAGATCGATGCGCCCGACCTCCGCCCAGCTCACGCGCTCGCGATCGCCCAGCGGGTTTTCGGCCGCCGTCAACAAACGGTAACGTTCCGAACAAAGCGGCACGGTTCGGACACGGCCCAGCGGCTCATTGTCGAGATAGGTGATTCCGGCGTCGATCTCGAGATTGTCGAGCATGGCCAGCACCTCCGTCGAGGAGGCCGAGACGACCTTGAAGCGGACATGGGGATGCTTGTCGCGATAGGGCGTGGTGAGGGCGGAGACGATCCCCTCCGCCGTCGGGATGACCGCGATCTTGAGCTGCCCCGAGAGGCCCTCGCGCAGGGTGCGCACCTCCTGCCGCATGGCGCGGGCGTCGCCGACGATGCGCTTCGCCCATTCCAGCACCCGCTCGCCCTCGGCCGTCAGGCCGTGGAACCGCGAGGAGCGGTTGACGAGCAGCACGCCGAGCGAATCCTCGAGCTGCTTGATGCCGGCGGAAAGCGTGGGCTGGGTGACGCCGCAAAGCTCCGCCGCTCGGGAGAAGCTCTTCTCGCTCGCGACGGTGATGAGAAATTCGAGTTTGTCGATCACTTCGAAGCGTTCCGTTGCGCGCCGAGGCCGGGACGGCGCCTGCGGCTTTGCGGAAACCGGAGGCTCGCCGAAACGCCAGCTTTGACCGCACGCTACGCCAGGACCGTCTTTCCGCGCGGAGCAGGCTTATCACATCCCGGCGCCAAAAGCCCGAAAAATTAACGGGAAACGCGCGCGGCGGCGCGGCCGACGCCGGTTCCGTTTGACTCCTCGGCGCGCCCCGTCATCGCAAGGAGGCGAAGCCGTCGCGGCAATCCGGGAGCCGCTTCTCAGGCGCTTTGGATTGCTTCGCCTTCGGCTCCCCGCGACGCCGCGAGCCTTGTCGCGAAGATTGCCGCCCGGCCACGTTCGAGCCGGGTCTGGAGACCGCCACAATTTGCCCATATTTGAACCGTTTCGGGATGGGCAGTATGCTTTTTGCTACGCCTTTCCCGGCGGCGCGGCCATAAAGAGACCTTTGCCCATGACGAAGATGAAGCGATTTGTCCGCCTCGGCGCCTTCGCGTCATGTCTCGCCTCGGCGCTCGGCGCGCCCTTCGCCTCGGTCGCGCAAGCGACGCCCTCCCTCGTCATCGACGTGGCGTCGGGCTCCGTGCTCGCGCAGGATCAGGCGACGGCTTCCTGGTATCCGGCCTCGCTCACCAAGCTGATGACGGCCTATGTCGCGCTCGAAGCGGCGCGCGCCGGGCGGCTCGCCATGGACACGCCGCTGATGGTGTCGCCGCGCGCGACGCGCATGGCGCCCTCCAAGATGGGCTTTCGCGTGGGCCAGGAAGTCACCCTGCAAAACGCGCTCATCATGCTGATGGTGAAATCGGCCAATGATATCGCGGTGACGATCGCCGAGGGCGTCTCCGGCTCGGTCGAGGCTTTCGCCGACGAGATGAACGCCGCGTCGCAAAAGCTCGGCATGACCCAGTCGGTCTGGGTCAATCCCAACGGCCTTCCGGATTCGCGCCAGGTGACCTCGGCGCGCGATCTCGCGATTCTGGGCCGCGCGCTCTATCTGCAATTCCCGGAATATTCCAATCTCTGGAACATCGGCGCGATGCAGATCGGCGGGAAAGTCCATCCGACCCATAACGGCCTGCTCGGCCGCTATCCCGGCGCCGACGGCATGAAGACGGGCTTCACCTGCCCGGCCGGCTTCAATCTCGTCGCCTCGGCGACGCATGGCGGCCAGCGGCTCATCGCCGTGGTGCTCGGCGCGCCGTCGGCGGCGGCCCGGACGGCCAAGGCGGCGGCGCTGCTCGACCGCGCCTTCCAGACCGGCGGCGCCCAGGGCTCGCTCGCTTCTCTCGCCAGCGCCGGCCCGACCGCCGCGCCCGACATGCGCGACAGCGTCTGCCGCAACCGCGGCGCGGCGACGGCCGAGTTCATGAACGAGGTCGAGGACATGTCGATTCCCGTCGGCTCCGCGCCGACCGGCATCCCGCTTCTCGACGCCGTGGGCGGCGCCCAGCAGTCGATCAGCGTCAAGGACATCGCCCGCCTGCCGCGTCCGCATTTCGAGCCCGTGCAGGTCTTCGCCGGCCGTGCGCCGGGCTATGTCGGGCCCGTGGCCCGCGCCCGAGCGCCGGGGGCGCCGATCGGCGAGCAGACGGACCTCGCGGCCTACGCCAACGCCGAGCCGACGGGGGGCGAGGCCTCGCCGATCAGCAAGGCGGCGCCGGACGCGGTGAGCCTGCGCAAGGGCAAGCGCGCCAGGCGCGGCGGCGCGATCGCGGCGTTGCCGGCCCCGGCGTCGGTCGACAGCATCGTGCAGGACGACGCCGCGCCCGCCGCGAAGCCCGCCAAGGGCAAGGCCAGGCCGGCGCCCGCCAAGCAGGCGGCGAAGCCCGCCCCCGACAAAAGCGCGCCGGCGAGGGTCGCCTCCAAAATCCCGGCCGCCGCCCCGGCCAATTCCGCCACGGGCAAGCCTGCCGCGGGCAAGTCCGCCGATAAGCCCAAGGCGCCCGTCAAGGCGCAGGCCGCCAACAAGCCGCAGCAGGTCAAGACGCAGTGAGCGACAGTTCCCCGGCGGCGGCCCGCCGCCCGCCGCCGCCCATTCCGCTGACGGTGCTGACGGGCTTTCTCGGCGCCGGCAAGACCACATTGCTGAACAAGCTCCTCGCCAGCCCCGAGCTGTCCGATACGCTCGTCCTCATCAACGAGTTCGGCGAGATCGGCCTCGACCATCTCTTCATCGAGAAGATCGACGGCGACATGGTGATGATGAGCTCGGGCTGCGTCTGCTGCACGATCCGCGGCGAGCTCGTCAGCGCGCTCGAGGACCTGCTGCGCCGCCTCGACAATGGCCGCATCAAGCCTTTCCGCCGCATCGTGCTGGAGACGACCGGACTCGCGGATCCGGCCCCGATCCTCCACACGATCATGAATCACCCCTATCTCGTGCTGCGCTTCCGGCTCGACGGCGTGGCGACGGTTGTCGACGCAATTAACGGCGAGGCGACGCTCGACGCGCATGAGGAGGCGGTGAAGCAGGCGTCCGTCGCCGACCGCCTCGTCCTCACAAAGACCGACCTCTCCGAGGGCGCCGCGAAGGCGTCGAGCCTGAAGGCGCGGCTCGCGGCGCTGAATCCCGGCGCGCGCATTCTGGACGCGGCCGAAGCGACGCCCGCGGCGCTGCTCGATTGCGGCCTCTACGATCCCGCCGCCAAAACGCCGCGCGTGCGCGAATGGCTCAATGCGGAGGCGGTCGAAAACGCGCCGCGCCACGATCACGACCATGGCCATCATCACGATCATGGCCATCATCACGACGTCAACCGTCACGACGACCATATCCAGGCCTTCTGCCTGACGGGCGACGCGCCTTTCACTCCGCCCTCCTTCGACATCTTCATCGATCTGCTGCGCCATACGCATGGGCCGCGCCTGTTGCGCGTGAAGGGGATCGTCGCGCTCTCCGACGAGCCGGGGCGGCCGGTCGTCATTCACGGCGTGCAGCACGTCTTCCACCCGCCGCACCGGCTCGACGCCTGGCCCGACGACGACCGCCGCACGCGCATCGTCTTCATCGTGAAGGATCTCGACCGCAAATTCGTCGAGGGACTTTACGCGGCGCTCGTTCACATGCCCGCCGTCGATACGCCCGACGCCGAGGCGCTGGCGAATAATCCGCTGGCGCCGGCGCGGGGCGGGCTGCTGGGATAAGCGCCCACATCTCCGACCTTCGTTCACCCACGAGGCCGCAGCCTTGCCGTCATTGCGAGGAGCGAAGCGACGCGGCAACCAGAGCAATATTGACGACGCTTGATCGCGCCGCAATGGAGAGACAGGCCGTTTGCGGAAAGCCTCGATCGAGTCTTGAGCGCGCGTCTCGCGAAAAGCCGACTTTTTCGCCGCGCGGCTCTGGATTGCTTCGCTATGCTCGCAATGACGCCGGAGCCGCGCATATACTGCTCGGATGCAGGTTGCGCCCTTTCGCCGTTTCTCGGACACCGCCCGCCGCGCCGGCGCCTTTCTGCTCGACCTCGTCTATCCCCCCTGCTGTCTCGTCTGCCGCAAGGCGGTGGCGGCGCATGGGGCGCTTTGCGCCGCCTGCTGGCGGGAGATCGCCTTCATCGAGCGGCCCTTTTGCGAGCGGCTGGGCACGCCTTTCGAGCAGGACCTCGACCAGCCGGGCCTGATTTCGCCCGAGGCCGCCGCCAATCCGCCGGTTTTCCGTCGCGCCCGGGCGGTCGCGCGCTACGACAGCGACAAGGCGCGCTCGCTCGCCCATCGGCTCAAATATCACGACAGGCTCGAGCTTGCCGGGCCGATGGGGCGCTGGATGGCGCGCGCAGGCGCGGATATTCTCGCGGAGGCCGATCTGCTCGTTCCCATCCCCCTTCACCGCCTGCGCCTCGCCGCCAGGCGCTTCAACCAATCGGCCGAGCTGGCGCGCGTCGTCTCCCGCGAATGCGGCGCCCCCCTCGAAACGCAGGCGCTCTCGCGCGTGAAGGCGACGGCGCCGCAAGTCGGGCTTTCCCGGGCCCAGCGGGCGGTCAATCTTTCGGGCGCCTTTCGGATCGAGCCCGAGCGCGCCGCGCGGATCGAGGGCCGGAACGTCGTGCTCATCGACGACGTGCTCACCACCGGCGCCACCGCCAACGCCGCGGCGCGCGCCCTGCTGAAGGCGGGCGCCGCGCAGGTCGATCTCCTCGTCTTCGCGCGGGCCGTGACAAGCGCGTGACATCCAGCGTATAAGCGCCGCGGCGAAAATCCCGATTCAGGTGGCGACCGGATGGCGCGGATCGAAATCTACACTACCCCGACCTGCCCTTATTGCATCGCAGCCAAAAAGCTCCTGACGCAAAAAGGCGCGGCCTTCGAGGAGATCAGCGTCGCGGGCGATCCGGAAGGGCGCGCGGCGATGACCGCACGCGCCGGCGGCCGCGCCACCGTCCCCCAGATTTTCGTCGATGGGCGTCATATTGGCGGCTGCGACGACCTCTATGCGCTGGACGGAGAAGGCGGCCTCGACCCGCTTCTCGCCGCGGAGGCCTGAGCATGATGCATTACACGCTGGTCTGCGACGGCGGACATGATTTCGACGGCTGGTTTCGCGACAGCGCGACTTTCGAGAGCCAATGCCGGCAAGGCCTCGTCTCCTGCCCTTTCTGCGCCTCGACCAATGTCGCGCGCGGCGTCATGGCGCCGCATGTGGCGCGTGGCGGCCGCGAGGACGACGCCCAGCGGCTGCGCATGATGATCCGCGAGCTGCGCGAAAAAGTGGTCGCGGGAACCGAGGATGTCGGCGACAGCTTTTCCGAGGAAGCGCGCGCCATTCAGGACGGCGACGTCGAAAGGCGGCCGATCCGCGGCCGCGCGACCTTTGAGGAAGCCAAGGCCCTGCTCGAGGACGGCATCGAAATTTTGCCGATCCCCGGCCTGCCGAACGAAGGCAACTGAAGCGGGCGCCCGCCCTACCTTGACGAAGCTCTGGATTGCTTCGCTGCGCTCGCAATGACGGTCAAGCCGGCTTACGCGCCGTCATTGCGAGGAGCGAAGCGACGAAGCAATCCAGAGCCGCAATGACGCGCCATCATCGCCTTGCTCAAATAACGACCGCATGAACAGGCGACGAGCGCTAATCCTTCGGCGGATCGAAACGCTCGCATGTCACGGCGGCGAGCCGCTCTCTTGCGCGCGCCTGATCCGACGGGCGCTTGGCCAGGGAACGCACGAGCACAAAGCCGTGCTTCGTCGGCGCGGTGATGCGCACCTCCTGCGGCGGCGCCTCCTCGCTCGCGCCTTGCAGCGCGTCGATCTGCCGCGCGTCGCCGATCACAATGTCGATCTTGCCCTTGATGGCGGCGCGGTCGGTGATGGCGTGAAACATGCGGCCCGCCAGCCCGTGGAAGGACAAGGCGAGATAGTCTTCGCCATCCGCGACGGCGGCGACGCGCAGCATGCCTTTGCCGAGATCATAGACGCAGACGGCCTCGGCGAAGGCCGGGTCTTCGAAAGGCAGCGGCTCCGCGCCCGGCGCCATTGGCGGCAATAGGAAGATCTTGTTGGCCGGCGCCCCGCCCATGGCGGAACGAACCCGCGCATAGGCGTCGCGCGGGGCGACGGCCGGCATCAGCAGCACCGAGACGATATGCACGACGCCCGCAATCAGCAGCGTCGCCGCCGCCCAAGGCAGATAATCGAAGAAACGGTCGGGAAGCGTCAGGCGCACTTCAGTTTCACTATTTTTGGAAAGCTGGCGGGATCGGGATGCGCGTCCGTGTCGAGCGGCGTGTCGTAGAGACGCAGCATGACGACGAAGCGGCGCGTCTCGCCCGGCGACAGCCAATTGCCGGCGCGGGCGTTGCGGGCGAGGACGATCTCGAAAGCGCCGCCCTCCCGGCGCAACACGTCGACGGATGAAAAACCGTAGCGGCCCGCCGGATTGTCGATGAGCGCGCCCGTGGGAGTCGCGAGCGACAGGGTCCAGAAGCGCGCCGCGGGAAGCGGATCGACGATGCGATATTCGCAGGCGCCGTCGAGCGGCGCGCCGTCTGAATCGTCGCTTGCGACGAAGGCGAGTCCCTGGTCGCGCCCGAGCGGCGCCTCGCCCGAGCGCGCGACGACGGCGCGGGCGTAAGGATCGATCTCGGCGCCGCCGATGGAGGGCCAGGCCGTCCAGGGGCCGGCGCGCAGCGGATCGAAGCCGTAGCCGGAGTTGAGGGAAAACAAGGTCGCGAGCAGGCCGAGCGCGAGCCCGCCGATCATGACGGAGCCCGCGCGGAGATATTTGGCGTAAGGGCGGTTCATCTCGCGCTCCCCGCTACTCGACCGCGCCGATCGTCGGGAAGGCGTTCCGGTCCGGCCGCTGTGCGATCGTCGCCGGCGCGGCGTTCGAGCCCTGCCTTCCGGGACCGGCCGTCTTCGCCTTCTTCTCGATCGACTCCAGCGCCTGCACCGCGCCCTTGGAGAGCGTCGCCGGACGCTGCGGCGCGCCGAGCTCGATCGCCTTCGCGCCATTGGCGCCGCCCGCCGCGACGTCGGGCTTGGCCTCCGGCTTCAGGCCGACGATGGGCTTCAGCGCCACGCCCTGATGCGCATAGGCCATGACGTCGTGCCAAGTGCCCGCGGGCAGCGTGCCGCCGGTCATGTTGTTCATCGGATCATTGTCGTCATTGCCGTACCAGACGCAGCCGCCCATCGTGCCGGAATAGCCGCAGAACCAGGCGTCCTTATAGCCGTTGGTGGTGCCCGTCTTGCCGATGACGTCGATGCCGTCGCCGAGCTGGGCGCGCCTGCCCGTGCCTTCCTCGACGACCTTCTTCATCATGCCGGCGAGATCGACGATCTTCTCGTAAGGCAGCGCCTGCTGCGGCGGCGGCGCGTCGCGATCATGGCGGTAGAGAAGATCGCCCTGGCGGTTGCGGATCTCGATCGCCGCATAGGGGATCGTGCGCTTGCCGCCATTCACGAAGGCCGCGTAGGCGGCGGAATGTTCGAGCAGGATCACGTCGCTCTGCCCGACCGGCAAAGAGGGCGTGTCCTCGAGCGGCGTCGTGATGCCGAGCTTGCGGCAGGTCTCGATGATCCTGGCGCGGCCGATGCGGGAGTCGCCATTGCCGATCGCCTGCGACAATTGGATCGCGACCGTATTGAGCGACTTCGCCAAGGCCATGGCGAGCGGCATGGAGCCCGCATAGCCGCCGCTGTAATTGTGAACGCAGTAATTGCCGATGCAGGTCGGACGGTCCGTGACGATGGTCGTCGGCTTGAATCTGCCGGTCATCAGCGCCGTCAGATAGACATAAGGCTTGAAGGACGAACCGGGCTGGCGCGAGCCGTCCGTCGCGCGGTTGAACTGGCTCGCGCCGTAATCGCGCCCGCCGATAATGGCGCGCATCGCGCCGTCGGGCTCCATCACCACCATCGCCGCCTGCTTCACGTGGTAGGAGCGGCCCTGCTCACGCAGATTCTTCTCGATCACTTCCTCGGCGCGCTTCTGCACATTCGAGTCGAGCGCGCTGCGCACGGTCAGCACGCGATTGTCGCCGAGCTTGCCGCTCGCCGCGAGCTTGCGTATCTCGCTATAGGCGTAGTCGAGATACCAGTCCGGGCTCTCCTGCCGCTGGCGATCGACCGGCGTCGCGGGGCTGCGCTGCGCGGCGATGATCTGGCTCTCGCTCATGAAGCCGGCGTCGACGAGATTGTTGAGCACGTCATTGGCGCGGGCGCGGGCGGCCGGCAGATTGTTGTGCGGCGCATATTTCGTCGGCGCCTTGAAGAGGCCGGCGAGCATGGCGGCCTCGGCGAGCGAGACCTCCTTCACCGATTTGCCGAAATAGAACTCGGCCGCCGCCTGGATGCCGAAGGCGCCGCCGCCCATATAGACGCGATCGAGATAGAGCTTCAGGATTTCGCGCTTGGTGAGATGATGCTCCAGCCACAGCGCGAGAAAGGCCTCGTTGATCTTGCGCGTGATCGTGCGCTCGTTGGAGAGAAACAGATTCTTGGCGAGCTGCTGCGTGATGGACGAGCCGCCCTGCACCACGCCCGACGAGCGCGCATTCACGGTAAGGGCGCGCGCGGTGCCGATGACGTCGATGCCGAAATGCTCGTAGAAGCGGCGGTCCTCCGTCGCGAGCACGGCCTTGATCAGATAATCCGGATATTCCTCGAGCGGCACGGCGTCGTCATGCTTGATGCCGCGCTGGCCGACCTCATTGCCGTAGCGGTCGAGAAAGGTGACGGCGAGATCGGTCTGCTTCAGCCAGTCGCCCTCGCTCGTCATCTGGAAGGCGGAGCCGGCAAGCGCGAGCAGAACAATGAGCCCGCCAAGTCCGAGCGTGAGGCCCTCGCAGGCGACCTCCACCGCGACCCGGGCCGGCCCCGAGACATGGAAGCGCTCCATATAGGTGGAGAAATCCTCGTAAAGCTCGCGCGAGCGCCTCTGGCCGTCGAACACGCTCGAATCGATGAGCGCGTCCGTCGAGAGCAGAATGCGCCTGATGCGCTTGATGAAAGGCGAGGACGTAAAACGCTCGAACAAGGCTCGCAAACTCCCCCGCGGGCGAGAATCCCGGCGCGCGACGTTAGCACTTTTTAAACCATCTTGACGACGCCTCGCCCGCCCCTCATTGCGTTTATGGTTTCCGTCGGGCGGCGGGAGCGCCGAACGGAAAAGATATGGCGAGCGAAAAAGGCGAAAAAGGCGCGGGCGTTCCGTTTTGGGAAAAGCCGCTGGCGGAACTGACCCGCGCGCAATGGGAGAAGCTCTGCGACGGTTGCGGCCGCTGCTGTCTGGTCAAGCTCGAGGACGAGGATACGGGCCGCGTCTACCATACCAGCGTTTCCTGCAAGATGCTCGACCACGACACCTGCCTTTGCGGCGACTACAAGAACCGCCGCGACCACGTGCCCGACTGCGTGCGGCTGACGCTCGCGAAGCTGCAGGAGATCGACTGGCTGCCGCCGACCTGCGCCTATGTGCTGCGCAATGCGGGCAAGCCCCTGCCGCCCTGGCATCCGCTGATTTCCGGCGATCCCGAGAGCGTGCACCGCGTCGGCGTCTCGGTGCGCGGCAAGGTCGAGGTCAGCGAGGCCGAGATCGACGAGGAGGAGACGCCCGACTATATCCGCGTCTGGCCGAGGCGCTGGCCGAAGAAGGCGCGCTATTGACGGGGCGGCGATCGCAGCGTCCCCTTCCCCGCGCCGGCGATCCGTCAGGTAGAACTTGAAAAGTTACAGCGCCGCAGGCGCTTGTCGGATCGTCGAACCGCCTCTTCCGGCCCTGCGAAAAGGCGGTTTCCTCTTCCCCGCAAAAGGCGCTAAAGACGGCGCAACCATTCTCCAGAGCCGAGAACGTTCACCTATGGCGCGCCAGTTCATCTACCACATGCAGGGCCTCACCAAGACCTATCCGGGCGGGAAGAAGGTCTTGGACAATATCCACCTTTCCTTCTACCCCGACGCCAAGATCGGCGTGCTCGGCGTCAACGGCGCGGGCAAGTCAACGCTGCTGCGCATCATGGCGGGCATCGACAAGGAATTCACCGGCGAGGGCTTCGTCGCGGAAGGCGCGAGGGTCGGCTATCTGCCGCAGGAGCCGCAGCTCGATCCGGCGCTCAATGTCCGCGAAAACGTCATGCTCGGCGTCGCGGAGAAGAAGGCCATTCTCGATCGCTACAACGATCTCGCCATGAATTATTCGGACGAGACGGCGGACGAGATGACGAAGCTTCAGGACGAGATCGAGGCCAAGGGCCTGTGGGATCTCGACAGCCAGGTCGACCAGGCCATGGACGCTCTGGGCTGTCCGCCCGATGACGCCGACGTGACCAAGCTCTCGGGCGGCGAGCGGCGCCGCGTGGCGCTCTGCCGCCTGCTGCTCGAACAGCCTGAGATGCTGCTGCTCGACGAGCCCACGAACCATCTCGACGCCGAGACCGTGAACTGGCTGGAAGGGCATTTGCGCAGCTATCCGGGCGCGATCCTGATCGTCACCCACGACCGCTACTTCCTCGATAATGTGACGGGCTGGATTCTCGAGCTCGATCGCGGCCGCGGCATCCCTTACGAGGGCAATTACACGAGCTGGCTGAAGCAGAAGCAGAAGCGCCTCGCGCAGGAATCTTCCGAGGACAAGGCCCGGAGCCGCGCGCTGGAGGCGGAGAGCGAGTGGATCGCCTCCTCGCCCAAGGCCCGTCAGGCCAAGAGCAAGGCCCGCATCCAGCGCTATGAGGAGCTCGTCGCCAAGCAGAGCGAGAAGGCGCCGACCACCGCGCAGATCGTCATTCCGGTGGCGGAGCGGCTCGGCCAGAACGTCATCGATTTCGAGCACATCTCCAAGGCCTTCGGCGACAGGCTGCTGATCGACGATCTGTCCTTCAAGCTGCCGCCGGGCGGCATTGTCGGCGTGATCGGTCCGAACGGCGCCGGCAAGACCACGCTCTTCCGCATGATCACCGGACAGGAGAAGCCCGACAACGGGACGATCGCCATCGGCGAAAGCGTGCAGCTCGGCTATGTCGACCAGTCGCGCGACGCGCTGAACGCCGGCGAGACGGTGTGGGAGGAAATCTCCGAGGGCAATGAGGTGATCTATCTCGGCAAGCGCGAGATCAACTCCCGCGCCTATTGCTCGGCCTTCAACTTCAAGGGCTCGGACCAGCAGAAGAAGGTGGGCCAGCTCTCGGGCGGCGAGCGCAACCGCGTGCATCTCGCCAAGATGCTCAAGAGCGGCGCGAACGTCCTGCTGCTCGACGAGCCGACCAACGACCTCGACGTCGATACGCTGCGCGCGCTGGAGGAGGCGCTTGCCGATTTCGCCGGCTGCGCCGTCATCATCTCGCATGACCGCTTCTTCCTGGACCGCATCGCCACGCATATCCTCGCCTATGAAGGCGACTCGCATGTCGAATGGTTCGAGGGAAACTTCGCCGATTACGAGGAAGACAAGAAGCGCCGCCTCGGCGTCGACAGCGTCATCCCGCACCGGCTGAAATACAAGAAGTTTGCGCGGTAAGAGCCGCCGGCGTCACCGTATGATACATCGTTAAGCCCCCTCCCCAGCCCGTCATTGCGAGCGAAGCGAAGCAAGCCAGAGCCATGTTGACGCCTCTGATTGCTTCGTCGCTTCGCTCCTCGCAATGACGGCCAAAGAATCAAACGGAGCCAGTATGACGCTTTATTGCGGCGCGATGACGGTTGCGCCTTTCATCCTGCCCGCCTCGGAAAGGCGCGCATCGTAGGTGGCCAGCGTCAGCTCATGGTTCAACGCCATTGCGAGATGCATGGCGTCGGCGGCTGCGAGCTTCGTCGCGAAATCGCGCGTCAGTCGGTCGGCGAGCGACAGATCCCGTGGTCCCACCTCAACGGGATTCGTCATTCGCCGCGCCCATTCGTCGAAGTCGCCGAGCGCGTCGCGAGCCGCCTGCTCGTCAAACAGTCGGTTTCGAACCTGACGCGAAACGACGGCCGAAAATTCGAGACGCGCAAAGTCGCTGACGCAAATTTCGCCCGGATCGCGGTCCAGCCAGGCGTCAACGGCCGGCGAATGAATATCGGGAATGAAAAGCGCCAAGAGGATATTGGCGTCCAGATAGAATCTCACGAGCAGAATCTCAACTTCCCAAGTCCCGCATCTGACGCAGGATCGCCGTCGCGTCGCCGAGCGGCGGGCGAGCGGCGCGACGCCGACGCAGCCAGTCCATATCGGCGCGCGTGAGAGGGGAAGGCGCATGCGTCGCCGGGCTCGGGCGCAGCTCGACGACCGGCTTGCCATGGCGGGTGATGGTCACGCATTCGCCCTTCAACGCCTCGTCTATAAGACGGGAGAGCTGCTCCTTCGCGATCGCGACGGGATAGTCAGCCATCGAACATCCTAGTCATTTTTTGAAAAAATAGGTCATATTTTGCCGGGCGGCAAGGCTCCTGCGTCCTTTCCAAACGCCTTCCGCAACTCCCCCTTCGCCGCCTCCAGCACGCGACGGCGCTCGGCCGGCAAATCCATGCCGGCGCGGTTTATGTAGAAGGTCAGCATGGACATCGCCGAACGGTAAGGCGTCGACTTCCGCCGGCTGCTCGCCTCGGCCGAACGCTTCAGCGATTGCGCGATCGCCTTCGGATCGTCGAAGGTGAACACGCCCGGCTCGAGGTCGAGCGCATTGCTGTGGCGCGTCACCTCCTGCGACCATTTCGCCTGCCGCGCCATGCGAAGCCTCCGCGACTGAAACTAGCCTCGCGACTCGCAACGAAAAGACCCGGCCGCCTCGGGCGGCCGGGCCGTCAATCCTGAAAACGCCCCTGAAACTGCCCCTCAGATTGCCCCTGAAATCGCTGCATCAAGCACGCGCAACATGACTCTTTCCTAACCGCCCGTCCGTGCGAGGGCGCACAGCCTGGCCGCGCGGCGGGACGAGACGCAGGAGCCCTTGCCGCCACGATTTCGCCATCTCGACATGGCGACTTACGACGAATGATTTTGTCGGGGCGCGGTTTGAGGGGAAGGTTAATAATGAAATCAACCGCCTGCGCTGCAACCTTGGCGGCTCTCGCCTTTGCCGGCTGCTCCCAGACCGGCTCTCCCGTGGCTTCCGCGCCCGAATCCTACGCCAATGAACCGCGCAGCGAGGAAGCGATCGACGGGAAAGGCCCGCTCCATGGGCGCATCGCCCATTTCGCGCGCCTCTACGACATTCCGGAGTCGCTCATCCACCGCTCGGTGCGTCGCGAGAGCAATTACAATCCGGCCGCCCGCCACGGACCCTATTGGGGCCTGATGCAGATTCGGCACGATACCGCCAAGGGCATGGGCTATAGGGGCCCGGCCAACGGCCTGCTCGACGCCGAGACCAATCTCACCTACGCCGTCCCCTATCTCGCAAACGCCTATAAGCTTTCGGGCGGCAGCGAAGCCCGCGCAATTCAACTTTATGCCGGCGGCTATTATTACGAGGCGAAGCGCCGCGGCATGCTGGGGCTCCTCCACAAGGAAGCGCTGAGCCCGGAATAACCGCGCGCACGGCGCCAGGCGCGCGGATTTCGGCTTACGGCTTCGCCGAACCCGGCATGAAGGTCGAGCGCACGCGGCCGCCCTGGGCGCCGCCGCCCTGAATGCTCGCGACGCCGCTCGTCACGTCGTAGACAAGCCGCTCGCCCTTCACGATGTTCTCGCCCTGCGTCAGCGTGACGTTGCCCGAAAGATAGACCTTGTTCTCGGCCTTGTCATAGCTGCCATGATCGCCCGTGCCGATCTGGTCCTTGGAGACGAGCGTGACGGGCCCGTCGGCCTCGATATGCTTCACGCGGTCATTGCTGGTCGCGCCCGCCGGCGCGGGGCCCTTGCCCTCCAGGAAGATCGTGATGCGCGAGGCCTTCAGCGTGGAAGGGCCGTTCGTCACGATGACGCTGCCCGAATAGACGAGCTTCTGCTCCTGGTCAAAATAGTCGAGCTTGCCGGCGTCGATGTTCAAGGGGTCCTTGGCCGTCGCGCCGGGCAGAATGCCGCCCGAGCGGCCCTTGCCGTAAGCGGGCGCGGCGCCGGCGAGAAGCAAGGCGGCGAAGAGGGCGTAAACTGTCTGGCGTGTCATTCTTTTCTCACTGCGCCGCGCGCAGGCCATCCTGCTTTTCGACGCCCGCCGGCGCCGGAGCGTCCTCTCCGTAGAGCACGGAACGGACATTGCCGGAGAAGGTGGCGCGGCGGTCCTTTTGCGAAAATTCGACCCTGTCCGCAACAACCTCGCCGCCCTCGATCTTGAGCGTGACCTTCGTGTCGGAGGTCATCATGCTCGCTTTGAAATCCATGGCGGCGGACGCCGTGCGCATGTCGAAATTCTTGCCGTCGGAGACGTTCACGCCCCCGGTGAGCGTCGCCCGATCGTTCCTGGTGCTGTAATTGGCTTTCGCCGCCGTCAGCACGATCGGATTTACGCCTTCCGTCTCAACGCGCACGTCGAGGCCGTCGAGATCGAAGACGTCGGGCGTCGAAATGTCCTGAACGCCCACGCGGGCGCGTATCTCATAGGGCTTGCCGTCCTTGCGGTAGCCGACGAGCTTCGGCGTCTCGATGACGATGCGCGTGCCCTTAAGCGCGACGCGCGAGAGATTGAGGTCGATGGGCAGGAAGCGCAGCGAGCTCGCGGCGAGGCCGACGCCCACCAGCGCCACCGTTCCGCCGACGCCCCACAGGATCCAGCGCCGCAGCCGCGTGACCCGCGCCGTGTGGCGCAGCGCCTCGGGAAAGGCGCTCTCGCGCCGCGCCGTGAGCGCGGCCAGCCGGTCGCGGCCGCCGGCCGGCGCTCCGGAGCGGGAGCCGTCGCCCGCCGCCGGATGGCCGGCGCGGGACTTTGCTTGCGAGGCGCTGCCCTCAGTCATGGCGCCGTTATCGGGCCGCGGCGTGGCGAATTCGGGGCCGTCTCACCTTACTCGTGAGAGAAAATGTCGATCTCCGGCCAGCCGGCGAGATCGAGCTCAGCGCGCGCGGGCAGGAAATCGAAGCAGGCCTGGGCGAGCGCGGCGCGGCCTTCCCGAGCCAGCATGGCGTCGAGCTTCTCCTTGAGCTGATGCAGATAGAGCACGTCGGAGGCGGCGTAGGCCTGCTGGGCGTCGGTGAGCGTCGCGGCGCCCCAGTCGGACGATTGCTGCTGCTTGGAGATTTCGACGCCCGCCAGCTCCCGCGCCAGATCCTTCAGCCCGTGACGGTCCGTATAGGTGCGGGCGAGCTTGGAGGCGATCTTCGTGCAATAGACCGGCGCCGGGACAAAGCCGAAGGTCTTGGCCAGAATCGCCAGGTCGAACCGACCGAAATGAAATAGCTTCAATACGTTCGGATCGGCGAGCAGCTTCTCCAGAAGCGGCGCGCGGGTCTGCCCCTTGGCGATCTGCACCAATTCGGCGTCGCCATCGCCGAAGGAGAGCTGCACGAGGCACAGCCGGTCGCGATGCGGATTCAGCCCGAGCGTTTCCGTGTCGATGGCGACGATATTCGATAGGGCGGCCTCCGAGGGGAGATCGCCCTGATGCAGTCTGATGGTCATGGCGTCCGATTCGTTTGAAGATGCCGCCGCTATCCTATCTGAAAAACGGAAAGCTTGTCGAAGCGCCTATTTCCTGCGCGGCGGCCGACGCGGGGCGGAGCCTTTGGCGAAGGGTTGCTCCCCGGCCTCGAGGCGCTCGCCGACGAAACGCGCCCAGCCGATCAGCAACTCGCAGACGGAGGCGGTGATCGCCGCGTATCGGAAGTTGCGGTTCGCGGCCAGCGCCCGCAGCGACAGGCCGAGATAATGCGCCTCCACAAGGGCCTGCTCCAGCTTGACGTCGTCGCTCTCCGGCTCGGGGCCGGTCTCGGCTTCGTCGATTTCCTTCATTTACTATAGCTCCCAACCCGGCGCCCGCGAAGCGCGGCGCTCGTTTCGACGAAAGCGAGATTGTCGTGGGTTCGAATGGACGGCAGGCACGCGCAAGTCGTTAACATGCGACCGTAACGTCATGTTTGCTCGGGAAGGCTTGATTTGACTCAAATTGTCCCGACCGACAGGAGCTCGAGCTCGGGGGGACGGGCGAGCGCGCGCCTTTCTCATTTTCGGCGACGGCGATTCCTCCCGGTCGCGGCCTAATTTAGAGCGCGCCAACAACTGGCCTTGCCTTGCAAGCGAGGCGCGTCCACTCTTGCTGCAGCGCAGCGCAACATGGGATCTTCGCGTGGCCGACGAGTTGACCTCCTTCAGCGGCGGCGAGCGCCGCTTCAACGCCCTCTTCATCGAAATGTCGATCCGGCTCTTCGTGATCGGCTTTCTCGCCTATTGGACCTTCGTCATCATCGCGCCCTTCGGGGCGATGATCGTCTGGAGCGTGGTGCTCGCCGTCGCGCTCTATCCGCTTCTTGACCGGCTCGCCGGTCTGCTGGGCGGCCGCGAGACCATTGCGGCGGGCCTCATCACCGTCGTGGCGCTCGCCCTCGTCATCGGTCCGGTGACGTGGATGGGCCTGGGCTTCATCGATCCCGTCAAGGGCGTCATCGCCGGCTTCGACAATGGCGATATCGCCATCCCGCCTCCGCCGGTCTCGGTGAAGGACTGGCCGCTGATCGGCGCGCAGCTTTACTCCTATTGGGAGCTCGCCTCGACCAATCTGAGCAGCGCGCTGACGCAGATTCTCCCGCAGCTCAAGCCGGTCGGCGAATATCTGCTCGGCATGGCGCGCAACGCGGGCGTCGGCACGCTGAAATTTCTGCTGTCGGTCATCCTGTCCGGCTTCCTGCTCGCCTATGCGTCGCAGCTTCTCGTCGGCATGCGGGCGCTGGCCCGCCGGATCGATCCGACCAATGGCGAGAATTATCTCAACATCGCCGGCGCCACGATCAACGCCGTCTCGCGCGGCGTCATGGGCCTTTCCATCATGCAGGCGGTGATCGGCGGCGTCGGCATGTCTCTCGCAGAGGTCCCCGGCGCGAGCCTGCTGACGATCGCCATTCTCGTCCTGGGCATCGTGCAGATCGGCCCGCTGCTCATCGTCGCGCCAGTGGTCTTCTGGGCCTGGACGACCCTCTCCACGCCCGCCGCCATCGGTCTCACCATCTGCATGCTGACCGTCAATTACATGGACAATGTGCTGAAGCCCTTCATCTTCGCCCATGGCCTCTCGACGCCGATCCCGGTGATCTTCATCGGCGTCATCGGCGGCGTGCTGGCGCATGGCGTGGCGGGCCTGTTCGTCGGACCGGTCGTGCTCGCCGTCGTCTGGGAGCTGGGCAACGCCTGGATCGCCGAGGAGATGGCGGGCAATGCGCCAGCCGACGCGGCGAAAGCCGAGGCGCCCGAAACGATCGCGGCGTCGCCTCGGCCGGAAAGCCTCACCGCCCCCGCAGGGCGTTCAGCACCTTGAGGCTGGCGCGGCCGTTGCGCGCCAAGCCGACGCGGCCCTGATAATCCGCAATGGCTTCCTTGGTCTTGGTCCCGATGACGCCGTCGGGATCGCCGACCTCATAGCCGTTGCGGGCCAGCAGCGACTGGAGCTCGCGGCGCTCGGCGCGCGAGAGGCCGGGATCGTCCGTCGGCCAGGGCGTCTGGATGCCGGGCCGCCCCCGCAGCCGGTCCGAGAGCACGCAGATGGCGAGCGCGTAGGACTCGGCGGCGTTATAGGCGTAGACGGCGTCGAAATTCCTGGTGACGAGGAAGGCCGGACCGTTGCGCCCGGCAGGCAGCAGCAGGCCGGCTGAGCCGCCCCCGAGCCCGCCGCCGTCGAGCCGCGTGATCCCAAGCGACTCCCAGTGGGACATGGGCTGCTTGCGCGTGCGGCCGGAGGGGCCGCCATAGCCCTCGGGCAGCCGCACCTCGAAGCCCCAATGCTCGCCAGGGCGCCAGCCGCTCTTTCTCAGATAATTCGCCGTCGAACCGAGCGAATCGGCCGCCGAGCTCGCAATGTTGCGGCGTCCGTCGCCGTCGAGGTCGACGGCCGTTCCGAGAAAGGTCGAAGGCATGAATTGCGTATGGCCGAAGGCGCCGGCCCAGGAGCCCATGAATTCGTCCTGGCGGATGTCGCCGCTGTCCAGAATCTTCAGCGCCGAGACGAACTCCTTGCGCCAATAGTCGTTGCGGCGCGGGGCCTCGCAGGCGAGCGTCGCCAGCGACTGCACGACATAGCGCTTGCCGAAGCTCTTGCCGAAATCGCTTTCGACTCCCCAGACCGCGACGACCGTCGCCGGATCGACGCCGTAATGCGACTGGGCGGCGTGCAGCGCGCTCGCATATTTGTGCAGCATCGCGCGCCCTTCCTCGACGCGCTCCTCGTCGACGAGGCCGGCGACATAGTCCCAGACCGGCGTCGTGAATTCCGGCTGCTTGTCCATGAAGCTCACGGCGTCGTTCGGCTCCATGCCGTCCGTCGCCGAGGCGACGGTCTGCTGGCTGACGCCGGCGCCCGCCGCCGCATGGCGCAGGCCGCCCAGGCAGGAGGACCAATCCGCGCGCGCGGGATGCGCGAGGAGCAGAAGCGCGGCCGAAGCCAGGGCCAGATGATTCGTTCTCATGCCGCTCAGCGTAACGCAACGCGCAGAATTTTTCATGAGCCGCCATGCGCGCCGGCGCCTGACCGCCCGGCCGGAATCGCCCGCGCCGCCGCGCTTGAAGGCGACTTACGCAACTCTATCACTAAGTGACGCCGCGACTGGCCCGCAAGCGCCCGATCGCGGAAAACGGGATCGATTCCAAAGTTTAGCGCGCGCGTCCGCGAAAGGGGTTTCCGCTTTTTGCCGCGCGCGCCACTCTCGCCACAGAGAAAGGGAGGCTTTCGCCATGGCGCGCATCGGTCGCAGTCTTTTGCTCGCTTTGGCCGCCGGCGCCGCCGGCGGGGCCGCGGCGACGCTTATGAACCGGGAAAATGGTCAAAAGCGCTCGGTCGCGAAGAGCGCCGTCCGCGCCGGCCTGTTGATGTATGACCGGCTTCGCGGCGCCGTGGGCGAAATGACGGAGACGATGAGCGACGTCGTCGCCGAGGTGCAGTCCGAGCTCGAAACGGAAAGAAGCGGCCCGCCGCCTGGCCGCGACGCCGACGCGCAAGAACAGAGCGCGCAGGAGCATGTGGTGCCTTTCGGCGCGAAGGCCGAGGCCGAGAGGAAGGCCCATGGCTGACAGGCCCGAGGCGCATATCGTCCATCTGACGCCGTCGCGCGTGCGGCTGAAGATTCCGGCGAGGCGCCATGACAAGGGATATTTTTCCGCCGTCTCGACCCAGCTCCGCGAGGCGATGGGCGCGGAGATCGAATCGAACCCCGCGACGGGAAGCGTGCTGATCACGGCCGCCGACGCGCTGAACGCCGTCCGCGCGCTGGGCGACAAGGCGCCTTTCGACATTGTCGATCGGCCACAGGAGCCGGAACTGAGCCTGCCGCAGCTACGCCGGCAGGTTGAAAGCGCCAATGCGCGCTTCACGCGCTTTTTCGGCGGCGACGCGCGCGGCTACATCGTCTTCGCGCTCGTCGCGACGAGCCTTCTGCAGTTCGCGCGCGGAAGGACGCTCGCGCCGGCGGTCACGCTGCTCTGGTACGCGAGCGAAGGATTGCGGCTCTGGACCCCCCGTCCGGATCGGGAGTCGCGCTGACGGGAACAGCCTATGACGCTCGAAGGACCGCTCGCCGAAGGCCGGGCGAGCATCGTGCACGCCGCCGTTCCGGGTCGGCTCAGACTGCGGATCTCGGGTCTGAAGGGCGCGCCGCGGATGAAGCGGGCGCTCGAAGGGGCGCTTCGCGGCGCGCATATGATCAGCGCGGCCGACGCCAGCGTCGCGACCGGCACGCTGCTCGTGCGATTTGATCCTGGCGTCGCGGCGGCGGCGATCGTCGGCGCGATCGAGGACGTTCTTCTTCGATACTGGTCCGGCCAATTGGAGACAAGCGCGCAGCCGCGCGCGGCGCCGTGGCATTTGCTGGGCGTCGACGAGGCGCTGAAACGGCTGCGCAGCTCCTTACAGGGCCTATCGGCCAAGGCTTTTCAGCGCCGGCTGCGGCGCTATGGCGAGAATGTGCTGCCCGCGATTCCCGGCCGGGACAAAATGGAGCTGCTTCTGGAGCAGTTTCAGAGCCTGCCCGTCGCCCTGCTCGTCGGCGCGGCCGCGCTCTCCATTTTCACGGGCGCGGCGGCGGACGCGGTCGTGGTCCTGTCCGTGGTCGCGCTCAATGCGGGGATCGGCTACGCCACCGAAGCGCAGACCGAACGCGCGGTGCGCGCCCTCGCCCACCCGTCGAGCGAAGGGGTTCCGGCGATCCGCGGAGGCAAGCGCGAGACGATACCGGTCGAGCGCGTGGTTCCCGGCGACATTCTCGAACTGCGCCCCGGCGTCATTATCGCCGCCGACTCGCGCATCGTCGCCGCCGAAGGTCTGACGATCAACGAGGCGACGCTCACCGGCGAGAGCGCCCCCGTGCGAAAATCCTCCATCCCGCTGGAACGGCGCCATGCCGGATTGGCCGACCGGACCAATATCGCCTATCGCGGAACCATCGTCACCGGCGGCAGCGGGCGCGCGGCCGTCGTCGCCACCGGCGCGGCGACGGAGATCGGCCGGCTGCAGATTTTTCTCGCCGGGGCGAGCGCGCCCGACACGCCTTTGCAAAGACAGCTCGCGCTGCTCGGCCGGCAACTCACCTTTCTCGCCGGCGGCGCCTGCGCGGCGGTCTTCCTTGTCGGGCTTTTGCGGGGCTACGGCTTGTTCGCGACCGCGAAGAACGCCGTGGCGCTCGCCGTCGCCGCCATACCCGAAGGCTTGCCGACGCTCGCGACGACGACGCTCGCGCTCGGCGTGCGCGAGATGCGGCGCCGTCACGCTCTGATCCGGCGGCTCGACGCCGTCGAAACGCTGGCTTCCGTCAGCATTGTCTGCCTCGACAAGACCGGCACCTTGACCTTCAATCGAATGTCCGCGTCGGAAGCGAGCTGCGACGGAGCCGCCTATCGCCGCGACGCGGCGGGCCGCTTCGCGGAGACGACGCCGGCCCTGCGCAAGCTCGGCGAGATCGTCGCGCTGTGCAACGAGGCTCCTTGCGGCGACGCCGACGATCGCGAATCGTTAACGGCCTCGTCAACGGAGACGGCGCTCCTCGATTTCGCCAGGGAGATCGGGATCGACGTCCGGCGGCTGCGCGGCGACCATCCGCTCAAGCGCGTCTCCTACCGCTCCGAACGCCGCTTGTTCATGACGACGCTCCACGCCGCGCCGCGCGGAGCGACGCTCGCCGCCGTGAAGGGGAGTCCGGAAGAGGTCCTGCGGCTTTGCAGCCATGTTCTGATGCGCGGCGAGAGAATCGCGCTCTCCCCCGATCTGCGCCGCCATCTGGAGGAGGAGAACATCCGTCTGGCGAGCGACGGCCAGCGCGTGCTGGGCGCCGCCTATCGTGAATTCACCGGGGAGAACGCCCCTTCCGACGGCCTCGTCTTCGTGGGGCTTGTCGGCCTGTCGGACCCGTTGCGCCCCGGCGCCGCCGAGCTCCTCCGCGCCCTGCGCCGCGCCGGCGTCAGCCCCGTCATGATCACGGGCGACCAACGCATGACGGCCGAGGCGATCGCCCGCATGCTCGATCTCGGCAACGGCGCCTTGCGCGTGACGGAAGCCGATTCGAGTTTCGAAGGCCTGGGCGAGCGCACGCCGGTTCCGCATGTCTTTGCGCGCGTCACGCCGGCGCAGAAGCTTGAAATCGTCGAGGCCCTGCAGCGCGCGGGCCATGTCGTCGCGATGACCGGCGACGGCGTCAATGACAGCCCGGCGCTCAAGGCCGCGGATATCGGGATCGCGATGGGCTTCAGCGGCAGCGAGGCCGCGCGCGACGTCGCCGACATCGTCCTGCAGGACGATCGCCTCGAATCCCTCGCGCCTGCGATCGGCCAGGGACGCGCGACCCACGCCAATATTCGCCGCGCCATCCATTATCTGCTGGCGACCAATATGAGCGAGATCCTTCTGATGCTGCTCGCGCCGGCCGCCAATCTCGGACAGCCGCTGACGCCGGCGCAACTTCTATGGATCAATCTCGTCACGGATATCGGACCGGCGCTCGCGCTCGGGCTGGAGCCTCCGCACCGTGACGTCATGAACGCGCCGCCGGCCCCGGCGCATGAAGAGATTGTCGATGGCCGATCGGCGCGAAGGCTCGGCCGCGAAGCGGCGTTCATCACGGCGGGCGCGCTTGGCGCCTATCTCTACGGCGTGTCGCGATACGGACCGTCGCCGCGCGCGCGCACGATCTGCTTTGCGAGCATCGTCTCCGCGCAAATTCTCCATGCGCTCGGCGCGCGCTCGGAAAAGCACGGGATATTGAGCGCGGACCTTCCGAAGAATCCCGTTCTCTCCGGCGTGGTCCTCGGCTCGCTGGGTCTGCAGGCTCTGGCCTTGGGCTTTCCGCCGCTGAGACGGCTTCTCTGCGTCGCTCCCCTGGGCGGCCTCGACGTCGCCGCCGCTCTCGCAGGCGCCGTCGCGCCGCTTTTCGCCAACGAATTGGCCAAGGCGCGGGTCTCCATCCGGGACGCGCGGCCAACCGATATAAATCTGTCACATACGCCTTGAAACGCCTGTCCGGCGGCCGACTTTCCGCAAGCGGACTTGCTTACGGAGGAAGAAAATGGCGTTGCTCGACGATATGGTGAAGCTGGAAGGAGCCGGCCCGATCGTGCTCGGGGTCGGCGCTCTCATTCTCGCGCCGACGCTGCTCCCCGCCATGGGACGAATTCTTCGGCCGGTCGTGAAAGGGGTCATCAAGACCGGCATGACGATCTATGACGAGACCTATGCGACGGTGCGGGAGGCCACGGGCGATCTTATCGAGGAGGCGCGGGCCGAGCTTCAGCACGAGACGCAGAGCCATGACGGCCAGGCGCGCGGCGGCATGGCCGCGGAAGGCCAGCGCGGCCACGCGCACGCGTAAATCCTGTCCGGACGCCGGCGAACTGTCGCCGGCGTCCAGGTTCTCGGGCGATGGGAAATCGTCAGACCGGCCGGTTCGCGTTTCTGTTGCGCACCGGGCCCATGCGCTCCACCCCCTGCGCGTAGCTGATCACGTCGAATTTCTGGTTGAAGCCCAGCGCCGCGTCGGCGACGGCGTCCGTCTTGCCGGCGGTGGAGAGCTTCTTCAGATCGCCCTTGTCGAGATAAAGCAGCTCGAGCAGCTCGTTATAGACCGTGGCCTCGTCGATCGGCAGAACATTGTAGGTGATGCCGTCGATCTCGACCTCATATTTCGACAGGAGGTCGATATTGTTGCAGAAAATGAAATACTTGCCCTCGGGCGAGAACAGGCCCTTCGTCACGTTGGCGAGATCGGTCAGCCACTCGAAGGAGTGAAGGTAACACGCGAAGAACGGAATTGTCGGTTCTCCGACATTGGCGACCGCGATCACCTGATCGACCGAACGCTCCGGCGGGCGCTTCTCGTCGGCGAGCTGCTCCTGGAAAAGAAGGGCCAGTTCGCCGCGAAAACCAAAGCGGCCGGGCTTTTCCGTGGGGCCTTTGAGCACCGCATTGAGGAGGCGGCCCTGTTCTTCGAGCGTCTTGAAGGCGGTGTCGGCAATGCTGGTCATGTGGTCACTCTTCGCCGTTTGGAATTCGATCGGCGGAGTTCGAGCAACCGACGTGCCATGCTCATACCAAAACGCCCGGACCGTTTGCGGCGAAGCGGCGCGCGCCAACCCCGCCGCTCCTGCCCGGTCGCGGCGCGGTCAGCGCTCGCAGACGCGGCGCGGACGCGAGCCGATCACCTCGCCATATTCGTCGAAAACCGGGCGGGGCTCGGTCCAGCAGCGCGGCGGCGGCGGCGCGTCGTAATAGACGACCGGCGGCGGGGCGGGATGGGCCAGCGCGCCCCCGGCAATGGCGCCGAGCGCGAAACCGCCAATGCCGGCGGCGATGGCCGGACCGGCCGAATCGGCATGCGCGGGCGCGGCCGAGAGCGTCAATGCCCCGATCGCCGAAGCGGCGAGGATCGTGGCGAGGGTCTTTCTCATCTCAACTCTCCTGAAGGGCGATGGGGCTTCTCTCGAAAAGCCTCGTCGCGTCGCGACGTTAACCGTCAGAGAGTCGATGAAACGTAAATGAGCGGCGAAAACTTGACGCTTCCGCCGCTCATCGCGTTCAAATCGCCGAGAGTTTCGCTTTCGGCATCGGCTTGCCGCCAGGGCCGGCCGACGGCTTGGCGACGCCCGCCGCCGGGTCTTTCAAGCTCTCCCAGCCGCCTTTGGGCGGCAGAACGTCGTTCGCCTCCCGCCGCGGCTCCTTGGCCTTGAAGCTCGCGGCGAGCGCCTTCGCCGTCGACAGATCCTTGGCGTCGAGCCGCGCCGCGACCTCGTCGCGCTTCTTGGCGGCGTCCGCGTCGCCCTGGTCGGCGGCGGCGGCGAACCAGAGATAGGACTGGGTCAGGCTCTGGCTGACGCCGAGCCCGCGCGCATGGAGAATCGCCAGATTAAACTGGCTGTCGCGCACGCCGAGCTCCGCCGCCTTGCGGAACCATTCGGAGGCCGCCGCATAATCCGGCTTGCCGCCGTCGCCGCCTTCGGCGAGCAGCACGGCGAGATTGTGCATGGCGCGAGCGTTTCCGGCGTCCGCCGCGGATTGGTAATTTTTCTTGGCGCGCGCGTAGTCGCGCTCGACGCCGACGCCCTTCTCGTAGAGCGAGCCCAGGCGATATTGCGCGGGCGCGAGCCCCTGCGCCGCCGCCTTCTCGAACCACTGCGCCGCCGCCTTGGCGTCGCGAGCGACGCCGCGGCCGTCGGCGTAGCGAACGGCGAGCTCATATTGCGCCGACGGATCGCCTTGCTGGGCGAGCGACCGGATGACGCCGATCGCGTCCGGCGCGGATAGCGGATTGAGGCCGCCAATGGAGCCGATCGGGGTCGAGTCGAGCGGCGCGCTCTCGCTGCGGGGCGCGATCATGCGCGGCGGCGAGGCGCCGTAGGGGTTGGTCGGCGCGGTCCGCGGCGTCTCGGGGACGAGGGCCGGCGGCCGGACGACGCGCGCCGGCGCGGCGGGCGCGGACGAGACCGGGGGAGCCGGCTGACCCGGCGTCGCAGCGGCGGGAGCCGGCGCGGCGGCGCGCGCGGGCGCCGCGTCCTTCGGCGCCTCCGCCGTGGGAGCCGGGGCGGCGTCCTCCGCCTCCGTGTCGGCCGGCGCCGCTTCCATCGCTTGATGGTCCTGGCGCTCGACGTCCCGGCCCTGCAGCGCAAGGCGCGTCATGCCGAAAGCGCCGGCGAGCAGCACGACGCCGGCGAGGCCCAGAAGCAACGGACGCTTGCGCTCTTCGAGCGTGGCGGCGAGACCGGCGGCCTTGCTCGCGCCGGCGACGGGCCCGGGCCGTCCGGCGCGACGGGCCTGCTGCGCCTTCTCGGCGGCCTCCGCGTCGGCGGCGGCCTGCTGGGCGGCGCGGCGCGCGGCGGCGATGAAATCGGTCTGGATCGAGTCCGCGCGCGGCGCCTCGGTTACCGCGGGCGAGAAATCGGGCTCGCGGCGCAGCGGGCGCGGCGCCCCCGGCGGGACCAGGAGATTGATCAGATCGTCGCCCTCCGCCCCGACGCGCGGCGCGCGGCGCGGCTCGACGGCCGGCTCGGGCGCGCGCGGGATCAGAGGCGCCGGCGCCTCCTCGCGACGGCGGGCGGGAGCGAGTTCGGCGTCCTCATCGAACCGCGCCGGGGGCGCGCTACGAATTTCCGTCAGCTCGTCCTCGAAGACGGCCAGACGGTCGACGACGCGCTCCAGCGTCTCGTGCACGGCGAGCAGCGTCTCATGCGTGCGCTGGCCGCTCTCGTCCTGGATCTTGCGGATGTCCGTCAGTTCGCGCTCCAGCGCCTCGCGCAGCGCGCCCGGAACCGGGTTGGCCTGACGGAGAATGTCCTGCGTCGCGCGGCGCACGGCTTCCTCGGCGGCGAGCGTCGTCGCGGCCTTGGTCTCCTCCATCTGCGCGACCAGCGCGCCGATCCGCGTCTCGACGCCTGCAAGCGCCGCCCCGTTCTGGTCGTTGCGGTCGAGCCGCTGCGAGAGCGCGCCGATCTGCGCCTCGAGCGCCCTGAGCGCCTCGGAATCCGCGCGCGGATCGAGCGCCTGGTTCATGCGCCCCGCAAGCTGCTCGACAAGGGCGGCGAGATCGTTCTGCCGCGATTCGACGCGGTAGCCTTCCTCGGCGCGCTGCGACAAGGCCGCCTGCATCCGCTCGAGGCGCGTCGCGATCTCCGCGAGCTGCGCATTGCTCTGCGGGTCGGAAAGCGCGGCGCCGAAGCGGCTGTTGGCGCCGACGTCCTCCAGACGGTCGACCTTGTAGAAGAGCGCTTCGAGCTGGCTCTGGATCGAGTCGAGGTCGGGCGTCCTGGAATTGGCGGCGATGGCGGCTTCGATCTTCTGGTCGAGCCCTCGCACCGTTTCCTCAATGTAACGCATATCGGCGGCCGGCGCGGCCCCGGCGCCCTGGTCGAGCCGCTGCGCGAGCGTCTCGCGCACGAAGTCGATGCGCTGGGCGAGCTCGGCGAATTGGCGGTCGGCGCCCGGCCGCTGCAGCATGGCCTCGATGCGCGCGATGGACTCGGCGGCGACCGGCTCGCCGATGCGGGTTTCCAGACGCTCGATCTTGCGGCCGATTTCCTCGAAGCCTGGATTATGCGGCCGGTCGTCGAGCGCCGAGTCGATCTTCACCGCGAGACTGGCGATGAGCTGCTCGAGCGAGGCGACGTCGACCGGCTTCTGCGCGACGCTGTCCTCGATGCGGCGGGAAAGCGTGCGGCCGAGCTCGTCGATCCGCTGGCCGAGCTCGTCGAAGCGCTTGCCTCCGGCGTTGAGCGCGGCTTCGTCGAGCCTGGCCGCGAGCTGCTCCAGGCGGCGATTGAACGTATCGAAGCCGGCGCTGGTCTCGGCGGACACGATCGAGCGGATCGAGCGCACCAGCTCGCCCATGTCGAGCGCGACGGCGGCCCTGGCGGCGCCGACGCCGGCATGCGCGAGCGCGTCCACGCGCTGGGTGAGATCGAAGAGGCGCGTCTCGATCTTTTCGACCGGCAGCGGGCGCGCGGCGATGGCGGAGAGCTGCTCCTTGATCTCGCGCGTCTGCGCGGAGAGCTGGCGAATCGCCGCCGCATCGGCGGCGTTCGGCTGCTGGATGGCGTCGAGACGGCGGCCGATCGTCTGCACGTCGGCGTGGAGATTGCGCACGATCGGGCTCGGGTCGAGCTCCTTGATCACCGCGCGCAGCTCGCCGGCGATGCGTTCCGCCGGGGCGAGAAGATCATCGGCGACGCCGCGATGGCGCTGCATGTCGATGCGATGAGCGAGATCGCGCAGCGCCGTCTCCACCGCCGCCACCGAGGCGCGCGGCGCGAGGTCGCCGACCGCGCGCGACATCTCCTCGACCTCGCGGCGCAGGCCCTCGATCTGGCGCATGACGACCATCTGCTGGTCGGCGCGCTCGCCGGCGTCCTGACGCACGATCTCGAACTGCTGCGTCAACGCGTCCAGCGAAGCATGGAGCGAGGCGAAGCGCTTGGCCGGCGGCTCGCCTTCCCATAAATCCGACTCGGCGGGGACGGGCGCCGGAGCCGGCGGCGCGACGGTCTGGTCGAGCGCGCGCTGGCGCTGGGTGATCTCGGCGATGGCGTCGACGAGCGGACGGCGCGTCAGCGGCTCCGCGCGGCGCAGGCCCTGATCCAGAGCGGCGGGACTTGCGCCGGCGAGATCGAGGCTCGGCGCCGGCGAAGCGGAGGCCTGCGCCGCGGGCGCGGTCTGCGCGGCGCGCGCGTCCTGGTCGAGGCGGCGGGAAATGTCGGCGAGACGCTTGTCGAGGCTCGACAGCATCTGCTCAAACTCGCTGGCGCGCTCGCCGGTCGACAGACGATCCAGGCGCGATTCGAGACGCGCCAGCGCGGAGCGGATGGGCTTCACGGCGCCGCCGGCCGCCGGCTGCTCGGCGAGACGCGACTCGATGCGCCCGAGACGCTCGGCGAGGTAAGCGAGCCCCTCTTCCGCCGTCTCGCGGCTGCGCTGGCCGTCTTCGAGCAGTCCCGCGAGATTGTCGAGCGCGCGCGCCGTCTGGCGCTCGCTTTCCTCAGTGCGCTGGGCGAAGGCCGCGACAGCGCGCTTGACGGCGTCGCCCTCGCCCCGTCGCTGGCCGCGCTTGATCAGATCGGCGAGATTTTCGAAGGCGCGGGCGGTTTGGCGCTCGCTCGCCGCAACCCGGCGCTCGACGATGGCGGCGGCGTCGGCGACGATCGCCTTCGGATCGAGGCGCGGCTCCTCCCGCGCATGGCCGCGCGCATATTCCGGCTCGCGGCGCTCGCGGCCGCGTTCGTAGCGGGATGGGATGTCGCGCCGTTCGAATTCGCGCCTGCCCCGCGGGGCGTGATCGCGACGATCGTCCTCGTCTTCGGGACCGTCGTCGCGCGCGCGGCGCGGGGCGGCGCGCAGATCGTCGGCGGCCTCGTCGCGCCAGCGGCGCGGCTGGCGATAGTCTTCGCGCGCGCGGCGGCGCTCCTCATTCGCCCCGCTCGGACGCGCGAGCCGGCGCGCCGCCTCTTCGAGGCGGTCGCCGTCGTCATGGTCGAACTCTTCCTCGTCGCGATCATCGTCGCGAATGGCGTCGTCTAGCCAGTCGCCGAGGCTTTTTTCCGACTTGCGCGCCCCCGAGCGGGATTCGCGCATGTCGTCGTCGTGACCCCGGGATTTGCGGGAAAAAGCCTTGGTCATGTCTGTGTCCGGCGGATCCGGCTTGCGGATAGCTCGAGAAAAACTGGGGGAACCAACTCAAGACCGCGCGAATCGCGCCCATACGCCCGACGCCCTGGCGCCGTTGATCGCGACTTTCCGTCAATCAAGGTAAACAAGCGGTTAAGTTTTGCCTTTCGGCCGGCCCTTTCGTTCACGTTTGCTGAAAATCCGTCTGCTACACGAATCGCCGCCGCTTCAGAAGAACATTGATCACGACGGCCCTTCAAGCCGTTTTGAGCCGCGTTCACGCCCTATTGCGCGGACTCGCGCCCCTCTCTACCTAAGACGCGAAGGCGTCGCCCGGAGCCGCGAGCGGCGGGCCGGGACGACCTGATGGAGACCTCGATGCCGAGCTACAGAGCGCCTGTTGACGACACGCTGTTCCTCCTCAACGACGTGCTGCAGTTCCAGCGGTTCGGCAATCTGAAGGGTTTCGGCGACGTCTCGCCGGACGTGATGAGCCAGATTCTCGCCGAGGCGGGAAAGGTCTGCGAGGAGGCGCTCGCGCCCTTGAACCAGTCTGGCGACGCCAATGGCTGCAAGCGCAACGCCGACGGCTCGGTCGCCGCGCCGCCGGGCTTCAAATCCGCCTATCAGGCCTATGCCGGCGGCGGCTGGATCAGCCTCGCCGTGCCGGAGGAATATGGCGGCCAGGGATTGCCCTACACGCTCTCCATGGCCATGAACGAATTCGCCTCCTCGGCGAACATGGCTTTCGCCATGTATCCAGGCCTCACGCAGGGCGCCCTCGCGGCGCTGCTGACGCATGGCTCCGAGGCGCAAAAGCAGCTTTACGTTCCGAAGATGGCGGAAGGGCGCTGGACCGGCACGATGAACCTCACCGAGCCGCAATGCGGCACGGATCTGGGGCTCCTGACAACGAAGGCGGCGCCGCGCGACGACGGGACCTATTCCATCACGGGCCAGAAGATCTTCATCTCCGCCGGCGAACACGACCTGACCGAGAACATCGTCCATCTCGTGCTCGCGCGCATCGAGGGCGCGCCGGCCGGCGTGAAGGGCATCTCGCTCTTCATCGTGCCGAAATTCCTGCCGAACGCCGACGGCGCGCCGGGGCCGCGCAATGGCGTCTCCTGCGGCTCCATCGAAGAGAAGATGGGCATTCACGGCAATGCGACCTGCGTGATGAACTATGACGGCGCGCAGGGCTTCCTTATCGGCGAGGAGAATCGCGGGCTCAACGCCATGTTCGTGATGATGAACGAGGCGCGGCTCGGCGTCGCCGTCCAGGGCCTTTCGCAGTCGGAGGTCGCCTATCAGAACGCGCTGGCCTACGCCAAGGAGCGCCTGCAGGGCCGCGCGCTGACCGGCGCGAAATATCCCGACAAGAAGGCCGATCCGATCATCGTGCATCCGGACATCCGCCGCATGCTGCTCGAGATCAAGGCCTTCAACGAGGCGGCGCGCGGCCTCGCGCTTTCCGCCGCGCTCGACAGCGACGTCGCGCATCGCTCGGAGGACGCCGCCGCGCGCCAGGCCGCGGAAGACCGTCTCGGCCTGATGACGCCCGTGCTCAAGGGCATGCTCACCGATGTCGGCTTCGAGAATGCGGTGAAGGCGCAGCAGGTCTTCGGCGGCCACGGCTATATTCGCGAATGGGGCATGGAGCAGTTCGTGCGCGACGCGCGAATCGCCATGATCTATGAAGGCGCCAACGGCATTCAGGCGCTCGACCTCGTCGGCCGCAAGCTGCCGCGCGAGGGCGGGCGCGCCATCATGGCTTTCTTCAAGGATGGAGCGGAACTGCTCGGCGCCCACGGCGCCGTCGAGGCGATGAAGCCCTATGTCGTTCCGGCGCAATCGGCGCTGAACGACTTGCAGAAGGCCTCGATGTGGCTGATGCAGAACGCCATGGCGAAACCCGACAACGCCGGCGCGGCGTCCCATGACTATCTGCACCTGCTGGGACGCGTCGCGCTCGCCTTGATGTGGGTGCGGATCGTCGCCGCCGCGATGGAGAAGAAGGCGCGCGAACCCGAGACGGCGGCGCTGATGGACGCCAAGCTCGCGACCTCGCGCTTTTATATGGAGCGCATGCTGCCCGAAACGGGCCTGCGCCTCGCGCGCATCACGACCGGCGCGGACACGATGATGTCACTGGCGCCGGAGATGTTTTGACGACCGGAGAAACAATGACCAACGCCGACGCCAGTAGGGACGACGCAAGACGCGGCCTCGCCCCTCACCCCAGCCCTCTCCCCGCCGCGCGGGGAGAGGGGGCGCGCGCTCGCAATCGGCTTTGCCGATGAAGCCCCGGATCCGCTCCTCTCCCCGCCTGCGGGGAGAGGTTGGGTGAGGGGCAAGGCCGCGGACGCCCATGACGAATGCGGCGCGGCCCCCGCAAAATTGCGCCGCTGACGCAAGAACAAACTGAGAGGAAACCTCATGCCCGACGCATACATCTACGACGCCGTCCGCACGCCGCGCGGGCGCGGCAAGCCGGACGGCTCGCTGCATGAAGTCTCCTCGCTCGGCCTCGCCAATACCGCGCTGACGGCGATCAAGGAACGCAACCATCTTGCCGGCCCCGAGATTGACGACGTGATTCTCGGCTGCGTCGATCCGGTCGGCGAGGCGGGCGGCGACATTGCGCGCGCGGCGGCGATCGCGTCGGGATATTCGTACAAAGTGCCAGGCGTGCAGATCAACCGCTTCTGCGCCTCGGGTCTCGACTCGGTGAATTTCGCGTCCGCCCAGATCATGTCGGGCCAGCATGAGCTCGCGATCGGCGGCGGCGTCGAGAGCATGAGCCGCGTCGGCATCGGCGCCTCGGGCGGCGCCTGGCCGGTCGATCCGACCATCGCCATTCCTTCCTACTTCATGCCGCAGGGCGTCTCGGCCGATTTGATCGCGACGAAATACGGATTCTCGCGCGACGACGTGGACGCCTACGCCGTCGAATCGCAGAAGCGCGCGGCGAAGGCCTGGGAGGAAGGCCGATTCGCGAAATCGATCGCGCCGGTGAAGGATGTGAACGGAATCACGATTCTCGACCGCGACGAGCATATGCGGCCCGACACCAATATGCAGTCGCTGGCGAGCCTCAAGCCTTCCTTCGCCTTCTATGCCGAGCAGGGCGGCTTCGACGCGGTGGCGATCCAGGCCTATCCCGAGATCGAGAAGCTGAATTACGTGCATCACGCCGGCAATTCGTCGGGCATCGTCGACGGCGCGGCGGCCGTGCTCGTGGGCTCGAAGGAGGCGGGCGAGCGGCTCGGGATCAAGCCTCGGGCGCGCATCCGCGCCTTCGCGAATATCGGCTCCGAGCCCGCGATCATGCTGACCGGTCCGGTCGATGTGACGAAGAAAGTTCTGGCGCGCGCGGGCATGACGCTTGCGGACATCGACCTCTTCGAGGTGAACGAGGCCTTCGCGGCGGTGGTGCTGCGCTATCTGCAGGCGTTCGATCTCGACCCGGCGACGGTGAACGTCAATGGCGGCGCCATCGCCATGGGCCATCCGCTCGGCGCGACGGGCGCGATGCTCGTCGGCGCGGCGGTGGACGAATTGGAGCGTTCGGGCAAATCGACCGCGCTCGTGACGCTCTGCATCGGCGCGGGCATGGGCACGGCGACGATTATCGAGCGGGCGTGAAACGAACATGCACAGCCGTCATTGCGAGCGAAGCGAAGCAATCCAGAGGCGGCGTCGCGACTCTGGATTGCTTCGTCGCTTACGCTCCTCGCAATGACGGACGACAGATCGAATTGAGGACAAGACAATGAACCTCGTCAACTTCCGCTTAGAGACCGGCGCCGACGGCGTCGCGCTTGCGACCTGGGACATGCCCGAACGCTCCATGAACGTCATCACGCCCGACGTGATGAGCGAGTTGGAGCAGATTGTCGACACGGTCGTCGCCGACGCCAACATCAAGGGCTGCGTCATTGCTTCGGGCAAAAGCGCCTTCTCCGGCGGCGCGGATCTCGCCATGCTGCAGCAGGGCGCGGCGGAATACGCCAAGGCGCTGAAGGAAAAGGGCGAGGAGGCGGCCAACCGGCTCTTCTTCGAGAATTCGCGCAAGCTCTCGCTTCTCTATCGAAAGCTCGAGACCTGCGGCAAGCCTTTCGCCATCGCCCTCAACGGCGTGTGCCTCGGCGGCGCCTTCGAGCTCGCGCTCGCCTGCCATTATCGCGTGATGGCGGATGACGACAAGACGAAAGTCGGCCTGCCGGAGATCAAGGTCGGCCTCTTCCCCGGAGCCGGCGGGACGCAGCGCGTCGCGCGCATCATGCAGACGGGCGACGCCCTTCAATTCCTGTTCCGCGGCGACCAGGTGAAGCCGAAAGCCGCGCTCGGCGCGAAGCTCGTGCATGAAGTCGCGCCGCGCGAAGAAATCGTCGCGCGCGCCCGCGCCTGGATCGTGAATGGCGGAAAGGCGCAGGCGCCGTGGGACGCGAAGGATTTCAAGAATCCCTCCGGCAAGGTGTTCTCGCCCGCCGGCATGATGGTCTGGCCCGCCGCCAACGCGATTTATCGCCGCGAGACCTATGACAATTACCCGGCGGCGAAGGCCATCCTGCACGCCGTCTATGAAGGCCTGCAATTGCCGATGGAGCAAGCGCTCGCCGTCGAGGCGCGCTGGTTCGCCTTTATCCTGCGCTCGAAGGAGGCCGCGGCCATGATCCGCTCGCTCTTCCTCTCCAAGGGCGAATTGGAGAAGGGCGCGCACCGCCCCGCCGACGTTCCGCCGACGGCGCTGAAGAAGATTGGCGTTCTCGGCGCCGGCTTCATGGGCGCGGGCGTCGGCTATGTGTCGGCGCTGAACGGCCTCGAGGTCGTGCTGATCGACCGCGACCAGGAGAGCGCCGACAAGGGCAAGGCCACGATCGAGAAGCTCATTTCCGGTTCGGTCGCCAAAGGCCGCGCGACGCCGGCGGAGAAGGGCGCGCTCATGGCGCGCGTCGACGCCACCGCCGATTACGCCGCGCTTGCGGGCTGCGATATCGTGCTCGAAGCCGTGTTCGAGGATCGCGCCGTGAAGGCTGAGGTCACGAGGCGCGCGCAGGATATTGTGGGCGGCGACGTGATCTTCGCCTCCAACACCTCGACCCTGCCGATCGCCTCGCTCGCCGAGACGTCGAAGGCTCCCGAGAATTTCATCGGCATTCACTTCTTCTCGCCCGTCGAGAAAATGCTGCTTGTCGAAGTGATCATGGGCGTAAAGACAGGCGACCGCGCGCTCGCCGCGGCGCTCGACTTCATCCGCGTCATCAAGAAGACGCCGATCGTGGTGAACGACGCGCGCGGCTTCTACGCCAATCGCTGCGTGCTGAATTTCGTGCGCGAGGGGCAGATCATGCTGACCGAAGGCGTGCCGCCCGCAATGATCGAGAATGTCGCCAGAATGGCCGGCATGCCGGTCGGCCCGCTTTCGCTCAATGACGAAGTCGCGCTCGATCTCGGCTGGAAAATCCTGCAGGCGACGAAGAAGGATCTCGGCGCGGCGGCGATCGATCCGCGCCAGGAGCGCGTGCTCGAATATATGGTCGAGAAGGAAGGGCGCTTCGGCCGCAAGAACGGCAAGGGCTTTTATGATTATCAGCCCAACGGCGGGAAGAGCCTCTGGCCCGGCCTTTCGGCGCTTGCGGAAGCCAAGCTTGACCCCGACGCGCTGGACGTGACGGAGCTGAAGCAGCGGCTTCTCGTGATCCAGGCGGTCGAAGCCGCGCGCACCCTGGCTGAAGGCGTCATCACCGATCCCCGCGAGGCGGATGTCGGCTCGATCCTCGGCTTCGGCTTCGCGCCCTTCACCGGCGGCACGCTCTCCTACATAGACGGCATGGGAACGAAGGCTTTCGTCGCGCTCTGCGACGCGCTCGCCGCCAAACATGGTCCGCGCTTCGAGCCGCCGCAGCTTCTGCGTGACATGGCGGCGAAAAGCGAGACTTTTTACGGGCGCTTCGCGCCGCGGAAGAAGGCGGCGTGACGCGCGATCCAGGCGCGGGAGCGGAAAGGACAAAAGGCCCGCGGCTCGGGAGAGCCGCGGGCCTTTTGCTTTGCGAATGCCTGTCCTCGCGCGACGTTCTTCTGCGCCTTACAGGAAGACGATGTACGGCCCGAGATTCTGGACGACGCCCGTGCCGCTGGGCGACGGCGTGATGATCGTGGTCTGGCGCGTCGAGCGCACGCCCGTGCCGGGAATGACCTGAGGCGGATTGACCTGGAAGTTGAAAGAGCCCGGATCGTTCAGCTTGACCGTGTACACGAGATAGAGCGACTGCGTCGCCGAATCGAAAGAGTTGAAGAAATAGGGAACCGTGATCGGGCAGGTGAAATTTTGGTTGTTCGGGTCGATAGCGGCTTTCGCGGACGCGTTCGACGTGGCGCTATTCGCCAATACGGCGGCGCCGAGAGCCGTAATGGCGGGATTCCCCGCCGTATTCGGAACGACAAACAGAGAGCCGGTGCAGTTGACTTGCCCCCCTTGCGAGATCGGCAGTCTCAAAAAGCCGTTGATGGTGACGACATAATAGCCCGAGACCTGGGCCGGAGCGGCCCAGGCGGGATTGATCAAGAACGCTGCGCAAAGCGCGATGAGCGCAGACGCCAACCGGAGCGCTTTCATTCATATTCTCCCTTGTACAAAACCAAGAATCGTAGTGTCCGCGAGAACAAGCGAAGGAAATCTAATGCAGGATAACCACAATTGACAAGCATGAAACACTAATTGATCTCATTAATTGAAGCTATTAGCCGTTTTTCTTGGCGCAAGAAATGCCATACAAGCCGGAACTTGACAATAATATACTTGAATTATTTCACGAATTACTCTCACAGCCCGCAAGACGCCCCCGGATCGCGCCGCTGTCATATCTTCGTACCTACGATAGGCGGCGCGTTCCGCCGCCGCCTCATCCATTTGAGGTATGCGGCCGCGCCGGCCGCGCATGCGCCGCCAAAGAAATCATGACTTCCCCCGGCGGCGCGGTTAAAAGATCGCCAAGGCGGGGTTCTGGACCACGCCTACCGGACCCATTTGATGCCTTTCTTCCTGCTTCCCTTCCCCGTCATCGATCCGGTCGCCGTCAATCTCGGCCCCCTGCCGATCCGCTGGTATGCGCTGTCCTATATTGGCGGCTTCATTTTCGGCTGGATCGGCCTGCGCCTGCTGGTGGGCGCGGACGCCCTATGGGCGGAGGGGCAAGCGCGGCCGGCGCGAGAGGCCGTCGACGATCTTCTCGTCAATGTCGCGCTCGGCGTGATCATCGGCGGGCGGCTCGGCCATGTGCTGATCTACGATCCCGGCTTCTACCTCGCGCACCCGCTTGAAATCCTTCAGACCTGGAAAGGCGGAATGGCCTTTCACGGCGGGCTGGTCGGCGCGGTCGCCGGCATGGCGCTCTTCGCCCACGCCCGCGCCCTCCCCTTTCTGACCGTCACGGATCTTTGCGCCGCCGTCGCGCCCATCGGCCTTTTCTTCGGGCGGCTCGCCAATTTCATCAAGCCCGAGATGTGGGGCCGCCCGACCGACGTTCCCTGGGCCATGATCTTTCCGCCGGCCGGGGATGCGCCGCGCCATCCAAGCCAGCTCTATGAAGCAGGGCTCGAAGGCGTGGCGCTTTTCGTTCTTCTCGGCCTCGCCGTTAGGGGCGGCGCCCTGAAGCGGCCCGGCCTCGTCACGGGGCTCTTCGGCGTCGGCTACGGGCTGGCGCGCATCTTCTGCGAATTCTTTCGCGAACCGGACCCGGTGCAGGAAGCGCTGCCGGGCGGCCTCACAATGGGCATGGCGCTTTCCCTGCCGCTCATCCTTGTCGGCGGAGCGCTTCTCCTCCTCTCCCTGCGCCGCCGGAGCGCGCCCGCATGAATGCGCTGAAACAGGAAATCGCCGCGACCGTCGCCCATGAGGGACCGATGACGCTCGAGCGCTATATGGGCCTTTGCCTCGGCCATCCGCGCCACGGCTACTACATGACGCGCGACCCCTTCGGCGCGGCCGGCGATTTCGTCACCGCGCCGGAGATCAGCCAGATGTTCGGCGAGCTCATCGGCGTCTGGGCGAGCGAAGCCTGGCGCATGTCCGGCGCGCCTTCTCCCGCGCGGCTCATCGAGCTCGGCCCCGGACGCGGCACGCTGATGTCCGACGTTCTGCGCGTCTCGCGCATCTCGCCGGCCTTTCTCGAGGCTGTGACCGTGCATCTCGTCGAGACAAGCCCCACGCTGCGCGCCGCGCAGCAGCGGACGCTCGCCAATGCGGACAAGCCGGTGAGCTGGAGCGCCGATGTCGGGGACACGCCGCCCGGCCCCGCCTTCATTCTCGCCAACGAATTCTTCGACGCGCTGCCGGTGCGTCATTTTGTGAGGACCGCGGCCGGATGGCGCGAGCGGCTCGTGGGCCTCGACGCTTCGGGCGAACTCATCTTCGGCCTTTCGGAAAAGATCGAATCCTCGCTGAACGTCCCCGCGCGGGAAGGCTCGATCATCGAGCTGAGCGCGATCGCGCAACGCATCATGGGCGAGATCGCCGGGCGCCTCGTGCGCGAAGGCGGCGCGCTGCTCCTCATCGACTACGGCTATATGGAGACCTCGCTCGGCGACAGTCTGCAGGCGGTTTCGAAACATGCCTATGTCGATCCGCTCGCCGCTCCGGGCGAGGCCGATCTTACCGCCCATGTCGATTTCGCCGCCCTCGCCCGCGCCGCCAGGGCGGCGGGCGCCAAGGTGATGGGGCCGGTGACGCAGGCGCATTTCCTGCTGCAGCTCGGCATGGAGCGGCGCGCGCAATCGCTGATGAAGCGCGCGACGCCGGAGCAGCGGCAAGCCATTGTCGACGCTTTCGACCGCCTTACCGGCACGCAGGACCCGCGCCGTCACATGGGCGCCTTGTTCAAGGTAATGGCGGTGACGCATCCCGACATGCCCGACATGCCGGGTTTTATCGGGTAAGCTCCCTCTCCCCGTTTACGGGGAGAGGGCTGGGGTGAGGGGCAAGGGGCCATAACGGGGCCTTGCCCCTCACCCTGGCCCTCTCCCCGCGTGCGGGGAGAGGGAAACAGACGCTTCGTCAGGACCGGTATGACCATCCCCCCTGCTCTCGCCGCGCGCAACCTCGATCTTCCCGGCGTGCGCCACGCCTTCTTCACCCGCGAGGGCGGCGTGTCGGAGGGCGTCTATGGCTCGCTCAATGGCGGCGTCGGCTCGAGAGACGAGCCTGCGCGCGTGGCCGAGAACCGCGCCCGCATGGCCGCGCGGGTCGGCGTGGCCCCCGAGCGCCTGCTCGTGCCGTTCCAGATCCATTCGTCCGAGGCGCTCACGGTGCGCGCGCCATGGGAGCCGGAGGCCCGGCCGCGCTGCGACGGTCTGGTCACGCGCGAGGCCTCGCTCGCGCTCGGCGTCACCGGCGCCGATTGCGGCATGCTGCTTTTCGCCGACGCGCGAGCGGGCGTCGTGGGCGCCTGCCATGCCGGCTGGAAGGGCGCCTTCGCCGGCATGATCGAGGCGACCGTCGCCGCCATGGAGGCGCAAGGGGCGCGCAGCGCGGACATTCACGTCGCGCTGGGGCCGGCGATCGGTCCGGACAGCTACGAGGTGGGGCCGGAGTTTTCCGCGCGCTTCTTGGCGGAAGACGCCGATTACGCGCGCTTCTTCGCGCCTTCGCCGCGCGAGGGACATTCCATGTTCGACCTTCAGGGCTTCATCGCCCTGCGCGTCGCGCGGCTCGAAATCGCCTCCTTCGAAGCGCTGGGCGTCGACACTTACGCCGACGAGGCCCGCTGCTTCAGCTATCGCCGCAGCGTGCACCGGCGGGAGCCGGATTATGGGCGGCTCGTGTCGGCGATCGCGTTGGTTTGACGAACGCCGTCACTGCGAACGAAGCGAAGCAATCCAGCGCGGCTCTGGATTGCCGCGTCGCTTCGCTCCTCGCAATGGCGGCTGGCCTACTTCGTCGCATAGGTAAACAGCATCGAATGCGGCAGCCCGCGCGGCGGCGGGGGGAAGGGCGCCGCGGCGCGCACGGCGGCGAGGGCGGCGGCGTCGAGATCCGCGAGGCCGCTTGTCTTGTAGACCGCCTGATGCGTGAGATTGCCCATCTCGTCGATATAGAAGGCCACGACTCCTTTCGACGACATCTGCATCTCGCGCACGCGCGACGGGATTCGCATATGCGGCATGATGAGGCCGTAGAGGATGGTGAGATAGGTCGTCTTCGCCTGGCCGCCGCCGACCGGCGACGGCTTGGGCGGGGCCGCGAGCTTGAAGTCCGGCAAGGGCGCGAGCGCCGCCACCTGATCGGCAATCGACATGGCGTCGCCCTTCTTCGCGGGCTTCGCATCCTTCGTCTCGGGCTTGTCGGTCGGCGTGGGAACTTTTTCGGCGCGCTCGATGATCTCGGCGTCGGGCTTGTCCTCGACCTCCTTCTGCTCGGCGGCCTCCGGCGGCTTGTCGCCGTCGGCGTCGTCCTGCGCGTCCTTCAGCCCCTGCGGCTTTTCGTCCTTGGGCGCGAATTTCTCCGGCTCATTGCGCTTGGTCTTGGACTGATCGGCCTCCTCCGGCGCATTGACGTCGCTCTTGGTCTTGCTCTCGGCCTTGGGCGCGTCGAAAGCAGGCTTCTCATCCTCCACCGGCGGGGGCGGAGGCGGCGGGGGCTTCTGCTGCTCCTGCTTTTCCGGCGGCGGCGGCTCCGGCGGCGGCTCCTCCTTCTTCTCCTCCGGCGGCGGCTGGGGCGGAGGCTCGGTGACCACCTCGACGGGGATTTCCTCCGCCGGGGGCGGCGCATAGGCGTTGCGCTTGTCCTCCCACAGCAGGAAGGCCAGCAGCGCGAGGTGCAGCAGCAGGCCGAGCAAAACGAAGGCCAGGAAGCGCGGACGCGGCGCGCCGCCCCCCGGGCGCGGCTCGAACAGCCGGTCCATGGCGACAGCGGCGAGCGTCGCGCCACGCGGCTTTTGTCTGACCGTTTCGTTCATCTCGATGGAGGAACCCGTCCGCGAGCCGGGGCGACCTGCGCGCCAAGCACAGGGGTGAAATCATGGGGAAAATGCCACAAGCGGCGCCCCCTTCGCAAACCTTCTCGCGTTTTTTGGGGCAAAGCGCCATGGCCGCCGCAATGCCGCCTTATGCCGCAGCGCTTTTTCGCCGGCCGAGCGCTTATATGAGGCTAAACTAATGAATAGCGCGGGAGCCGCGCGAAGGGAGATTCAATGCGCGGATCTGGTTTCACGCGGCGCGGCTTGCTGATCTCTACGGCGGCGCTCGCCGTCCCGTCTTTCATGCCGGGTGCCGGCATGTCGGGCGCGACGCCGCGACCGGCGTCCGATCGCTTCAACCCCGACGTCGACATCGACCTTGTCTGCAAGCGCGATTCGGTCGCCATTCTCGACGGCGCGCCCACCCAGGTCTGGCGCTACGCCGGCAATCTGATCAAAGGCCCGGCCAATACGCTCGCCGCACTTCCCGGCAGCTATCTCGGCCCTCTGATGCGCTTCGAGAAGGGCCAGAAGATCCGCATCCGCCTGCGCAACGAACTGCCCGAGCGGACGATCACCCATTGGCACGGCCTGCATACGCCCATGGACGCCGACGGGCATCCCATGGCCGCGATCGATCCCGGCGAGACCTATGTCTACGAATTCGAGATGCGCAATCGCGCGGGCTTCAATTTCTACCATCCGCATACGCACGAAGCCACGGCGGCGCAGGTCTATCACGGCCTCGCCGGCGCCATCGTCGTGGCGGATGAGGAGGAGCGCGCGCTGGGCCTGCCCTCGGGCGAATACGAGATCCCGCTCGTGCTGCAGGACCGCTCCTTCGACGACAACAACCAGCTCGCTTATTGGGGCGGGATGCATCGCGACATGTTCGGCTTCCATGGCGACCGCATTCTCGTCAACGGACGGCCGGATTATCGGTTGGAGGTCGCGAGCCGCGCCTATCGGCTACGCATTCTCAACGGCTCCAATGCGCGCATCTACAAGCTGCGCTGGGACGACGGAACGCCGCTTGTCGTGATCGGCGTCGACGGCGGTCTGTTGGAGAGGCCGGAAACCCGCCCCTACGCCATGCTCGCGCCGGGCGAGCGTCTCGATCTATGGGCGGATTTCAGCGGCCGTAAGGCGGGCGCGAAGCTCGTGATGCGCAGCGGCGAATTTGACGGCCTCGCGCCGCCGATGGCGCGGCGCATGGGCGGCGGGCTGATCGTCGGCGACGATTATCCGCTGTTTACCGTGACCGTGACCCGCGAGACGAGCGACAGTCCGAAGCTCCCTGAAAGGCTCTCGACGCTGAAGCGCTATCGCAGGGAGGAGATCGCCAATCCGGACAGGCCGCGCCCGATCGCGCTTTCCATGGGACATATGACGGCGGCGATCAATGGCCGAACCTACGGCCAGGACGACGTCATGGATATTGAGCGCGTCCCCGTCGACACGGTGCAGCTCTTCGAGATCTTCCACGATCATGGCGGCAAGATGGGCGGCATGGCGATGGGCCGGATGGGCGCCATGGGTGGAATGGGCGGCATGGGTGGAATGGGGATGACGGGCATGATGAACATGGCCCATCCGGTCCATCTCCACGGCCAGCAATTCGAAATATTGAGCCGCAGCTACGATGGCGACGACGCCGGCTCTTACGCGACCATCCGCGAGGGGCTGATCGACAGCGGCCTGAAGGACACGGCGCTCGTCGCGCCCGGCGAGCGCGTCCGCATCGCCAAGCCTTTCGGCGATTTCAAGGGACGCTTCATGTATCACTGCCACAACCTCGAACATGAGGATATGGGCATGATGCGCGAATTCTCGGTCGAATGAGTTGGTGACGCGCGATCCTATTCCTCGGCGTCGGTAAACAGGATCACCTCGTCGGGAAGACCGGCGGCCGCGCTCTTTTCGAGATTGACTCCGGCGACGCGGGCGAATCCCGCCTCGGCCTCGAGCAGCACAATGGCGTCGCTCGGCATTTGCCGGAGCTTTTCGATCAGTTGGGAAACGGTCATGGGCGCGCTCGCTGTCGGGACAAGGAGCCGCCAAGCAAGCGCCGAGCCATTCGACCGGCGGCCTCTCGGCGCCCGAAGAAAAGGCTCGCGCAGAGCTGGTCCGGCGCGGATCAGATGTTGCAGACCGCGCTGAGCTCGCTCTGCCTGATCTGATCGGCCACCCAGAGGGCGCCCTTGGCGCGGTGCGTCTCGATGAAGGCCGACGCCCTGGCGAGCTGATCGTCGGAGAGGGACATATTGCACATGCGCGCGACCTGGCGGCCGATCTCCGCCTTGCGCGCGATCGGAGTCGCGCGGGCAAGCACCGCGTTCACGGCGTCGACGGCGCCAGATTTCGCAAAAGCCGGGACGGCGGCCATCACAAGCGCACAGCAGGCGAAAACGCGGATTTTCGTCATCTCTTTCCTATTGGTTGATCGGACGCGACGTCAAACGCCGGCATGTCCATGCGCCGTGGCGGGAAGATCGTCCGCAAGACGGCTGACCCGATTAAGCGGCCTCCATTGTGACGACTTTAGGGCCGGCGTGGCCCCGCATCGTCGATGCGAGGCCTTCCATTTCAAACCGGCGCTTCAGTGCTGCATGCCGCCGCCGGAGCCTCCATGGCTCGTGCCGCCCATCATCCCGCCGCCCATGGACATGCCGACCTTCATGATCGAGGTCAGCGCTTCGCTCGCAATCTTTTTCTGCTCCTCGGACAGCGCGGTGAAGAGCGGCTCGATCGCGGCCTTTTGCGCGCGCACGATGTCGAGATGGTCGGACATGTGCTTATCCATCATGTCGAGCTTGTGCAGCACCGGCGGCTTGGAATGATCCGGGCGGTCATCCAGCGATGCGCATTTGGCTTGGGCCTTCTGCGCCGCGACGCGCCAAGCGTCGGCGAAATTGCTCCAGGTGGAGAGCTGCTGCTCGGTGAGTTTCAGCTCCGCCTTCAAATAAGCGAGGCGACCTTCCAGATGCTCGGCGAAGCCGCACATCATGCGCTGCATCATGCCGCCCATGCCGCCGCCTCCATGGGACATGCCGCCCATGCCCCCGCCTGGGCCTCCCATCATGCCGCCCATCATCCCGCCGCCATGGTTCATGCCGGCCCCCGAAGAGGCGCCGCCTTGATGGCCGGCATGTTCATCGGCTTTGCCGGCGTCGGCCTTGGGCGCCTCCGCGGGCGCCGCGTCAGGCTTTGCAGGCTCGGAAGCGGGCGCCTGCGTCTTGCCGGGATCCGCCCATTGGGCCATGGCGCCGGCGCCATGGCCCATCTTGCCATGGTCCATTTCCGGCGCCGGCTCCGCCCGCGCGAGAACCAACGCCAATGCAAGCGTCGCGATGCTTGTCGTAATGAAGATAGCGCGCGCCCTCATGTTCCTCTCCCTGGAAATTATTGATTTGCTGCACTTGCGATATGCATCGCGGCCGCCGCTCGGTCCGCAACATTGTCACAGAAATCCGTTCAAGGCATCCCGCCATTTGTCGCGCGTCAAATGGCGGCGCATAAAAACAAATGCGGCCGCTCAAAGGCGACCGCACGATGCGCGCAAGGATTCCAGCGCTACTTGGCTTCGTCGCGCTTGACCTGATAGCTGCCCTTGTTCTTGGGATCGTCCTTGGCGGGACGCGGCCCACGGATCTCGTCGACCTTCGGCGGCTCCTTGTAGCCGGGCTGGCCGGCGACGTTCGGCGCGCCCCATTTCACTTCTTCGGCCATCGCGCCGAAACCGCAGACAACCGGGATAGCGACGAGCGCGACGAACGCGGACTTCTTGAAAGCCATCGTTTCCTCCTCCGTTATTTACGATGCCGTAAATGGAAGCTGAGCTCCCGCGCCGTATTATAGGAATCGAGTTTTTCAGGCGCGCAACAGAAAATTGATGCTGCGGCGACAGGCTGCGTCCGCTCGGGCGGCGCATCGAAAATAATTGATAAGTATGGCTTACGCCGACTTCTTCTCGGCGATGCCGGCCAGCGCGCGCAGGATGCGGCGCGTCCCGGCGAGACGCTGCTTCATGGAATCGAATTCCCGGACGAAGACGATCCGCATGTCGGGCCGAACCTTGGCCGAATTCCCCTGTTCCGCGACATAGCGCACAAGTCCGGCGGGGTCCGCGAAGTGATTGTCGCGGAAGGAGACGATGACGCCCTTCGGACCGGCGTCGACCTTCTCGATATGGGCGCGGCGGCACATGGCCTTGATCGCGACGATTTCGAGAAGCTGTTCGACCTCGGGCGGAATGGGGCCGAAGCGGTCGATCATCTCGACCGCGAAGGCCTCGATGTCCTGATCGGTTTCAAGCGTCGACAGACGCCGGTAGAGCTGCAGCCGCAGCGTGAGGTCCGGGATGTAATCCTCGGGGATCGTCACCGGCGCGCCGATGGCGATGGTCGGCGACCAGGCTTCTTCCTGCGGCTCCTCGACGCCCGCTTTCAGAAGCGTGATCGCGTCGGAGAGCATCTGCTGATAGAGCTCGTAGCCGACTTCCTTGATGTGTCCCGACTGCTCGTCGCCGAGGAGATTGCCGGCGCCGCGAATGTCGAGATCGTGGCTTGCGAGCTGGAAGCCCGCGCCCAGCGTGTCGAGCGATTGCAGCACTTCGAGCCGCTTTTGCGCCTGCGGCGTGATCGTGCGGTTGGCCGGCGTGGTGAAAAGCGCATAGGCGCGCGTCTTCGAGCGTCCGACGCGGCCGCGCAATTGATAGAGCTGCGCCAGGCCGAACATGTCGGCGCGCCAGACGATGAGCGTATTGGCCGTCGGAATGTCGAGGCCGGATTCGACGATGGTGGTCGAGAGCAGAATGTCGAACCTGCCGTCATAGAAGGCCGACATTTTCTCCTCGAGCTCGGTCGCCGGCATTTGCCCGTGCGCGATGACGAATTTCGCCTCGGGCAGATTCTCGCGCAGAAAGGCGGCGGCCTCAGCCAAGTCCTCGATGCGCGGGCAGACGAAGAAGGCTTGGCCGCCGCGATAGCGTTCGCGCAGCAAAGCTTCGCGCACGATCAGCGGATCGAAGGGCGAGATGAAGCTGCGCACGGCGAGACGATCGACCGGCGGCGTCGTGATGAGCGAGAGCTCGCGCACGCCCGTCATGGCGAGCTGCAAGGTGCGCGGAATGGGCGTCGCGGAAAGCGTCAGAACATGCACCTCGGCGCGCAGCTCCTTCAAGCGCTCTTTGTGGCCGACGCCGAAATGCTGCTCCTCGTCGATGATGACGAGGCCGAGATCTTTGAAGCTGACGCCTTTGCCAAGAATGGCGTGCGTTCCGCAGACGATGTCGACCGTTCCCTCGGCGAGGCCCTTCTTGGTCTCGCGCGTTTCCGCCGCGCCGACCATGCGCGACAGACGGCCGATCCTGATCGGCAGGCCGGCGAAGCGTTCGCTGAAGGTCTTGAAATGCTGGCGCGCCAGCAGCGTCGTCGGCGCGACGACGGCGACCTGCTTGCCGTTGATCGCGGCCGTGAAGGCGGCGCGCAAGGCGACCTCGGTCTTGCCGAAGCCGACGTCGCCGCAGACCAGCCGGTCCATCGGCCGCCCGGCCGCGAGATCGTCCAGCGTCGCGTCGATCGCCGCGAGCTGGTCCTCGGTCTCGTCATAGGGAAAGCGCGCGCAAAATTCGTCGTAAAGGCCGTCCGGAGGAACGAGCTTGGGCGCCGCGCGCAACTGGCGCTGCGCGGCGATGGCGATAAGGCCCTTGGCCATTTCGCGGATGCGGTTCTTCATCCGCGCCTTGCGCGCCTGCCAGCTCGAGCCGCCCATCCTGTCGAGCTGCGCGTCGGCGTCCTCGCCGCCATAGCGGCTCAGCAGCTCGAAATTCTCGACAGGCACGAAGAGCTTCTGACTCTCGGCGTAATGCATCTCGATGTAATCGCGGCGCACGCCGCCGCTATCGAGCGTGGTCAATCCGACGAAGCGGCCGATGCCGTAATCCACATGCACGACGAGATCGCCCGCCGTGAGCGCGGCGACTTCGCCGAGAAGATTCTCGGTCGGCTTGCGCTTTCGCCGGCGGCGCACGAGACGGTCGCCGAGAATGTCCTGCTCGCCCACCAGCGCATAAGCGTCGGTCTCGAAGCCATGTTCCACGCCGAGCACGGCGAGCGCGACGCCGCCCTGCCCGCGGCCGAGCGCCGCGGGAAGCGAATTGACGAGCGCGAAATCCCTGAGCCCATGCTCCTGCAGGACATGGCCAAGACGCTCGCAGGAGCCGTCCGACCAGCCGGCGACGATCACAATCTTGCCGTCGCCGCGCAGCGCCTGCACATGATCGACGGCCGCCTGGAAGACGTTCACCTCCGGTTCGTTGCGCTCGGGCGCGAAGTCGCGGCCCGGCCGCGCGCCGCAATCAATGGCGTCGCCGCGTTCGGAGGCGAAGGGCGAGAATTGCGCGGTTCCGCGCGCCTCCAGCGCGGCGCGCCATTCGTCGCGCGTGAGATAGAGCGCGGCGGGCTCCAGCGGCTTGTAGCTCGAGCCCGCCGGGTCGAGATCGTAAGCTTCCTTGCGCGCGTCGTAATAGTCGGCGATCTGCTTTATGCGCTCGTTCGCCGCGTCCTCGACCAGCGCGTCGAGCATCAGCGGCGCTTCGCCGAGATAGTCGAAAAGCGTGTCCATCCGCTCATAGAAAAGCGGCAGCCAATGTTCCATGCCGTGATGGCGCCGGCCTTCGCTCACCGCCTCGTAAAGCGCGTCGCCGCGCGTCTGCCCGCCAAATTTCGCCGCGTAATTCTGGCGGAAGCGGCGCATGGCGTCGGAGGTAAGCCGCAACTCGCTCATGGGCGTGAGGTCGAGCGCGCGGAGCTGGCCCGTGGCGCGCTGCGTCTCCGGATCGAAACTGCGGATCGACTCGAGCGTGTCGCCGAAAAAGTCGAGGCGGATCGGCGCCGGAAGCCCCGGCGGAAACAGGTCGATCAATCCGCCGCGCTGGGCGTATTCGCCGGTCTCGCGCACCGTGCCCGCGCGCAGGAAGCCGTTCGCCTCGAGCCAAAGCGCCAATTCGTCGAGCTTCACCACATTGCCCGGCGTCGCCGAGAAGCTCTCGGCCGACACCATTTTTTTCGGCGGCAAGCGCTGCAGCAGGCAATCGGCGGTCGTGGTGACGACGCGCGGGCGCTCGGCGGAGGAGCGGGCGCGGGCGAGGCGCGATAGCGCCGTCATGCGCCGCGCGACGATATTGGCGTGCGGCGAGACGCGGTCATAAGGCTGGCAATCCCAGCCGGGAATATCCAGGATCTCGACGTCGGGATTGGCGAAGCGCAGCGCCTCGCGGAACTGGGCGGAGCGGGCGGCGTCGCGCGCGACATGCACGAAGACGGCCGGACGTCCCTCGGCTTCACGCGCCAGAGCGCGGGCGAGATCGGCGGCGACGAAAGCGTCGAAGCCCTCGGGCGCATGAGAAAAGACGAGCTTTTCGCCTTTGGCGAGGCGCGCGCGCGCGGCGTCCAGCGTTTGCGCGCCTTTCGTCTTGACGGCCGCGCTCAATGAATGGGACCCTCGTGGCGGTGGAATTCCATGATCTGCCGCAGTAACGCCGTGTCCCGCGCGGGGGGCGGCGCCTCGGCCCCGGAGAGCCAACGCCATAGCTCCTCGTCGGGGAGATCGAGCAGCGTCTCCAACTCGTCGAGCGCGGGCTCGTCCAGGCCTGCGAGCCGCGCATCCACGAAGCCGCCCATCAGAATATCCATTTCGCGCATGCCGCGCCGCCAGGCGCGCACGCGAATGCGCTTGCGGCGAATGTCGAGGTCGTCCTCGGCGCGTATCTCGGGGCGGTCGCCGTTCATGAAGTCGCTGGGGTTGGAAAGCGGGCCAGAGGCTTAAACCAGCCGCGCGAGAAAGAAAAGAGAACGCGTCGCCTGGCGCCCAGCCAATGATCGAGTTTTTGACGATGCAAGCGGGCTGCGGCCGCGGTCCTTTTTCGCGCGAGCCCGGCCCGAAGCGCACAATATGGCTTGGCGGAAAGGAAAAACTCGCCGGACGGCGCCGGCGCCGCGGGACCGGAGAGGCCGAGCGCGGAAGCGCTTGACTTCGCGTTCTCTGTGCCCTATCCCGCAGTCCTCGCGCGAACAACGCGCCGCGCGGGGGAGTAGCTCAGTTGGTTAGAGCGCCGGCCTGTCACGCCGGAGGTCGCGGGTTCGAGCCCCGTCTCTCTCGCCATGAAATCAAAAACTTAGCGAGTTGATCCCGGATTTCCTTCTCGCGATATTGCAAGCTCACGCCTAGGCCGCGCCCAGCAGTTCCTGCAGCGCCTCGAATCCCGCCGGCTTGGTGAGCTGGCGATCGAAGCCCGCCTCGCGCGCGCGGTCATTGACCTGCTCCTGCCCCCAGCCCGTCAATGCGACGAGCTTCACATCGCGCCCCTCCGGCAAAGCGCGGATGCGGCGGGCCGTCTCATAGCCGTCCATGCCGGGCATGCCCAGGTCGAGAAAGATGAGGTCCGGCTTGAACGCCGGCACCGCCTCGAGGCCCGCGGCGCCGCTATAGACGGCGCGCACCGTCGCGCCGAAGGTTTCGAGAAACATGACGAGGCTGTCAGCCACGTCATGATCGTCGTCGATCACGAGGATCCGGCGCGTCGCGCTGAATTCGGTCGGGGCCGTCGCCGGCATGGGCTCCTCCGTGTCCTTGGTTGGAAGCATGGGCAGGCGGACCATGAAGGAGCTGCCGCAGCCAAGTCCTTCGCTTTGCGCCTCAACCGCTCCACCATGCAGGTCGAGCAGGCTTTTCACCAATGCGAGCCCGATCCCGAGGCCGCCCTGGGCGCGTCCGAGGGTTCGGTCGACCTGCGTGAACAGATCGAAGACGCGCGGCAGCATCTCCGCCGGAATCCCAACGCCGCTGTCACGCACGGCGACGACCGCTTCGCTCTCCCGCCGTTCCACCATAAGCCATATGTCGCCGCCATGTTCCGTATATTTCGCGGCGTTGTTGAGGAGATTGGTGAAGACCTGCGCCAGGCGGACCGGATCGACGTCGAGCGCCAGCGGCTCGGACGGCAGGGAGACATGCAGGCGATGCTGCGCCCGGTCGATCGTCGGTTGCGCGGTCTCGACGGCGTGACGCAGAATTTCGGCGAGATCGACGCGCCGCTTCTTCAGCTCGATCTTGCCGCGCGTGATGCGCGACACTTCAAGAAGATCGTCGACGAGACGGATCAGATGCTCGACCTGCCGGTCGATCATTGCAAGCAAGGCGAGATCGCGCTCCCCCATCGTCGTCGCAGCCGCGTCGTGGCGCAGAACATGGACGGCGTTGCGGATCGGCGCGAGCGGATTGCGCAGCTCATGGGCGAGCGTGGCCAGGAACTCATCCTTACGGCGGTCCGCGGCCTTCAGCGCGTCCTCGGCGCGCTTGCGTTCGGTGATGTCGCGGCTGACCGTCGCGAAGCCGATGGGTTCGTTGTGCTGATCGCGCAGGACGAAGACATTGTAGAGCATCCACAAGGCCTCGCCCGTCTGGAAATGCCGAAAGCGGATCTCCACATTGGCGTGGCCGTCGCGCCTGACGCGATCGTGAAATTCCGTAAAAACGTAGTTGCAATCCTCCGGAAAAAAAAACTCGGCGATCGGCGTGGAAGAGGCCCGCTCCCGCTCGAGCCCGACGAGGCGCGCGCCGGCGGGATTGATGTAGAGCGGCGCGAAGTCCAGATTGCAGAGGCCGATGAACTCCAGGCTTTGCTCGGCGAGAGCGACGAACTTCTGACGCTCGGCCTCCGCGCGCTTGCGCGCCGTGATGTCCTGCGAGGTCCCGACGATTCGAACGGGCCGGTCGTCTTCGAAGAAGACGGTGCCGGTCGCCGCGACCCAGCGCTCCGCGCGATCGGACAACGACACAACCCTGTATTCCACAGAGACGCTGCCCGATCCCCTGGGGTCGACCGCCCTGTCGATCGCGTTCCGCACCCGCTCGCGATCGGCGGGATGAACGCCCTCCATGAAAAGGGCGTGGCTGACCGGCGCGTCCGACGGAAGCCCCCAGAGCGCGCGCAACCGATCGTCCCAGATCAGTTCCCCGGTCTCGACGCTCTCCTCGTAAATGCCGATATTGCCGGAGTTCAGGGCGAGCTGCAGACGAAACTCGCTCTCGCGCAAGGCGGCTTGAACGCGGGCGCGCTCGGCCGACGACCAGACGCGCTCGGCGACCTCGCGCACAAGCCCGATTTCGAGAGAGGTCCAGGCCCGCGGAGCGGCGTTGTGCGCGCAAAGCGTGCCGACCCAGCGCCCCTGCTTCGTCAATATGACGCTCGCAAGCGCGCGGATCTCGCCCGCCTCGAAGCGTTCGCGCTCAGCCGGCGTGAAACCCGCCTCGGCGAAAACATCCTCGATCGCGACCGATTCGCCGCGCCGATAACATTCGATGAACTTTGCGCCGAGATCGGCGATCGGCATGCGCACCATGAACGGCGCGACGCCATTGGCGTAGCCGTGGCGAACAATGAATTCGTCGCCGATGATGTCCGCATAGGCGACGCGGTTCACGCCAAGATGCTCCCCGAGCAGCCGGCACGCCGCCGCCTGAATCTCCCCGGGATCGACGATCTGGCGCAAATTGTCGGTGAGCTTCAGCAGGAAGGCCTGGCGTTCCTCGCTCTCGCGCAGCGCCATTTCGTTGCGCTTGCGCTCGTCAATGCCCTGCACGAGGCCAACGAACCTCAAATCCTCGCCATCCCCGCACACATCCGCCACCGAGGACAGCCAGCGCAGCGACCCGTCGGGTTGGCGCGCGCGGAACTCGACTTCGAAAGGCGCTCCGGTTTCAATCGAATGCTGAAGCGCCGCCTCGACGCAGGGCCGATCCTCCGGATAGATGGCCGAAAGCGCCCGGCCGCGATCGATAGGCCCGTCCGGCGCGAGACCATGCAGCGCCACCGCCCGCGCGGAGGCCTTGAAGGCGCCTGTCTCCGGGACGAACTCCCAGACCCCCGCATTCGCGGCGGCAAGCGCCTGTTCGAGCCGAGCCTCGCTTTCGCGCAACAGCGTCTCGATCTGCTTCTGATGGGTGATGTCCTGTATGACGGCGACCGTTCGCACCGCTTCTCCGGGCGGTCCAGTCAAAGTCGCGGTGACGCGGCCCCAGAAGATCGAACCATCCTTGCGGACATAACGTTTCTCGGTGTCGTACAGCGTGGCGTCGCCGCGCGCCATTCTGGCGAAGCGCTCCCAATCCGCCGCCCGATCCTCGGGATGGGTGATCTCGGGAAAAGGCGTTCCGAGCAGCTCGGCGCGCTCATAGCCGAGCATATGAGCGAACGCTTCATTCACGCGCAGCAGGCGGCCGGTCGCGACGTCGGCCTGCGCCATTCCCACGCCCGTCAGTTCGAACATCGCGCGAAACTGCGCCTCGCTGTCCCGCAGCGCCGCTTCAGCCTGCTTGCGCGCTTCGATATCGATATTCATCCCAATCCATTTGGCGACCCCGCCGTCAGGGCTGCGGATCGGCGTCGCCCGAACATTGGTCCAGCGCCAGCCATCCCCATGCTTGAGCCGAAATTCCGCATCCAGGTTCTTGCGCGATCCGACCGCGTCGCGCCATTCGCGCTCCGCATCGGCCCTGTCGTCCGAATGGATGGCGCCCACCCAGCCGTCGTCGAGCCATTCCTCCCGGCTCTGGCCCGTATAGGCGCGCCATGACGGGCTATCCTTGACGACGACGCCTTCGCTGTCGGCTTCCCACACCGCCTGCGCATAGGCTTCAACGAAGCTGCGGAAACGCTGCTCGCACTCCCGCGACGCAAGCTCGGCGCGCCTTATCCTTGTAACGTCCATGAAGGCGCCGACCGCCCCGCGGGGGACGCCGGCTTCGTCGTAGAGCGGCGTCGCCTTGACAAAGGCCGTGATCGTCCGCCCGTCTTCGCGCAGGATGTCGAGCAGCTCGCCGCCGACGGCCTGGCCTGCGGAGGCGCGCGGCATCGGCAAGGCGCGGGCCTCCAGCTCGCGTCCGTTCCGAAAGACGCGGAAGCCCGGCGGCTCCTCCGCGCCTTTCGAGCTCTCGCCCGCCGGCGCGGCGCCGAAAATCTGCGCGAGCGCCCGATTGCCCTGCATTTGCGCGCCCTGCGGATCAAGGGCGATGGCCAGGCCGATTGGCGCCGCGTCGAACAGCGCCTGAAGCTCGGCCGATCGGCGCCGCTCCCGCCGCTCGCTCTCGCGCAAGGCCGTTTCGGCGACCGTCTCCTCGCCCGGGTCGCAAGGATCTTCCAGTCTTGCCGGGACGCTTTTCAGCATCAGCGCGCCGTCGAAGCCGGAGGACAGCGCGCGCGCTTCGATCGACACGGGATGGCGCTCACGGAGAATCCGGGCCGAGAATGCGTCTCGCGCGCCGGAGAGAACCGCCTCGAGACCTTCCAGCAGGCGGCGGATCTCGGGATCGTCCGCCACGCGCCGGCGGAAAAGGTCCAGAAGATTGCCGCCAACCTCCAGGGCGTCGCCGTTAGCGCCCAGCGATCGCGCCCAGCGCGCATTGACGCCCACGATGCGGCCGCCTCGCTCGATGAGCGCCGCCTCTTGCGGAATCGCATCGAGAACTGCGCCCAGGAAAGCTACAGCTTTACTATCGGCGCCGAGGAAGTTCTCAATAAATATCAATTCATATCCCCCGCGCGCAGGTATGCGCTACTGTTTCCCGGCGAACGCAATATGCCTATCTTTTTTAGTTAGCAAAGCGCTATCTGGACTTTCGGGTAATTTTATCTCGTTTTCCTTTGCATACGTGTTTTCCCGGAGTTTCTCTACATGTAACTTTGCTGTATTTAACAGTTTAGCCGAAGGCTGGGAGGAGCGTCCGTTGAGCTTGTCTTTGTTGCAGGAACTCCTTTAGCGCTATGCTGAAATGCGTAGTCTCCAATCACCTTCCCCCTCCTCCTCCCCGGGACCAATGCCGCACATGCGCTGGGTTGCGTGTAGATCCATAAGCCGATGCTTGACGGCCGCCGAGCGCATCGTCGCGTCGGCTTACGCCGCGCCGCCCGCCCCGCGATTCGCCCTCGCGGCGCTTGCGGGCGGCGGCGCGGCGGCCGCGCGGCTCGCCTTCGCTTCGTCGAACCGCGATCTCTCCGAGGCCGCCGACTATCTCGCGGTAAGCCTGTCGGGCCTGCTCGGCGGCTTCGCGCCCGGCGCCGTCGCGGCCCTCGCATGCGCGCTCTTGCGTCTCGGCTTCCCGCCGCCTTCCGGGGCCGACGCAAGTAATATTTTTCTTTTTCTGACGACGAGCGCATTCCTGCTAGCCATCGTCGAGGCTTTCCACCGAATGCGTCTGCGCGCACATGCCGGCCGCGCCGCGTCCGAGCTGCTCGCCAATGTCGTGGTCGCCGCGCCGGGCGTCGTCGGAACCTTCTATGTCGATGCGCGGGGCCATGTGGCCTATCGCTATGTCTCGCCGAAAGCCAAATCGGTCTTCGGCCTGGATCCCGCCGACATCCGCGCCGACGCCGGAGTCTTCTTCAAGCGCCTGAGCAAGGATGATCTCGACATGCTCAATGCGGGCCTGCGCCGTTCGGCGCGCGAGCTTTCCTTGTGGGTTGTCGAATTTCTCTTCGATCACCCGGACAAAGGGATGATCTGGATGGAAGCGCAAGCGGCGCCCGTGCGCGAAGCCGGCGGCCTCGTCGTGTGGCACGGCTACGCCTCCGACATCACGCCGCGCAAGCGCGCCGAACTCTCGCTCGCCGAAAGCGCCGCAAGACTTCAGGCGGCGATCGACGCGGCGCCGGACGCGGTTTTGACGATGGACGCCGTCGGGCGGATACAAACCATCAATCGCGCCGGCGCCGCCATGTTTGGATACCGCCCGGACGAATTTGCCGCTATGAATATCCGCGAACTGATCGCTCCCGAGGCTGGCGGGACAAACGAATGGACGCAGCCGGCGGCTGACGAAAGGCGCGAAATCCGCGGCTTGAGCAAGAATGGCGACGCCTTTCCCGCGGAAATGACCTTGTCCGAGACGGCGTTTGAGAGAGAAAGCCTGCGGGTCGCCATCATCAAGGATTTGACCGAGCGGCGCAAGATCGAGCGCCACATCGAGCAGCTCCATCGCAATCGGCTGGACGCGATGGGAGGCATGGCCGCAGCGCTCGCGCATGAGATCAACCAGCCGCTGGCGGCGAACGCGACCTATTTGCGCGTGGCGCGGCGGCTCATCGAGAAGTCCCCCCATGCGGACGACGCGGCGATCGTCGACGTCCTGGAAAAGGCCACGACGCAAACCCTGCGCGCGGGCCGCATCGTTACGAGCCTGAAGGATTTGGTGCGGCGCGGCGAACCGGATAAGACTCTGGTCGGCATGCACGATCTGATAATGGAGGCCGTCGACGCAGCCATCGAGGAATGCGAAGATTCGAAGGTCAAGTTCGAGATGAGACGCCAAGCCCCGCGAGACCGGATCGTCGCCGATCGCACGCAACTGAAGCAGGTTCTTTTCAATCTCGTTCGCAACGCAATGGAAGCGATGCAATCGTCCGAGCGCCGGGAACTCGTAATTTCAACCGCCAATCCAGGCGACGGCACGATTCGCGTCGATGTGATTGACTCCGGCTGCGGACTTCCGGAATCCTGCGAGATCGGGCGCTTCGAACCGTTTACGACGACAAAGACGAAAGGCATGGGCGTGGGCTTGTCGATTTCGCGTTCCATCATTGAAGCTCACTACGGACGGATCTGGGCGTCGCCGAACGCCGGGGACGGCGCGACGTTCAGCTTTGCGCTGCCGCTGCAAGACGCGGATGCCGACGCATGAGCGGTCAGCGCGTTGTTCACGTCATCGACGACGACGCGGCGGTTCGGGACGCCGTCGGGCTTCTGCTCAGCACCGAGGGCTTCAAGGTGCATACCTATGCCTCGGCGCTCGCCTTCCTGAAGGTGGACGCCGCGCATCGCGACGGCTGCGTCGTCACCGACGTTCGCATGCCCGAGATGAACGGCATCGAGCTCATCGCAAGAATGAAGGAAGCGCGAATCACGAATCCCGTGATCGTGCTCACCGCCCACGCCGACGTGCCGCTCGCCGTCGAGGCGATGAAGCTCGGCGCCGTCGATCTGCTCGAAAAGCCTTTCGAAGACGCGGCCCTGCTCGCGGCGGTCGACGCGGCGCTCGAGCGCCGCGACGCCGAGGAGACGCGCAGCCGGGAATCCGCCGCGATCAAGAGCCGGCTCGCAAGCCTCACGCGCCGCGAAAACGAAATCCTCGCCGGCCTGCTCAAGGGGCTCTCCAACAAGGTGATCGCGCATGATCTCGGCATCAGCATCCGCACCGCGGAGGTGCATCGCGCCAACATCATGGCCAAGATGCGCGCCGGCAATCTCGCGGAGCTCGTGAAAATGGCCCTCGCGGCGGGCGGCGCGAATGGAGAGCCCGAATAGGCGAAGCCCGGAACATTCCTCCTTTTCCGCCGGTTCATGCTGCGCCCGCCTATCTCGTCAAGAGGGCGGGCGCTTTCGTATCTGCGGGGGGTCACCGGAGAGAGCCATGCGCGCGCGTCCCCTCGCCCTCGTCACGGGGGCTTCAACGGGCATCGGATATGAATTGGCGAAGCTCTGCGCCGCGCGCGGCTTCGACCTCATCATCGCCGCGGACGAGCCCGCGATCGTCCGCGCTGCGGAGACGCTGCGCGGCGACGACGCGCGCGTCTGGGAGCTGCAATGCGACCTCTCCACAATGGCGGGCGTCGAAGCGCTCCATGGCCTCGCGCAGCGGCTGACGCGCCCGATCGACGTCCTCATCGCAAATGCGGGGCGAGGGCTGGGCGGCGCGTTTCTCGATCAGGATTTTGCCGCGGTGCGGCGGGTGATCGACACCAATGTTATGGGAACGGTGTATCTCGCCCAGCTTGTCGGCCGCGACATGCGCGCTCGGGGAGCGGGACGAATCCTCGTCGTGGGGTCGATCGCCGGCTTCATCCCCGGCTCCTTTCAAGCCGTCTATCATGGCACGAAGGCGTTTCTCGACAATTTCGCCGCCGCGCTCGCCGACGAGCTGGAGGGAACGGGCGTTACCGTGACTTGCCTGATGCCGGGCGCGACCGAGACCGAGTTCTTCCGCCGCGCCGGCATGCTCGACACGCCGGCGGGACGCTCGAAGAAGGACGACGCCGCGGAGGTGGCGCGGGAGGGCTTCGAGGCTTTGATGGAAGGGCGCCGCGAAATCGTCACCGGATGGCGCAACAAGCTGATGACGGTCGCGGCGCATATCATGCCCGCCTGGGCTCTCGCGCGGCGCAACCGCCAGCTTTCGGCGCCCGCGCCAATGCGCCGGTCGTGAAAGGAATGCGCCATGAATGTGAGCAAGGAGCGCAGCAGATCGATCTGGCGCCCGGTCGAATTCCACGCCCCGCCGCTGGAGGGCAAGGCGACGACGGATGTGGCGGTCGTCGGCTCCGGCATTGCCGGGCTGTCGGTCGCCTATGAGCTCGCGAGAGCCGGCAAGGATGTCGTCGTCATCGACCGCGGGCCGATCGGCGGCGGCATGAGCTCGCGCACGACGGCGCATCTCTCCTCCTATAGCGACGACGGCTTTCGCGCGCTCATCGACATGCGCGGCGTCGCCATCGCCAGAGGCTGGCAGGAAAGCCAGGCCGCCGCCATCGACCGCATCGAGGCGATACAGCGGGAGCTCGACCGCGACTGCAGCTTCAGGCGCATCGACGCCTATCTCTTCCTCGCGCCCGCCACGGACCGGACGATCATCGACAAGGAGCTCATCGCCAGCGCGCAGGTCGGCATGATCGCCCTGCGCCACGCCGGCGTGCCCCTGATCGGCTATGAGACGGCGCCGACGCTGCAATTTCCGCGACAGGCGACCTTCCATCCGACGAAATATCTCGCGGCGCTCTCAAAAGCCATCCAAGACGCCGGCGGACGCTTCTTCGCCGACAGCGCCGTCGTCTCAGTCGAGGAGAAAGCGTCGGCCGTCACGATCAAGACCGCTCAGGGCGCCGAGATCGAAGCCGGCGCGGCCGTCATCGCCACAAACGCGCCGATCAACGACCGCTTGACGATTCACAGCAAGCAGGCGCCTTACCGGACATACGCCGTCGCTTTCGAAATCCCGCGCGGCAGCCTGCCGGACGCGCTCTACTGGGACACGCTCGACCCCTATCATTACATCAGGCTGCAACCGGGAGAGGGCGAATTCGACATTCTCATTGTCGGCGGCGAAGACCACAAGACTGGCGAGGCGAATGACGGCTATGCGCGCATCCTTTCGCTCGCCCATTGGATGCGCGGCCTGCTGCCCCAGCTCGGCCAGGAGATCGCGCGATGGTCGGGACAGGTTCTCGAACCCATCGATTGCATGGGCTTCATCGGCCTGAACCCGGGCAATGAGCGCATTTATGTCGTCACGGGCGATTCCGGCCAGGGCATGACGCACGGCGCCGCCGCGGGCCTGGTCATTTCGGACCTGATCTTGAAAGGCGAAAGCCCCTGGGGCGAGGTCTACGATCCGAGCCGCAAGCCGGCGAAGGCCTTAAGCGAGTTCGTCAAGGAGAACGCCGCCGCCCTCAAGAGCTTCGTCGAATATCTGGCGCCAGGCGAGCTTTCATCGCTCAACGAGCTGACGCCCGGCCAGGGCGCGATCATCAGGGACGGATTCCACAAGATCGCGGTCTATCGCGACGAGACCGGAACCTTGATCCGACGCTCCGCCGCCTGCACGCATGTCGGCTGCCATGTTCGCTGGAACAGCTTCGAGAGATGCTGGGACTGTCCATGCCACGGGTCGCAATTCTCCCCGGAGGGAGAGCCGCTCAACGCGCCAGCCGTCTCCCCACTCGGCGCCGGGGAGTCGTGACGCGATTGCGCGGCTGCTGCGGCCCGACGCCGCGACGACGCTGTCAGGCGGAGCCGGACTGACCGAGATCGGCGCCCGTCTGCGGATCGGACAGAGGGTTCGACATCGTCCGCGCCGCGAAGCTCGAGAGGTCGCGCTGCTCGGCGCTGGTCAGGCCGACGCTCGCATCGCCATCCCCGCCATCGACCGGAATCCCTCCGACGACGTCGTCCATCCGCCGCCACTGGTCGCCGCTGTTCCAGGGACCCTCCGCGTCTCCCGCGCCCTGGGAGGCGTTCACGTATAGATTGGCGTATTCGGGGATGCCCTGCAGCTTGCCGGGCGGGAAATTGCCCTCGATCGAATACAGCGCCTTCTCGAAGGACTTCTGATGCGCGATCTCGCGCGTCATCAGAAAGCCCAAAGCCTCCTTCACGCCCGGATCGTCCGTGACGTTGATCAAGCGCTCATAGACGATCTTCGCGCGCGCCTCGGCCGCGATATTGGAGCGCAGATCGCAAGCCGGATCTCCGATCGAATCGATATAGGCGGCCGACCAGGGCACGCCCGAGGAATTGGTGAGCGCCGGCCCGCCGCCGTAAAGTATCGCCTGCGTATGGCTGTCGCCCCCTTGCGTGAGCGAACGGTAGAGATCGGCTTCGGTCTGCGTCGCTTCCGCAAGCTCGCCCTTTACGCCCTTGTTCAGCATGGCGACGATGCTGCCGATGACTTCGAGATGGCTGAGCTCCTCGGTCGCGATGTCGAGCAGCAGGTCCTTGCGCCCCGGATCGTCCTCGGCGAGCGCCTGCGTGAAGTAACGCATCGCGGCCGCCAGCTCCCCTTGCGGACCGCCGAACTGCTCGAGGAGCAGGCTCGCGAGCACAGGGTTGGGCTCGGAGACCCGCACCGTATATTGCAGCTTCTTGTTGTGCGTGAACATTATCGACTCCTCGTCGGCAAGCGCTCCTCGCGAAACGCCCGCCGACAAGCGAGGTTCCTCTTCAATCGACGATCATTCCGCCGCCACCGGGGCCGGAAGGTCGTCGCGCCGTTCGGCGCCTGCAGGAATCTCCTGATTGATGCGCCGGAAGGTCGCAAGCGCCTGCCCGACGACCTGATCCATATTGTAATAGCGATAGGTCGCGAGCCGTCCGACGAACCAGACATCCTTCTGCGCGAGCGCGAGCCGTTCATAGCGCTTGTAGAGCTCGGCGTTTTCCGCGCGTGGAACAGGATAATATGGATCGCCGGCCTCGCATGGAAACTCATAGGTCAAGCTCGTCTTTTCGTGCTGCTGGCCTGTGAGGTGCTTATATTCGGTGACGCGCGTATAGGCCTGGGTTTGCGGATAATTGACGACAGCCGTCGGCTGATGCCGCCTTTCATTCACCGTGACGTGCTCGAATCTCAACGAGCGGTAAGGCAGCTTGCCGAAGCGGAACTGAAAATATTCGTCGATCGGGCCCGTATAGATCAACCGGCGGAACGGGATTTGCGCGCGGATCTCGTCGAACCTGGTCTGCAGCAGAATCTTGATGTTCGGATGATTCAGCATGCGCTCGAACATCCGCGTATAGCCGCCGGCCGGCATGAACTGATAGGCGTCGCTGAAATAGCGGTCGTCCCGATCGATCCGCGTGGGAACGCGGGCGGTGACGGACTTGTCGAGCGCCGACGGCTCCACGCCCCATTGCTTCTTCGTATAGAATCTGAAGAATTTCTCGTAAAGCTCGCGCCCGACCGCGCTGACCACGACATCTTCGGAGGTCCGGATTTCGTCTGGCTTTTCCGCGCGCTCGGCGAACCAGGCGGCAAGGCCTTGCGAATCCAGCTCCAGCTTGAAGAGCCGATTGACCGTATCAAGATTGATCGGTATCGGCAGCAGCATCCCGTCCACTTCCGCGAGAACGCGATGCTCATAGGGACGCCAGTCCGTGAATTGCGACAGATAGTCGAAAATCGACTTGGCGTTGGTGTGAAAGATATGGGGACCATATTGGTGAATCAAAATGCCGTCGTCATTGTACCTGTCATAGGCGTTCCCTCCGACATGTCCCCGTTTGTCGATCAGGAGAACGCGTTCTCCGCGTTGCGACGCGATACGCTCGGCAAGCACGCTTCCCGCAAAGCCGGCGCCGACAATGAGCCAGTCAAACACGACGCGCCTCCGCCTTCAGTTTTCTCTCCGGGATGAACGCATCGAGGCCCCTGCGCATGCCTGCCCAGGTGTCGTCCCAGGACATGGATGAGACGAAGGCGTCGACCGATTGCCGCCATCGCCTGCGGGGTCTTCGCAACACTGTCTCGATCCGGTCGACGAAGCCTTCCGCATCGGACGCGATCTCGACATGGCCCAGAACGCCGTATGGATGCACGACATCCGTGATGGGCGTGGAGACGACCGGCACGCCGGCCGCGAGGAATTCGGGCGTCTTCGTGGGGCTGATGTACCGGGTCGCGTCGTTGATCGCGAAGGGCATGAGGCCCGCGTCCCAGCCCGCGAGATATTGCGGCAGCGCCGCATAATCCTTGCAGCCGAGCCAGTGGATGTTGTCGGCGCGCGGCAGCGCGGCGGCGTCGATTTTCGCCGTCGGTCCGATCATCACGAAGCGCCAGTCCGGCCGGCGCGCCGCGACCTCGGCGACAAGCCTCATATCCATGCGCTCGTCGATGACGCCGAAAAAGCCGATGCGCGGATGCGGAATCGAACTCTGATCGTCGGGTTCGCCGGCGGCGAAGCGCGCCTGACGAAAATGCGCGACGTCGACGCTGCTGGGAAACACGTGAATATTTTCGTGCCGGTCCCTTTTCGCCTGATAGAGCGAATGCCCGCCGACATAGACGACGTCGCAACGCGCGAGCAGCCGCCGCTCCCATTCGACAATGCCGTTTGGCGCTCCGGCGAAGGCCGAAAGCTCGTCCATATTGTCGTAGACGCAGCGATCCGGCTCGAGCTCCTCCGTGAATTGCAGCGCCATCGGCGTATAGTACCAGGCGATGAGGCGCGCCGGCCGCACGCGCGAAAGCAGTTGCGCGAGCATCAGTTTCAAGGCGGCGTTGCGTTCGTTCGATCCCAGCGCATTCGGCAGGAAAGGCGTGACGACCGACACGCCGGAAGGGTCCGTTTCGATGCGAAGAAAAGACGGACCGTCGAAGCTCTGCGGCTCCTCGAAATACCAGGTCTTGAATTCACGCGCCGCGCGGCTCATCAAATGCTGCGGCCGTTGATAAACGAAACTCCATCGAAGATGCGAAAAACAAAAAAGATGCGTAGCAGCGTTTGAATATTTCATCTCGGCGCGCGCCATGTGCTCCCTCCTCGGCGCGGCGATCCCGCCAGCGCCAATGCTGTAAAGACACGGATTTGCCCCTTGTCGTAACGGAATCGGAAGCGCGTTTGTTCCAGCGTCGCCGTAGCAAGCGCTTCCCGGAGGGCGCGGCGTCGTTGAAAATCCGCCGGCTTACGCCGGGCGCGAAAGTTCGGCGACGACGGCCGCGAGAAAGCGCCCGGCCTCTCCTCCGGAGACCACGCGATGATCGAAAGTCAGACTCAAGGGAAGAACAGGGCCGATTCCCACTTCATCGTTTCGGACGACGACGTCGCGCCGGATTCTTCCCGCGCCCAGAATGGCGACGGTCGGCGGAAGGACGATCGGCGCCGCATAGCGGCCCGCAATCGTTCCGAAGTTGGACAGAGTGATCGTCGCGCCGCGAAGCTCTTCAGGCGGAATGCGTCGCGCGGCGACGTCCGCCCGCATGCGGTTCAAGCCCTCTCTCAGATCGGACGCGTTCCGCGACGCGACGTCGCGCAGCACCGGCACGAACAGGCCGTCCGGCGTATCGACGGCGATGCCGAGATCGATCTTCCGCAAGCGGCGCAGCGAAAGCGTCGCGCTTTCGAACCAGCTATTGAGAATGGGCTCGGCCTCGCAGGCTTTCGCCAAAGCGCGGATGAGGCGGATCGTGACGTCGGCGCCCGGCTCCCAGGCGCTGATCGTCACGTCGTCCATGATGGTCGCCGCCGCCACCTCCGCTTGCGCGAAGGACATGTTCTGCGCCATCGCCCGGCGGAATCCGCGCAAGGGCTCCGCCGGCTCGACCTCGCTCAGCACCTTCGCCACGCGCTGCACGTCCTCGGCGGTGATCAAGCCGTCCGGACCGGAGGGCGTGACCATGCCGAGATCGACCTTGAGGCGTCTTGCCAAGGCCCGAACGGCGGGGATGACGCGCGTCGGCGCGTTCGTTCGTCCGGTCGTGACCTCGCGCAAGACGCTTGCGCTCGTCTCGACCACGCCGACCACCGTACCCGCATCGTCCTCGCGCTCGCCTTCGAAGGCGACGAGCGGCGCGCCGACGCGCACGATCTCGCCGGGACCCGCGAAAAGCCGTTCGATCCGGCCGGCGCGGGGAGACGGAATCTCGACGACCGCCTTGGCGGTCTCGACCGACAGAAGCGGCTGATCGACATCAACCTCGTCTCCCGGCTGCACGCGCCATTCAACAAGCTCCGCCTCCTGCAGGCCTTCTCCGAGGTCGGGCAAAAGAAAGGTCTTCATACGCCCTCCATCACGCTGCGGACCGCGTCGGCGATGCGCTCGACGCTCGGTATGTATTCGCGCTCCAAGCGATAGAGCGGAACCACCACGTCATAGGCGGCGACGCGCCGGATCGGCGCCTGAAGGGAATAAAGCGCGCGCTCGGCGATTTCGGCCGCGATCTCCGCGCCGAAGCCGTTCGTTCGCGGCGCTTCCTGCACGATCACGCAACGGCCCGTCTTTTCGATCGAACGCATGATCGTTTCGAAGTCGAAGGGCTTGATCGTCGCGACGTCGACGATCTCGACGTCGATCCCTTGGTCTTCAAGCGACTCCGCCGCGATTTCCGCGTCGCGCACCATCGGTCCCCAGGCGACGATCGTGACGTCGCGTCCTTCTCGCGACAGGAAACAGGCGTCGAGCGGCAGGGCTTCGCCGTCATCGGCAAGCTCCTGCTTGAAAAGGCGGTAAAGCCGCGTCGGCTCCAGAAACACGACGGGATCCGGATCGCGCATGGCGGCGAGCAGCAATCCATAGGCGCGCGCCGGATTTGACGGGATCACGACTCGCAGTCCCGGCACATGCGCGAAAAGCGCCTCGGGGCTCTCCGAATGATGCTCCGGCGCGTGAATGCCGGCGCCATAGGGCGAGCGAAGAACCATCGGGCAGGTCAAGCGTCCGCGCGTCCGATTGCGCAGGCGCGACGCATGATTGATGATCTGGTCCAGCGTCGGATAGATGAATCCGCTGAACTGTATCTCGGCGACCGGCCGCAATCCCATCGCGGCCATGCCGATTGCGACGCCGGCGATTCCTCCTTCGGCGAGCGGCGTATCGATGACGCGTTCGCGCCCGAAGCGGGCCTGCAATCCCTTTGTGGCGCGAAAGACGCCGCCATTGACGCCGATGTCTTCGCCGAGCAGCAACACGCTTTCGTCCTGCGCCATCTCGAAGGCCAGGGCCGCGTTCACGGCCTCAACAAGATTGAGCTCAACCATGTTCGTTTCTACCCGTCGAAAAACGGCGCGCGCATTCGCGTTGATCGTGCAAAGGGAGCGGCAGGGATTCGTAAAGGTGATCGAACATCGCATCGACGCTCTGCGCCGGCGTCGCAAGATAGTCGGCGACGGCGCGCTCGACTTCCTCCGCGCATCGCTTGAGGAGCGCCGCCTCCTTTTCCTTCGACCAAACGCCCCTGGCGAGGAGATAGGCGCGCAGCCGCGCGATGGGCTCGCGCGCCCATTCCCTGCGGACGACTTCAGGGTCGCGGTAGCGGGTCGCATCGTCGGCGGTCGTATGGTCTCCGAGGCGATAGGTGAGCGCCTCCACCAATGTCGGGCCTTCGCCGGCGCGCGCCTTTGCGATGGCGCGGCGCGCGACGTCATGGACGGCGATGACGTCATTGCCGTCGACCTGGCGGCATTCGACTCCGGCCGCGACGCCCTTCTGCGCAAGCGTTTGCGCCGCGCTTTCGAGCGATCGGGGCGTCGAAATCGCCCAGCCGTTATTGTTGATCACGACGACCGCGGGCGCGTTCCAGACGCCCGCCATGTTCAAGGCTTCGTAAAAGGCGCCGTTCGCCGTGCCGCCGTCGCCGATAAAGGTCACGGCGACGCGATCCTCGCGTCTCAGCTTAAAGGCGTAGGCGGCGCCGACGGCATGGGCGATTTGCGTCGCGACCGGCACGCAATTGGGAAAATCGAGCCGCGGCTCGCGAAAGTCGCTTCCGCGCTCGTCGCCGCCCCAATAGAGCAGGCATTCGGCCATGCTCATGCCGCGGGTGAATTGCGCGCCATGATCACGATAGGAAGGGACGAGCACGTCCCGTCTCGCCATTGCGGCGCCAACCCCGACGCCGACAGCCTCCTGGCCGAGGGCGGAAGCGAATGTTCCCAATTGCCCGGTGCGCTGCAACGCGATCGCCTTGCCGTCGAAGATGCGCGCCCGCGTCATCGCTTCGTAAAGGATCACGAGCGTCTCGTCGTCGACGGGCGCGGACGAGGCGAGCAGCGTCCCCTCGGGCGACAGATAGCGAACGAGTTCGATCTGCGCGTCTATGCTCGTATGCAGGCCCATGACGTAGCTCGAGCTGTTTCTAGCGTCCCGATGCAGTCAGCAGTTAGCGCGGAGCGGATGGAAGTCACGTGGAAGGCCCCAAAATTGACGGCGACGCCCCCGCAGGCCATGCGCGCGCCTATCCGCTAAAGGCGCACTTGAAAGAACGGCCTAGCGTCCAAACTAAGCGTCATGGCGACAGATTCTTTCGCGGACCCTTTCGCCTTTGGCGACGAAATCGGCCCTTCCAAGATCGTTTACCTGCAGACGCCTTCCGTCGGCCTTCGCGCCATCGTCGTGATCGACAATGTAGCCGCCGGGCCCGCGATTGGCGGAACGCGCATGGCGCCGGATGTGAGCGTCAATGAGTGCTTCAGATTGGCGCGCGCCATGACGCTGAAGAACGCCGCCTGCGGCTTGCGCCATGGCGGCGCGAAATCCGTCATCTTCGCGAATCCGGCGATGCCGCGCGCCGAGAAGGAGCAATTGATCCGCGCCTTCGCAACCGCCATCGCGCCGCTCGCCGAATACATTCCGGGGCCCGACATGGGCACCGACGAAACGGCGATGGGATGGATTCATGACGAAATCGGCCGCGCCGTCGGCCTTCCGGCGGAAATTGGCGGCATACCGCTCGACGCCATCGGGGCCACGGGTTTCGGCGTCGCCATCTCCGCGGAAGTCGCGGCGCCTTTTGCGGGATTGTCGCTGCAAGGCGCGCGCGTCGTCGTGCAGGGCTTCGGCGCCGTCGGAGAGCACGCCGCGCGCTTTCTCGAACAGAAGGGGGCGCGGCTCGTCGGCGTCGCGGATATCGCCGGCGCCGTTATCGATCGGGACGGCCTGGACATAGAAGCCCTGGCGCGGCTGAAACGTCTCGGCAAGAGCGTCGTCGAATATGGCCGAGGCCGAGTTATCGCCAATGACGCGCTCGTCGCCATTCCCTGCGACATCTGGGTCCCGGCGGCGCGCCCCGACGCCTTGCGCGCGGACAACGCCGCGCATCTCGACTGCAAGCTCGTGGTGCAAGGCGCGAATGTGCCGGCGACGCGCGAAGCGGAGCTGATCATGTTCGAGCGCGGCATTGTCAGCGTGCCGGACTTCATCGCGAACGCCGGCGGCGTCGTCGCCGCCGCCGTTGAACATAGCGGCGGAACGACCGCCATGGCCTTGAAGGCGATCGAAGAGAAAGTCGGCGGCAATACGCGCTTGACGCTCGAAAACGCGCGCGGATCCGGAACCTCTCCCGTGGAAGCGGCGACGAGGCTCGCCGTGGATCGGCTGCGGCGGATGATGTCGCTTCGACGCTGGCGCTAGAACGGGGGCCGCGATCGGTTGCGGAGCGCGGGCTTCCGGCGCGTTTTTGCGCCGCCTTAGCGAAGGCGCTCGACGGCGACGGCGGTCGCCTCCCCGCCGCCGATGCACAGAGCCGCCACGCCGCGCATCAGATCATGACGCGCGAGCGCCGCCAGGAGGGTAACGACAATGCGCGCGCCCGAAGCGCCGATCGGATGGCCCAGCGCGCAAGCGCCGCCATGAATATTCACTTTATCGTGGGGGATGCCCAGATCGCGCATGGCCGCCAGCACGACGACGGCGAAAGCTTCGTTGATCTCGAAGAGATCGACGTCCTGAGCTCTCCAGCCGATCTTTTCGAGCAGCTTGCGAATGGCCGCGATCGGAGCCGTCGGAAATTGCGCGGGCCGCCCCGCATGGGCGGCGTGGCCGACAATAATCGCCTGCGGCGCGGCGCCGAGGCTTTCGGCGCGCCTTGCGGTCGTCAGCGCAAGCGCCGCGGCGCCATCCGAGATCGCGCTCGAATTCGCTGCCGTCAGCGTGCCGTTCTCACGAAAGGCCGGACGCAGCCTCGGTATCGCGGAAGCGTCCGCCTTGAGCGGAAGCTCGTCCCGCGCAATGAACGCGCCGCCGAAAGACGCGATCTCGGGCCCGAAAGCGCCTTCCCGTGCGGCTTGCTGCGCGCGCCGCAGAGATGAAAGCGCGAATTCGTCCTGCATGTCCCGCGTGAACTGGTAATGGACGGCGCAATCCTCTGCGAAGGAGCCCATGAGGCGGCCTTTCTCATAGGCGTCCTCGAGCCCGTCGAAAAACATGTGATCGAGCGCCTGCCGATGACCCATGCGAAATCCCGTCCGCGCCCGCGGCAGCAGATAGGGCGCATTGCTCATGCTCTCCATGCCGCCGGCGACGATCATCCGCGCCTCGCCCGCCCGCAGTCGATCATGGGCGTCCATCACCGCCTTCATGCCCGAGCCGCACATTTTGTTGATGGTGACGCAGGGCGTTTCTTCGCTCAAGCCCGCGCCAAGCGCCGCTTGTCGGGCCGGCGCCTGGCCCAGGCCCGCGGTCAGAACGCAACCCATCGCGCATTCGTCTATTTCGTTTCCGGAGAGGCCCGAGCGCGATATGGCGGCCTCCACCGCCCGCGCCCCGAGGGCCGGCGCGGATATATCCTTCAGCCCGCCGAGAAAGGCGCCGATCGGCGTTCGAGCCGCGCCCAAAATGACGACAGGATCCTGCACGCAACGCTCCTCGGCCGGAAGCCTTCTTCCTATCTGGCGCTTGCGTCCGAGGAAGGAAGAGGCGCTCTACGCGGCCCGCGCAAAGACGGGCTCGGCGCCGCCGTCTCCGGCGAGGATGGTCGCGACTGTCGAATCGTCGACTTCCTCGAGCGTCGCGGGGCGCCATTTCGGAGAGCGGTCCTTGTCCACGATCGCCGCGCGAATCCCTTCATAGAGGTCGTGGGACGCAAGAAGGCTGCACGCCGCGTGGAATTCGTGGATCAAGCATTCCGTGAGGCCTGCCGCCCGCATCGCGCGCTTCAAGAGCGCGTGGGTGGTCTTCAGGCTCGTCGGCGAATTTCCGCTGATCGCGCGCGCCGCTTTTTGCGCGAAAGCGGAATCCTCGGCCGCGAGCGCGGCGATTATGTCTTCGGCCCTTTCCGCCGTCATCGCGCGTTCGATCGCCGCCTTGTTTTGCGCCAATTCGCCCATCCCCGGCGGTTGCGCAAAGCGCTTCAGCAGCGCTTGCGCCTCCGACGCCTCCCGAATTCCGCAAAGGCTTCGGATCAGATCGTTAATCGCTCGAGAGTCGACCGATACGTCGGCAAGTCCGAGATAAAGCGCATCCGCGGCTCCCACCGTCGCGCCCGAAAGCGCCATATAGACGCCCGCGCTCCCGGCGCGCGAAAGCAGCCATGTGCCGCCCACATCGGGGATGAAGCCGATACCCGTTTCCGGCATGGCGAGACGCGTGCGTTCGGTGACGATGCGGCAATCGCCATGCGCCGATATGCCGACGCCGCCGCCCATTACGAGCCCGTCCATCAGGACGATATAAGGCTTTCCATAGGCGGCGATCGCCGCGTTCAACTGATACTCCTCGCGCCAGAAATCCCTGTAATAAGTCTTGTCGCCGTCGCGCAGATCGTAAAGCCTGCGAATATCGCCGCCCGCGCAAAGGCCGCGCTCGCCTTCTCCGGTCACCAGAACCGCAACGATCGCCGGATCGCTCTCGAATGCGCCGAGCGCACGCGTGAAAAGCCTGACCATGTTCAAGGTCAGGCTGTTGAGCGCCTTCGGGCGGTTGAGCCTGATGCGCCCGACCCGGCCCTCGCGTGAAACGAGAAGCTCCGACTGCTCCATCAGCAACCCTGCTCCTTCAATAAATCGCGCGCGACGATCACGCGCATGATCTCGTTCGTTCCTTCGAGAATGCGATGGACTCTCAGATCCCGCAGCAGCTTCTCGACGCCGATGTCGGCGAGATAGCCGTATCCGCCGAATATTTGCAGCGCATTGTCCACGACCGCGAAGCCCGTGTCGGTGGCCACGCGCTTCGCCATCGCGCAAAGGCGCGTCGCCGCCGCGTCGCGCGCGTCCAGGGCGGAGGCGGCGCGCCACAAAAGCGCCCGCGCCGCCTCCAATTCCGTCGCCATGTCCGCCAGCCGGAATTGCAGCGCCTGGAAATCAGCAAGCGGCCGTCCAAAGGCCTTTCGCGCATGGATATAGCCGATCGCCTTTTCGAGAGCGCTCAGCGCGCCGCCGAGCGAACAGGCGCCGATATTCAGCCGGCCGCCGTCCAGCGCGGCCATCGCCATCTTGAAGCCGTCTCCCTCGGCGCCGAGCCGATTCTCCAGCGGAACCGCGCATTCTTCGAGAGAGACGACGCGCGTCGGCTGCGCGTTCCATCCCATTTTCCGCTCATTGGCGCCGAGGCCGAGCCCAGGCGCGCCGCCCTCGACGAGAAAGGCCGAAACGCCGGCGGCGCCGGAGCCGTCCGTGCGCGCCATGACGATATAGAGATGCGCGCCGCCGCCGGCGCCCGCGCCGGAGACGAACTGCTTCTGGCCGGTCAGAACATAAGCGCCGCCGCGACGGACGGCGCGCGTCCGCAAGGCGGCGGCGTCGGAACCGCATTCCGGCTCCGTCAGGCAATAGCTCGTCAACGTCTCCATGCTGGCGAGGCGAGGCAGGAAGCGCCGGCGTTGCTCGTCGGAGCCGTAAGCGTCGATCATCCAGGCGCACATATTGTGGATCGAAAGATAGGCGGCGACGGACGGGCAGCCTGTCGCGAGCGCCTCGAAGATCATGGCGGCGTCGAGGCGCGACAGACCCGAGCCGCCGGATTCCTCCCTGACATAGATCGCCGCCATGCCGAGCGCGGCGGCCGCGCGCAGCGTCTCGACGGGAAAGAACTTGTCCTGGTCCCATTGCAGCGCGAAGGGAGCGATGGCGTCGCGCGCGAATTTAAAAGCGGTCTCGCGGATGGCGCGCTGGTCGTCGCTGAGGCCGCTCTGCGAATAGATCGACACGGCTAATCTCCGGAGATGTGTTGCGACGCCGCAAGGATCGCGGCCGGCTCCGACGCTTCGCGCGCGCATCGCGTCGCGCGGCGGGCGCGCGCGACGCGACTTTCAGGCGCGCGTCCCAGACGCTCGCAGACAAAGTCGCTCGCGCCGAGCAGTCCGTCGAGGTCGACGCCGGTCTCGATCCCCGAACCCCGACACATATAGACGAGGTCCTCTGTCGCGACATTGCCTGTCGCGCCCGGCGCATAGGGGCAACCGCCCAGGCCCGCGACCGAGCTGTCGAAGGCGGCGAGTCCCGACTCGAGACAAGCGAATATGTTCGCGAGCGCCTGTCCGTACGTGTCGTGGAAATGGCCGGCGAGGTTGCCGATCGGTATGTCTCGCGCGACGGACTCGACGAGCTTGCGCGCTTCTAGAGGCGTTGCGACGCCGATCGTATCGCCGAGAGAAATTTCGTAGCATCCCATTTGGTGCAGCTCCTTGGCGATCGAGACGACCCGCGCAGGATCGACTTCGCCCTCGAACGGGCAACCGAAAGCGCAGGAAACATATCCGCGCAGCGCGACGCCGTGATTTTTCGCAACCTCGACAAGCGCCGCGAGCCTTTCGAGATTCTCATCCACGCCGCGATTCAGGTTCCGAAGCGAGAAGCTTTCCGACGCCGCGGTCAGGAGAGCGACGTCGCGGACGCCGGCGGCGAGCGCCGCCTGCAACGCCGCCATATTCGGCGCCAGCACGCAGAGCCGCGCGTCGAGACGTTCGTCGAGCGCCGCGAGAACGGCGGCCGTATCCGCCATTTGCGGAATAGAATGCACGGGGACGAAGCTGCCGGCTTCGATCGTCTTCAAACCCGCCGTGGCCAGGCGCTCGATCAGCTCGGCGCGCGTCGCCGCCGGCAAGAGGACCGGCTCGTTCTGAAGGCCGTCTCGCGGACCGACCTCGACGATGCGTATGCGATCAGGCAGCGTCATTCGTCGCCCGCCAAGCCAATAATTCCTCGCCCTCGCGCACCGACTGCCCTTCGCCGCAGTAAATTTCCTCGATGACCCCCGCGCGCGGCGCCTTGATGGGGATTTCCATCTTCATCGCCTCGAGCAGCACCAGCGGCGCGCCCTTCCCGATCCGATCTCCGCGCCGGACGAGTATGCGGGTCACGCGAGCAGGCACCGGCGCGGTAAAGGAATTGTCGGAAATGGACGGACGGGATGGCGGCGCGAGCGGCTCCACCCATTCTAGAAAATGGTTTCGGCCGCCAATGATGACGACCCAGCCTTCCGCTCGCGCCACGGCCCCGACTTCGCGGCGCACGCCGTCAATATCAAGCGCGAGGCGATCGCCTTTCCGCGTCGCCGTGACCTGCGACGCGCGCTGCGCCGTCGTCATGACGAAGGCTCTTTCGTCGCGCGTCGTCACCTTGCAGTCGAGAAGCCTCGCCTCGAAGCGGAAAGCAAGCCTTCTCGTCTCTTCGCCATAGAGCCGCCATCCATCGGCGGCCGACCATGGAGAGCCGGAATCACGCGCGGATGCGCGGGCCTTTTCGCGCTCCCGCCAGCATGCGGCGCCGGCGGCCAGCAACAGATCGTCATCCGCTTCCGGCTTCACGTCGACGCGCGAAGCGAGATTCTGCGCAAGGCGGACATCGGCCTGTCCGGCGAGGAAGCTTTCGTCTCGAACGAGCCGCCGCAGAAAATCGAGATTCGTCGCCACGCCGACAAGCTCGACATGGTCGAGCGCCTGTTGAAGACGCCGCGCCGCGCCGTCTCTTTCGCCGTCCCAGACAATGATCTTCGCCAGAAGGGAATCGTAATAAATGGAGACATGGTCGCCCGTCTTCACCCCGATTTCCAGCCGGAGGCCGGCGCTTTCGCGGGGGAGCCGAAGATGCGTCACGACGCCGGACGACGGCATGAAGCCCTTCGCCGGATCTTCCGCGCAGAGCCGCGCCTCCATGGCGCAGCCGCGTATCGCGATCCGGCTTTGATCCAGCGGCAGCGCTTCGCCGCAGGCGACCCGGAACTGCCATTCCACGAGATCGATCCCGGCGACCATTTCGGTGACGGGATGCTCGACCTGCAACCGCGCATTCACTTCGAGAAAATAGAAGTCGGAGCCCTCGACCAGAAACTCGGCGGTTCCCGCGCCGACATAGCGGGACGCCCGAACGATCCGCTCCGTCGCTTCGGAAAGCGCGCCGCGCAACGCCGCCGGCAATCCGGGCGCCGGCGCCTCCTCGACAATCTTTTGGTGATTGCGCTGCAGCGAGCAATCGCGCTCGGCGAAAGTCGCCACATGTCCCAAACGATCGGCGACGAACTGGACCTCGACATGTCTCGGACGCTCGATGAATTTCTCGATCAGCAGACGGCCGTCTCCAAACGCGGCCCGCGCCTCGCGCGCGGCGCTCTCCAACGCGAAAGGCAGCTCTTCTTCCGCACGGACGACGCGCATCCCTCGCCCGCCGCCGCCGGCCGAGGCCTTCACCACCGCGGGAAAACCGATCTCGCGCGCGGCGCGCGTAAATGTCGGCGCGTCCTGCGCCGCGCCATGATAGCCGGGAAGCGTCGGCACGCCGATGTCGCGCATCAATTTCTTGGCCGCGCTCTTGTCGCCGACCGCGCGCATCGTCTCCGGCGACGGACCTACGAAGATCAGCCCCGCCTCGCCGCAGCGCTGCGCGAATTCCGCGGACTCGGCGAGAAATCCATAGCCGGGATGAACGGCTTCGGCGCCGCTGCGACGCGCGGCGTCGATCAGCCTGTCGATCGACAGATAGCTTTCGCGCGCGGGCGCCGGCCCAATGCGCCAGGCCTCGTCCGCCATCTCGACATGCAGCGCATCCTTGTCGGCGTCGGAATAGACCGCAACCGCGCCGACGCCCAGCCGGCGCGCCGTTCTGACGATCCGGCAGGCGATTTCCCCTCTATTCGCGATGAGCGCCTTGCGGAACATGTCAGACTCCGCGCCGCGCGCGCCAGTCGGGCCGGCGCCGTTCGAGAAAGCCGTTCAAACCTTCGACGCCCTCCGCCGAAGCGCGCCGCTGCGCAAGAAGCCGCGCCGTTTCCTTCAACAGCGACATGTCCGGCGCGCGCTCCTCGCAGATCCGAACGAGGCGCTTGACCTCCGCCTGAGCGCCCGGAGCCCCGAGAAGAAGCGCTTCGACGATACGGTCGCGCGCGGCGGGCAAGCCGCCCTCCTGCGCGACTTCATGCACGAGGCCGATATGGAAGGCGTAATCGGCCCCGACGATTTCGGCGCCAAGCGCCAGCGCCCGCGCCGCTCTGGCTCCGATCGCTCTCACGACATAGGGGCCGACCACAGCGGGAACGAGGCCAAGGCGCACTTCGCTCAAGCAGAACTTGGCGCTTTTCGCCGCGAGAGCGATGTCGCAGCAGGCCAGAAGGCCGACGCCGCCGCCGAACGCCGCGCCCTGCACAAGCGCGACGGTGGGCTTCGAAAGCCGGTCGAGCGCGGCGTACATTTCGCAAAGAGCCAATGCGTCCCGCTCGTTTTCCTCTGGTCCCGCCTTGGCCGCGCCCTTCATCCATTCTATGTCGCCGCCGGCGCAAAAATTGCCGCCGGCGCCGCTCAACGCCACGAGCCGAACGCCGGGATCCTCGTCGAGCCGCCGGAGCGTCTCCGTCAGCCGCCGCACGAGGGCGTCGTCGAGGGCGTTTCGCCGATGCGGCCGATTGAGCGTCAGCGCGACGACGCCCCGATCATCCATCGTCTCGACAAGATCCATGCGCCCTCACATGCGAAAGAGACCAAAGCGCGTCTGCTCCGCAGGCGCATTGAGACTCGCGGCGAGCGCCAGCGCGAGCACGCGACGCGTATCGACGGGATCGATCACGCCGTCGTCCCATAATCGGGCGCTCGAATAGAGCGCTTCGCTCTGTCGTTCATATTCGGCGCGGATCGTCTCGGCGTAGGCGCGCTCCTCCTCCTGCGTCCAATTCTCGCCACGCGCCTGGCTGGCGCCGCGTCTTACGCGCGTCAGGACATTCGCGGCCTGCTCGCCGCCCATCACGCCGATGCGCGCATTGGGCCACATCCAGAGCATGCGGGGCGAATAGGCGCGGCCGCACATTGCGTAGTTGCCCGCGCCGAAGCTGCCGCCGATGACGACCGTGAATTTCGGAACGGCGGCCGTCGCGACGGCGGCGACCATCTTCGCGCCCTCCTTGGCGACGCCCTGCGCCTCATATTTCTTGCCCACCATGAAGCCGGTCGTGTTCTGCAGGAAGACAAGCGGCGCGCCGCGCTGCGCGCAAAGCTCGATGAAATGCGTCGCCTTCAATGCGGCTTCAGGGAAGATGATGCCGTTATTGGCGACGATCCCGACCTCATGGCCCCAAATCCGGGAAAAACCCGCCGTCAGCGTCGTTCCATAGAGCGCCCGGAATTCGTCGAATCGGCTGTCGTCCACGATACGCGCAATGATTTCCCGCGCGTCGAACTGCTTGCGCGGGTCGCTCGGAACCACGCCGTAGATTTCCTGCGGATCGTAACGAGGCTCCAGGGCGGCTTGCGTGACGGGTCCGTCCCGCCTCGGGGGCAGATGGCCGACGATCATACGCGCGAGCGCCAGCGCATGCGCGTCGTTTTCCGCCATGTGATCCGTCACGCCGGATCGCGCGCAATGCACTTCAGCGCCGCCCAGCTCGTTTGCGGAAACCACCTCGCCCGTCGCCGCCTCGACGAGCGGCGGTCCCGCGAGAAAAATCGTTCCCTGATTGCGGACGATGACGGTCTCGTCCGACATGGCCGGCACATAGGCGCCGCCGGCCGTGCAGGAGCCCATCACAAGCGCGATCTGCGCGACGCCGTCGGCGGACATCCTCGCCTGATTGTAAAAGATCCTGCCGAAGTGATCCCGATCCGGAAAGACATCCTCCTGCGTCGGCAGATTGGCGCCGCCGGAATCGACCAGATAGATGCAGGGCAGCCGGTTCTGCGCGGCGATCTCCTGCGCGCGCAGATGCTTCTTCACCGTCATGGGAAAATAGGCGCCGCCCTTCACCGTCGCGTCATTGGCGACGATCATGCATTCGCGCCCCTCGATCCGCCCGACGCCGGCGACGACGCCCGCGCAGGCGAGCTTGCCGTCATACATGCCATGGGCGGCGAAATGGCCGATTTCGAGAAAGGGCGACAGCGGGTCGATGAGCGCTTCGACGCGCTCCCGCGCGAGCATCTTGCCGCGGGCCATGTAGCGCGCCTGCGCCTCGGCTCCGCCGCCCTGGCGAATGACGGCGGATGCGTCGCGCAGCCCGTCGACCAGCGCCGTCATCGCCTCGCGGTTCTGCGCGAATTCGGCGGCGCGCCGATCGATCGATGTTTCAATGACGGCCATCGGCTCTCCCGCGCGGCGTCAGCTCGTCTCCTCGAACAATTCGCGTCCGATCAACATTCGCCTGATTTCGTTCGTGCCGGCGCCGATTTCGTAGAGCTTGGCGTCCCGCAGCAATCGGCCGGCCGGATAATCGTTGGTGTAGCCATTGCCGCCCAGGCACTGAATCGCCTCGAGCGCCATCCATGTCGCGCGCTCGGCGGCGAAAAGAATGGCGGAGGCGGCGTCCTTGCGCGTCGACCGTCCGAGATCGCAGGCCTTGGCGACCGCATAGACGTAAGCGCGCGTCGCGCCGAGCGCCGTATACATATCGGCGAGCTTTCCCTGCATCAGCTCGAATTCGCCGATCGGCCGGCCAAACTGCTTTCGGTCGTGGACATAAGGGAGCACGAGATCCATGCAGGCGCGCATAATGCCGATTGGGCCGCCCGCGAGCACCGCGCGCTCATAATCGAGGCCGCTCATCAAGACGGCCACGCCGCCCTCGGGCGCGCCGAGAACATTCTCGGCCGGAACGCGACAATTGTCGAATATGAGCTCGCTCGTGTTCGAGCCGCGCATGCCGAGCTTGTCCAGCTTCTCGCCGGAATGAAAGCCTTCGAAGGATCTTTCGACGATGAAAGCGGTGATGCCATGGGCGCCCGCCGAAGGCCGCGTCTTCGCATAGACGATCAGCGCGTCGGCGTCGGGGCCGTTCGTCACCCACATCTTCGTTCCGTTGAGGAAGTAGTCGTCGCCGCGCTTCTCCGCGCGAAGGCACATGCCGGCGATGTCGGACCCCGCGCCCGGCTCGGACATTGCGAGCGCGCCGACATGCTCGCCGGCGACGAGCTTGGGCAGATAGCGGCGCTTCTGCTCTCTCGAGCCGTTGCGGTAGATCTGATTGACGCAAAGGTTGGAATGGGCGCCGTAGGACAGGCCGATCGACGCCGATGCGCGGCTGATCTCCTCCATGACGATGACATGTTCGAGATAGCCGAGACCGGCGCCGCCATATTCATCGGAGACGGTCACGCCGAGCACGCCGAACTGGCCCATCTTGCGCCAAAGGTCGTCGGGGAAGGCGTTCAGCGCGTCGATCCGCGCCGCGCGCGGCGCGATTTCCCTCGACGCAAACGTCTCGACCTCATGACGCAGCATTTGCGTCGTCTCGCCGAGATCGAAATCCATGGCCGGCGTAAAGTGGCGCATCGCGCCTCGCTCCTGACTGCCAGACGGCGGCATAGCGGCTATATTTGCCGGCGCGCGGGCGTTTCAAGGCGCCGGCGCCGTTTACCCGGCGTCCGGCTGCGCGGATGGGCGCGCCGCCATAAAGGCCGGATGGGCGGCGCAGGCGGCGGCGGCCGCGCGGATGTTCGGAAAGGCGTCGAGCGCGACGCCGAAGCGCTCGGCGCTGAAGACCTGCGGCGCGAGACAGAGGTCGGCGACAGTCGGCGACGGGCCGAAGCAGAAAGGCGCCGGCTCGATCATCGCTTCGACCGCCTCGAGGCCCACGGCGATCCAATGTCGGCGCCAGTCGGAGAGCGCTTCCTCGCTCAGACCCAGTTCGCGCGCCAGATATTCCGCGACGCGCAGATTGCCCAGGGGATGGATGTCGCAAGCGATCGCAAGCGAGACGGCGCGCGCGCGCGCGGCGCGGACGGGATCGGACGGCGCGAGGCGCGGCTCGGGAAAAATCTCGTCCAGATATTCGATGATCGCCAGGGATTGCGTCAGCACGCGGCCATCGTCGAGCTCGAGCGCGGGCACGAGCGCCTGCGGATTCTTCTCGCGATAGGCCGCGCTTTTCTGCTCGCCGCCGTCCCGCGTCAAATGCACGAAGCGGCGCTCGACGGCCACTCCCTTGAGCGCCAGGGCGATGCGGACGCGATAGGCCGCCGATGAGCGCCAATAATCGTAAAGGATCATGGAAAGGACTCCCGAAAGGCCCGACAAAGGTTCAGATAGGGCTACACGCGCGCCTCGGCCGCCTTATTTTTCCGAGTGCGAAACCTCGATTGAGGCAAGAAGTCGATGCCGGCCCTCGCACCCGAATTGGCCCCCGCTTTCTCGAGCGACAATCCGATGGGCACGGACGGATTCGAGTTCGTGGAATTCGCGCATCCAGAGCCGGCGAAGCTCGCGGCGCTGTTCGAGACCATGGGATTTTCCGCCGTCGCCCGGCACCGCTCGAAAGACGTGACGCTCTATCGCCAGGGCGACGTCAATTACGTCCTCAACAATGAGCGCGAAAGCTTTGCGGCCGAGTTTGCGCGCGACCACGGGCCGTCTGTATGCGCAATGGGCTTCCGGGTGCGCGACGCCGGGCGGGCCCTGAGCCGGGCCTCCGCGCTGGGCGCGGATATCGTCCCTTCCCGGCCGGGGCCGATGGAGCTTCATATTCCGTCCATTCGGGGCGTCGGCGGGGCATTGATCTATCTCGTCGATCGCTATGGCGACAGGGGCTCGATCTGGGATGTCGATTTCCGCTGGACGGGCGACGCCGATCCACGGCCCGAGGGCGTCGGACTCGTCGCGATCGATCATCTGACGCATAATGTCCGGCGGGGGCGCATGGACGCCATGGCGGACTGGTATGCGCGACTCTTCAACTTCCGCCAGATTCGCTATTTTGACATTGAGGGCCGCTTCACCGGGCTGCATTCGCGCGCCATGACGAGCCCCTGCGGCAAGATCCGCATTCCCATCAACGAAAGCGCCGACGAGACGAGCCAGATCGAGGAGTTTCTGGACGCCTATAATGGCGAGGGCGTTCAGCACATCGCCTGCGCCTGCCGGAATATCTACGACACGGTCGAGCGGCTGCGGCGCAACGGCCTCGATTTCATGCCCGCCCCGCCCGACGCCTATTACGAGGCGGTGGAGACGCGCCTTCCCGGCAATGGCGAGCCGGTCGAGCGCTTGAAGGAATTGGGCGTTCTCATCGACGGCGCAAGCAGCCCCGAAGCGCAGCCGCGCCTCCTGCTGCAGATCTTCTCCAAGACGGTCGTCGGTCCGATCTTCTTCGAATTCATCGAGCGCAAGGGCGATGACGGCTTCGGCGAAGGCAATTTTCGCGCGCTGTTCGAGTCGATCGAAGAGGATCAGTTGCGGCGCGGGGCGCTGAGGCCGGGAGCCGACGCATGAGCTATATGAGCGGCTTCGGCAATGAATTCGCGACCGAAGCCTTGCCCGGCGCGCTGCCGCAGGGCCGAAATTCGCCACAGCGCTGCGCCTATGGCCTCTATGCGGAACAGCTCTCGGGCTCGGCCTTCACCGCCCCGCCGCCCGCCAATAGGCGCTCATGGCTCTATCGCATTCGGCCCTCCGTGCTGCATGCGCGCCGATTCGCGCTAAGAGACCTGCCCGACTGGAAGACGGCCCCGTCGCGGGCGCGGCGCGAGGCTCCGATCGATCAATTGCGTTGGAGTCCGACTCCGATTCCGAAGGGCGCGGTCGCCTTCATCGAAGGCGTGCGGACGATGACCTGTTGCGGCGACGCGGATGCGCGGATCGGCATGTCGGCTTGCGTCTATCTCGCGACCGCCGACATGGCGGACGAATATTTCTACGACGCCGATGGCGAGCTTCTCCTTCTCCCGCAGCAAGGCGCGCTTCTCGTCGACACCGAGTTCGGCCGCATCGACGTTTCGCCCGGCGAGGTCTGCCTTCTCCCGCGCGGCGTGAAATTCAGGGTGCGATTGAGGGACACTTCCGCTCGCGGCTATCTGTGCGAGAATTACGGCGCGCCTTTCGCTTTGCCCTATCGCGGCGTCGCCGGCGCCAACGGCCTCGCCAATCCCCGCGATTTTCTCACGCCCGTCGCGGCCTTCGAAGATGTGGCGCGACCTTGCCGGCTGACGGTGAAATGGGGCGGACGCTTCTTCTCCTGCGAGATCGGCCATTCGCCGCTCGACGTCGTCGCCTGGCACGGAAATTACGCGCCCTGCAAATATGACCTTCGCCGCTTCTCGCCGATGGGCGCGCTGCTTTACGACCATCCCGATCCGTCGATCTTTTGCGTGCTGAGCGCGCCGTCCGTCCAGGCGGGCGTCGGGGACGTCGATTTCGTGATTTTTCCCGAGCGCTGGCAGGTGGCGGAGGACACGTTCCGTCCGCCCTGGTTTCACATGAATGTGATGAGCGAATTCATGGGCCTGATCTTCGGCGCCTATGACGCCAAGCCGGAGGGCTTCGCGCCGGGCGGCATATCGCTTCACAACGCCATGCTGCCGCACGGACCCGACGCCGCCGCCGTCGCTGCGGCGACCGAGGCTGCGCTTCGCCCCTCGAAGCTCGAGAACACGCTCGCCTTCATGTTCGAGACACGCTTGCCGCAGCATCCGACCGACTACGCCTTGTCGCTGGAGACGCTGCAGCGGGACTATGCCGATTGCTGGTCGGGCCTGCCGAAGCGTTTCAATACGGAGCGATGAGGCGCCCATGAAGCTTGCTTCCTTGAAAGGCGGTCGTGACGGAAGATTGGCTGTCGTGTCACGCGATCTGACGCGCGCCGCGCTCGCCGGGGATATCGCGCCGACGCTTCAAGCGGCGATGGACGATTGGGCGAATGTCGCGCCGAAGCTCGCCGCCTTGGCCGAGCAGGTCGAAACGCAGAGGACGACGACTTTCCGCTTCCGGGAGCGCGATTGCGCGTCGCCCTTCCCGCGCGCCTATCAATGGGCCGACGGCTCCGCATACGTCAATCACGTCGCGCTCGTCCGCCGGGCGCGCGGCGTCGACATGCCCGAGGCCTTCCGCACGGATCCGCTAATGTATCAGGGCGGGTCGGACGCATTTCTCGGGCCGCGCGACCCCATTCCATTGATCGACGAGAAGTATGGCCTCGATCTCGAAGGCGAGATCGCCGTCGTGACGGACGACGCGCCGATGGGCCTTTCGCCGGAAGCGGCGCGCGCGCATATCCGGCTTGTCATGCTCGTCAACGACGTGACGCTCCGCGCGCTCGTGCCCGACGAGCTCGCCAAGGGCTTCGGCTTCTTCCAGTCCAAGCCCGCATCCGCTTTCTCGCCCGTCGCCGCCACGCCGGACGAATTGGGCGAAGCCTGGGACGGCGCGAAATTGTCCCTTCCCCTGCTGACCTCGATCAATGGCGCGCCGCTCGGCCAACCCGACGCGGGCGTTGACATGACCTTCGATTTCGGCCGTCTTATCGCCCATGCCGCCCGAACAAGGCCGCTTTCCGCCGGGACGATCATCGGCTCCGGCACGGTCTCGAACCGCGCCGCGGATGGCGGTCCGGGCGCGCCCGTCGCCCAGGGCGGCGCCGGCTATTCCTGCATCGTGGAGCAGCGCACGGTCGAGACGCTGCTGACCGGCGCGCCGGAGACGCCATATCTCAAGGCCGGCGACGTCGTTCGCATCGAGATGCTGGACAAAGATCGGCATTCCATCTTCGGCGCCATCGAGCAGCCTGTCGAGGCCAGGTAAAAATCAGGCCGCCGCGCCTTTCCGATGGAAGTAACGCATGTCGCCTCGCGTGATCACGCGATCGCCGGCGACGATCTCATGCGGCGCAATATCGGACGCCAGCGAGAGCGCGTCATAGAGGCCGCCGAAATCCTGATAGCATTCCTCGAGAAGCTGCTCGAAGCCGTCGATCACGAAATAGCTCTGCTGATAGTCGCTGATGACGTAGTTCGTGCGCATGATGCGGATCAGATCGAAGCCGATGCGGTTCGGCGACGAATCATCGAGGGAGAAGATGGTTTCGCCGGGCGAGGAGAGAATTCCCGCGCCGAAAATCCGCAACCCGCTCGGCGTGCGGATGAGGCCGAACTCGACCGTGTACCAATAGAGGCGCGCCAGATTGTGAAGCTGGCCGCGCTGCAACGCTCTTGCGCCGCCTTTGCCATAGGCCTCGAGGAAACGCGCATAGACCGGGTCGGCGAGCAGCGGGACGTGACCGAAGACGTCGTGAAAGACGTCGGGCTCCGAGAGATAATCGAGTTCGTCCTCCGGCCGGATGAAAGCCCCGGCGGGAAAACGGCGATTGGCGAGATGCTCGAAGAAGGCGTCGTCGGGAATGAGCCCCGCGACGGGCGCGACGCGCCAGCCCGTCAGGGGGGCGAGCCGCTCGCTCAGCTTCGCGAAATCGGGAATGCCGCTCGTTGAAAGCTCGAGCCTGCGCGTCGCGTCGAGAAAGGCCTCGCAGGCGCGCCCGGGCAGAAGCTTCGCCTGGCGGGCGAAGAGCCGGTTCCAGCGGTCGTGCTCCTCGGGCGTATAGGACGCCCAGTCCTGGTCAATGGTCCAATCGACCCGGCGCGGCGCGCGGGCGTAGCGATTCTTTTCCTTGGGCGCCGGAGTCATAGGAGCCTCGCTCATGGAGCCGTCTTCTTATTTAGTTCGCGGCTTTCGCGCTTGAAGCGGCGATCGGCGCTCATGGGCCTTTGCGCCGCTGCGGCGCGCCCTAGTTTCAGCGGCATGTCCGACCTTACGCATTTCATCGGGGGTCGCCGCGCGCCGGGAGGCGCCGGCCGCTATTGCGAGGTTTTCAATCCCGCGACCGGCGCCGTCGCGCGGCGCGCGCCGCTCGCCTCGCGCCTGGAAATTCGAGCGGCGGTGGAGAGCGCCAAAGACGCGCAGCCGGAATGGGCGGCGACGAACCCGCAACGCCGCGCGCGCGTCCTGCTCAAATTCCTGGAGCTGATCGCGCGCGAGCATGAGTCTCTCGCGCGGCTGCTCGCGAGCGAGCATGGCAAGACCGTCGCCGATGCGCGCGGCGACATTCAACGCGGCCTGGAGGTCGTGGAATTCTGCGTCGGCGCGCCGCATCTCCTGAAAGGCGGCTTCACGGATTCGGCCGGGTCGGGCCTCGACATTTATTCGATGCGGCAGCCGCTCGGGGTCGTGGCGGGGATCACCCCTTTTAACTTCCCGGCGATGATTCCGATGTGGATGTTCGCGCCCGCCATCGCCTGCGGCGACGCCTTCATACTCAAGCCGTCCGAACGCGATCCCAGCGTCCCGCTTCGCCTCGCGGAATTGATGATGGAAGCGGGCTTGCCGCCCGGCGTGCTCAATGTCGTCAATGGCGACCGCGAAGCGGTCGACGCGCTTCTCGACGACGCCGACGTGAAGGCGATCGCCTTCGTCGGCTCCACGCAAATCGCCGAATATGTCTATGCGCGCGCCTGCGCGGCCGGAAAGCGCGCGCAATGTTTCGGCGCCGCCAAGAATCATATGGTCGTCATGCCCGACGCCGACATGGATCACGCCGTCGACGCGCTCGTCGGCGCGGGCTACGGCTCGGCGGGCGAACGCTGCATGGCGATCTCGGTCGCGGTTCCGGTCGGCGCGGACACGGCGCGCGAATTATTGAACCGCCTCGTTCCGCGCGTCGAAGGCCTGAAGATCGGCCTGCCGGACGACGAGACGGCCGATTTCGGTCCGCTGGCGACGAAGGCGCATCTTGCGCGCGTCAAAGATTTTGTCGCGCTCGGAATCGAGGAAGGCGCGAAGCTTCTCGTCGACGGGCGCGGCTTCAGGATGCAGGGCTATGAGGAGGGCTTCTTCATGGGCGGCTGCCTCTTCGACGAGGTGACGCCGCAAATGCGCATCTACAAAGAGGAGATTTTCGGACCCGTGCTTTCCGTCGTCCGCGCGCGCGACTATCCGGAGGCGCTCGCGCTCGTCAATGAACATGAATATGGCAACGGCGCCGCCATCTTCACGCGCGACGGCGCGGCGGCGCGGGACTTCGCGTCCCGCGCTCAGGCCGGCATGATCGGCGTCAATGCGCCGATCCCGACGCCGCTCGCCTATTACACGTTCGGGGGCTGGAAGCGCTCGGCCTTTGGCGATCTCAACCAGCATGGCGAGGACGCCTTCCGCTTCTACACCAAGACGAAGACCGTCACGTCGCGCTGGCCGCGCGGCGTGGCGGAAGGCGCGAGCTTCGTCATGCCGACAATGTCGTGACGGAAGGGTCCATGCCATGACCCGCATCGCCTTTATCGGATTGGGCGCGATGGGCGCGCCGATGTCCCTCAATCTCGCCGCGGGCGGCCTCGAAGTCGCGGGCTATGACAGCGCCGGCGCGGCGCGCGAGAGAGCGGCCGCGCTCGGAATCGATGTCGCCGCCTCTCTCGAAGAGGCGGCAAGCGGCGCGGACGCCGTCGTGACCATGCTGCAAAGCGGCGCGCAGGTCCTGGCGGTTTGGGGCGCCTTGCTTGCGCGCCTGCCGGCAAACGCGCTCTTCATCGACTGCTCGACGATCGACATGGAAAGCGCGAAGCAGGCGCATGCGCTCGCGGCGCGCGACGGCGCGCGCGCCGTGGACGCGCCGGTTTCCGGAGGCGTCGCCGGGGCGCGGGCGCGAAGCCTCACCTTCATGTGCGGCGCGAACGAGGACGCCTTCGAGGCGGCGAGGCCGATCCTGGAAAAAATGGGCGCGCGCGTCTTTCATTGCGGCGCGCCGGGACTGGGACAGGCGGCGAAGCTCTGCAACAATCTGATGCTGGGCGTGAACATGATCGCGACGGCGGAAGCTTTCGGGCTCGCCGCCCGGCTCGGCCTGCCGGAACAGACGCTCTTCAATGTCGCCTCGGCGTCCTCGGGGCAGTCCTGGTCCTTGACGCGGTACTGTCCCGTCGCGGGACTCGTCCCCGGCGCGCCGGCCGGCGACGACTATGCGCCGGGCTTTGCGACCACGCTGATGCTGAAGGATTTACGGCTGGCGGAAGAGGCCGCGGCAAGGTCGGGCGCCGTGACTCCGCTCTGTGCGGCGGCGGCGCAGCTTTATGCGCTTTATCAAGCCCAGAGCGGCGGCGGAAAGGACTTTTCCGGCGTGTTCGAGATGCTCGCCGGAAAAGCTGGGGCTCGGTAGATTCCGCGCGATCGCGGCGCGGTCTCGCCTGGGGCGGGCGCGGCGCCGAGGCCCGCGCCCGGGCCAGATCAGCGCTTCTTCTTCTTGCCGGCGCTCTTCGGCGTGTCGGAAGCCGGCGACGCAAGGCCCATTTCGGCGCGGCAGTCGTCGGTGAGCGATGCGACGGCCGCCTTCAGGCAGCTCTCGATCGCGACCACATCCGGAATCTGCGCTTGGCACAAACGTTTCGCGTCGTCCTCACAGGCCTCGCGCTGGGCGACCGTGCCTTGAGCCATGGCGGGCGCCGCCACGAACAACGCCAGCAGAGCCGAGAGCCGGATAAAGATGCGCATTCACAGGTCCCTTCTTGATTGATGTCGATTCCCGCGAGAGATGGGCGCAGGCTGCGGCGATCATACGCGAGCCGCGCCCGCCGGAAAACCGCCCTGGCCACGGTTAACGCCTTGCCTTCGGCCCGAAAACGGCGTTCTGGCCACTTGTCCACAGGGAGGCGCCGCCATTCCTCACAAAAAAGAGCCGCTGGTTGGCCAGCGGCCCAAGTTCAGGGAGGAAATGCCCAAGGAGAGCACGAGGTCAGTGGAGGCGCGCGCTGTGGCAAAACTGTGTTCAAAGCCGACGGCGCGCAAAAGCCGCGCGCGCTGTGGCAGAAGCGCCACAGTCGAGCGCCGGGCGGCGACCGCGCGTCAGCGCCCCTTGCTGCCCTCGATCGCGCGCAATTCGGCGGTGGACGGGACCTTGATGCTGGCGTTGAGCTTGCGCAGCATGGTGAGGCAAAGCTCCTTGACGGCCTCGTCCTGAACCGTGTCGGTCAGGCGGGCGACGTGATAGAACGCCATTGCGCGCTGCGACACGAGATCCTCATAGCTGAAGGGATCGGCCAAGCCGTCCATATCGTCATTGGTGCTGTCTGTCATTGAGTCTCGGCCTTCCGATTATGGCCTCCATATTGGGATTTGCCGGCGGAAATTAAAGACGGGCGGCCGCCGGTTTCGGCGCCCCCGGCTCCGCCTTCCGCGCGGTCAGGGCGCGGGCCTCCGATCCGAGCCGTAAACCGACCGCGCCTCCTCATGCGGACTCACGGCGTATATCGCATAGGATCCGACCGCGGCGACGGCGGCGAGGACGACGGCGGCGACCAGCGTCCCGCGCAACCTCGGAGACCGCTGCGCCGACGGGCTGCCGAGCGCCAGCAGCGCGACGAGGCCGATAAAGGCGCTGAGCAGGGCGAGCAGGAACAACGTCTCAACGGCGACGCTCATCGGGCCTCCGGCGGTAAGAAGGCGCAATGCGCCAGCCCATCGGTAACGCGGGGTCGCGACAGAAGGTCCGCCCGCCCTACGAGATGCGCTGGCGCTTCTCGGGCGCGGCGTCATTCGGGTCGGGCGCCGGCCCCGGCTGCGCCTTCGGGCGGCTGAATTGCAGCAGCGTATTGACGAAATCGGCATAGACGCCGCTCGCTTTGACCGCCTGGTCGAAAAGCTCCTGATAGGGCAGCCGCGCCGGCGCGGCTTGCGCCTTCGCCGCCGCCCGGTCGGTCAGCCGCGCGCCGATCGACTCCCAGAGCGTCGTCATCTCCCGCGCGGCCGCACCTTTGGGATTGAGCTCGACCACGCCCAGACCCCGGCGCACCGCCTCCTGATAATCGACGCGCGTCGAAACCATCGGCGCGAGCAGCGCGCCCATTTCCTGCAAGGCCAGCGCGCCGCGCTCGACGCGCGCGCTCTGCTGCGCGGACGGACATTGGTTGAGCAGGAAGGCGAAGGATTTGCCGGCGGCCTTCACCTTGGCGATCGTGACCTCGCTCGCCCAGATGTCCAGCGCGTTCGGCCGCGCCGGGACGACGCACAGACTAGCGGCGCGGATCGCTTCGTCGGCCTGCGCCGTATCGCTCGCCGGCGTGTCCATGACCACGAGCGTCACCCCCTCGCTTTCGAGCTGCGCGAGCGCCCGGTCGAGCTTTTCCGCCGGCATGTGCTGAACCGGAATGTCCGGCCTCCCGCGCGCGCGGGACCATTTGACGAGCGATTGCAGCGGATCGAGGTCGCAGACGAAAACGCGCTCGCCCGCCCGATGCGCGGCGACGGCGACATTGGAGGCGAGCGTGCTCTTGCCGGCCCCGCCCTTCTGCGTGACGAATGCGACGATATGCATGCCTCGAGCCTGCCTCGGGGGCGAACGCGGACGCCGGAAAAAACGCGGAAGATACGCTTACGCTTGAGCGACGCAGGCGCGCTGCGCCCGCTCCCACTGTGGGAAGTTTCGTGACGTTACAACCAAGGGGAAGCGCAAAAAAGCTATTTTGCTGGTCAGATTGCGGAAATAGGCGACGGCGGAAAATCCCGCGAACGGCGCTTCCAGACGCCGGGCGTGATCGAGAACAAAGATGCGCCTGAATAGGAACAACAACCGGAAAAGACACGCGATACTTCAGCGACCATAGCGTTTTCTTCGACCTGGAAACGCAATTATTGCATTGCGGCCCGCCCAGCGCGATCGCCGGACCCGAAAAATCTCCGCATGTCCAAATGATTGGACGACGCCGTCCGTTTCCCGTCACGCTTTTGCTTGATAGATTCGATGGTTCCAAAATATTCTTCGAGGCCCTAAATAAGTTCACTGGAAAGCGGTTATAAAAACGTGATCTTTCTTTTGTTTTCGGCGCGGGGGACAGAAGTGCGGCGCGCGCTCGATTACCGCGTTAGAAACGGAGTCCGCTGCGTGGGCATTCACGTCGACGTATCCCGGCAGACGCGGGAAGAGCCCGATCGAGTTCTTATCGTCGGGAGCACCGCGGACAGCCGTCGGTTCGTCGGGCAAGCGCTTGAACGGGACGGCTTTGTGGTGGCCGAGGCGGACGACGGCGGAGACGATCGTCGCGTCGCGCAGGAATTTCGTCCGGATTGCATCGTTTTCGTCGGCGCGGGGGCGGACCGCCCGAACTTCCTCGACGCGCTTCGGAAAGACGGCGCGCAGCCTTGCGCCGTCGTCGCCCTCGACGAGGCGCCGGGAGCGTCGCCTGGGCCTGAGATCGACGGCGTCATTCGACTGAGCAGGGAGGGACTCGGCCAGGACAATCTGGCGGTCGTCGTCCGCGCCGCGATCGACTTGTTCCGAGCTCGAAAGCACGGAGACGGGCTCGCCGAGCGGCTCACCGAGAGCGAAACGCGCCTGTGCGCTTTCATTGAGCATGCGCCCGTCGCCGTCGCCATGTTCGACAACGAGATGCGCCACCTCGCCTTCAGCAAGCAATGGCTCGAACTCTTCGGCTTTCGGAAAAATGTTTCCGGCCAGTCGCTATACGACGTCTTGCCCGCCGCGCCGGAACGGTGGCGGCGGCTTCATCAGCTAACGCTCGCCGGCAATTGCGTCTCGCGACGGGAGGATCTTTTCTTTCAGCCCGACAGCCGCCGTCAATGGCTCGCCTGGGACGCGACTCCGTGGCGCACAAGCGAGGGAAAAATCGGCGGTCTCGTCCTTGCCGTCCGGGACATTACGGGCCGGCGCGCCATCGAGGACGCCCTGGAGATGAACCAGGCTCGTCTCGAGGCGGCGCTCGCGAGCATGTCCGAAGCGCTCGCGATCTACAGCGGCGACGGGCGGCTGGCGCAGTTTAACGGCAGCTTTGTCAGCTTCCACAGATTCAAGGACGAGGCCGCCTGTCAAAGCGCTTTCATGAGCGACCCGGCCTTTCTCGAATATTGGAGCGAAGCGGGGCCCGCGCCGCCGCAGGAATGGCCGGATCGGCGCGCCATCAACGGCGAGAGAGGGATCGGCGTCATATTTTCGCTTCGACGCAAAGACACGGGCGACCAATGGATCGGAAGCTATAATTTCGGACCCATTCGGGGCAGTAATGGAGAGATCGTCGGCGCGGTCGTTACGGCGCGCGACGTCACCGAAAAAATCCGGGCGGAAGAGGCTCGGCGCGAAGCCGAACAGCGCAAGGACGAATTTCTTGCAATTCTGGCGCATGAGCTACGCAACCCTCTCGCGCCGATCCACAATGCCGTCCAGGTGCTGCGCGGGGCGCCGGACGCCGCTTCGCCGGGACAGCGCCGGGCTTTGTTCGATATGATGGATCGGCAGGTCCAGCACCTCGTGCGCCTCGTCGACGATCTCATCGAGATTTCCCGAATAGAACGCGGCAAAATCGATCTGCGGCGGGAACTTTGCGATCTCGCGGCGATCTTGCGGAACGCCGTCGAAACTTCCCAGCCGCTCCTCGAAAAGAGCCAGCATCGATTCAATCTCCGCCTGCCGGCGGGGATCGCGGGGGAGATCGCCGTCATGGGAGATCATGTGCGGCTCGTGCAGGTTTTCGCGAATCTCATCAACAACGCCGCAAAATACACGCCGCCGGGAGGAATGATCGACGTCCGGGCGGAGCGTCAGGGGGACACAGCGGTCGTCGCCGTTTGCGACACGGGCATAGGCATAGCGCCCGAGACGCTGCCGCATGTCTTCGACCTGTTCGTGCAGGCCCACAGCAAGGGCCCGGGGCGCAGCGGTCTCGGCGTGGGCCTCGCGCTCACGCGCAAGCTCGTTGAATTGCATGGAGGCTCCATCGAGGCCAAAAGCAAGGGGCAAGGCCAAGGAAGCGAACTCGTCGTACGCCTGCCCGTGGCGGACTCCGCCGCGGAGAAGGCGCCGTCCAGGCCACGCAGAGGCGCCGCCTCAGCGCATCCTACCCACGCTCTCGTCATAGACGACGACCATGACGTGGCCGACAGCCTGGCCATCCTGCTTTCGACTTTGGGCGCGAAGACGCGGGTGGTCTATGACGGCGCCTCGGGCATAGCCGCCATCCGGGAATTTACGCCGGAGGTGGTGTTTGTCGATCTCGGCATGCCCGGGATGGACGGCTACGAAACGGCGCGCCGCATTCGCGCCGGCGACACGGGGAGAAAGTTGAAGCTGGTGGCGCTGACGGGCTGGGGTCAGGAGGAGGCGCGCGCCCGAACCAAGGAAGCGGGCTTTGACGCGCATCTCATCAAGCCCGCTTCGATAGAGGCGCTCGAACAAACGCTTCATAAGGTTGCGCGGGCGTGAACGGGCTTACCGGAAGCGCTGGCTTTCCGTGTTTTCGCCGCGGCCCTACGCCTCCGCGGACGGCTTGACGAGCCCTTCCTGGATACGCCGAATTTGCTCGGCCGCCGCCAAAGCCTCGTCGGCGTCATTCAGCAATTCCCGGGCGACGGCGGCCTCGCCGTTATCTTGGGCGTGGGAGGCCATATGGCGTTTCAGCATCCCCTCTTCCTGCAGCGTGCGAACCGCATTCCAAAGCGCGTCTTCCGCCTTTTCGGCGAGTCCGGCCAGCAGGGCCTGCGCCGTGAAGGCGTGGCCGGTATGACATCTGAAGCGTATGGGATCGCCGCCGGGCAATCGCATCAGCGCGCCGTGACAATCGGGACACGTAAAGTTGGAAGGCTGGCCGATCTGCATGATGCGCTCGATGGCCGGAGGCCTTCCGGCGGCGATGGCGACCTCCGTCGCGAGGTTTCCAAGAGCCTTTTCAGGATTGGGTCGCTCGGGCGCCGCGGCGGCGGTCATCCGGATGAGCTGCGGGCCGATTTTCACGAGCGGCAGGCAGAAATCGACATTGACGTTTTGCAGAGCGCTTAGCGGCATGGCGGGGGCGGCCGCCTCCTTGGGATCCTGCACGATCGCCGCGCCGCCACATAGCTTGATAGCCTGCAATCCGGCGGTTCCGTCGTCGAGATAGCCGGTGAGCACGACGCCGATGACGCGTGTTCCGAAAGCGAGCGCCGCCGATCGGAACAGCGGATCCACGGCGGGCCGCGCGCGATTCTCCCTGGGTCCCCGGCTCAGGCGCAGCCTGCCTTTTGTTTCGACCAAGAGATGCCGATTCGGCGGCGCGACATAGATTCTTGCTGGTGCGAGGGCCTCGCCATCCTCAGGGCTGGACGCCGGCAAGGGTCCAGCCTGGCTAAGAATCTGGGGAAGCATGCCTGGACTTGCGGGAGAAAGGTGTTGGGCGATAAGTACGCTCGCAGGAAAATCCGCCGGCAGGCCGCCAACAACGGTTATCAGCGCTTCAATGCCTCCGGCGGATGCGCCAATCGCGACGATGTCGGGGTGCTGCATGGACGCGGACTCAAGGCTCGTGAGGCATACGCCCCTCTCTCGGGCAAGTCGCCTGGCTCAACAAGTTAGGGCGCCACGGAAAGAAAAAAATGGCCGACACCGATAAGTCCCCTCCAGCCGATCGGCCGACGCCGGTCGTCGGGGTGGGAGCGTCCGCCGGGGGGATCACGGCGCTTCAGGAATTCTTCGACGTTCTGCCGGATCACCTTGGAGCCGCATTCGTCGTCATTGTCCACCTTGACCCCACCCATTCCAGCGAGTTGCCCGCGATCCTTCAGAACCATACGCGGATGCACGTCTTGCAGGTCAAGGAATCGACGGCGCTGAAGCCCGACACCGTCTACGTCATCCCTCCCAACCGTCGACTCCTCGTCACCGGTGAAACCATCGCAACGGCCCCGTTTGACGAACCGCGAGGGCAGCGCGCGCCCATCGATATGTTCTTTCGCTCCCTGGCCGAGCAACATGGCGACGGATATGCTGTCATTCTCAGCGGCGGCGGGTCGGACGGCGCGGTCGGCGTGCGCGCGATGGAGGAGAAAGGCGGCATCATCCTGGTCCAGGACCCGGATGAAGCCGAATTTCCGTCAATGCCGAGAAACGCGCTGGCGAACGGCGTCGATTTTGTGCTTCCTGTCCGGGAGCTGGCTCGCTGCCTAACCAAATTGATCGAAACCAGGAAGGATGTCTTGTTGCGCGCCAACGCGGATAATGAGGACCTGCTCCGTCGTCTTATCGCGCACCTCAGGTCGAAGACGGGCCAGGATTTCTCCGGCTACAAACGCGCGACTCTGATGCGGCGCATCGCGCGGAGGATGCAGGTCACGCATAATGAGCGGCTGGATAATTATCTTGCCTATCTGCGTGAGCACAATGACGAGGCGCACGCGCTTTTCGGCGACCTTCTGATTTCCGTCACAAGCTTTTTTCGGGACGCGGACGCCTTTTCCGCCCTCGCCTCGGAAGTCGTTCCCCTGCTTTTCGACGAGGCGGAGTCACACGACTCCGCCATCCGTACCTGGATTCCCGCTTGCGCGACAGGCGAGGAAGCCTACTCCATCGCGATTCTGCTTCTAGAAGAGGCGGCGCGGCGAGAGACGCGGCCCGACATTCAGATTTTCGCGACCGACCTCGATGACGCGGCGCTGGCGATTGCGCGGGAAGGACGCTATCCGGCGTCGATTTCGGCGGATGTGTCCGACGAGCGCCTCCGCCGCTTCTTCGTGCGCGAGGGAGAACAATATCGTATTCGGCGGGAAGTGCGTGATCTGATCGTCTTCGCGTCGCATAGCGTTCTCAAGGACCCGCCCTTCTCGCATATCAATCTCATATCCTGCCGCAACCTGCTCATCTATCTCGACCGCGACCTACAGCAGCAACTCTGTTCGATCCTCCATTATTCGCTGACGATGCGGGGCTTTCTTTTCCTCGGCACTTCGGAGAGCGCCGAAAATCCCCCTGGCCTGTTCATCCCCCTCGATCGCGACGCGCACATCTTTCGCGCCGTCGAGCGGCCGAGAGATAAGTTGCCGGCGCTCCCACGTCTCTTCACATCCATCCGCGTGCCCGACTTATCGGGGCCCGTACGGCTGCCGCGCCAACAAACGAGCGTCGATTCGTCGCTCCATCAGCGCGCGCTCGAAGACTTGGCGCCGCCGAGCCTGATCGTCGACGAAAGCCACCTTGTCGTCAATTTGTCCGAGACCTGCGGCAAGTTCGTCCTTCTTCCCAGCGGACCCATCACGAACGACGCCGCGGAGATCGTGCGGCCGGAGCTTCAACTGGAGCTGCGCGCCGCTCTGCATCGCGTTTTTGAAAAGAACGAGTCGACGGTAAGCCTGCCGATCCCGGTACGCTTCAACGGCACGCCCAAGGCGGTCGTGATCCATGTCCGGCCCGTCAAGCGCGACGACTCGCCGCGCGCCGCCCTGGTCATGTTCATCGAGGGCGGCGCCGCCGAGCCCGCCGCCGCCGCCGCCGCCGGCGCGGAAGCCGGGGAGCAATCCGCTCAACTGCGCGAGGAACTGCACGCGACCCGCATGGTGCTGCGCACGACGCGCGAGCAATATGAGGCGGCGACGGAAGAGCTTCGCGCCGCCAATGAAGAGCTGCAATCGATCAATGAGGAATATCGATCGACAGCCGAAGAGCTCGAGACGAGCAAGGAGGAATTGCAATCGATCAACGAGGAGCTGCAAACGCTCAACAACGAACTGAAGGTGAAGCTCGAAATGGTGTCGCGGGCGCATAGCGACCTGCAGAACCTCATGGCGGCGACCGACGTCAGCACGATGTTCCTCGATTCGAAATTGCGGATCGAGCGCTTTACGCCGCGCATTTCCGAATTCTTCAATATCGTCGCGGGAGACGAGGGCCGCCCGATCAGCGATTTCACGCATCGTCTTGAATATCAGGATCTCGTCTCCGACTCGCAGCGCGTGCTCGCGGATCTCATCCCCATCGAACGCACCGTGCGGACGATGTCGGGGAGATGGGTCCTGCTGCGGCTGCGGCCTTACCGGACGCTCGAGGATAAGATCGAAGGCGTCGTCGCCACATTCGTCGACGTCACCGAGCGGCGGGAAGCGGAAGCGGCGTGGGAGGCGCGGCAGCAAATGCTGCTCGCCGAACTCTCCCATCGCGTGGAAAACACGCTCCATATTGTGCGCACCATGGCGGGCGCGCTCCTGGGGAGCGGCAATGCGAAGCCGGAGGCCCTGAGCGCGCTCCAGGGCGGCGTCGACGCGCTCATGCGGACGAATGGGTTGCTCGTTGAAAGCGAGTGGCGGGGCGCGAGCGTCGATTCGATGGTGCGACAGCAGCTTGCGAGCTGCGGCGCCGATGGCGCCGAGGCGGCGCAACTCGCCGGACCGTCGGTGGCGCTCTCTCCGACGATCGCCTTGCCGCTCGGACTCGTTCTCCTCGCGCTTTCCCGGCAGGCCGCCGAGCATGGCGCGCTCTCAGGCGGGAAGGAGTCGGTGCTGGTCAACTGGCAGACAAGGAAGATGGAAGTCGGCAAGCAGCTCTTCGAGTTGAAATGGACGGAGCGCGGCGACCACGCCGCCTCCTGGGATTCCACGGTAAGCGCCGCGCTTTCCGTGATGGAGAAGACGCTCCCGGGAACCAAGACGCAAACCGGCCTCGACGCCGGTCAGATCTTTTGCCAGATCGTCGTCCCTCTGAAGGATGAAGACCTAAGCGACGCCGCCTCCTAGATCGCCGTCACAAGCGTCCGAAGGTGGAAGAGTGCGGGACCTGCAATGGCGCAAGAGGGCGTTTCACAAGGAAACGCCCTCATGTTCGTGGTCTCGCCTCAGTCATCACGTTTCCTGAGCCGGGTGCGGACGAGTAGCCACCAGGAGGCCGCCGATCACCAGGCCGATAAGGACCAATACGAGAGCGGCCTGCTTGAGCCACGCGATCGCCGGCACAGTGAGCGCAAGGACAATTCCCAGCATTGCAATGTCCGCGGAAACATGAACTCCGGCCACAAAAGTTCCCAGCGCGAGCAGGAGCATCAGCGCGAAGCCAGTCGCGGGACCGCTAAGGAAGGTGTTGACCCACGGCAGCAGCAGGATGGTCATCGCGACCAAGAACGCCAGCCAATGCAGCGATTGGGTGATGACCAACTGTCTTCGGGCGGCCTTGTCAGGGGTCTGGCGCCAGCCAATGGCGATGCAGGCGAGACCGATGGCGACAGCCAAAAACTCCCAGTATCCATACAAGGGCCGCCCCGACATGCTCGTATAGGCGACGCCCAGGATCGCCAGGATGAGGACGGCGAAATAGGGCAAACGCGCACCTAGCCATTTGGTAAAGCCTTGAGAGCGCAGGGTGAAGTCGTTTTCAGCTTGAGTCATGACGCACCCATTTCTAGCTGATTGTGACAGCGGATGGCGTCGCCAGGCTTTGGTTGCTCGTCAGGAATCCTCCAAAGCCTCGCTATGCCGCCTCGTCCCGCCGCCGATTATGCGGCGCTATGAAGATAGCCCTCCCAGCCACAAAGTTGATTGGCAAAAGCCGATCCGAGCATCATTTTGCCGTCGGCGCGGACATGAACGCTCAGTTCCCGATTCCGCCGACTTCGAAAAAAGCTTGACCCCTCGGAGGTCTCGACCCTGCGACTAAGTCAAAATGAACCAAAAGCTGATCCCAGGGCGATGACGGCGACGAGCGCGAGGATGGCGCTCACAATGGCGACCATCACAATGTCAAAGTAACTTTCCTTGTGCGTGCAGCCGCACAAGGCGAGCAAGGTGACGACGGCGCCGTTATGGGGAAGACTGTCCAGCGTTCCCGCGCCAATCACCGCGACGCGATGCAAAAGCGCGGGATTGATCCCGCCCTGCTCCGCGAGGCGCAGATAGGTTTCTCCGAGCGCATCCAGCGCTATGGTGAGGCCGCCCGAGGCCGATCCGGTCAGCGATGCGAGCACATTGGTCGCGATGGCGAGCGAAACGAGCGGGCCGCCTTCGATCGAAAGCACCCATGCGCGCACCGCCGCGAAAGCCGGCATGGCGGCGACGACAGCGCCAAAACCCACCAGACTCGCCACGCTGAGCAGCGGCAGCGCTGACGCGGTCACGCCGGCGTCGACGCTTCCGCGGATATCTGTCAGCCTTCGCCAGTTCAGCGAAATCAGCGTGACGATCGCCACCGCCAGCGCCACGATCACCGACCAGACGCCGCCGACGGCGGCGAGCGTCGTCGGACCCCAGCGCTCCTCGGAGAGAAACGAATCGTCCATTCGTGGAATGACGCCGAGAGACATGACAAGATTGACGCCCACGACCACGATGAGGGGAAGCGCGGCGATAAAAATGCCGGGGCCCTCGGCGCGATGGCCGTGCGAAATTTCTGCAAGATCGAATTCGCGGGCGATCGCCGCGCGTTCGCGAATCGCCTGGTCCTCCGTCACATCGACGCTGGCGGTCGGCGCGCCCCCATAGCCCTCGCCGCGCCGGCGCGCGGCGCGTTCCGCCCACATAAGCCACCACATGCCGAAACCGAGCATGATCAGCGCCGCGACGACGCCAAGTCCAGGCGCCGCAAAAGCGGTCGTGCCGAAAAAGGGCATGGGGATCGCATTTTGAATCGCCGGCGTTCCCGGCAGCGCCGACATGGTGAAAGTCGAGGCGCCGAGCGCGATGGCGGCGGGCGCCAGGCGGCGCGGCGTGCCTGCTTTGCGAAATAGCTCCTGCGCCATCGGCGCGAGCACGAAGAAGGCGACGAAGAGGCTGACCCCGCCATAGGTGACGAAAGCCCCCGCGAGCACGACCGAGAGGATGGCGCGCTGCGGGCCGAGTTTTTCAGCCATAAAATGCGCGATCGCCATGACGGAGCCGCTATCGTCCATCAGCTTTCCGAACAGCGCGCCAAGCAGAAAGATTGGAAAAAACTGAGCGACGAAGCGCGATGCGCCAGCCATGAAGGTCACCGACCAATGCGCGAGCAGAGGCTCGCGCGCAAAGGCGACGGCGACGAGGGCCGCCGCCGGCGCCAGCAACAGGACGCTCCACCCGCGATAAGCGAACCAGATAAGGCCGCACAACGCCACGAGAATGCCCAGCAATCCCATGGCGTCATATTCCTTCGAGCAATGAATCGAGATCGAGCGTGGAGCGCGTTCCGACGTCGTTTCCGTGGAGGTCGAGAAATGCGTCGGCCGAACGACGGCCCTCGTCGCGCAGCATGCGGAGGAACGCCCATTCGGAGAGCAGTTTCGAGGAGGCGCTGAGCTTGGTCATCATTTCCGTCGCAATGCGATGGATGCGCATGCCGGCCCAACGCGCGCCTTCCCTGTCGCCGGGATTCGCCGCCTGACGCAGCAACGCGATCATGCGGAGCTCCTTGAGAAGCGCCGCATTGAACGACACTTCATTCAGGCGGTTGGCGATTTCCGTCGCCGACCGCGGTTTCTCCTCGCGCGTAATGGGATTTATCTGGACGAGGATGGTGTCGCGAGAGACGCATTCGCGCACAAGCGGCGTGATGGTTGGATTTCCAGAATAGCCGCCGTCCCAATAGGCTTGGCCTTCGATCTCGATCGCTTGAAACATTGTCGGAAGGCAGGCCGAAGCGAGAAGCGCATCCGGGGTGAGGTCCGCGTTTCTGAAGACGCGGGCTCGGCCGGTCGTGACGCTCGTCGCGGTGACGAATATCTTGATGGGCGCGGAGGCGACCTTTTTAAAGTCAATCGCTTCCTCGAGGATTCGGCGAAGCGGATTGACGCCCCTCGGATTGAGGTCATAAGGCGAAAGCAGTCGCGACATCAGGTCCGTCGCAATGAAGAAAGGGGAAGTGTCGAGCGTCCACCGGCCAAGCAAGACATCGACGGGGCTGCGTTGCAGGGGGCTGAACCGTCCCGCTTCCGAAACGCGCCGCCAGAAGAGTTCAAGCGCGTCGCGCGCGCCTTGCGCGCCTCCCGCCACATGGCCGCTAATGAGCGCCGCCGCGTTCATCGCGCCAGCCGAAGTTCCTGAAATGCCTTCGATCTTGAGCCAGTCCTGATCGAGAAGCCGATCGAGAACGCCCCAGGTAAAAGCGCCATGCGCCCCGCCGCCTTGCAGGGCGAGATCGACCGGGATCGTTTCGCGCGTCATCCCATCTCCCCTCCACCCTCCGCGCACCGGGTCGGCCTTACGCCGGAAGAGATGTCGCCAGAGTCAGCGTTGGACAAGCGTTGCTTGCGATCTGCTGGAGGCGAGCGGGCCGCCGTCCCGGCAAGAAAGACAGCTTCAGCGCGCGCTGTCGTGCGCGTTGCCGGGATCGTTGCGCATCCAGTCGGCGAGACCGGCTAGCTGCTTGCCGATCATCCCGCGCGCCGCCAAGTCTCCTATGCACTCTTCGAGCGCCGCGTTCATGCACAGCAGCCACGCGTCGCGCTCGGCGGGGCCGATAGAGAAACGCGCATGGCGCATTCTGAGCCTCGGATGGCCGCGGCTCGCCGAATAGTTTTTTGGGCCGCCCAGCCACTCGGTCAGATAAATTTTCAGGATCGCCTTGGTCGGGCCAAGGTCCGGCGCGTGCATCGCGCGAATCTCCCGCGCCGACGCCATTGTGTCCATGTTGCGGTAGAAAGCTTCCACGAGCCGATCGACCGTGGGCGCGCCGCCGATATCGTCATACAAGGCGGTCGCGTCCTGCGCGTTATTCTTCGTCATATCGAGCGTCCAGCAACATCGGCGCCAGGGAACGGCCGCCCATATGGGGCAAGTTATCGTCGCGGCGCGGGCGGCGCCATGTTGGGAGTTCCCCGCGAGACTGGTCGCGGCGTCGCGCGAGCGGGCTACGCTGCGCTTCCCCGAGCGATCCGAGGGCTTCGCGCAGGGAATTTGTAGCTCTTTGATTCTTGGTGAGCGCGCTGGGACTCGAACCCAGGACCCCCTGATTAAAAGTCAGATGCTCTACCGACTGAGCTACGCGCTCGATCCAATTTGGCGCCGGCCCCGCAAAGGGGATGCGCGAGCAGGCGGGTCGGTCCGCCTGCCGTCGCCGCGGTTGCGGCTTGCGTTCAACTACCGGGGGCCGTCGGGCGGGTCAACCCCGGGCGGCGGCGGGAAACAGCTTTATTGGCTGCGCGGCCGTCAGCCCGCCACGTAACTGGCGCCGATCGCGACGAAAACGAAAATGATCGCCGCGATCACGGTGGTGATCGCGGCCTTCTTCGCGAGCTGCGGCGCGACGGGCGCGCCCGGGTCGGCGCCTTCCGGCTGCTCCTCGCCCGCCTCCTCCGCCGAGCGGATCCCGAGCGGCAGGACGGCGAACAGCACGATCCACCAGATGGTGACATAGATCGCCAGAGCGAGCGGGAGCGTGAAGGGCATGGCGTCAGGCCTGTTCGAGCTCGACCAGCGTGCCGCAGAAGTCCTTGGGATGCAGGAACAGCACGGGCTTGCCATGGGCCCCGATCTTGGGTTCGCCGTCGCCGAGCACGCGCGCGCCCGAGGCCTTCAACTGGTCGCGCGCCGCGAGAATGTCGTCGACTTCATAGCAGACGTGATGAACGCCGCCCGAAGGATTCTTCGCGACGAAGCCCGCAATGGGCGAGTTCTCGCCAAAGGGCTCGAGGAGCTCGATCTTGGTGTTGGGCAGCTCGACGAAAACGACGGTGACGCCGTGCTCGGCCACTGTCTCAGGCTCGGACACCCTCGCGCCGAGCGCGCTGCGGTATACGGCCGACGCCTTCTCCACGCTGTCAACGGCGATGGCGACGTGGTTGAGACGACCGATCATTTAATTCTTCTCCCAATTGCGGGCGGCCGCGCCGCGCTCCTGACGGGGCAATAAGGCCGCGGCGCCGCAATTTCAACTGTCGAGCGGCGCCGCCGGAGCTGACTCGGTCAGGCGGCGGATGTCGGCGCGCAGCGGCGCCAGACGCGGGTCGAAGCGGGCGAAAATGAGCCAGGGACAGCCGTCGTCGCGCGCGCGCTCCAGAGCGCGCAAGGCGTCCTCGGTCCGCGCCAGCGCCAGATGGGCCGCCGCCATGAACAAAGGAGGCGGCGCGGACTCGCCGCCGTCATGCGACGCCGCGAGCGACTCCTCGGCCTCCGCCGCACGTCCCGCCGCGGCGAGCACATAGGCCAGCATGGCGGTGAGCGGCGGATCGTCCGGAATGATCCGAAGCCCGCTCCGGACCGCTTCCTCCGCCTCCGCATGCCGCCCCGCGAGGCTGGCGGCGATGGCGATCACGCTGCGCAGCCAGCCGCCGTCGGGCCTCAGTTGCAAGCCGCGACGCGCCTGGGCCGCGGCGGCGTCGAGGTCTCCCGCGCATAATTCCAGCCAGGCGCGCAGGCTCAGCAGGCCCTGATCATGCGGCGACACGCTCAGGCCGGCCTCCGCATCCTGAAGCGCCTCGCCGAGCCGGCCGAGGCCGACATAGGCCCAGCATCGATAGGCGCGCGCCTTGCCGTAATCCGGATCCTGGGCCACCGCCTGATCCATCAAAGCGAGGCCGTCCTCCAGCCTCCCCAGGAGCGCCGCCCGCTCCCAGCCCAGGACCGCGAGCGCGGCGGCGAAGCCGGGCGCAAGCGCCAATGCGCGGCCGGCGTCCCGCTCGATCATCGCGGCGGCCTTGGCGGGATGGATGAGGCCGCGAATCGCGCGGCCCGCCGCGATGTCGGCGGCGAGCGACCACACCGCCGGCGAGGAAGGATCGAGCTCTCCAGCGGCGGCGACGGCCGCTTGCGCGCGCTCATAGCCGTCCCGCGTGCGCTTCCCCGCAAGCTCATAGGCCGTTTTCCAGAGGTTGAGGGTGCGCCCGTCCAAGCCGGCTTCGACGGGCTGGGCGGTCGCCTTGCTCGGATCCACGATCTCGATGCTCGCGCGCAGCGACAGGCCCCGCCCATAGGCGGTGGCGATCAGGTCGCCAAAGCCCGCCATGCGCAGCGGCCTGCGCAAAAGATAGGCGCAGCGATCAATCGAATCGTCGGACGGCGGACGGTCAGGCCATAACCGTGACGCAATCTCCGCCTTGGATACGACTCCGCCCTTCGACTCCAGGAGGAGCTCGAGCAATTGACGCGCCTGGGGGCCGAGATGAATCTGAAGGCCGTCCCTCCGCAAGCCTGTCTGCGGGCTGTAATCGAAACCTGCGAATCGCCAAACCAAACCACTCATCGTACCCCTCCGGGGACAGAATGATCGATTCAGGCAGTCCGGCGCAAGACCTTAAAATAACAAATCTTTTTGGCTTAATGCCCTGCGAGAATCTCGCGTGCGGGCAAAAAAAACGCCGGGCGTACCTCCGGCCCGGCGTTCTTGAACTTATCCGCGCCGAAGCCCGTCAAGTTCTAGAAAAGGCGTAGGGAGAAAAGGTGACGCGGCAATGACAAGCCGCCCTTATTCCGGCCTCTTCGGAGGCGCGTCCTTGCCCCATAAAAGGATCAGCAGCGCGAACGCCGCGGCGGCGGCGATCAGATAATAGGGCGTTCGGGGCGAATAAAGGCGTCCCACCGAAAAGGGGAAGCGCGACACCCAGTGCTCGCCATGCGGCCCATCGACCGTGACGATGCCGACATAATCGCCTCTTTCCGCGAAAACGTGCTCGAAGCTGATCGTCCCATTCGGATAAATCCTCGGCGGAAGATAGGCGACGGTGACCGCCTGCAGATTATCCGGCTCTTCGGCGCCGTCGCCGCGCACGATCCGCAGCTCGGCCGTCATTTCGCGCATCTCGGGCTGAGCATAGTCGAGCGAAAAGATGGTGTCGCCCGTGGTCGGCGCGTCCTCGCAGAATTTCTTGTGGGAGACGGCCGGCTGATAGCCGGAAAAATACATGAAGTCCGGGCCGACGTTCAGAATGCAGGCGTTCTCGACCCGCCGCATCGCGCCATGGGCCGAAGCCAGCGCCGCGCCGCAGACGAGGCCGGCGGCGGCGAGCGCGCAAAGCAAGACGTTGCGGAGCGTGAACATTCCGCTCTCCGGTCCAAAAGCGCCCCTCCTCGCCGCTTCCTCGGCGCGCAGCCAATAAATTGTGAGGCGGGACGGCGCGAGATCAAGGGGCGAGTTCACCTCGGCGCGCCCCGACGGTAAGGTGCGGCGTCCCCCGATGAGGAAATCCGATGCGCTTCCGCCGTCTCGCCGTCCTTTCCCTCGCGGCCCTGCCGCTTTCCGCCGCGCCTGGGCGCGCCGCCGACGTCAACGACTACCCGACTTCCGCTCGCGCCGATTACGTCTTCGGCTGCATGAAGGCCAATGGCGACACGCGGCTGTCGCTCGACCAATGCTCCTGCTCGATCGACGTCATCGCCAGCATTCTCCGCTACGACGACTATGTCGCGGCGGAGACGGTCGCCAGCCTGAGCCAGCAGGCCGGGCAGATCGGCGGAATGATGCGCAATACGGGCGCCGCGCGGGACGTGCTGGAGACGCTGCGCCGCGCGCAGGCCGAGGCGCAGGTGCGCTGCTTCTAGATCGGATCCATTGCGCCGCGCGGGCGCAGTCGCGCCGGTCGCGACCGCGTTTCGGCAAAAGCCGTCCCCCCAGTCATGCGTGGTTTTCCACATAATTCGGCCAGGAGTTCAAGTCATGCCCATTCTCATTCTCGGCATTGCGCTTTTCATCGGCGCGCATGTCTTTTCGACCATGCGCGGCGCCCGCGCCAAGCTCATCAAGAGATACGGTCTGGCGGCCTATAAGGGCGCCTATTCCGCCGTCGCCTTTGCGGGGCTCCTGCTGATCATCTGGGGCTTCGCCCGCTACCGCGCGGAAGGGATCATCCAGATTTGGGACCCGCCGACATGGTCGCGCCATGTCGCCATGCCGCTCGTCTGGTTCGCCTTCGTCGCCCTCGCCAGCCGCCGCGCGCCGCCGTCCCGGATCAGGGGCTGGCTGCGTCATCCGACGCTCGTCGCGATCAAGAGCTGGGCGGCCGCGCATCTGCTCGCCAATGGCGATCTGGGCGGCATGATCCTGTTCGGCTCCTTCCTCGCCTTCGGCGTCTATGACCGCATCGCCGTCAAGCGGCGGGGCGACGAAGGCGCGCCGCGCCTCGACGCCTTCACAAGGGGCGACGCCATCGCGCTCGTCGCCGGCACGGCGATCTTCGCGCTCTTCCTGGCGCTCCATCCCTATCTCTTCGGCGTCGCTGTGCTGCGCGGCTGACGGGAGAAGCGCCGGCGCGGCCGTCAATGAGACGATCCCGTCAGCCGCGCCAGCGCCTTTGCGCGCCCGATCAGCGGCAGCAGCGCCGCGAGCTCGGGCCCGCTCTGCTCGCCCGTGAGGGCGAGACGCAGCGGGTGGAACAGCGTCTTGCCCTTGCGCCCCGTCGCCGTCTTCAGATCGCCGGTCCAGGCGCCCCAACTGTTTTCGTCCCAGGGCTCCTCGGGAAGAAGCGCGGCCGCTTCCGCGAGAAAAGCGGGGTCTTCATGAACCGCCTCGATCTCGCCCTCCACGACGCGCCACCATTTCAAAATATCGTCGAAGGTCCAGAGATTGCCGCGCGCCGCGCGCCAGAGCGGCTCGGCCTTGTGCCCGACGACGTCGAGCGCGGCGAGGCGCTCGCGCACATCCTCGAATTCGAGGAGCGCCAGGGTGCGATGGGTGAGCGTCGAGAGATCCTCGGGGTCGAAGCGCGCCGGATTGCGCGAGACATGCGCAAGATCGAAGCTTTGCGCGAGCTCCTCGAGGGAACGCACGGCATGCACATTGTCCGACGAGCCGGTGAGCGTCGCGAGCGCCGCGACGGCCAGAGCCTCATAGCCTTCGTCGCGCAGCGAGGCGATGGAGAGCGAGCCCGTGCGTTTGGAGAGGCCCTCCCCGCTCGCCCCGATCAGCAGATTATGATGGGCGAAGGCGGGCGTCGGCGCCTGCGGCGCGAGCGCCGCCAGGAGCTGAAGCTGCACGGCCGTGTTGGTCACATGGTCCTCGCCGCGGATGATATGCGTAATTTTCATGTCTATGTCGTCCGCGACGGAGGGCAGCGTATAGAGGAAGCTGCCGTCCTCGCGGATCAGCACCGGGTCGGACAGCGCCGCGCAGTCGATATGCGCCGGGCCGCGGATGAGATCGGTCCATCTCACGACGCCCGGCTCCAGCTTGAAGCGCCAATAGGGACGCCGGCCCTCGGCTTCGAGCTTCGCGCGCTCGGAATGGCTCAGCTTCAACGCCGCCCGGTCGTAGACCGGCGGCAGGCCGCGCGCCTGCTGAATCTTGCGGCGCTTCTCCAGCTCTTCGGGCGTTTCGTAGCAGGGATAGAGGCGCCCCGCCTCGCGCAGCGCCGCCGCCGCCGCCTGATATAGCGCGACCCGCCGCGACTGCCGGTAAACCTCGTGCGGAACGACGCCCAGCCAGGCGAGATCGACCTCGATCCCCCGCGCGAATTCCTCCGTAGACCGGGCGAAATCCGTGTCATCGAACCGCAGTATGAATCGTCCATGGTGCGTCGCAGAAAATAAATAATTGAACAATGCGACCCGCGCATTGCCGATATGGATGCGGCCCGTCGGCGATGGCGCGAAACGAACGATCGGAGAGGTCATGAGGAAGCTTCGTCAGGAGTTTTCGCAAGGCGCGCAGCGGGAAAAGATTCTCGCGCCGGCCCCCTTTTGCCAAGAGCCGGCGTCCTTGTCAGTCGGAATATTGAGTTGGCCGCGCCCCGGCGTCGCGCGCCGCGACCGCCAGACAGGGGCCAGCCTGCGCCTTCGCCGCCAATCCGTCCGTTTCGACGCCTGAGCCGAACCCTCGATGATCCTTGCCTATATCTGCGCCGCCTGGTGCGCCTTCATCCTCGTCATGAACTTCGCCAGCATGTGGCTGATGGGCCGCAAATGCCGGGCGCGCGAACGCAATCTGCCGGCCCCCGCCGACGCCCCCTGGGTGAGCGTCGTGCGTCCGCTGCGCGGCCTCGAGACTTTCAGCGAGGAAACGCTGCGCGCCACCTTCGAACTCGACTATCCGCATTACGAGATCATTTTCTGCGTGCAGGCGCCGCATGATCCGATCATTCCGCTCGTCGAGCGCGTGATCGCCGATTACCCGCGGCACGATGCGCGGCTCCTCGTCGGCGACGATTATGTGAGCGCCAATCCCAAGCTCAATAATTGCGTCAAGGGCTGGGAGGCGGCGCGCTACGACTATGTCATCCTCGCGGATTCCAACGCGCTGCCGCCGCGCGATTATGTGCAGACCCTGCTCGCGGCCTTCGAAGCCGACACGGCGATGACCGTGTCCATGCCGATCGGCTCGCGGCCGAAGGGCTTCTGGGCGCTCGTCGAATGCGCGATCCTCAACACCTTCCAGGCGCGCTGGCAATATGGCGCCGAGGCGATCGGCGCCGGCTTCGCCCAGGGCAAGAACATGATGTGGCGGCGCGAGGTTCTCGACCGCGCCGGCGGCATCCGCGCGCTCGGCGCCGAGATCGCCGAGGACGCCGCCTCGACCAAGGTCATCCGCGCCCAGAATATGACGGTGCGCCTCGTCGACATGCCCTTCGAGCAGCCGCTCGGCTACCGCACTGCGCATGAAGTTTATTCCCGCCATGTGCGCTGGGCGCGTCTGCGCCGCGTGACCTTCCCCGGCCATTACGCGCCGGAATTCATGAATGGCAGCTTCGCGGCCGTGGTGCTCGGCGCCTATGCGGCGCTGGAATTCGGCGGCGATGCGAGCGCGGCTCTGCTTGCGGCGGCGGCGGTGATGGCCTCGCTTCATCTCGGCGAGATCCGCCTCGCCCGCGTCTGCGGCTTCGTGCAGGACTGGCGTATGCCTTTTGCGCTGATCATGCGCGACCTCATGCTGCCCGTGATGTTCGTCGACGCGCTGCTCTTCGACGACTTCGTGTGGCACGGCAACGCCATGACCGTGCGCGAGGTTGAAGATACGGTGGGTTGATCCGCGTGGGGATTATTTTAAGGCGATAAAGGGCGCGCTTCGCGCCCTTTATTCTTGCAGGAGATCGAGCGTCTTCTGATCCTCTTCGCCCTTGAAGAAGCGCGCAAGCGCCTGCGCGAAAAGCGGCTCTTGCGGAGCCGCCTTCGCGAAGAGCGTCATCGACGAGCGAAATTTCATTGCGTCGGTGAAGCCCAAAACGTCTTCCGCATTGCTGTCGCCCGTCGCGAGCATCGCCTCGGCGCATTCGCGCAGGCGCTGGCCGAGAATAGGATGCGCGAGATAGGCGCGGGCCTCATCGAGGCCGGAGAGACCGTAGAACCGGCTGGCCTCGCTGAAGCCCAGGCCCTTCAGTTGCGGGAAGACGTACCAGATCCAATGGCTGGTCTTGCGACCCGCGCGCAGCTCGGCGAGCGCGCGGTCGTAGCTTTCGGCCTGCGCGTCGAGGAAACGCTGGAGATTGAAGGGATCGTTGCTCGTCATCGCGCTTCTCCGTCATTGCGAGGAGCGGAGCGACGAAGCAATCCAGCGCCACGTCGCGGCTTCTGGATCGCTTCGCTTCGCTCGCAATGACGGCGCTGCGACTACTCCGCCGCGTGCTGCTCCGGCAGGCCGCGGGCGACGCGCTCGGCCTTCAGGAGCTCCGCCACCAGGAAGGCGACCTCAATCGCCTGCTCGGCGTTGAGGCGCGGGTCGCAATAGGTGTGGTAGCGGTCGCGGAGATTATCCTCCGAAATGGCGCGGGCGCCGCCCGTGCATTCGGTGACGTCCTTGCCGGTCATCTCCAGATGGATGCCGCCGGCATAGGTTCCTTCCGCCTGATGCACGCCGAAGAAACCGCGAATCTCCGACATGATCCGATCGAAGGGCCGCGTCTTGTAGCCCGCCGCGCTGATCGTGTTGCCATGCATGGGATCGCAGGACCACACCACGCTGCGGCCCTCGCGCGTCGCCGCACGCAGCAGCGCCGGCAGGGCGTCCTGCACCTTGTCGGCTCCGAAGCGGCAGATCAGCGTCAGGCGGCCCGGCTCATTCTCCGGATTGAGCGCGTCGATCAGGCGCAGCAGGCCGTCGGGCGTCAGGCTCGGGCCGCATTTCAAGCCGATCGGATTTCTGATGCCGCGCATGAACTCGACATGCGCGCCATTCTCCTGGCGCGTGCGGTCGCCGATCCACAGCATATGGCCGGAAGTCGCGTAATGATCGCCCGTCGTGGAGTCGATGCGCGTCAGCGCCTGTTCATATGGGAGGAGCAGCGCCTCGTGCGACGTATAGAAATCCGTGCCGCGCAGCTCGGGATGATGCTCCGGGTCGAGCCCGATGGCGCGCATGAAGCCGAGCGTCTCGGTGATCTGGTCCGCGAGCTTCTGATAGCGCTCCGATTGCGGGCTGCTCTTGACGAAGCCCAGCATCCAGCGCTGGACGTTTTCGAGATTGGCGAAGCCGCCCGCCGCGAAAGCGCGGATGAGATTCAGCGTCGCCGCCGACTGGCGATAAGCGAGAAGCTGGCGCCGCGGATCCGGCACGCGCGCGGCTTCCGTGAACTCGATATCGTTGATGATGTCGCCGCGATAGCTCGGCAACTCGACGTCGCCCTTCTTCTCGACCGGCGAGGAGCGGGGCTTGGCGAACTGGCCGGCGATGCGGCCGACCTTGACCACGGGCGAGCCCGCCGCATAGGTGAGCACCACCGCCATCTGCAGGAAGACGCGGAAGAAGTCGCGTATATTGTCCGCCGAATGCTCGCTGAAGCTCTCGGCGCAATCGCCGCCCTGGAGCAGGAAAGCCTTGCCCGCGGCCACATCGGCGAGCTGGCGCTTCAGGTTGCGGGCCTCGCCAGCGAAAACGAGCGGGGGAAAGCCTGCGAGCTGGGACTCCACATCGGCCAAAGCCGCCTGGTCGCGATAGACCGGCGTCTGCTCGATCGGCAAATTTCTCCAACTGCCCGGCGTCCAGCGTTCCACTTTCCCAAACTCCGCGAAAATCAACGCCCAACCGGGCGGCCCCCGGCGCCGCAGCTTCGGCGCGAGAGGCGCTTATAGAGGAAAAATCGAATCAATGCGACCCTTTCACGCCCTGGGCGATCGGGCGACAACCATCTCAGGCGGTTAGCCGCCCGTAGGTCGGCGGTCGAAGACCGCCGGGTGGGGTTCGCGCCGCCGTTACGTCGTTCGGGCTTGGCCCCACCCGGCCCAGCTTCGCTTTCATGCCCGGCATTCACCCGATCGCCCTGGCCCCGGCGCCTGCCCATGCGGCTGGCGAAGGCCGTCGCCCGGGGCTATAAGCGCCGCATTGGCAGCCCGAAGCCCGACCGGAGGCCGATGCCTTTCTTGCTTTCGCAATTGATCGAGGCCGCCCGCTGGATGGGCGCGCTCGCCGTCCTGACGCTCCATGTCAACAACATGTTCGTCAACCAGGCGGACATTATGAGCGCCTCGCACGCGCCGCCGGCCTATCTCTGGTGGTTCTTCGCCGGGACCGAGATGGGCCATCAGGCGGTCGTCGGCTTCTTCGTCCTTTCCGGCTGGCTCGTCGGGGGCGGCGCGCTTGCGAGAATCGCGGCGGGACAGTCCTTCCTGCGCGAATATTTCGTCCATCGCGTCGCGCGCATCTATGTCGTGCTGATCCCGACGCTGATCCTGACGCTCGCGCTCGACTCCCTCGGCCGCGTCTTCTTCGCGGATTCGGGCGTCTATGACTGGCCGACCTTTCAGGGCCATTTCTCGACGGCGCTCTTCTTCGCCGGCTTCCTCAATCTTCAGAGCCTCGTCTTTCCCCATTTCGGAACGAACGGGCCGCTCTGGTCGCTCGCCTGCGAATTCTGGTACTATGTCGCCTTTCCTCTGCTCCTGCTGCCATTCGCCCGCAATTACGCGATCGGGCCGCGCCTTTGCGGCTTCGCGCTCGGGGTCGCTCTGGCGGTCGCCTTGTCGGCGCGGGGAAACTGGTTCCTCTTCGGCTTCGCGATCTGGTCCATCGGCGCCTTCGCGACCCGCGCGCCGCGCCCGCTCATCCGGTCGCGCCGGCTGTCGCTCGGCTTGCTGGCGGCCGCGATCGTGATCATCCGCCTCGTCGTGCGCGGCCCGCTTCTCGAAGCGCATCCCTCCGTCAGCCTCGTCGCGGACCTCGCGGCCGCTGCGCTCTTCGCCAATCTGCTGCTCGCCTTCCGCGACGCGCCGCAGCAGGGTTTTTCGGCGCTGCGCTGGAAGCTCCATGCGCCGCTCGCGGATTTCTCCTTCTCGCTCTATGCGACCCACATGCCCGTCGTGATCTTCGCGCGGGCGCTCATTGGGCATTTTCTGGGACGCGATTGGGCCATGCAGTTGGCGACGGGCGCGAATTACGCGATGGCGATCGCAGGCGCTATCGCCGCGATCGCGGGCGCCTATGGCTTCTCGCGCCTGACGGAAGCCAAGACCGGCGCCGCGCGGCGCGCGCTGCGCGGCGCCCTCGATCGGCTCATTCCCGCCGCGACCGCCCCCGAGCGGATGACCGCTCCTCTCCCTCTCCCCGTGAAAACGGGGAGAGGGCCGGGGTGAGGGGCGAGGCGGGCGGCGTGCGCATCGGGATTTTGATGGGCTTTCCAGCCACATTGCTGATGCGGCTTCGCCCCTCGCCCCAGCCCTCTCCCCGCTGAGGGCGTCTTTCGACGCCCTCAGCGGGGAGAGGGAGTCAACGCCAATTAGGGGCGTCCCCTTACAGCATCTGCGCAATGTCCCGGCATGGATGGAACCGCTCCCTAAAATCAGGCCTTATCGAATCGTCGGTTAGGAAATTACTTGCTGTCCAACCAGTGGTCAGGAAGCAACTGACGCAAGCTTTTGACTTTCTCATCCGGCAACAAGATGCGGGTTTCCAAATTTCCCGAGTCGATCTGGCAGATCAATTCCCTGCAGCGCCCACAAGGCGGCAGCACATTTCCTTCGGAATCCACTGCAACGATCGTTTCGATGCGACTCTCGCGGTGCGTCACCATGCTGGCGATCGCGGCATGTTCGGCACAAAATCCAATCCCGCACGTGGCGTCTATGCAGACGCCGACATGCACCGCTCCAGAGGCGGTCACCAAGGCGCAGCCCACCTCGCCGACTTCGACGGTTGGAGACAATCTCCTTGGCATAAGGACGGCGGTCGCTCTCGAAACGAGGTCTTCATCGGAGATCACAGGCATCTTTTGGCTCTCAACCATTATCGACCATCATCGCCTGCGCTCTTGCAGGATTTTCAGTGCAAATCAGATTCAAAAAATGAACCGGCGTCGGGTCGCGTCCTATGCTATTCCGTCGCGCGCGATCCTCCTTGCGGGCGCTCGCATCGTCACCAGCTCTTCCGCCATTGTGGGATGCACGGCCATGGTCGCGTCGAAGTCGCGCTTCGTCGCCCCCATGCGCATGGGGATCGCGACGAGCTGCGCCATCTCGCCGGCTTCGGGGCCGAAAATATGCGCGCCGGCGACGCGCTGGCTTTCGGCGTCGACGACGAGCTTCATATAGACGCGTTCCGCTCGGCCGGAGAGCGTCGCGCGCATGGGGCGAAAGCTCGTCTCGTAAATGTCGAGCGCGCCATATTTGTCCCGCGCGGCGGCTTCGGTCAGTCCAACCGTTCCCACTTCCGGCGTGGTGAAGACGGCGCTCGGCACGCCGTCGTAATCGATCGTCGTCGGCGTGTCGCCGAAGACCGTATCCGCAAAGGCGTGGCCCTCGCGAATCGCGACCGGCGTGAGATTGATGCGGTCGGTGACGTCGCCGACGGCGTAGACGCTCGAGACATTGGTGCGCGAATGCGCATCAACGATGATCGCGCCGTTCTCACGCGTCGCCACGCCCGCGCGCTCCAGGCCGAGATTCTGCGTCAGCGGCCGGCGCCCTGTGGCGACCAGAACCGCGTCGACCACGCGCGTCTCGCCGTCGCTCATGGAGACGGCGTAGCCCTTCGCGCTCTTGTCGATGCGCGTCGGCAGCGCGCCGACATGATGCGCGACGCCGGCGTGGGTCAGCGCCTCGGCGACGCGTTTGCGCAAGTCGTCGTCGAAGCCGCGCAGGGGAAGATCGGCGCGATAGGCGAGATAGACTTGCGCGCCGAGCCGCGCGAAGACGCTCGCGAACTCGACGGCGATATAGCCCGCGCCGACGATCAGCAGACGCTGCGGGAAGGTCGGCAGGTCGAAGATCTCATTGGATGACAGGCCCCATTCGAGGCCCGGAACATGCGGCGCGAGCACGGGCGCGCCGCCCGTCGCGACGAGAATGTAGCGCGCGCGCGCCGTGCGGCCGTCCGAGAAATGCACGGCGTTCGGCCCGGCGATGGTCGCACGGGCGCGGATCAATTCGACCTTGTTGTTGTCAAGCGTCTGCTCATAAAGGCCCGAGAGACGCGTGATCTCTTTCTCCTTCGCCGCGACGAGCGACGGCCAGTCGAAAGAGGTCTCGCCGACACGCCAGCCGAAGCCTTTGGCGTCTTCGAACTCGTCCTTGAAGCGGCTCGCGAGCACATAAAGCTTTTTGGGCACGCAACCGCGGATGACGCAGGTTCCGCCGACGCGGAACTCCTCGGCGATCGCGACCCTGGCGCCATGGCCCGCCGCGACGCGCGCGGCGCGCACGCCGCCCGAGCCCGCGCCGATGACGATGAGATCATAGTCATATCCGCTCATAGCGCGCCGCCCGTCACATCGCCGATGATCCGCACGCCATTGGCGCCCGCGACGAAGATCGCGGTGGCGAGGCCGATGAAGAGGCCGTGATCGACGACGCCCGGAATGGCCTCGAGCCTCTGCGCCAGCATTTCCGGCGCGTCGATCGCGCCGAAAGCGCAATCGTAAATGTAATGGCCGCCATCGGTGAGATAGGGCTCGTCCGGCGCCTTCATGCGCAGCGTGACCGGCCCTTCGAGACCAAGCCCGCGCGCGACGCGCTCGATATGAATCTTCGTCGCGCGCGCGCCGAAGCGGTCGACCTCGACAGGCAGCGGAAAGGCGCCGAGCGTCTCGACCTGCTTGGTCGCGTCGGCGATGACGAACATGCGCTTCGAGGCCGCCGCGACGATCTTCTCGCGCAGCAGCGCGCCGCCGCCGCCCTTGATGAGGCGCAGCGAGGCGTCGAACTCGTCGGCGCCGTCGATCGCGAGGTCGAGCTCCGGCGTCTCGTCGAGGGTCGAGAGCGTGATGCCGAGCCCTTCCGCCTGGAGGCGCGTGCGCTCCGAGGTCGGCACGCCGACGACCTCCAGCCCCTCGCGCATGCGCGCGCCGAGAAGATCGACGAAATGCGCGGCGGTGGAGCCGGTGCCGAGCCCGAGCCGCATGCCGGGCGTCACGGATTCGAGCGCGGCGGCGGCGGCGGCGCGCTTCATGGCGTCAGCGGAAAGAGCGGTGGTCAATGGTCGCTTCTCTTAATTCTTGGCCGATCGGGGGGAAGGCTTCCTCATCCTGAGGAGCGAGCGAAGCTCGCGTCTCGAAGGAGGAGGAAGCCTTCAATTCCCGCAATCTGGAGCTCGCCCTCGCGCTTCGAGACGCCGCCTTCGGCGGCTCCTCAGCATGAAGGCGAGGATGGCTGTCCTTCACTTGACGCCCCTGCTCTTATTTCGCCTGCGGCGTGCAGACGACGGCGCTCTCATTCAGCACGAAGCAGATCGACATCATGCCGGAGCGCAGATCGACGCGGAAGACGCCGCCTTCGCCGGTGTGGCGGGACGCGACGAGGGCGTATTCGCTGAAAGTCCCGCCCTTGGCCCCTTCGCCGGGCGGGTAGCACAGCGTCACGCCGATCGAGGAGCCTTCCTTGAGGCCATATTGGCAGGCGCCGACTTCGCCCGTCGCCTTGTCGAGGCGGAAGACGCGGTTAAGGTCGGTCTGCGGCGCGGCGAGGAACTCGTAATTGCCGGCGGCCCCGGCGGCGCTGGCCGTCCCCGCGGCCAGAAGCGCGGCGGAAAGGAACAGGAAGCGCCGCCCATGGAAAAACTGCGAAAGACGCATCTTGCCACTCCTGTTGCGAATCGGTCGGGGCAGTCTACACGCGCGGCGCGCGCCATAATTTTAATTTCGCCTCGGGCGCTTGATCTGCGCGAGCGGGGCCTTTACCTCCGCCGCCATGATCCAGCGCCCTCCCATTCTCGTCTTCGATCTCGACGGCACTTTGGCGGACACCGCCCGCGATCTCATCGCTACGCTCAATGTGCTGCTCGCGCGAGAGGGCCTGCCTTTGGTCGCGCCCTCGGCGGCGCGCAGCCTCGTCGGCGCCGGGGCGCGGGCCCTGATCGAGCGCGGCTTCGCCGTCGACGGCGCGCCCCTGGCGCCGGCGCGGGTCGATCCGCTGGTGCGGGACTTCCTGGCGCATTACGAGGTCCATATCGCCGACGAAAGCGCGCTCTTCCCCGGCGCGCTGGCGGCGCTCGACCGCTTCGCTTCGGCCGGATTCAAGCTCGCGGTCTGCACCAACAAGCCGGAGCCGCTGGCGCGGCTGCTTCTGGAAAAGCTCGAGGCGGCCGACCGTTTCGCGGCGATTTGCGGCCGGGGGACCTTCCCCATGCACAAGCCCGACCCGCGCACGCTGGAGCTGACCATCGAGGCGGCGGGCGGCGACCCGCGCCGCGCCGTGATGGTGGGCGACTCCAAGACCGACGTCGACACAGCCAAAAACGCCGGCGCGCCGGTCGTGGCGGTCGATTTCGGCTATACGGACATCCCCGTGGCCGAACTGGCGCCGGATCGGGTGATCTCGCATTTCGACGAGCTATGGGCGGCGGCGGAGGCGATTCTCCCGCCCTCGGCCTTCGGACGCACTTGACGGAACGCCTCCCCCTCTCTTACACGGAAGGCGTTCCGCGACATTTCGCGACGGGCGGCTAGCTCAGCGGGAGAGCACTCCCTTCACACGGGAGGGGTCACAGGTTCAATCCCTGTGCCGCCCACCATTTAAAGCAATCAGACAAGCATATTGACGCCTATGCTTGAGCGCCTCAATGAAGATCCGGAACCTCCGACCTGTTTCGTTTGTTTCGTTTATTGAAAAGAAGCTCAGACGGCGCTAGATTTAAGACACTCAGCCACGGAGATCCGTAATGTCCGCCACAATAGAGCGGCCCGTGCTGCCCTCACCTGAGGAAGCTGAGCTGGCGGCGGCCGCGAGCCGAGAGCTTTCCCGTTCTCGCCACGCAACCGGCGAATTGCAGGTGCGCTTAGATGACGGCAAGGTATTGCGGCTGCCCAAGGCGGCGGCCGATCTTCTGCATCACCTCTTGACTGAAATGGCCAATGGCAACGCCGTGACGTTGATACCGGTCCATGCGGAGCTGACGACACAGGAGGCCGCTAATCTATTGAACGTGTCGCGCCCTCACTTGGTCCGACTTCTTGAAGAGGGGCGAATTGAATATCGCATGGTCGGCACGCATCGACGCATCAAATTCGCCGATCTTGAAGCATATAGGCTCAGCGCCGAGCGGGAGCGTCAAGAGGCTATGGACGAGCTAGCGCAGCAAGCCCAAGAATTGGGATTCGGCTATTAAGCTCTCCGCCTACACCGTCTTCTTAGACGCCTGCGTGCTCTACCCGGCGCCGCTGCGAGATTTCTTGATGGAGCTCGCAGCAGCCAGGCTTTTCCGGGCGAAATGGTCCGAGGCCGCGCATGAGGAATGGATCAGAAACCTCCTCAAAGACAAACCCGATCTAAGCCAGCGGCGGCTTGAACGGACCAAACAGTTAATGAACCGCGCCGTGCCGGATTGCCTGGTTTCTGGCTACGGGGATTTAGCAGCCGGGCTCCAGCTCCCCGATCCTGGAGACAGGCACATCTTGGCCGCAGCAATTCACGCCGAATGTGACGCCATCATCACCTTCAACCTTTCAGATTTTTCCTGCCGATTTCCTCGCAAAATTCAACATCGAGCCTCTGCATCCGGACGAATTCGTCCACCACCAGTTTGGCTTGGATAACGCCCCGGTCATTGTTGCAGCGCAGCGCTGCCGAGCCCGGCTTAAGAACCGCCAAAAACCGCAGAGGAATATCTGGCTTCGCTTGACGCTCAAGGTCTTCCGAAGACTGTTGCTGAGCTTTGCAAATACCGGTCGATTATTTAATTCCGAACGTCAATTCACCATCAATCCGTCTCCTTGCCGCCCACCATAGATTTCCCTGAATGCGAGGACGCTTTTCGGAGGCAAGCGCGCCGCCTTCTCAAGAACGAAGCCGGAATTTCTCGCATCGCCCGGCGCGCGAGACGCGCGCTCCGACCCCCGGAATCGATCAGACCTATTTCGCCCGATCGCGGCGCGGCGGGCGCCTAGCCCCGAACTCCGCCATGAATTAAGCTTCAGGCGGAATTTTCGAGGAGGCCATATCTCGATTGTATTCAGGGGCGTGAATTGGGCAGGGAAATCGTCGCATTTGAGGAAATCCCCGAGGGCTCCGTTCTCGGGATGAATTTCAGCTCGTCGCACGACACGGCCGTCGCCGTCGTCGACGCAAGCGGGGGGCTCGTCAGCGCCGTTTCGCTGGAGCGCATCTCGCGCGTCAAGCAGGACGGCCGCTGGCCCACGCAAATTCTCGAACGGATTCCGTGGGACAGGATCGCCTATGCGGCCTTCGCCGAATCGGATCGATATGAGGAGACGCTGTCCGACCAGTCGGCCTTCTGCAAATGGGAGCTGCGACAGCCGCTTTATTTCGATCGCTCCTTTCCGGACGAATTCGCGCAGGCGCTCGCGACGCTAAAAAAGCCCATCGCCTATGTCCCGCACCATCTCGCCCATGCCGCTTCCGCCTTCTGGGCCAGCGGCTATGGCGACGCGCTTTGCGTCGTCTATGATGGCGGGCAGTCGAACGAGCACTGGTTCGGCGGCGTTTACGCCGCGTCGCGCGAGTCGGGGATCGACGCCGTCGACCGGTTCAGCGCCGCGCGCTACGGCAATGTCGCCTATGTCTATGCGACCGTGACGGCGGTTCTCGGTTTCCGGCCGTTCAAGCATGAAGGCAAGCTCACCGGCCTCGCCGCCCACGGCAAGGTCGACCCGCATGTGCTCGACGTGCTGCAAAGCTGGGTCGTCGAGCCTCGGCCCACCCATCATCTGATCCGCTGGTTCGACCGCTTCGACGCGACGCTCGAGCCGCGCCTGGCGGTCTCTCCCGAGGAGCGGCGCCGCTTGCGGGACATGCTCGGCGGCGCGCCGGAAGACGTCGCGGCGACGCTCCAATATCTGACCGAAGCGCATGTCTGCGAGATCGTCGAGCAAGCGCTGAAGGCGCGGCCGGAAACGCGAAACCTGTGCCTCGCCGGGGGGCTCTTCGCCAATGTCCGGCTCAATCAGCGCCTGTCGGCTTGCGACATTGAGCGGCTGTTCATCTGCCCGGCAATGGCGGATGACGGCGGCGCCATCGGCGCGGCGTGGCAGGCGCGCTTCGAGCGCGAGAGGATCGCGGGCGCGCCCATCCGGCACGTCTATCTCGGGCCGCGCGTGTCGGACGACGAGGAAGCGGCCTTGCGCGAGCGGGAAATCGCCTTCCTCCGCCCCGACGATCTCGCGCGCGCCGTGGCCGAGCGGCTCGCGCAGGGCGAGATCGTCGCGCTGGCGCGCGGCGAGGCGGAATTCGGACCGCGCGCGCTCGGCAATCGCTCCATCCTGGCCTCGCCGCAAGACGCCTCCGTCAATACGCGCCTCAACGCGAAATTGTCCCGGACGGAATTCATGCCTTTCGCGCCGATCGTCCGGGAGGAAGACGCAAGCGAATATTTCGTGATCTCGGACGTCGTCCGCGACGCGGTCAAATATATGACCGTCACCACGCCCTGCACGGAGAAAGCGAAAGCCGATTGTCCCGCCGTCGTGCATGTCGACGGCACGGCGCGCCCGCAGCTCGTCTCCGCGGCGACGGCGCCCTTCCTGCATCGCGTCCTCACGGAATATGCGGCCCTGACGGGCGTGGGCGCGCTCGTAAACACTTCCTTCAATATTCACGAGGAGCCGATCGTCACCACCGCGGAGGACGCGCTTCGCAGCTTCTTCGAGGCGGGGCTGGATTTCCTCGTTCTCGGCGACTGCCTCGTCTCCAGAGCCGCGAATCCTTCGGCCGAAATCTCCTATGCGCGCGCCATGGCGGCGAGGAGCGCGCAGAAGGCGCGCGCAAGGGGGGCCAGGCTGGAAGAAGCGACCTTCGAGATCATCTCGCTCGAAACGCGAAAGCAGGCGCTCGAAGGCCTCATCGCCTACGAGAAGTCAACCCTCCTCTGGAAGCCCTATCATGCGCTCGCCAATCTCGCACGCGGGCTTCGCGGCCATGCGCGCGCCGTCAGGCGGTTGGCGGCGCGGCTGCTCGGCTAAAGGGCGAATTGCGGCGGGACATGCGCGCATTCCATAAAGCGGCGCGCCTCAGCCGTCGTAAAGCTGCGCGAAGTCGCGCGCGGCAAGCGTCATGACGACGTTCAAGTCATCGTCGAGCGCCTCATAGAGGGCGCCGTCGCCGTGAATGGCGAAGAGGACGATCGCATCCTGGTCGCCCCCGCCCTCGCGATGCGGCTCGTCCGAAGGCGGCGTGACGGTGAAGCGCCCCGCCGGCCTGACCTCCTTGAGGCGGCCATCCGCGTGATAGAGACGATGCTCGCCTTGAATCGTCATCGTCTTGTTGAGAGTCAGATGGCGATGCAGAACGATCTGGCGGTTCGCCGCGAATTTGAAAACGACGTGGATGACGCCGTTCTTCTCGTCGGCGTCGAGAACCGACAGCGACAGGAAATCGATTCCATCGATCCGCTTCCAGCGGATATTTCTGTCGTCAAAGGCGAAAGCGGCGGCCATGGCGTGATTTTCCTCGTGAGGTTTGCGTCCACGGAATTTGAGGGAATCCCGCGCCGCGCGCCTAGGGCGGGACGCCCCGCCGCGGCCGGGGAATTTGCCCGTGGGCGCGCGGATCGGAGAGATTTCGCCGTCATGCGAAAGGGCGACGGCCTGGCCTTGGGCAATTTGCCCGAGTTCCGGAAACGGTCCGACTGACTCATTGGCGGCGGGCGAACGGCCGTCTAGATTTCCGTCCTCGCGCCGCGGAGGGCCGTTCATGCGCCTCATCATTCGACTGATCGCCCAGCTCGTCGTGATCGTCGTCGCCACGCTCGCGGCGACATCGGGCTTTGTGATGATCGACGCTCACAAGACCGTGGAAGCCGAAACCGCCGCCACCGCCGATCGCGTCGCCTTCGAGCTGGAGAACCTCTTCTGGCGGGAAATATTGTGGCGCGGCAGCATGCGCCGCGACAAGGTGCTGCCCGTGCCGAACTGGGAGTCGCTCTCCACCTTAAAGCTCGTCTCCCCCGGCGTGTGCATCGCCTTCGCGCCGGCCGGAGAGGAGCCGCGCGCGCTGTGCAGCCGTCTCGAAGGCGTCGGAGCGGCGGCGCCGGAATGGTTCGCACGCGGTTACAGGGAAATTTTCGGCCCCGAGACGGCCGTGACCCGCCGGCTCGCCGTCCGGCAGCCGGAGACCGGCGCCGTCGTCGCGACGGCCGACGCCGATGCGGCGGTCCGTCAGGCGTGGAGCCGGATCGCGATCGTCCTCGGCGTCGCGGCGTCCATGGCGATGGCGATCTGCCTCCTGGCCGCCCTAGCCATCGCCCGAGCGCTCGCGCCGACGCAGACCATCATAGAGGGCCTGCGGCGCCTGGAGGGCGGGAACTACCGCCGGCCGATCGAGACCTGCGAAACTGGCGAGTTCGGCCACATCGCCCGAGCGGTGAACGATCTCGCGGCGCGCCTCGCCCATACGGCCGCCGAGCGCATGGCGCTGACGAAGCGCCTCTTCGAGGTTCAGGAGGAGGAACGGCGCGCCTTGGCCCGGGATCTTCACGACGAATTCGGGCAATGCCTGACCGCGACCCTCGCCTTCGCGGCGGCGATCGAGTCGGGCGCCGGCGACCGGCCGGATCTCGCCGCGGACGCGCGCTCCATCTCCAAAGCCGCGAGACGGATGATGACGACGCTGCGCGAGGCGCTGGCGCGCCTGCGGTCGCAGGATCTGGAGGAGCTGGGGCTCGAGGCCTGCCTCGTTCAGCTCGTCGCCGGCTGGAATGCGCGGCCGGGCGCCAGCGCGATCGTGCATCTCGATCTGACGGGGAATCTTGCGTCCCTGCCCCGCGCGGTCTCGACTAGCGTCTTCCGCATCGCGCAGGAATGTCTCACCAATGCGATGCGCCACGGCCGCCCGAGCGACGTCCGTCTTCGCGTCGAAGGCGGGCTTTCCCGCGACGCCGAGATTGCGGTGACGATCGAGGACGATGGCGGCGGCGATCCGGCCAGCGTGATCGCTTCCGCCGGCCACGGCATATTGGGCATGCGGGAGCGCATCGCGGCGCTGGGCGGGAGCCTCGCCATCGGCGCAGGCGCGCAGGGGCTCCGCATCGCGGCGCGGATTCCGCTCGCGCCGCAAAGCGGCGCGGCGCCGGCGGGCCTCGCGGCGACATGACGGCGGTCTCCATCCTGCTGGTCGACGACCACCCGATCGTGCGCGAGGGATATCGCCGCCTGCTCGAACGCCAGCCCGGCTTTCGAGTCGTCGGCGAGGCGGACAATGCGGCGTCCGCCTATCAGGCCTATCGCGACGCCTCGCCCGACGTGGCGATCATCGATCTTTCCCTGCCCGGCGCCGGCGGGCTGGAAGCGATCCGTCACATCCGGCAATGGGACAAAGGCGCCCGCATCCTCGTCTTCACAATGCATAGCGGCTCGGCCTTCGCCTTGAAGGCGTTCGAGGCGGGAGCCGCGGGCTATGTCACCAAGAGCAGCGACGCGGCCGATCTCGTCAAGGCCGTCGCGACCGTCGCGCGGGGCGGCCGCGCGCTCAGCGACGACGTCGCGCGCGAGGTGGCCGCCGAGCGTCTCGGAGAGGGTCGATCGATCGTCGAGGGTCTCGGCCCCCGCGAGACGGAAATTCTGCGGCTGGTCGCCTCGGGGAAAACGACGGAGGAGATCGCCGCCTTTCTCAATCTCAGCGCCAAGACGGTCCAGAACTATCACTATCAGATCAAATCCAAGATCGGCGCTCGGACGGACGCCCATCTCGTCTGGCTCGCCATCGGCGCCGGGCTCGTCGATACGGAGCAGGCGGAATGAGCATGTCGCCGCAAATCCGCGTCAAAAATGCAGCTCCACATAATCGTCCGTAACCTCGACCTTCTCGGATTTTCGTTTCTCGCATTCATCCGTGCGGAAGAAGCCCTCGTCCTTGACCCGCTTCTTCAGCTCGTCGATCAGATCGGGCAGCGGCATATGCCCCCAGCGCTTCTTCTTGGCCATCTCGGCGTCGACGGGAATGACGGCCGCCTGCAAGCCGACCATCTTTTCCAGGCCTTCGGCCTTCAGCGTCGCATTGTGGCTCCCGTGATGGCCGACCTTGTAGAAGATGACGCGCCGGAGAAGATCGTCGCCCGTCATGTCCGACCATGCGCAATCCCGCCAGGAGAGCCAGTTGCCGACCTGGGCGTCGGCCGCGAACAGGAGAACGTCGCCGCGACCGGGCGCGCCGAGCTCCACCGCGAGAACGAGACTCGTATTGTTCGTATAGCTCTGCAAGGCGAGAGCGAAATCATTGACGGGCCCGAGCCAGTCGTCGTCGATGCGCCGCCAGTCGTCGCCGCCTCCGAAATATGTCTCGGCGAAGAACGGGATCTTCTCCGCCTCCTCCTGCGGGATCGTCACGCGCTGATGGAAGGGCGAGCCCTCGACTCTTAGAAATTGATCCGGCTCCTCCAGAGCCGCGGCCAGCCCGAAAGGCATCACTCCGTCGATGCTCAAGGCCAGCCCATAGGTTTCCAGCGCGCTCTTCGTCGGATTGATCTTCCGGATCTTCTTGATGTCGCGCGGCGGCCCCAGCGCATAGATGCGCGCATTCGCGCCCTTGATCTCGTAGGGCGCGTCGGTCGGCTTCCAATAGCGGCGCGTCGTGGAGAGCATGCGCGCATTCTCGAACGCGTCCGCCGTGGTTCGGCCGGAGGCGGCGGAGAAGGAGCCCATGACGGCGATGTCCTCGAGCAGCTCCGCCGCAGGCGACGAGGCGCCGAAGCGAAGCGCGCTCTTTTGCAATGCGCGCTTCGCCGCGCCCATCTCTTCCTTTACCTTGCCGGCAAGCTCGTCGCTCTTGTCTTCCGTCCATGCGAGCCAGATCTCGCCGACTTTGCTGAGCTTCTTGAAGGGTTCCCTCGCATCGACGAAGCCGGAAACATGATCCCAATGCTCATGCGTGAGGGCGACGGCGTCAAGCGAGCCGCCGGTCACGTCGATGACGTTTTCGACCGCCTTGTGCAGCTTCTCCAGCTTCGATCCGGTGACGACGCCGCAATCGATCAGCAGCTTGAAGTCCTCCGCGCCCCTTCGCTTGATCCGCACCAGAATGCAGTCGCCGAGGCCGTGCCGGTAAACGCGCACCGAAGCGCGCGGCGAATTTCGTCCCTGTCGAGGCGCCGGCTTCGCCGCGGGCTTTTTTGCGCTGGCCGCGGAGCTCCTGCGCGGCCTTCTCGTCGACGTCCCTTTCGCTTGCTGCGCCATCGCTCATTCTCCCTTGGCGCAGCGATGCATCATCGCGAAAGCATGCGCGCGCCCAGCCGGTTCGTTCGGGGCAAAATGGACGATCCCGCGCGCCGCGGCGCGCTGAGCCGCGCCGAGACGCACGTCGATCTGCTTCTTGATCGAGAACTGCGAGAGCCTCTTGCGAACGACATATTTGAGTTCGCCGTCGCTCAGATCGACGAGCAATGTGCAGCCGCCGCGATAGCGCTCCTTGCGAGGTTCGGCGCGGAACGATTGCGTGAGCTCGATGACCAGCATCGCGCTCCCCGAACCGTCCGGCGCCGCGCGCCGCAAGGGACGCACCGAATGAACCTCGATGTTCCTGATCTCGCCGTTGAGGCCGCTGCCCTGAAAATTGGCGACGTCCTTCTGAGGATCGAAGAAGCCCAGCGCCTCCCGAAATTCGGGCTGGCTTTGGAGCCAGCAAAACATCTGCTTTCCATTGCTTTCGGACGCCTTCCAGGCTTCCTCGCGGGCGACGCTCTGGTTCCAGCGCAAATCCAGGCCGCAGAGGAATTTCTTGAAAGCGTCCAATCCGCTCTCATCGATTGCGGGCCGCTCCCAAAGCAGGCTGTCCTCGCCGAGATGCTGCACATTCTCCGGCAGAATTCCCCGCGCGCGAAACGCGTCTATGAAGGCGACCCGATAGCCGCGCGGGTCCTCCGGCTGCAGATCGCGATCCGCCGTGACGAGCGCGCGCAGATAATCGCCGAAAGTCAAATTGACGGGCGGGCAGTAATCGAGCGCGCGAATGCACATATCGAGCACATGCTTGGCCGTCTTCGACGCCTCGCGCGCCAGTTGGCGCGAGAGATCATATGAAAGGTCGCCCTCGGGAAGCCTGCCCGAGCCGTTGGTGGCGAGGCGAATCATCTCGCTCGCCCGCGCCTCGTAGATCGTGAGAAAGGCCGCGAAGACCGCCGCGACGAGCACGGCGCCGCGATGATGGGGATCCTCTTCCTCGTCAGCGATGATCTTGCGCTGCTCCTCGATTTCCGCGCCGGTCTTGCCGACGAAGCTGCGCAGCCCGCCGTGAAGCCCCGTCGCCTCGCCGAATTGCTGGGCGAGATTGCCGAGGTTTTTCGCGAGATCGAGCGAGCCTTTCGATTGCCGGATTTGCCGCAACAGCGAATCCGGCATCGCGAAATGCTGGAACAGCGCGACAATGTCGGCGAAAGCCTCGTGAAAGGCGGCCATGTCGCTGTTGCTCTGCTCCGCATAGCGCGGATGAAGCCCGTCGAGAAGCGCGTGCGTCGTCTCATGGGCGATGATGTCATGCGAGGTCGCCGCGAAGACTCCCGTCCCGCGCACGACGGAGTCGCCATCCGCCGTCGCTTGGAAATAGCCGAAGAGAAGCGCGACCTTTTCCGGATTGTAATAGGCGTTGGCCTCCCTCAGGGCGTGAGGGTAAATTCTCAGCTTCCGGACGAATTTCCTCTGCTGGAAATCCCCCTTTTCGTCGCGCAGGATTCGGCTCGCCCACAATGCGCGGCGACCCAGCGCCTTTTCGAAGCGGTCGATCGTGCGCATCGCGACCGCATAGACCATCTGCTGATGGAACTGCGGCGACGATTCGGACGGCGGCAGGCCGTTTTGCGCCAGGAGATAAGGGTCGTTGAGATCGATCGGGGCGTAGCAGGCCAGGCTCGCCGGGTCGACGTCGACGACCTCGACATATTCGCCGGCCGGCCCCGGCGTGAGCGTCTCCCACCGCACGTCGACCGTCGTCACGCTGACGTCGAACATGTCGGGCTTTGTCTGATGGCCCGGGTCATAGGCGTAGATGCGCAAGGCGCGCGCCCCCGGCTTCGGCAGGGGCGGATGCTTCGCCGATTCGAGAAAATGCGCCTGCATCGCGCGATCGGCGCGAGAAAGAGATTTGGTCGAATCAATGTCCCCGCCCATGGCGCCCTCGACTGAAAAATGAAAATCAATTCACCTTGATTGCGTCCGCCGGCAAATTCGCGCCATAGCCGCCGCCGCGCTCATAAGCCGAAACATGAATCATCGATTGGGGCGGCAGGCTTCGCTTGCGGCCGCGATTGCAGCGACGCTCCCACTCGCCCGTCTTCGGGTCGCGGCGCCGCTTCGGCAAATATTCCGCAAGGCGCCAGAGACCCTTCAACTCGTCATGCATCGGCCCGTTCGGATCGGGCTTGACATAGCCGCCGCCGACCTCGCCGAGCATGAGGGCGACTTTCTCCGGCTCGCAAAGCAGGCCGTGCGCCTGCGCCTCCCGCAACATCCAGGCGAGCGCGCCCTTGGCGAGCCCGCTCTCGGCTTCCGCATAGCCGCCGCCAACGTCGCAATGCACGCCAGGGAACCAGACCTGGACAATGTCCTGATCAAGATTTTTCGGGCGCCAGAGATTCGTTCGGAAGAATGCGCGCCGCTCGTCGATCGAGACGGCGTGCCGCCCGTGCAGAATGTCGGGATTGTCGGCCGTGTAGGGCAGATGGATGGGATTGTCGATCCAGCCGACGGAGCTCACCGTGTCCCAGACGCCGACGAAATGCGGCGCGCAGGGCGTTTGCGAGAAATAGGCCTTGAATTCGCTTGCAAGCTCGAAAACCTCGCCGATCGCCTGCTTCTGCGCGTCCGTCTTCCCGCCGAAGCCGTTATTGACTCCGGCCATCATGCGCAACGCGTAGGGAATGAGCGGTTCGCTCCCCTTTCGCATCAGGCCGTACATCTTTATCAGCGAGGCGACCGCCCGCGCCGTATAGGCGCCGCGGCTGAAGCCGAAAAGATACAAGCGGTCGCCTTCCTCGAAATTGTTCATCACATAGGCGTAGGCGTCGCAGATGTCGGATTCGAGCCCCGCCCCGAAAGCGAGGCCGGCGAGGCGCATGATTTTCTTTCTCAATGGGGAAATCACGCCGGGCGGCTCCATCGTGCCGACGCCCGGATGATAAAAGGCGGCTTGCCGCGCGGGGTCCTGAACCAGCGTGAAAAAGAGCTTCAGGACATTGGTGCGATCGGCCGTGAACTCATTGGCCGTTCCGTCACAGCAGACGACGATGTTCCTACCCATAATGGATGCTCATAAAAAATAATTTCAGCTCCTGGATTTATCAAACCATATCCCTCGCCGATCGGCAACTCGCGTCCCTCGCCCGGAAGATTTTCGCCGCCGCCCCGGGCTGGCCCCTTCTTCGCATCGCCGCGCGGCGAACGCGCAAGCGGAAGGAGCAAGCCGTGAAGCATGCAGGGAAATTTCGCAGGATCGACGTCGCCGCCGCGCGGGACCTGCTTCGTGGCGGCGAAGCGCTGGTGATCGACGTGCGCGACGCCGAGTCCTTCCGGCGCGGCCATATCGAAGGCGCGCGGCTGGCGACGCAAGAGTCCTTCTCCCGTTTTCTGGCCGAAACGCCGAGGGAAACGCCGGTCGTCATCTGTTGCTATCACGGCCATTCCAGCCAGCCCGTCGCGGAGTTTCTCGCGGAAGCGGGATTTGCGGAAGCCTATAGTCTCGACGGCGGCTATCAGGCCTGGGCGGCGGCGCTGAGAGCCGAGCCGGGCGCGCCCGTCCCGAGCGCGGAACTACAAGCCTTTCTCGTCGCGCGCGGCTTCCCGCCCGCCAGCGTCAATGCGCGCGACAAGGACGGCGCGACGCCCCTCATGCATGCGGTCCGTATTTCGACGCCGGAGATCGTGCGGGAATTGCTGCGCGCCGGAGCCGAACTCCATGCGGTCAACGCCGACGGCGCCCAGGCGCTGTGGCTCGCCTGTGTCGGGGAGATTTCCGAGAACATACAGCTTCTTATCGACGCCGGAGCCGAGCTCCAGCACGTCAACGCCACCGGCGCGACTCCGCTGATGTTCGCCGCCTCCTCCGGGCGCGCCAAGGCCGTGGCGCTCCTGCTCGCGGCGGGAGCCGATCCGCTCTTCGAGACCGAGCTGGGAATGTCCGCGATGGACATGGCGTCCACGGCCGAGTGCCTCAGCCTGATGCGCGAGGCGGTCCGCCGCCGGAAGGCACCGCCGGCGGATTGAGCGCCGAGACTGTCGGCAAGACCGTCAGACAAGAACGAACTCGCGCGGGGCCTCGCCCCATTCCACCGCCGTCGCAGCCTCCTCGGCGTCCCTGGGCCGGATCGGGGCCGCCGGCGTCCCGAGATAGACGAAGGCGACGATCCGCGATTCCGGAGGCAGGCCGAGCCCCGCGACCACGCGCGGATCGAAGGCCGGGGCGCCCGTGCGCCACATGGCGCCGAGGCCCAGCGCATGCGCGGCGAGCAGAATGTTTTGCGTCGCGGCGCCCGCTGCGAGGATCTGCTCGATTTCAGGCACGCCCGGATGCGCTCTCGGCGCCGCCGCCACAACGAGGATCGCCGGCGCGCGCAGCGGCTTCCGCCGCTCGCGCTCGACCGCCTCGGGCGGCGCGTCGGGCTGCCTCGCCAGCAGGGCGTCCGCCAAAATGTCTCCCAGCCGGCCGCGCGCCTCGCCGCGGACGATCAGAAATCGCCACGGCCGCAAGCGGCCGTGATCGGGCGCATGCGCGCCGGCGCGCAGCAGGGTCGCCCATTGCGCGTCGGTCGGGCCGGGCTCCGCCAGCGTGGAGACGCTTGACCGCGTTTCGATGGCTTGCAACAGGTCCATGTCTCTCCTCCCGGGCGGCGCGCCGTCCCTCCTTACCATCCTTTCGCCCCGATCGCGGCGCGCGATCGATCGCGCGCGTCCCCATGGCCCAGCGCCGCCCGCGAACCGATCCGAGCGGGGGACCGCGCGCCCCGATGGGAAATATTTTAAATCAGGCAGGCGCATAGCTGTGTCTGACCATGTTGCCCTCGCACTGCGGTATGATAACCTCTCGCTCAGGGTTGAATCAGCTTCCGCTAATGGTTCTTCATTATTCCGCAGGCGCTCACGCTGGGCGATCATCTGCGTATAAAGCTGAACTTCCGGAAAGTTCGGCTCTCTTGCCCGCTCTCAACCGGTCGGAATGGTCGTGACAAATACCGAGACAGCCGCCCACGCCATCTTAGACGCCGCCGAGAACGCCGTTCGAAAAAGGGAGGTTCCGGTCAAAATCCGCGCCGTCGGGGGCACGGATCTTTACGATCTCGTCGAAACGGAAATCGGCGGCGCTTTCGCTTACGTCTCGACAGGCCCCGACCCGCAAATGATCCTGTGCCATATTGAGACCAAGGAGCATTTGCAGCTTCCCAAAGGCAGATACCGGTTCTTTTTCCAGGCCCGCGTCACCAAGGGGCGGATCTACCGTCCGCGCCTTTATTTGAACGTGGGCGAAGGCTTTTCCGAAGCCGATCATCTCTGCGTGTTTCTGCGTCAGGTCGCGCCCGACGTCTGGTGCGGCGATATTTCGGCGGCGCGCCCGCTCTACACGATCCGCTTCGATCCCTCCGAAGCGCAGGTCCGCTTTACGCTCATCCGCCTCGCCATAGAGGATCTGGGCGCCGATCATCTGACCCTGTGGGAGAGCTTCTATAAATCGCTGCGCGCGTCCTATCGCACGCTCCCGACCTTCCTGACCAGGCGCGGCCCCATCGCCGAAGTGGCGGAATTGACCGCCCGCAGCCTGTTCGGCGGGGCGCGCGACAGAGTTCGCGACCGCGAAATCGCGCAGGCGATCGGCGTCCCGATAATCGAAGCTCCCTTCGGCGACAATAAGAGAGGCTCGGACGACAATCCGGAGTTCTGCACCGAATATTATCGCGAGGCTTTGTCCGTTTCCGTCGGCGGGCGCGATCCGAACTACGCGCCGCTCCCCGTCACGCGAACCACCGTCGCCGAGGACGACGCGCATGTCCTCGCCTTCTACCTGCCCCAGTTCCACCCGTTCCGCGAAAATGACGAATGGTGGGGACGCGGCTTCACCGAATGGACGAACGTCTCCAAGGCGGTCGCCCAGTTCAACGGGCATTATCAGCCGCGTTTGCCGGGCGAACTCGGATTCTACGACCTTCGCCTGCCGGAGATCATGGCTCGGCAATTCGAGCTCGCCCGCCATTTCGGCGTCCAGGGCTTCTGCTTCCATTATTACTGGTTCGGCGGCAAGCGCCTGCTCGAGCGGCCGATCGAGACGCTGCTCGCCAGCGATGACGAAAGCCTGAATTTTCCCTTCTGCCTCTGCTGGGCGAACGAGAATTGGACCCGCCGTTGGGACGGCGCCGAACATGAGATCCTGATGAAGCAGGATCATTCGGATGAAGACCATGAACGCGTCTTCGAGGATCTGCTGCGCTATATCGAGGATCCGCGCTATATCCGCATAGACGGCAAGCCCCTCATCGTCATCTACCGTCCGCTGATCGTCACGAATATCGAGAAGATGACGGAAATCTGGCGGCGCAAGGCGGCTGAAGCGGGCCTGCCCGGGATTTATCTCGTCGCGACGACCGCATTCGGCTTTTCGGACCCCGTCTCCATCGGCTTCGACGCGCTCGTGCAGTTCCCGCCGCACGCCGTATCGATTCCAGAGATCACGGCCGACGTCGAATTGCTCAATCCGGATTTCTCGGGCTGCATCTACGATTACAGGGAAGCGGTCGACGCCTATCTCGAAATCCTCGACGGAATGCGGGAAGAGCCGAAGAAATTCGCTTATTTCCCGGGCGTGATGACCGCCTGGGACAATGTCGCGCGAAAGCAGAATCGCGGCCACGTCTTCCACAACGCCTCGCCCAAAGAGTTCCATCGCTGGCTTTCAGGGGCGAACCGCTTCTCCCGCGAGTATAACGAGCCCTCCGAGCGGCTGGTCTTCGTGAACGCCTGGAACGAATGGGGCGAGGGCACCTATCTCGAACCGGACCGGAAATTCGGCTACGCCTATCTCTGGGCCGTCGCGGCGTCGCGCGATCCCGCGCTCGCCAATCGCAAGGAGCTGGAAGCCATCGCCGCGAAGGTCGCGACAAGGCAGCCGACCTCCGACGCTGCGCTTTACGCCCATATTTTCTACTCGGACCTCATAGACGAACTCGCTTTGGCGGTGTCGACCGCGCGCAAATCGCGAAGGCTCGACGTGATCGTCGCCATTCCGGAGACGTGGAGCGCCAAATCGGCGTCGCGGCTCGTAGAGCTTATCGAGCCGACACGTCTGGTCGTCGTGAAGAATCGCGGTCGCGACGTGCTGCCTTTCCTGCGGTCGCTGCGCGAAACGCGGGATCTCGGCTATGAGTTCGGCTGCAAGCTTCATGCGAAGAAATCGCTGCACCTCGCCTCCGGGGGACGCTGGCGCAAAGGGTTGATCGAGGGCCTCGTCAGCGAAGAGGCGGTGGCGTGCGTCTTCCAGGCTTTTGCGAGCGACGCGAAAATCGGGCTGGCGGCGCCGAAGGAGTCCTTCATGTCCGCGACGGAGCCCTCCGTCATCCGGGACAACCGGGCGAATATGGAGGCGCTGCTCGAGCTCGCCGGCGAAGCCGGAGCCCCGTTCCAGGACTTCGTCGCCGGAACGATGTTCTGGTTCCGCGTCGCGCCCTTCCAGGAGATCGCTCAGATGGATCTCGGCGAGGAGGAATTCGGCCCCGAGCTCGGCGCCATCGACGGCACGCTCGCCCACGCTTTCGAACGCGTTTTCCCCACGCTTCTAGCGATCAAGGGATACAAGGCTTTCCCCTATTCGAACAGCGGCGACGCGGCGGCGCCCTATTGAGCGCGCAAACGAGAGATAAGAGGCGACAACCAGAATGATTCTCAACGGCAAAACCCTGTTCAGCCTTCAAAACGACCAGCAATGGCTCGATCTCTTGATACGAAGCGTCACTGAGCCGGAGATCAACGGCGTCGAGATGCCGCGTTTCCCGCATCCGGATCTACAGAGGAAGCTTGTCGGATCGGCCGACGGTCACGCCCTGCAGGAAGCGTTCAAGTTCTATAAATTTGTGAAGGCCTATTCCGAGGCGCTCGGCATGCCTCTCCACCCGAAGACGCAGGCGCTGGATTTCGGCTGCGGATGGGGACGCTATACGCGTATGCTCTGGAACGACATCGATTCCGACTCCCTCCACGGCGTCGATGTGGAGCCCGAGACGCTGGCCGTCTGCAAGGGCGTGGGAACGCCCGGCAATTTCCTCAAGATCGACCCGCACGGCCCGTTGCCGTTCGACGACAATAAGTTCGACCTGATCATCGCCTACTCGGTCTTCAGCCATCTGCCGAAAGAGCTCGCGGATTACTGGATGGCCGAGTTGCACCGCGTCGCGCGGTCGGGCTGCGTGATCGCCTATACGACCGAGCCGCGCCGCTTCCTCGACTTCATCCTTGAAATCCCGTCGCCGTCGCCGACGAGCTGGCACCATGGCCTCGCGAAGTTCAAGAACATCATCCCGACGCTCTATCGCGACTTCGACGATAAGAAGTTCTGCTACATTCCGACGTCCGGCGGGGAAGGCCTCGACTCCGACGTCTATGGCGACGCCATCATTCCCGAGGCCTATATCAGGGAGGTCTGGGGCAGATATTTTCAATGCTTCGCCTATGTGGACGATCCAAACCAGTTTTGGCAGGCGGTCGTCATCGGGCAGAAGCGCTAGCTCACGCCGCGATCGGACGAAAATCGGGCAATCGCGAAAAATGCGATTGTTTTCCAAAGTTCAGCCGAGCAGGCCGGGACGGGCCGGCCCTCGGCGGTTGCATGTCAACTCTAAGTCTTTTAGAGAGAAACGCGTTTTGCAATTGAGAGGTCCTGATGCGCGTCCTCATTACCGGCGGCGCCGGGTTCATCGGGTCGGCGGTCGCCCGACGTTTCATAACGAACTCTTCAGATGAAATTCTTGTTTATGACAAATTGACCTATGCCGGGAATCTCGACTCCCTCGCTCCCATCGCGCAAAACCCCCGCTATTCCTTCCGGCAAGCCGATATTTGCGATCGCGCGGCGGTCGCTGTGGCGCTGGCCGAATTCCAGCCCGACGTGCTGATGCATCTCGCGGCCGAGAGCCATGTGGACCGCTCGATCGACGGGCCGGCGGCTTTCATCCAGACGAATGTCGTCGGCACCTTCACCCTCCTCGACGCCGCGCTCGAATATTGGCGGGCGCTGCCGAAGGAAAAGGCGGCGACCTTCCGCTTCCAGCATATTTCGACCGACGAAGTCTTCGGCACGCTGGGCGAGGACGGACTGTTTCGCGAGGACACGCCCTATGCGCCGAACTCGCCCTATTCCGCCTCAAAGGCGGGCTCGGACCATCTCGTCCGCGCCTGGCACGAAACCTACGGCCTGCCGACGGTCGTCACCAACTGCTCGAACAATTACGGCCCGTACCATTTCCCCGAGAAGCTGATCCCGTTGATGATCCTCAACGCGCTCGAAGGGAAGCCGCTCCCGGTCTATGGCCGCGGCGAGAATGTGCGCGACTGGCTCTTCGTCGACGACCATGCGGCGGCTCTGGCGCTCGTCGCGCGCGAGGGCGTCATCGGCGAGTCGTACAATGTCGGCGGCCGCAACGAGAAGAAGAACATCGACGTCGTCCATACGATCTGCGACATTCTCGATGAGCTGCGTCCGTCCCCCGGCGGCTCCTATCGCAATCTCGTCACATTCGTCACCGATCGCCCCGGGCACGATCTTCGCTACGCGATCGACTGCTCGAAGATCGAGCGCGAGCTGGGATGGCGCCCGCAAGAGACCTTCGAGACCGGATTGCGCAAGACCGTTCAGTGGTATCTCGACAACGCCCCCTGGTGGCACGCTATTCGCTCGGGGAAATATCGCGGCGAACGGCTCGGGCGCATCACCTAGCGCGCTTTTGCGCTTGCGCCCGATCATGGGGGCATAAAAAACGCGCGGGCCGGGGAATTCAGCACACTCTCGTCGCAAAGGCCTGCAACTTTCGCGTCTATGCGCGCCGCGCAACGACAAACGCAGATTGAGACGCCCATGCAATTCGAAGACACCGAAATACCGGCGGTAAAGATCGTCACGCCGAAAAAGCATGGCGACGCGCGCGGCTTTTTCTCGGAAGTCTACAAGGAGTCGGACTGGAAGAAGGCCGGGCTCGATTACGCCTTCGTGCAGGACAACCATTCCTTCTCGGCGCCGGTCGGCACGCTGCGCGGCCTGCACTTTCAGACGGCGCCCTTCGCCCAGGACAAGCTCGTCCGCGTCGTGCGGGGCCGCATTCTGGACGTGGCCGTCGATATTCGCCGCTCGTCGCCGACCTTCGGCAAGCATGTCGCCGTGGAGCTCTCCGCCGAGAACTGGCGCCAGCTTCTCGTGCCGATCGGCTTCGCGCATGGCTTCGTCACCTTGGAGCCCGACACGGAAGTGCTCTACAAGGTGACGGCGCTTTATTCCGCGCCGAACGATCGCGGACTCGCCTTCGACGATCCGGATCTCGGCATTCATTGGCCGGTCCCGCCCGACGGTCCGCTGCTTTCCGAAAAAGACAAGCGCTGGCCGCGTCTGCGCGACCTTGCCGACGCCTTCGCGTGACCGGCATGCGCGTCGCCGTCACCGGAAAGCAGGGGCAGGTCGTCACCTCGCTCATCGAGCGCGGCGCCGGCAGGGCGGAAATCATCGCCCTCGGCCGTCCCGAGCTTGATCTCGCCGACCCCGCGAGCGTGGCGCGGGCGCTTGAGGCGCTGCGGCCCGACGTCATCGTCAATGCGGCCGCCTATACGATGGTCGACAAGGCCGAGGTCGACGAGGAAACCGCCGCGCGCGTCAACGCCGACGGCGCGGGCGCGGTGGCGGAGGCCGCCGCGCGCCTTGCGGCGCCCGTCATTCACATTTCGACCGATTACGTCTTTGACGGCCAATTGGACCGCCCCTATCGCGAGGACGATCCGACGGGGCCGACCGGCGCCTATGGCCGCTCGAAGCTCGAAGGCGAGCGGCGCGTCGCGGCGGCCGGGGAAAATCACGCCATTCTGCGGACCGCCTGGGTCTACAGCCCCTTCGGCGCGAATTTCGTGAAGACGATGCTGCGCCTCGGCGAGACCCGCTCCGAGCTCGGCGTCGTCGCCGACCAGCGCGGCAATCCGACCTCAGCCCTCGACATTGCGGACGGCGTCCTGGCTGTCGCGGAGCGCATGGTCAAGGATCCGTCGCGCGAATTGCGCGGCGTGTTCCACATGACCGGCGCAAAAGAAGCGAGCTGGGCGGATTTCGCGGAGGAAATCCTTGCGCTGGCGCACAGACGCGGCCGTCCGCCCGTGTCAGTCAAGCGCATCGCGACCGCGGACTACCCGACGCCCGCGAGGCGCCCGGCCAATTCGCGTCTCGACAATTCCAAGCTGCGGCGGGCCTTCGGCGTAGCTTTACCCGACTGGCGTCCGTCCCTTGCCCATTGCGTGGATCGACTGCTCGGCCATTCTTGAGGAAACGATATGCGCGGCATCGTTCTCGCCGGAGGATCCGGCACCAGACTGCATCCCATGACGCTGGCGGCCTCGAAACAATTGCTGCCGGTCTACGACAAGCCGATGGTCTATTATCCGCTGTCCGCGCTGATGCTCGCGGGCGCGCGCGAGATTCTGATCATCTCAACGCCGGACGATCTCCCCGCCTTCAAGCGCCTGCTCGGCTCCGGCGCGCAATGGGGCGTGTCGCTCTCTTACGCCGAGCAGCCGCGTCCCGACGGCCTCGCGCAGGCCTATACGATCGGCGCGCCTTTCGTCGAAGGACATAATTCGGCGCTGGTGCTCGGCGATAATATTTTCTACGGCCACGGCCTGACCGACTCCCTCGCCGCCGCCTCGGCCCGCAAGGAGGGCGCGACGGTCTTCGCCTATCACGTCAAGGATCCGGACCGCTACGGCGTGGTCGAGTTCGACTGGGACGGCAAGGCCGTTTCGCTCGAGGAGAAGCCCGCCGCGCCGAAATCCAACTGGGCGGTCACGGGTCTCTATTTCTACGACACGCGCGCGCCCGAATACGCCGCGTCGCTGAAACCCTCGCCGCGCGGCGAATTGGAGATCACCGATCTCAACCGCATCTATCTCGAAGCCGGGTCGCTGAATGTCGAGCGGCTCGGCCGCGGCTTCGCCTGGCTCGACACGGGCACGCCGGCGTCGCTCCTTGAGGCCGCGCAATATGTGCAGGCGATCGAGCAGCGGCAGGGGCAGCGCGTCGCCTGTCTCGAGGAGATCGCCTTCACCCAGGGCTGGATCGACGCGCAAGCCATGCGAGAAGCGGCCGCGCGTCTCTCGAAGAGCGGCTATGGCGCCTATCTTCTTCAGGTTCTGAGAGAAGCAGATTCGCCGAAGCCGAAGCGGGTCGCCTGACCTCGCCTTCCGACGCGCCGACTGCGCCATCGTAACGACTCAAATTGCGGTTCTCCCTGTGGCGACGCCGAAGGCGGACTTACGTCTGACGCGAATCATCGGCAATCGAACCGAAGGTCTCCCATGCCAGTCATCTCTCTCGGCCATTCTTCGAGAAAGGCCTTTCTCGTCGCCGCAATGCTGACCGCCGCCCTGCCGCTGGCCGGCTGCTACACGCCCGGCGAGCGCGCCGTCGGCGGCGGCATTATCGGCGGCCTCGGCGGCGCGGGCATCGGCGCCCTCGCCTCCGGCGGCCTTGCGGGTCCGACCCTGGCCGGCGCGGCCATCGGCGCCGCCGGCGGCGCCCTTGTCGGCGCGGCCACGGCCCCGCGCCCGCACTACTACTATCATCGCCGTCCCCGCTATTATTACTGAGCGAAAAGCGGCCTCCGCCCGGCGAAAGCGCGCCGGGCGGAGCGATGACTCATATCGTCCCTTTTAATATCCGCCGTCGATCGCCGCCGCCCGTTCCTTGATCGACCGCGCGTGGCTCCCCACGTCGCCGGGCCGCTCGGTCGGCGCGGCGCGCGAATTTCGCCAGGATGGAGTTTGCTCGACCAGCCCTCGCGCCGCCGGCCCGACATTGGCTGTTCTCCCGGCTTCGGCTAAGGAAGCCGCCAGATTTACTTTTCGGGAGCCCTTCGGATGAACGAGCCCGCCGCCGTCCGCTTTTTCCATGTGTGGGACACCTACGCCAAGGTCGTCGCCGCGAATTACATGTTTCACCGGGAGATCGGCCAGGCGATCAAGGCCGCCCTGCGCGCGCGTTTCGGCGCGCGCCCCTTTTCCATTCTCGATCTCGGCTGCGGCGACGCCGCGACCTTCGCGCCGCTGCTCGACGGCCTCGCGGTGAAAAGCTATCAGGGCGCCGATCTTTCCGAGGCCGCGCTGGCATTGGCGCAGCAAAATCTCTCCGCCCTCGCCTGTCCCGTCTCATTGACGCAGGCGGACCTCATGAGCGAACTCGCGGCCGCCGAGCCGCACGACCTCATCTATGTCAGCTTCGCGCTGCATCATCTCCCGACCGAGGGCAAAGCCGAGTTCTTCCGTCTCGCGGCGCAAAAGCTCGCCCCCGACGGACTTCTTCTCATCGCCGACGTTGTCCGCGAGGAAGGCCAGAGCCTCCCGGCCTATCTCGACGCCTATTCCGATTATCTGCGCGACACGATGGCGACGCTCGAGCAATCGGAGCGGGACGCGATCCGCGAGCATATTGTGAACTTCGATCTGCCCGAGCCCCGCTCCCTGCTGCTGGCGCAAGCCGAAGCGGCCGGCCTGAGAGAGCAGGACGGCGCGACGCCCCATAAATGGCATCGCCTGCTGTCCTTCGCGAAAGCTTGAGCGGCGCCGGCGCCGCCCACGGGCCAGTCCCGACCACATCGAGACTGGCGTGCTTCTGTCTTATCGCTCCTCATATTGAAAATCAGTTCGCGCTTGCTCAGGTACTTCTTGTCAGAACGCGAAAAATCCGTCGCGTTCACGAGGAGAGGCCTCTATGGCGAGCACCGACGTCTTCGCTGACTTCGTTCAATTTTATCGAGAGCGCCAAGCGAGCGAGATGTCGCTCGAGGCCTATCTTGAACTTTGCCGGAACAACCCCAAAGCCTATGCCAGCGCGGCGGAGCGCATTCTCGACGCCATAGGCGAGCCCGAGCTTGTCGACACGTCGAAAGACCCGCGGCTCGGCCGCATCTTCATGAACCGGACCATCCGCGTCTATCCGGCCTTCGCCGAGTTCTACGGCATGGAGGAGACGATCGAGCGCATTGTGAGCTTTTTCCGCCATGCGGCGCAGGGGCTCGAGGAGCGCAAGCAGATTCTGTATCTGCTCGGTCCGGTCGGCGGCGGCAAGTCGTCTCTCGCCGAGCGGCTCAAGGCGCTGATGGAGATCAATCCGATCTATGTGCTCAAGGCGGGCGCCGAGCTGAGCCCCGTCTTCGAGAGCCCGCTCTGCCTCTTCAATTCCGAGGAAGCGGGGTCGGTGCTCGAGGAACGCTACGGCATTCCGCGCCGGCGGCTCAACGTCATCATGAGCCCCTGGTGCCTGAAACGTCTCGACGAATTCAACGGCGACATCACGCGCTTCACCGTGGCGAAGGTCACGCCGTCGCGCCTGCGCCAGATCGCCATCGCCAAGACCGAACCCGGCGACGAAAACAATCAGGACATCTCTTCGCTCGTCGGAAAGGTGGACATTCGCAAGCTGGAGGCGCATGCTCAGGCTGACCCCGACGCCTACAACTACTCGGGCGGGCTGAACCGCGCCAATCAAGGCCTTCTTGAATTCGTCGAAATGTTCAAGGCGCCGATCAAAATGCTGCATCCGCTGCTCACGGCGACGCAAGAGGGCAACTATATCGGCACGGAGAATATCGGCGCCATTCCGTTTTCCGGGATCGTGCTCGCGCATTCGAACGAAGCGGAATGGCAAAGCTTCAAGTCGAACCGCAACAATGAGGCCTTCATCGACCGCATCTATGTGATCAAGGTTCCCTATTGCCTGCGCGTGACGGAGGAACAGCGGATCTATGAGAAGCTTTTGCGGGAGTCCGAGCTGGCGGAAGCAAGCTGCGCCCCCAACACGCTCGAAATGCTCGCCCGCTTCATCGTGCTCTCGCGTCTGAGCCCGCACGAGAACTCGAATCTCTTCTCGAAGATGCGGGTCTATGACGGCGAGAGTCTTCGGGAGGTTGATCCGCGCGCGCGCAGCATTCTCGAATATCGCGAGGCGGCCGGCGTCGACGAAGGCATGACGGGCCTCTCGACCCGCTTCGCCTTCAAGGTGCTCGCGGCGACGTTCAACCACGACACGGTCGAGGTCGCCGCGGACCCCGTTCATCTCATGTATGTGCTGGAGCAGGCGCTGCGGCGCGAGCAACTGCCGGCCGAGACGGAGAAGCGCTATATCGAGTTCATCAAGGCCGAGCTCGCGCCGCGCTATGCGGAGTTCATCGGAAAGGAAATTCAAAAAGCCTATCTCGAATCCTATCAGGACTATGGCCAGAACCTTTTCGACCGCTACATCGATTATGCGGACGCGTGGATAGAGGACCAGGACTTCAAGGATCCCGACACGGGGCAGATGTTGGATCGGGAACTGTTGAATCAGGAATTGACCAAGGTCGAAAAGCCTGCCGGCATCGCCAATCCCAAGGACTTCCGCAACGAGGTGGTGAAGTTCGCCCTTCGGTGGCGCGCCTCCAACAAAGGCCGCAATCCCTCATGGGCGAGCTACGAGAAGATCCGCGACGTCATCGAGAAGCGGATGTTCTCGCAGGTGGAGGATCTTCTGCCGGTCATCAGCTTCGGAACCAAAAAAGACACGGAAACCGAAAGCAAGCATACGGAGTTCGTCAACCGCATGGTCGCTCGCGGCTATACGGAACGGCAAGTCCGCCGTCTGGTCGAATGGTACATGCGCGTGAAGCAGGCAGGCTGACGCTGGGGCTGCGGCGCGCGCGCAAGGATAGCGAAGGAAGCAATGCGCATCGTCGATCGCCGGCTCAACCCGGGGGGCAAAAGCTTCTCCAATCGTCAGCGCTTCCTTCGCCGCGTCAGGGACACGGTGGAGCGCGCGGTCCGCGAGGCGAGCCGCGAGCGCGCCATCGAGGATCTGGAGAACGCGCAGGAGGTCACGGTTCCAGCGGACGGCGCCCGAGAGCCGCTGTTCAAGCATTTGCCGGGAGAGCGGCGCGACTTCGTGCTGCCCGGCAATCGCGATTTCGTCGAGGGCGATCTCATCGACCGCCCGACGGGCGAGGATGGCGGCGGCGGGACGGAGCCCGGCCGCGGCCATGGGCAGGAGGACGCCTTCAGATTCGTGCTGACGCGCGAGGAGTTCCTCAGCATCTTTCTTGACGATCTCGAGCTGCCCGACTTCGCCAAGCGCGGGCTCGTCGACACGCAGAAGCTCGGCTCGCGCCGCGCCGGCTATTCGACGAGCGGCACGCCGGCCAATCTGTCGCTCGGGCGAACGATGCAGATGTCGCTCGCCCGCCGCATCGCCATGGGGCGGCCGCGCCGCCATACGGTCGAGCGGCTGGAAGAGGAATTTGCGGGCGCCAAGGGAAGCGAAGCGGCCGAGCTTCTGGACGAGGTCTTGCGCACGCGCGCGCGCCGCATGCGCATCCCCTTCCTCGATCCCGTCGATCTGCGCTATCGCCGCTTCGAGCGCTTTCCCAAGCCCGTGGCGCAGGCCGTGATGTTCTGCCTGATGGACGTGTCCGGCTCGATGACGGAGCATATGAAGGATCTCGCCAAGCGCTTCTTCATGCTGCTGCACGTCTTCCTGACGCGCCGGTACCAGCGCGTCGAAATCGTGTTCATCCGCCATACGGACGAGGCGCAGGAGGTGGACGAGGAGACCTTCTTCCGCTCGACCGAGACCGGCGGCACGATCGTCTCTTCCGCGCTTGTCGAGATGGATCGCATCATCGCCGACCGCTACGATCCCGCAAGCTGGAACATCTACGGCGCGCAGGCGTCGGACGGCGACAATATGATGAGCGACAATGATCGCACGCGAGGGCTGCTCCAGGACAAGATCCTGCCGCTCTGTCAATATTTCGCCTATCTCGAGGTCGCCAACACGAATGAGAGCCATTCGCTTTCCTATGTCGGCGGAAGCTCGCTCTGGAGCGCCTACGCCCCGCTCGCCGCGACGGCGCGCAACTTCCAGATGCGGCGCGTCTCCCGGCGCGACCACATCTATCCCGTCTTCCGCGAGCTCTTCCGCCGCCGCGACGGCGCCAGCGCGGAGGAGGCGACATGAGCGGCCTGCTCTTCGAGGGCAAGGACTGGAGCTTTGAGACGCTTCAGAAAATCTACGAGGCCGTCGAGACCGTCGCGAGGGACGAACTCGGCCTCGACACTTTTCCCAACCAGATCGAGGTCATCACCGCCGAGCAGATGCTCGACGCCTATTCCTCGACGGGAATGCCGCTGCTCTACCGCCACTGGTCCTTCGGCAAGCGCTTCGCCCAATTCGAGGGCGTCTATCGCGCCGGCCTGCAGGGGCTCGCCTATGAGATCGTCATCAACGCCGATCCCTGCATCAGCTATGTGATGGAGGAAAACAGCGCGACCATGCAGGCGCTGGTGATTGCGCACGCCGCCTTCGGCCATAATCACTTCTTCAAGAACAACTACCAGTTCCGGCAATGGACCGACCCCGCCGGCATTCTCGATTATCTCTCCTACGCCAAGAACTACATCGCGAATTGCGAGGAGCGCTATGGGGAGGCGGAGGTCGAGCGCCTGCTCGACGCCGCCCATGCGCTCGCGCCGCAGGGCGTCGACCGCTATCCGCGCAAGCGGCCGATGAGCCTCCTCGACGAGGAGAAGCGCGACCGCGCGCGGCGCGAGGAAAGCGAGCGGCTCTACGACGATCTGTGGCGAACGGTTCCGAGGTCCGGCGAGGCGGCGAAAAGGGCCGTCGACCATCAGCGCGCGCTGCTGCGCCTGCCGCAGGAGAACATTCTCTACTTCCTGGAAAAGACCGCGCCGAAGCTCGCCCCCTGGCAGCGCGAGGTGCTGCGCATCGTTCGGCTCGTCGCGCAATATTTCTATCCGCAGCAGCAGACGAAGGTGATGAACGAGGGCTGCGCGACCTATTGCCATTATCGCATCATGAACAGCCTGCACGAGTCCGGACGGATCAGCGACGGGAGCTTCCTCGAATTTCTGCAGTCCCACACCAATGCGGTCCGCCAGCCCACGGCGCACGACCCTTCCTATGGCGGCGTCAACCCCTATGCGCTCGGATTCGACATGATGCGCGACATTGCGCGCATCGTCCGGGAGCCGACGGAGGAAGACCGCCAATGGTTCCCCGACATCGCCGGCGCGGGAGACGAGATGGCGGTGCTCAGGGACGTCTGGGCCAATTATCGCGACGACAGCTTCGTCGCGCAGTTCCTCAGCCCGCATCTCATCCGCAAATGGCGGCTCTTCCACATTGTCGACGAGACGGACGCGCCCAAGCTGAAAGTGGAGTCGATTCATAATGAACGCGGCTATCACGATCTGCGCCGAAGCCTCGCCAGCGACTATGAAGTGGGACGCAACACGCCCGACATTCAGATCGTCGACGTCGATCTCGCCGGAAACCGCCGGCTCGTGCTGCATCACCGGGTCTTCGCCGGAAAGATCCTCGAGGTCGTCGACGCCGCGCTCGTGCTCCGTCATCTCGCCGCGCTCTGGGGCTATGAAGTGCTGCTCGAAGAGGTCGACGCGACGACGAACGAAGTGCTAAAGGCGCATATGTCGTCGCCCGAGCCGTGAGGGCGCGCCCCCTTACGAGGCAGGATGCCCACCTTGAGCGCCGAACTGGCCGCCGATCTTTGGACTCGCTGGATCGCGCATTCGGCGGCTCTGCTCGATTCCCACCGCGATCGCGTCGGGCGGGAGCTGATCGCGCGCGGCGGCGGCGCCGAAGCCGAAGCCGAGCGCCTTCTCGCCGCCCCTTTCGTCGTCGTGTCCCATGGGCCCGAAGCCGACCCGATGCTCAATTACGGCAATCGCGTCGCGCTGGCGCTATGGGAGATGAGCGCCGAGCAGCTTCTCGCCACGCCGTCGCGCCTGACCGCGGAGCCCTTGGCCAGAGAAGCGCGCGAGCGCCTGTTGGCGCAGACCGCGCGCGACGGCTTCGTCACCGGCTATGAGGGCGTGCGCGTCAGCGCGGCGGGCCGCCGCTTCCGCATTTCCAACGTCACGATCTGGAACGTGACGGACGCGGCGGGAAACGCCGCCGGCCAAGCCGCGAGCTTCGCCCGCTGGACCTTTCTATAAATCACGGGCCGTGATTTGGCCGGGACAAATCATGGCTCCCGGCCGCGCCGAAGTTGAGGCCGGCGCAAAAATGCGCAGTATGGGGGCCGGGTTCCGAGCAATGGACCTTGAAGGAGGCGGGGGGATGATGTCGCGTCGATTGATGATCTTGGCTTTGAGCGCGGGCCTCGGCCTCGGCGCCCTCGCGGGCCCGGCCTTCGCCGATCCCACTTATCTGGAACAGGCCATTTCCGAGACGAGGGAAGCCATCGCCGCCGGCAAGCAGATGGAAGCCGCTTCCTTTGTCGAGCATGCCGACGACGCCATCGACCATGCGCGCAGCGCCGTGTGGCAGACGCCGGTCGATCCGATCCGCAAGGGCATCAAATTCCTGCGCAAGGCGGTAAAGCTCGCCAAGGGCACGAGCTACGACAAGCGCATCGCAAAAGCGACCGAGCAGGCCGAGCTGGCTCTCCAGCAGTTCGAGTCCGTGAAGTAATTCGGCGGCGGGCGCTCTCGCGCCCGCCCGTCACCCGCCCTCGCAAGCCGAAAGCGGCATGGGCTCGAGCCGATAGACCTTGTCGTCGCTGACGGTCTCCTTGCCGGGTCCGCAATAGGCCTCGAGCGGCAGACCCATATTCGGGTTGCCGAGCATCATGAACTCCTTCTCGCCCCGGCGCAGATAGATCGTGCGCGAATTATCCGCGCGGCAGTCCGCCGCCCTGGAGTTCTCGCGCGCCTGCGGCGAGCAGTCGCCTTTTGCAAGATCGCAGAATTCCGCCGCGCACTCCCACTGATCCTCATAAGGTGTGCAACTATAGAACATCGTCCGCGGCCTGCCGTCCTTGCGCGTCGTCACGGCGGCCGCGACGCTCGCGCCGTCCGGCCAGTCAGGCAGGAGATTCCTCGCGCGATCCCCGTCAATGGCCTTTGCGCTGCGCGATACGCGAATCGAGGTCGTGACCTGCCGCGGATGCGCCGCGAGATGCTCCGGCGAATAGTCGCGGCCATAGCAGAAGGGCGCGTCCGGCTTCAGACGCTCGCGCAGCGGCGCGCCCAGCCGCGCATAGGGCGAGTTGGTCCTGTTCGCCTCGGCGACGCAATCCTCGATCGGCCGCCGCTCGAGCCGGAAGCTGCGATCGTCCGGCCCGAGCCTGAGCGCCTCCTGCTTCGCCGCCTCCGCCTCGGCGTCGATCAGCAAACCCCATTCGACGCCGTCGAGGAGAAGATGCGCTCCGTCGTCCGACCGGATCGAGCCGATATGCCGGTCGCATTCGCCGCCGCAACTGAGACGGCCTACGGCGCTCGCGGAATCGTCGGCGTTGCACCAGCCGGAGACGTTTTCGGGCTTCGTCATGCCGCGCAACGTCACGAGAGCGGCCACATGAGTCGAATCGCCTTCCGGGTCCTGCGCGTCGACGCTCGCATGCTTGCCGGGGCTCTCCTCGCTATGGCGCAGATTGGGGTCCTCCCAATAGGTCGAGACCTTGTTCTTGCCGATCATGAAGAACATGCGCGCCACTTTCTGCCGCGGATGCGCCTTGAGATGCGCGGCGTCGTAGACGCGGGCGAAGCAGAGCTTGCCGTGCTCCGCGATCGTCTTCTCGATGCGCGCGGGTTCTCCCGCGGCCGCGAGCGGCGCAAAAGCCGCGCCGATCGCCAGGACCCAATTCCAGAGCCTCATCGCCACCCTTCCCCGTTTCGCCGCCGGCGCGTACTATGCCATATTTTCGAAAGGACGCGGGAGGGCGCGAGGATGAACAGACGCGGCGTGTTCAACGGCACCCTCGCGGCGATGGCGGGCTTGTTCGGGGCGCGCGCGGCCGCTGAGGAAGCGAAGGCGCCCATGAAGGTCGTCTACCATCTCTCGGATTTCGAGAAGGCCGATTTCGTCCTGCACAATATGCGCGCTCATTATGAGAACGCCCGCGGGCCGGTGACGCTCGCCCTCGTCGTTCACGGCCCCGCCATTCGCGCCTTCCGCCGCGACGGCTCGGGCGTGACGCAGGATCGTTTCGCGGGATTGCTGAAACGAGGCATGTCTCCCTATATCTGCGCGGTGGCGCTGCGCGGCCAGAATATGGAGGAGAAGGATCTCGCGCCGGGCTTTTTGATTACGGAAGCCGGCACGGTCCGCATCGCGGAGTTGCAGCGCGACGGCTATCTCTACATTCGGCCGTGAGCGGCTGTCCTCAAAACGGCTCGATGACGTCGGCCATATGCGGGATGAGGCGCACCTTGTAGCGCGCGTTTTCGCAAACGATCACCCACGCCGCCTCGCCGGGCCGCGATGCGGCGGCGTCGCGCGTCGCGCTTTTGGGCGCGTCGCATTTGTAGCCCTGCAAACGCACATGCGCGGCGATGATGTCCTTCGGCGCCTCTTGCGCGGAGGCGGCCGACGCGGCGCCGCCGCACATGAGAAGCAAAGCGATCCGGAAATGATTGCGCCCCATGACTCCACCCTCTGAAAACGCGCCGCGCAAAACCCGCCAAGGCGAGAATTGCCTGAAATAGCCTTTTCGACAAGAGGAAGAGCCGGAAGACGCTCATCCGGCTCCGAGCAGCGCCAGGAGGCCGATATTCAGCGCAAAGGCGCCCGCCGCGAGGCCCGCGCAAAGCGGCGCGGCCTCGTCCTTCGCGCTCAGGATCAGCGCCGGGAGCACGATGCAGAGGAAGATGACGTTCAGCGGCCGAAGCCCGGGGCCGAGCGCCTCTTTTGCGTAAAGCCAGTAGAGCGCCTGCGCGAGCGCGGCGGCGCAGGCGGCCCGCCGGACGAGACGAAACGCGCCGCCGTCATCCTCGGGTTCCGACATGGCCGCCGCCCTTTCATTATTTCTTCTGGATCTGGTCGAAAATTCCGCCATCCACGAAGAATTTCTTCTGGGCCTCCGGCCAGCCGCCGAAGGTCTTGTCGATGGTTACGAGCTCGATCCTGGCGAAGCGCGCGAGATCCTTTTTCGCCGCGCGCTCGGGAAAGGCGGGCCGATAGCCGTATTTGGCGACCAGCGCCTGCGTCTCGGGCTTGAACAGATAGGCGAGGAAGGCCTCGGCGAGCTTGCGCGTCCCCTTTGCGTCGGCATTGCCGTCGACAAGCGCGACGGCCGGCTCGGCGAGGATCGAAACCGACGGCGTGACGATCTCGAATTTATCCGCGCCGAACTCCGCGAGGGCGAGGAAGGCTTCGTTCTCCCAGGTGATCAGCGCATCGCCGATGCCGCGCTGGGCGAAGGTGACCGTGGAGCCGCGCGCGCCCGTGTCCATCACCGGAACATTGGCGTAAATCGCCTTGACGAGATCCTGCGTCCTGGCCTCGTCGCCCTTGTAGCTTTTGAGCCCGTAAGCCCAGGCCGCCAGGAAGTTCCAGCGCGCGCCGCCGCCGGTCTTCGGATTGGGCGCGATGACGGCGACGCCCGGCTTGGCGAGATCGTCCCAATCCTTGATGGCCTTCGGATTGCCCTTGCGGACGAGGATCACGATCGTCGAGGTGTAGGGGGAGGAATTATTGGGCAGGCGCTTCTGCCAGTCCGCGGGAATCTTGCCCGTCTTCGCGGCGATCGCGTCGATGTCGTTGGCGAGCGCCAAAGTGACGATGTCGGCCGAAAGTCCTTCGATGACCGAGCGCGCCTGGGCGCCGGAGCCGCCGTGCGACGTTTGCAAATCGACGTCCTCGCCGGTCGACTTCTTCCAATCCGCGGCGAACGACTTGTTGACCGCCTTGTAGAGCTCGCGCGTCGGGTCATAGGAAACGTTGAGGAGCGACTGCCCGGCCGAGACGGGCCAGGGCGACAGCGCCAAAGCGGCGAGGAGCGCGAAGCGCGCGACTTGGCGCGGCTGCGCGGCGAGAACCAGTTTGTTCAGCATCGTCAATCGCTTTCCTGCTGGGCGACCATGAGCGTTCGGCGCCGGAGGGGCCGCGAGCTAAATGTCGTAAAAGAGGGCTTCCTCGCTCCGATTCACGCGATCGCGCATTTCCTGGAGCGAGCACTTGTCGAGAACGTTCGAGAGCGCTTCCTGCGCGCGCTGCATGATCCGGCGCACGGCGCATGTGTTTTCGTCGGAGCAATCGTCGCAGCGGCGGTAGCGGGTCTTGCTCGCGCAGGGCACCGGCGCCAGAGGGCCGTCAATGGCCCGCACCAGCTCTCCGACCGTGATGTCGCAGGCCGGCCGCGCCAGCGAATAACCCCCTCCCTTACCCATCCTGGATTGGACGAAGCCCGCATTGCGAAGCTCGCAGAGGATGCTGTCGAGGAATTTCTTGGGAATTCTCTGCTTTTCCGAGATATCGAGAACGGGCACTGGCCGGCCGGGCTCCGCCTGCGCGAGATGCACCATGGCCTTGAGCCCGTATTTGCCCTTTTTCGTTAGCACCGGACGACATCCTGGATCGACGAGGTCCAGAATTGCTAGCGCCGCCCGGCTGATTAGTCAACTCTATCTATAGACTATACAAGCTAAAAGCCTGCTCGGCCCGCCTGAAGCTTCAGCAGCGCGGCGACGAGGGCGTCGACATCCGCGCAAGTATTATAGAAGGCGAGCGAGGGCCGCACCGTCGCCTCGAGCCCGAAGCGGCGCAGGATCGGCTGGGCGCAGTGATGGCCGGCCCGCACCGCAATGCCCTCGCGGTCGAGCGCCTTGCCGACATCCATCGGGCTATGGCCGTCCAGCACGAAGGAAAGCACCGAGGCCTTCTCCGCCGCCGTGCCGATGAAGGTCAGGCCGGGGACCATCCTCATCTTCTCGGTGGCGTAGACGAGAAGGTCGTGCTCGTAGCGGGCGATGACCTCCATGCCGATGCTTTCGACATAATCGAGCGCGGCGCCGAGGCCGACGGCGTCGGCGATATTGCCGGTGCCCGCCTCGAAACGCTCGGGCGCGCCCTGATAGATCGTCTTCTCGAAAGTGACGTCGGCGATCATGTTGCCGCCGCCCTGCCAGGGCGCCATGTGCTCGAGCACGGCGTTCTTGCCATAGACGACGCCGATGCCGGTCGGCCCGAAGACCTTGTGGCCCGAGAAGACGAAGAAGTCGCAGTCGATCGATTGCATGTCGACCGGCATATGCGAGACGGATTGCGCGCCGTCGATCAACACGCAGGCGCCGTGGCGATGCGCCATGGCCGTGATCTCGCGAACGGGCGTTACCGTGCCGAGCGCGTTGGAGACCTGCGTCACCGCGACGATGCGCGTGCGCGGGTTCAGCAGCTTCTCATATTCCTCGAGAATGAGCTGGCCGCGATCGTCGACCGGCGCGACGCGCAGCCGCGCGCCCTTCTCGGCGCAGAGCATCTGCCAGGGGACGATATTGGCGTGGTGCTCCAGCCAGGAAATGACGATCTCGTCGCCTTCCCGCACATTGCGGCGGCCCCAGGCCTGGGCGACCAGATTGACGCCCTCCGTCGCGCCGCGCACGAAGACGATGTCTTTGACGCTCGGCGCCTTCAGAAAGCGGCGGGTCTTCTCGCGCGCCGCCTCATAGGCGTCGGTCGAGCGCGCCGCGAGCGCATGCGCGGCGCGGTGGATGTTGGAGTTTTCATATTCGTAGAAATGCGCGAGCCGGTCGATGACGGATTGCGGCTTCTGGGTCGTCGCGGCGTTGTCGAGCCAGATGAGCGGCTTGCCATGCACATGCTGCTGCAGGATCGGGAAGTCGCGCTTGACGCGATAGGGATCGAAGACCTGGCGCGTCTCGACCGTGTTCGCGGAAAGCTCGGGCGCATAGCCTTGGGGGGCGTCGGCGGTCGGCTGCGCCGGCGTCGCAACGCTCGGATGTCCGCCGCCATGGCTGACGAAATAGAGCGCGTCGCTCGCCGCGGGACCTGACTGCCCCGGCGTCGGGAAACTTTCGAAGCCGCTCGAAAACTGCTCGCCGCCGACGGGCGGCGCAGCGAGAGAGGCCGCGTCCGACAGGCGATGCGGGTCCGCTTCCGACGGACCGGCGATCGCGAAACTCTCGGGGGAGGCCGGGAGATTCGCCTCGGCCTCGGCGGGCGCGGTGGGCGCCGAGACGGGGATATTCGGATGTCCCAGCTCCGGCTGCGGCGCGACGGCGGGCGTATGCGGCGAGAGATAGGAGGGGGTCGGCGCGGTGGGGGCGCTCGCGGGAAGCGTCCGCTCATGCAGGAAATAGAGATTGTCGGCCGGCGCGGGCGCGCCGCCGCCGGGCACGCCCGCTTCGCCGAAGCCGATCGCCGCGGGAGCCGCGACATGGTTCGGCGGCACGAGCGCCATGTCGCTCGCGAGGAGGCGCGGAATCAGGCTGTAGTCGATATCCGCGGGGACGCCGGACGGGCCGGAGCTTCCGAGCGACGCGCCGGGCTGCGGAATATGGTCGAGGCCGAGCGGGCGCGTGGGCGACTGCAGGCCGGTCGGCGCCGCAGGCGCCGGAATGTTCGGCGTGGGGACGACGGAGGGAATCGTCGTCTGCGGCACGTCCGGCGGGCCGTAGGAAGCGCGGGCCGGCGCATATGGCGCGACCGTGGTGACGACCGAGGGCGCCGGCGCGTCGGGAAGGCTCGGCGTCAGCACCGGCGGGCCGAAGGGCAACGGAGAATCGGCCGGCGAAACGGGCGGCTGCTGGAAGAAAGCGTTGGCGAGACGCGCGATCATATCGGGATCGACGATCGGCGCGGCGTGACGGCCGGCGTCCTGAACGGGAACATTATCGAGCGGCAGATCGGCGGAAGCGGGAATGGCGGGCTTCGCTGGCGACATGAAAGCGGCTTCCTCGGCTATCGATGCGCCGGCGGCGCTTGGCCGCCGGCGGTCTTTCCAATCAGGTCAGACGCGCTTGTCGTCATATTCGTGGAACTTGCTCACATCGACGTCCTCGAGCACGCCGAGCGCGTCATGCGTCAGCACGGCGGCCGAGCAATAGAGCGAGATGAGGTACGACGCGATGGCCTTGCGGTTGATGCCCATGAAGCGCACCGACAGACTCGGGGCCACCTCGCCAGGGACGCCCGGCTGGAAGAGGCCGATGACGCCCTGCTTCTTTTCGCCCGTGCGCAGCAGCAGGATGTTCGTCTTGCCGGTCTCGTCGATATAGAGCTTGTCGCTCGGCACCAGCGGCAGGCCGCGCCAGGTGATGAAGGGCGAGCCGAACAGTGTGACGGTCGGCGGCGGCACGCCGCGGCGCGTGCATTCGCGGCCGAAAGCGGCGATGGCGCGCGGATGCGCGAGGAAGAAGGCGGGCTCCTTCCACACCCTGGAAATCAGCTCGTCGAGATCGTCCGGCGTGGGCGCGCCCTTGCGGGTCTTGATCTTCATCGACGGATGCGCATTGGCGAGGAAGCCATATTCCGCATTGTTGATGAGCTCGGCCTCCTGCTTCTCCTTCACCTTCTCCGTGAGGAGCCGGACCTGCTCCTGAATCTGATCATAGGGATGATTATAGAGATCCGAGACGCGCGTCTGCACGTCGAGGATCGTCGTCACCGCGTTCATCGAATATTCGCGGGGCGCGTCCTCGTAATCGACGAAGGTCTCGGGGAGATCCGCGTCGCGATCGCGGGCCGGGCTGCACTGAACGTCCGCGTCGCTCAGCGCCGTGGACTCCTTCACCCGGTTCAGGCGGTAGATGCCCGCCTCGACGGGAACCCACGGAAGGAAGGACACGAGCCAGCGCGGCGTGATGCCCGACCATTGCGGGCGCGTCTTCGTGGCGTTGGCGAGCTGGCGCGCGGCCGCCTCGCTCAGTGTTCGGCGAACTTCAGGTTCTGTAGTCATGCAATCTTCCTGGAAAGGTCGACGGAGCCGGCCGCCCGCACGCGCGTGACCGCGCTGCGGATCCGAGCGCCAATATGCGGGGCCGCCAACGAGTTGCTTTTGACGCCTGGGACTTTACACAGATCATCCCCGCGTTCAAGCGTATTTGTAAGTATTATTCGAATAAAATATCTCGCTTGTCTAGTGGATTAGAATAGGTCTGCAAAATCTACTTTTTTTATAAGCCATGGCGCGGCCGCGCAGGCTGCGGGCCATTAGGGGCTTCCCTTATTGCTGATTTAGTCTATAAGATTGATAGACAGTTAGGGCTGTCGCGCGGGCATGAGATGATGACGGATCAAATCGACTGGGTTGGGCCAAACGCTCGTGCGATCGACATAGCGGGGATCGTTTCGGAGCTTGCCGCCTTGCGAAGGGCTTCACAGACCCGCCGCTATGGCGGCGGGCGCCTGCCCGATCTCCCCTCCCGGGCCGCCATTGTCGAGCTCGTGGAGGCGCTGGTCTCCGTCCTCTATCCGCGGCATTTCGGTCCCTACGGGCTGACGCCGGAAGCCGCGGACGTCTTCATCGCGCGCACGCTCGATCGCGGCCTGCGAACATTGCGGGAGCAGATTCGCCGCGAGATCGAGCTCTCCGCGCAGGACGGCGAGACAAGCGCCGTCGCCGCCGGTCGCACCGAGGAGATCGTCTATGCCTTTGCGCGCGCGATTCCCGAGGTGCGCGCGCTGCTCGACACGGACATACGCGCGGCCTTTGCGGGCGATCCCGCCGCGCGGAGCCTCGACGAGGTCGTATTCTGCTATCCGGGCGTCGCCGCCGTCATCCGGCATCGGCTCGCCCACCGACTCTATCTCCTCGGCGCGCCCATGATCGCGCGCATCGTCGCGGAGATCGCCCATTCGGAAACGGGAATTGACATCCACCCCGGCGCGACGATCGACGAGGGCTTCTTCATCGACCACGGCACCGGCGTCGTCATCGGCGAAACGACGATCATCGGCAAGCGCGTGCGCCTCTATCAGGCGGTGACGCTCGGCGCAAAGCGCTTCAACGTCGACGACAGCGGCGCGCTGGAAAAAGGCAAGCCGCGCCATCCGATCATCGAGGATGACGTCGTGATCTATGCGGGGGCCACGGTGCTCGGCCGCATCACCATCGGGCGCGGCTCCTCCATCGGCGGCAATGTGTGGCTCACGCACAGCGTGCCGCCGGGAGCCAACATCACCCAGGCAAAGGCGCATGTCGAAGCTTTCGACCATGGCGCGGGCATATGACTTTCGATCGGCGGACCAAAGAGCCTCGGCAATGAAGAAAGGGAAAGGCGAATGACCGTGCACAGCCTGAATTTCACGCCGGCCGCGCGGCCGGGACGCGGGCGCGTCTACGACTCGATCACGCAAACCATCGGCGACACGCCGATCGTGCGGCTCGACCGCATCGCGCGCGTCAAGGGCGCGAAGGCGAATATTCTGGCGAAGCTAGAATTCTTCAACCCGATCTCGAGCGTGAAGGACCGCATCGGCGTCGCCATGATCGAGAGGCTCGAGAAAGACGGCCGCATCGCGCCGGGCCGCACCGTGCTCATCGAGCCGACATCCGGCAATACGGGCATCGCGCTCGCTTTCGTCGCGGCGGCGCGCGGCTATCGGCTCATTCTCGTCATGCCCGACTCCATGTCGCTCGAGCGGCGCAAGATGCTCGCGCTGCTTGGCGCGGAGCTCGTCCTCACGCCGGCCAGCCTCGGAATGAAGGGCGCTCTCGCCAAGGCGGACGAGCTCCTGGCGCAGTTTCCGGATTCGGTCATCCCGCAGCAATTCGAGAACCCCGCCAATCCCGAGATCCATCGCGTGACGACGGCGGAGGAAATCTGGAACGACACGAATGGCGAGGTCGACGTCTTCGTTTCGGGCGTCGGCACGGGCGGCACCATTACGGGCGTGGGACAGGTCTTGAAACAGCGTCGTCCCTCGCTTCGCGTCGTCGCCGTCGAGCCCGAAGACTCCGCGGTGCTCTCCGGCCGCCCGCCGGGACCGCACAAGATTCAAGGCATTGGCGCGGGCTTCGTGCCGCCCGTTCTCGATCGAAGCGTGATCGACGAAATCGTCACCATCGGCAATCAGACCGCGCTCGAAACGGCGCGACTCGTCGCGAAAGTCGAAGGCGCCCCCGTCGGCATTTCCTCAGGCGCCGCGATCGCGGCGGCGCTGGAGATCGGCGCGCGGCCGGAGGCCGAGGGCAAGAACATCGTCGTGATCGTTCCCTCCTTCGCCGAGCGCTATCTCTCGACCGCGCTTTTCGAGGGTCTGTAACCGACGGAGCCGGCGGCGCAAGCGCTCGCGCCGCCGCAAGAGCTTCCAGTTCACTCCGCCGCTTCGGCCGGCCCGGCGATGCGCCGGCTGTTCTCGGCCATCTCGCGATAGCGCTCCTGCCATTCGGTCGGGCCGTTGGAGGGCGAGACCTGCACGGCCGTCACCTTGTATTCGGGGCAGTTGGTCGCCCAGTCGGAATTGTCCGTCGTGACCACGTTCGTCTGGCAGAGCGGGTGATGGAAGGTCGTGTAGACGACGCCCGGCGCCACGCGGTCGGTGATCTTGGCGTGCAGCGTCGTCTCGCCCGCGCGGCTCTGCACGCGCACCCAGTCGCCGTCGCGCACGCCGCGCAGCTCGGCGTCATGCGGATGGATTCCAGCACGTCTTCGGGATGCCACTGGCTGTTCTCGGTGCGCCGCGTCTGCGCGCCGACATTATATTGCGACAGGATGCGTCCCGTCGTCAGCAGCAGCGGGAAGCGCGGGCCGGTTCGCTCGTCGGTCGGCACATATTCGGTGATCACGAATTTGCCCTTGCCGCGCGCGAAGCCGTCAATATGCATGATCGGCATGCCTTCCGGGGCCGCGTCATTGCAGGGCCATTGCACGGAGCCGACCTCGTCGAGCTTCTCATAGGAGATGCCCGCGAAAGGTGGCGTCAGGCTCGCCATCTCCGCCCATATCTCGCTCGGATGCTTATAGTCCCAGTCGCAGCCCATGGCGTTGGCGAGCATTTGCGTCGCCTGCCAGTCAGCATAGCCGGCCTTGGGGCGCATCACCTTGCGCACGCGCTGCACGCGGCGCTCGGCGTTGATAAAGACGCCGTCCTTTTCGAGGAAGCTCGCGCCCGGCAGGAAGACATGGGCGTAATTGGCCGTCTCGTTGAGGAAGAGATCCTGCACGATCAGGCAGTCGAGCGCGCCGAGGCCGGCTGAGACATGCTTGATGTCGGGATCGGATTGCAGAATGTCCTCGCCCTGGACGTAGAGCCCCTTGAAGCGCCCCTCGACCGCCGCGTCGAACATGTTGGGGATGCGCAGGCCGGGCTCGGGATCGAGCGTCACGCCCCAGGCTTTCTCGAAGAGTTGGCGCGTCTCGTCGGTCGAGACATGGCGATAGCCCGGATATTCGTGCGGGAAGGAGCCCATGTCGCAGGAGCCCTGCACATTGTTCTGCCCGCGCAGCGGGTTCACGCCGACGCCCTTGCGGCCGAGATTGCCGGTCGCCATGGCGAGATTGGCGATGGCCATCACGGTCGTCGAGCCCTGCGAATGCTCGGTGACGCCGAGGCCGTAATAAATCGTGGCGTTTCCGCCCGTGGCGTAGAGCCGCGCCGCGCCGCGCACGAGATGCGCCGGCACGCCCGTATATTGCTCGACCGCCTCGGGGCTGTTGCGCGCTTCCGAAACGAAGGCCGCCCAATCCTGATATTCGTCCCAGTCGCAGCGGGCGCGCACAAAGTCCTCGTCGGCGAGGCCCTCCGTGACGATCACATGCGCCAGCGCCGTAACGATCGCGACATTGGTCCCGGGCCTCAGCGGCAGATGGTAAGCCGCCTCGATATGCGGCGTGCGCACCAGCTCGGTGCGGCGCGGATCGACGACGATGAGCTTCGCGCCCTCGCGCAGCCGCTTCTTGATCTGCGAGCCGACGACGGGATGCGCGTCGGTCGGATTGCAGCCGATGATCAGGACGACGTCGGCGTCCTCGACCGAGTCGAAATCCTGCGTGCCGGCGGACGTTCCAAAAGCCTGGCTCAATCCGTAGCCCGTCGGCGAGTGGCAGACGCGCGCGCAGGTGTCGACATTATTGTTGCCGAAGCCGCTGCGGATGATCTTCTGCATGAGAGAGGTCTCCTCGCAGGTGCAGCGCGAGGAGGTGATCCCGCCGACCGCGAGGCGGCCGTATTTTTCCTGAATGCGCTTGAACTGCGAAGCGGCGTAGTCAATCGCCTCCTCCCAGCTCACCTCGCGCCAGGGATCGGTGATCTTCTCGCGGATCATCGGCGAGAGAACGCGGTCGCGATGCAGCGCATAGCCATAGGCGAAACGGCCCTTGATGCAGCTATGGCCGTGATTGGCCTTGCCGTCCTTCCAGGGGACCATGCGAACGATCTCCTCGCCACGCATTTCCGCCTTGAAGGCGCAGCCGACGCCGCAATAGGCGCAGGTCGTCACTTCGGAATGTTCGGGCTGGCCAATGGCGATGACGGAATTTTCGACGAGCGTCGCGGTCGGGCAGGCCTGCACGCAGGCGCCGCAGGAAACGCATTCCGACTCCATAAAGGCTTCATGCGCGCCCGGCGAGACGCGCGAGTCGAAACCCCGCCCCTCGATCGTCAGCGCGAACTGCCCCTGCACCTCGGAACAGGCGCGGACGCAGCGATTGCAGACAATGCATTTGGAAGGGTCGTAGGTGAAATAGGGATTGCTCTGATCCTTCGGCAGCCATTCTTCGTTGTGCTTGCCATCATTGCGCGCGAAGACATGGTTCTTGCCGTCGAAGCCGTAGCGCACCTCGCGCAAGCCCACCGCGCCGGCCATCGCCTGCAACTCGCAATCGCCATTCGCCGCGCAGGTGAGGCAGTCGAGGGGATGATCGGAGATATACAGCTCCATGATACCGCGCCTTATGGCGTCGATGCGGGGCGTCAGCGTCTTCACCGCAATCCCCGGCGCGACGGGCGTCGTGCAGGAGGCGGGCGCGCCGTTGCGGCCCTCGATCTCGACGACGCAGAGCCGGCAGGAGCCGAAGGACTTGATATTGTCCGTGGCGCAGAGCTTCGGGATCTCCACGCCGATCTCCATCGCCGCCCGCATGATCGACGTGCCCTCGGGGACCGTGACGCTCCTGCCGTCGATCGTCAGCGTGACGAGATTCTGAGACCGCGACGCCGGCGTGCCGTAATCGGTTTCCTTGATAAGCGGCATGGCTCAAATCCTTGTTCGTTTTCCCGACCATTCTTCGAGATTCCGCCAGCCCATGGGCTCGGCGGCGCCCAAATGGATGAATGACTCGAACGTATTCGACGATCAAGGCGACCCCGCAAATAAGCCTATTTGCTTTCAGAATTAACATAGCTCGCGACGGAATTGATTTAACATCGGCAAAATGAATGCAAAATAGGTCTAGCGATGCTATAAATTACCAAAGAAGTAGGATAATTATATTTTTTAAATACATATCGATATTCGCTTTTTCGTGCTGCTCATTGCTTCGAACCGCCGCCGCTGCGCCGAATTTGGCCTTCAGCCGAAGCGCCTCTTCTTGCTTGAAGCGCGCCCGTTTGATTCACTCGCGCGCCGCGACGAAGCTCCAGGAGCCGTTTCTCAGTCGTTCCGAATTGCTTCGCCTTTAGCTCACAAGGACGCCGCGAGCCTCGTCGCAAAGCGATCCGGCGGAAGCCCATATGAAAGGGCCTCCTCTCTTTCCGCGCCCCGGCGCCGGTCATGGCGGGACGTAGCGGTCGACAGGGAGCGTCCGCTTGCCGACAATTTGCACGGGAAGCAACGTCGGTCCGGATTTCGCCCGATCGGCGGTCCGGCGGAATCGCTATATATCTACAATAAAGTTCGTTGGCCCATTCCTTGCTGCGCAGCCTCGAAAAGGGGGCTCAGCCATGGACGATCGCTACCCGCGCTTTCTCTCGGATCGGACCGATCCTTATGCAATCATCCTGGGCACGAATGAGATCGCCTCCGCGATCGCGGTTCGCCTGAGCTGGGAGCGGTTCCGGGTCGTCCTGAGCCACGATCCCTTTCCGCCGGTCATCCGCCGGGGCATGGCCTTTCACGACGCGCTGTTCGACGACCGGGCCGAGGTGGACGGGATCACCGGACGGCGCGCCGACAGCGCGCTCGAGATCATCGACGCGGCGGGCAAGCCGGGCCAGGTGGCCGTGACCCATCTGCAGTTGACCGACCTTATCCCGCTCCGTTCGCCCACCATCATCGTTGACGCCAGGATGCAGAAGCATTGCGTTACGCCCGATCTGCGCGGCGTCGCGCGACTCGCTATCGGGATCGGACCAAGGTTTGCGGTCCACCGGAACTGCGACATTGCGATCGAAACCCATCCGGCGAAGACCGGCGATCTCCTGGAAGCGGGCGAGACGCTGCTTGCCGACGGCGTCGCGCGCGATCTCGGCGGCGCGGGAAAGGAGCGCTTCGTCTATTCCGCCCGGCAAGGAACCTGGCGCACGCCGCTCGATGTCGGAGCGCTCGTTTTCAGGGGATTTGTCGTCGGCTATCTGGACGGCCTGCCGGTCCGGGCGCCGATGGACGGCTATCTCCGGGGAATTGCGCGCGACGGAGCCGTCGCGCCCCCGGGCGTGAAGCTCGTCGAGATCGATCCGCGCGGGCGCAACGCCCGCTGGATCGGAACCGACGAGCGCGGCCAGGCGATCGCCGCAGCGGTCGTCGCGGCGATCGAAAGGACGCCCGCGCACCGCTTGGCCGTCATGGCGCAATCGTCGTTTCACTGAAAAACGGAGGTCGCGTGAGCCATCCCACAAAGCGTATCGCCGCCCTGCGAGGCGGATCGAGCTCGGCGAGCCAGCGCACGCTTTCGATCTTCGCGCAACAATTGCGGCAGGAGGGACTGCGCGTCGCCGGCGTCGTGGAAGTCTCTCGCTGCGGCGAGGAAAGCCGCTGCAAGAGCCTCGGCGTCCAGGATCTCGTCTCGGGCGAAACCTTCCCGATTTCCCAAAAACTTGGCGCGGGCTCGGCGGCCTGCAACCTCGATCCGGGCGGGCTCGCGCTCGCCTGCGGATTGATCGAGGACGCGATCGAGCGCGGCGTGGATGTGGTGATATTGAGCAAATTCGGCAAGCTCGAAGCGGCCCGCAGCGGCTTTTGCGACGCCTTCCGCGCCGCCATGCTCGCGGACATTCCCGTCATTACGGCGGTCTCGCCGCCGCTCGCCGAGGATTGGAACCGCTTCGCCGGCGAACTCTCGGAATGCGTCGACGCACATGTCGAGGCGCTGACCGCATGGTGGCGATCCCAGCGGGAGCGGATCGGAAAAGAGTCGAATCGCCACTAAGCATGAGCCTGCAACAGTCGACGCCCGCCGGCGTTTTTGACTTTTTCGCCGAAACGGCACAATGAGAGGAGCCTCGGAATTGAGCCGGACGCCCCCTAATGCCGCCATCGAAAAAGATCGACGCCCTTCTGGCGCTTCGAAGCGACGGCAAGCTGCTTATCGGCCGCGACCGGATCAAAGTTCTCGAAGCCGTCGCCGAACATGGCAGCATCTCCAAGGCGGCCAAGGCGGTGGGCTTCAGCTACAAGGCCGCCTGGGACGCCGTAACGGCCATCAATAATCTTCTTCCCAGCCCCGCCTTCGTCACAAAGGCCGGCGGGAAAAGCGGCGGCGGCGCCGAAGTCACCCAGGAGGGACGGAAGCTGATCGAGACTTTCCATCGGCTGGAAGACAGATTGTCGCGCATGTCGTCGCTGATCGCCGAGGAAGGGCTGGACGGTTCCGAGGATTTCCTGCTTTGGGGCGTCGGGCTCCGCATCTCCGCGCGCAACGTCTTTCGAGCCGAGGTCGTCTCGGTCAGGAAATGGCCGGTCGACGTCGAAGTGACGCTGCAGATTTCCGGCGAGCACACGCTCCACTCGATCATCACCAACGACGCCGCGCGGGATCTGGACCTGCGCCCGGGGCGCAAGGTGATCGCCCTGGTGAAATCCTCCTTCGTCGAACTGATCGGCGCCGATCAGACGCGGACGGACCCCCGCAACCTTTTGCGGGGAGTCGTCACGCGCCGCACCGACGCCGAGCGCAACTGCGAATTGCTGATCGATATCGGGGCGGGAAAGACGATGACGGCGGTCCTGCCCAGAACGGCCGTGGAGGCCATGCGCGTCGATGAAGGAAGCCAGGTGACGGCCCGCTTCGCGCCCGAAAACGTCATCCTCGCCTCCGACTGACGGCCCGCTTCGCGCCCGGCGGAGCCGTCGGCTGCGAGCGCCGACCCGACCAATCGCTATATAGAATATCCATATAGAGTGTTGCGCCGTCGCAACACAGCCAAGCTTATTGGCGAAACAGCCTTGCATTACGGCTATATGACCGTTTTTTGAGCGTAGCTGTAATTGACAGTATATGCGAGTCTAATTTTATTTTTACGTTATGTACACAAAACTCATATCGACTCGCATCCGACCCGCGGCGCTTCCCTTCGCCGCGCTCCTCTCCGCCGCCTGGGCGTCGCTCGGGCCTCCAAATATCCGGGAAGCGTGGGCGGACGACACAAAAATCATCGTCGTCACCAGCTTCCCCGAGGAGCTGACGACCCGCTACGAGCGGGAATTCGAGAAACGCAATCCAGGCGTTCACGTACAATATGTCTGGAAGCAATCGCGGGACGCGCTCGCCGAGCTCAGCAAGCCGGATCAGGGCGGCGCCGACGTCTATTGGGCGCCGTCGCTTTCGAATTTCTCGGTCCTGAAAGAGCGCGGCGCGTTCCGCGGGATCGAGGTCGATCGCGCCGTCCTGCCCGGCAAGCTCGCCGGCCATCAGATTTCGGACCCCTCGGGCCGCTTCGAGGCCTATGACATAGCGGGCTACGGGGTGGCGATGAACGCGCCGCTCGCGGCGGCGGAGAAGCTCGCGGCTCCGAAGCGCTGGGGCGATCTCGCCGATCCCGACCATGCCCGCCGCCTGGCGATGCCGATCCCCGCCAAGGTCGGCTTCTCTCCCGCGCTCTACGACATTCTCCTGCAAAGCGAGGGGTGGGACGCCGGCTGGGCCGCGCTCGGCGAGATGGCGGGCGAGGCCGTCCTTCTCGATCAGGGGGCCCTACCGACCGCGCAGGTGCGGGAAGGCAAGGCCGTCTTCGGCCTGACCATCGATTTCTTCGCGGCGAGCGCGAAGGCGAATGGCGCGCCGGTCGAGATGATCTATCCCGAGCGCACGGCCTTTCTACCGGCGCATATCGCCATGACGGTTTCGACGAAGCGCCCGGCCGCCGCGCAGGCTTTCATCGACTTCGCCCTCTCCAAGGAGGGCCAGAAGCTGATGGTGGAGCGAGACAGCATGCGCCATCCGGCGCGGCCCGACGCCTATGAGGGCGCGCCCGCGGCTCTCGTCGATCCTTTCAAGCTGCCGAGCGGCGTCATCCTCGATTATGACTTCGAGATTGGCCGGCGCCGGCCGCCGCTCCTCGTTCTTCTCTTCGATCTGGCGATCGTCGAAAACCACGCCGAAAACGCCGCGCTTTGGCGCGCCATCCATCTCGCCGAGAAGATGGAGGGGAAGGCCGGTCGGAACGCCGAGGCGCTGGCCGAAGCCCGCCGGCTCGCGAGCTACGTCCCCGTCTCCTCCATCGAGGCGCGCGACATATCCTTCCTCGACCGTTTCGCCAACCGCGACGCCGTCGATCCCGGCCTCGTCGCGCAATGGCGCGAGGCGATCGCCGCGGCGCGCGGCAGGGCGTGGGACATTCTCGAAAAAATTGGAGCGGGGCGGTGAAGCGCGCGGCCGCGGCCCTCGCCGCCCTCCTGTCGCTCGGCGCCGCGCGCTACGAGGCGGCGGCGCCCGAGACCGAGGCCTTCTCGCGGCCCCTCGGCGGCCTCGACGCGACGCAATCGGCGATCTTCCGTCGCGGCGCCGGCCTGTTTCGGCAGGCGTGGCTCATCGGTCCCTCCGCCGACCACCCTGATCTTATCGGCCTTGGGCCGCTCTATAATCGGCTTTCCTGTATCGCTTGCCATGTGAAGAATGGACGCGGAGCGGCCCCCGATCCGGAAAACGGCCTCGCGCGTCACATGGTGGCGAGGCTGAGCGTCGAGGGAGCCGACGCGCATGGCGGACCGCGCGCCCATCCCGCATACGGCGCTCAGCTCAATCCCGAGGGCGTCCCCGGCGTCGCTGGCGAAGGTCAGGCCGTCATCGCCTATGAGGACGTCGAACGCGCTTTCGCCGACGGCGAGCGCGCGGCGCTGCGCCGCCCGGCGCCGGCGTTGCGCAATCTCGCCTATGGCGAACTGGGCGACGCGACGCGCATGTCGTTGCGGAACGCGCCGCCGGTCTTCGGCCTCGGCTTGCTGGAGGCCGTGCCGGAGAGCGAGATCCTCTCCGGCAAGGGCAAGCCGAATTACGTCTGGAACATGCGGGCCGGCGCGCGCACGCTCGGCCGCTTCGGGCTCAAGGCCAACCAGCCGAGCCTCGATCAGCAAATCGCCAACGCCTTCGCGGAGGACATCGGCGTCACGTCGTCGCTTTTTCCGAACGAGAATTGCGCGCCGGACCAGAAGGCTTGCCGCGAGGCCGGTTCGGCGAAAGCGGATCTCTCCGACGCGCAGCTCGGCGCGACAGTCGATTATATTCGCTGGCTGGCGGTCCCCGCGAGACGCAACGCCGACGATCCGATCGTCGTCTCGGGTGAGGCGCAATTCAAGGCGCTCGGCTGCGCGGATTGCCATCGCGACACGATGCGCCTCGGCGCTTTTCCCGCGCTCCCCGAATTGAGCGGCCTCGAAATTCACCCCTATACCGACCTGCTGCTGCACGACATGGGCGAGGACCTCGCCGACGGCCGCGCCGATTTCGACGCGGGTCCCCGCGACTGGCGAACGCCGCCGCTCTGGGGGCTCGGCCTCGCCGGCAAAGGCGGCGACGGCGCGAACTATCTGCACGACGCCCGCGCCCGAACGCTCGACGAAGCGATCCTTTGGCACGGCGGCGAAGCGCAATCATCGGCGGACGCCTTTCGCAAACTGCCGAAACAGGAGCGCGCCGCGCTCGTCGCCTTTCTGAATTCTCTATGACCGCTGGGGGACCATGATGACCAAAGCTCTCCATTCGACCGCTCTATCGAGCGGCGTCCTGCTCGCTTGCACGCTTCCGCTCGCCGCGCAGACGCCGCTGCCGCCGATCGAGGTCCGCGCGCCCAAGGCCTTCGAGCTCGGCCAGATCAAGGTCGGCGAACGTCGCCTCGCGACGCCGACAAAGATCGCGCAACCCGCCCCGGCCGCGCCCGCCGGCGGCGGGTCGGCTCCTCCGCCGGCGGGGGAAACGGATAATGCGCCGACGCCGAAGCAGCATACGGACGCCTTTGGCGGCTACACGGTCACCAACAGGCAGATGGAGACTTTCGCCCGCGAGACGCTCGACCGCTCCATCAATATCGCGCCCGGCGTCAACGCCCAGACGACCGGCGGCTCGCGCAACGAACAAAATATCTATGTCCGCGGCTTTGATCGCTGGCAGGTTCCGATGACGATCGACGGCGTCCGCGTCTATCTGCCGGTCGACAACCGCCTCGATTTCGCGCGCTTCCTCACGCCCGACATCGCCGAAGTGCAGATCGCCAAGGGCTATGTCTCGGTGCTCGACGGCCCCGGCGGCATGGGCGGCCAGATCAACATGGTCTCCCGCAAGCCGTCTCGCGAGATCGAAGCCGAATTCCGCAGCCGTCTCGAGCTCGGGCGCGACGGAACCTATCAGGGCGTGCGCAATTATGGCGTCGTCGGCGCGAAGAAGGATTTTTACTACGCTCAGCTCAGCGGCGCCTGGCAAAAATTCGACGGATGGCTTCTGCCCGCGAGTTATGTGGCGATGCCGAACCAGGGCTGGGGCTTCCGCGGCCAGACCTATACGCAGGACTACAGCGTCAACGCCAAGGTCGGCGTCACGCCGAACAACACGGACGAATATTCGTTCACTTTCACGCGCCAGGACGGCGTGAAGGGCGCGCCTCTGCATGTCTACGACCCCGTCGCCTCGCAGCGCTATTGGAAATGGCCCTATTGGCGGGTGCAGAATCTGTATTTCCTCTCGAAGACCGCGCTCGGCGACGCGTCCTATGTCAAGACGCGCGGTTATTGGAGCAAGTTCGAGAACGCGCTCTCCTCCTGGGACGATCCCGGCTACAACGTCCAGTCGCTGCCGAAATCCTTCGACAGCAAATATTCCGATTACGCGCTCGGCGCCGAGGTGGAGGCGGGAACGAGCTTCGGCGACATCGACACGCTGAAGGGCCTCTTCTTCTACCGGCTCGATACGCATACCGAGTGGCAGAACAGTTATGGCGTGAATTACCAGAACACGCGCGCGGGCTGCCGCCCCAACATCCCCTGCTCGTCACAGCCAGTGATCGCGAGCATGGAGGACACTTATTCGGTCGCAGTGGAGAACACGCTCCATCCGCTGAAGAATGTCGATGTCGTCGGCGGCTTCAGCTATGACTGGCGTCACCTGCGGCAGGCGCAGGGCTTCGCGCTTCCGCAGGGCGTCGTCAATTACACGCCGCAGGACATGAGCGCGCCGAACTATCAGGGCGCGATCATCTGGCGCTATAATGAGAAGGACGGCGACCGCCTCTATTTCAACGTCTCGGACCGTGTCCGCTATCCGACGCTCTTCGAGCGCTTCAGCACGCGCTTCGGCGGGGCGACCTCCAATCCCGGCCTCCAGCCGGAACGGGCGCTCAACTACGATCTCGGCTGGTCGAGCCAGTTCGCGACCAATGCGCGCGTCTCCGTCGATCTCTTCTATAGCTTCGTTCAGAACCTGATTCAGAACGTCCCGGTTCCGGCTTTCGGACCGAACGTCACGCAGTCGCAAAATGTCGGCGACGGCCGCTTCGCCGGCGCGGAGGTCTCGGCCGACTACCAGCCGCGCGACGATTTCTCGCTCGGCGGCAATCTGACGGTCATGCACCGGAAGGTCAATGCGCCCTATATCCCCAATTTCCAGCCCATCGGCGTGCCGGACATCAAGCTGTTCCTCTATGCCGGCTATCGACCGATTCCGGAAGTCACCCTCACGCCCAGCATCGAAATGGCGAGCGCGCGCTGGACGTCCATCACCAACGGGCAATGGTATTACCGCACGGGCGCCTATTTCCTGACCAACTTCAACGCCGACTATCAGGTGACGAACAACGTCAAGGTCACCGCGGGCGTCCGCAATCTTTTCGATCAGCTCTACTCGCTCGTCGATGGCTATCCCGAGCCCGGACGCAGCATGTATCTCGCCGTGAAGGCGACCTTCTGATCGCCCGCGCAGTAGGAAAGGGCGGCGTTTCCATGATGCCGCCCTTCCATATCCTCGCGCCGGCGCGCCTTCCGCCGCCGGAGAGCGCGCGCTCAGGCGGGGCGCGCGCCGGTGCGGATGATCGTCCCGACATGCTCGCCGCGCAACGCGGCGGTGAGCCGGCCCGGCGCGAGTCCGTTCACGAGCTGCACGCGCTCGAGATGGCGCGCGGTCGCCATCACTTCGAGGAGCGCGCGGTCGAAGGGCAGCGTCCCTTCAAGCTTCGCGAGGTCGGCGGCGCTCGTCTCGCCGAGCAATTGCGCTTCTTCCCCGTGAGGGCCCCTGGGATCGTTCGTATATACCCCATCCACGTCCTCCACGATCGTCAGTCCGGCCGCTCCGAGCGCGTCGGCGAGCAGGAAGGCGCCCGTGTCGGCCCGGTGAGGCGGAATGCGCGATGTCGGGAACTCATGGTGATGATAAGGCGGAAAGCCGCTCCCCACGACCGCGCGGGCCGCGGTGAGATGGATGGCGAGCTGGCTCGCAATGGTCGGGTGCTCGACATAGGAGACGCCCTCCGGCGCGAGCAGCGATGCGAGAATGTGGCCGTTCTGGCCGGCCTCGCTCGCGGCGAGCGGGGCCAGCGATCCCACGGGCAGGCCGAGATCGAGTCCGACGCCGTAGAGATGGCGGGCGCGCACGCCGGCGCCGGTCAGAATGAGCATGCGGTGCTCGGGCAGGAGCTTCCGAATCTCCTCCACGATCGGCAGGATCGCGTCGCGGCCGCGATCCATGATGGAGCGGCCGCCGATCTTCACGACCTGCAGCCAGGGAAGGAGGCGGATCGGGCGGCCGCCGGCGACGGGCCGGGTCAGCTCGCTGTCGAGAAGGGTCTGGCGCGCGAGCGGCGAGGCGACGTGCTTGATGCTGTTGGCGGTGTCGGTCATGACGACTCTCTAGCTCGCGGTGACGATGGTGCCGACATGTTCGCCGGCGAGCGCGCGGGTCAGATTGCCCGGGACAAGGCCGTTCACGACCTGCACCTGGCGGACGTGGCGCGCCGCCTTGAGCAGATCGAGCGCCGGGAACTCGAGGATCGAATCGTGCAGCCCCCGCGCCTTCATCTCGTCCACCGAGATTTTGGGGATGAATTTGGCGTCCTTCGCGGTTTTCGGATTCGCGGTGAAGAGGCCGTCCTCGTCCTTTACATAGATCATCGCCTTGCAGCCGAACTGCTCGGCGAGGAGGAAGCATCCGGCGTCGGTGCGGTAGGGCGGAATGACGCCCTCCTGGGCGGGGCGCATCCAGAGATTATAAGGCGGCATGCCGCTGAAGACGACGGCGTTGACCTCGGCGAGATAGAGCGGGACCGCCGAGAGGGCCGCCCCGTCGACGGCGGAGATCCCGTATTTCGCGAGGAGCTGGCCCAGCATCGCGGCGTTCTGATCGGCGACCGAGGCGCCGAGCTGCGAGAGCACGCCCGCCGGCAAGCCGAGCCCCGCCGCAATCGAATAGAGGTGCCGCGCCCTCGTGCCCGCGCCGGTCCCGATCAGCAGCTTATGGGCCTTTCGGGCCTCGACGATCTCGTCGACGAGCGGATAGACGGCCGCGCGGCCGCGATCGATGACGCTCTGCCCGCCGATCTTGACCACCGTCGCGTCCGGAAGGATCCGGAAGTCCGCCGCCGCCTCCGCCGCGGAGAGAAGCTGCGAGTCGGTCAGCGACCGCTGCATGAGGAGCGCCTCGAGCTCCTCCGTCGTGTTGGCCATGGGCGCGCCTTTCGCGAGCAGGAAGAAATTGAAATTAAGCGGTCCGCGCTATCGCGGCATGATCTGCGATTCCGGTATAGCGTCGCGCTTCTATTCGCAATATGCGAAAATTGCGCTCGCTTTTCTTTGGCGCGCCGCCATCCGCGAAATCCGCGCGGGGCCTCGCGCAAAAAACATCGCGCCGCGCCGAAACGCTCAATAGTCGGACAATCCGGGAGGTAGAGGACAATGCGCGAAGACGGGCCGGCCTTCTTTTTTCGCGCGACGAGCCGCGCATTCGGCGACATGATCGTCGCGCGCCGCGGCCAGGCCGCGCTCGTCGGCGGCCTCTGCGCGCAAGCCTTCGACCTTTTCGAGAAGAACGTCGCCAACCAGACCGAGGGGGCGCCGGCGATCGCATGCCAAGGAGAGTGCGCGGCCTGCTGCCGCCTGCGAGTCGTTGCGACGGCGCCTGAAATCTTCTTGCTGGCGCGCTTCGTGTCTCACAATGCGGCGGCGTTCGAAGCGCAGGGAATAATGCTGTCCCGGCGCATCGGCGAAGCGGCCCGGTCTGTCGGCGGCCTCGGCGAACTCGACCGCATGGCCGAAAGGCGCGACTGTTCCTTTATCGAAAAAGGGCTCTGCCTCGCTTATCGGCTCAGGCCTCTCGCATGCCGCGGGCACGCCGCCTTCGACCGGCAGGCGTGCGTTTCCGCCGCCGAGGGCGGCGGAGAAGACGCCGCGATATCGGAGCCCCATCTCGTGGTGCGCAGCCTCGTGCAAAACGCGCTCATGAATGCGCTGCGCGAGGCGAAGCTGGCCTGGGGCCTGTACGAGGTCACGCTGGCGCTCGACCTGACTCTCAAGGCTCCGCGCACGATCGAGGCCTGGCTGCAAGGCGATGATCCGCTCGCGCCGGCGTTGCTCCCGGATTTCAGCTATGAAGAGGCGGCGGCGCTTTTCGACGCGGTCGCGCCCGGATGAGCGCCGGGCCGATTGGAAAGCTTCGCCGCCGCCGAATTTTAATGAGCTTTCGGGGCTCTCAGCGCCTCCAATTGCGCAAGAGAGATGCGGAACATCCCGCGCCCGCCGCAACGCGCCTGATATTTGTCGCCGACCCGAGCGCAGAGCTTCTTGAACCATTCATCCTTGGCCAGGCCCTCGGGACATTCCGCGATTTCCCAAACCGTCCCATCGGGCCTGAACCGCACATGGATCAGAACCGCGGCGTCTTCCAGAGAAACGGCGCGGGAGAAAACATCGGGATGCTCCTCGGCTGCAAGGGCGCCCTGGGGCGTGTCCGCCGGCTTGACATGCGGAGTTGCTCCAAATGCGATTCAGCCATCGATCATCTCCGTCTTGCGAGCGCTGCGCCGCGCCACATCGTTATATAGACAAGATATATAGACAATATGTTTGCGCTTTTGCCAAGCACAAAAGCGCATGTTCGGTCTTTTTCGGCGGCCGATTGACGGGCACGCCATTCATTCGCGCGCCGCTCCACGGGAGCGATCCGGAGGGCGCGACAGAGCGCGCCATGATCAGCTCCAACAGGATGAACGCCCCGACGCCGGGCGTAAGCGCGGGGCGTTTTGTTCCTTCGCTTCCGGGACGGGCTTAGAGCGGTCCAAGTCCCAATCCCAACAAGCCGCCGCCATCGAATCCCATGCCGAACAATCCGCCGTCGCCGGCATAGCCGTAATAGCCCGGCGTCGCGCAACCATAGGCCGGGTAGCCGCCATATGCGTATGTCGCCGGCCTCATATATCCGTAATGGACCCTGCGGTGATTATGCCAGTCCCTGTGCCAGCCGGAATGCCAGCCATAATGCCGCGCCGTCCGGTGATGCGCCTCGGCGACGCTCGAATAGCCGACGCCCGCGCAAGTCACGACGGCCGCCGCCAGAGCCAAAGTTTTGATCCGATTCGAGGCCATGCCTTCCTCCCGATAAAAATCTCGCAATGGCCCGCGCCGGAGCGATCGACTCCCGCGGCGCCAAAGCCAGCGATTCGACGTCATGTCGAGATTTGGGGCCAACTCGGCGTGAAAGCCGCTTTGTCAAGCGAGGCGGCAGCGAATCCCGTGAGCGAGGCTCAACCTCGCGGGCGCTTCCGCGCGTCCGTTCAAAGCCTTCTTTCAATCTTCCCTTTGTACGGCGACTATGGAGGCCGAGCCTGCTCGGCGCCTCGCTCCTGCTTTCCAGAGGCTTTATGGTTTAGCGGCGGCTTTTGACGCGCCGCGGCCGTCCGCGCGCAAAGCGGCCGATGACGCGTAAGATCAGGCTGGCTGAAAGAGCCCGCTTTTTCGTTTCGCCAACGGAGGGGATTGCGTGAGCCACGAACATCATCATCACCCTGCTGGGAGCCCCGCCGCGAGGCATGAACATCTTCGGGCGCCCGCGCCGCAAGTCGCCGGCGCGGAGACGCGTCCTCCTTCTCTCGACGCATCCGAGGGCGTGATCTACACATGCCCCATGCATCCGCAAATCCGCCAGACGGGGCCCGGAAATTGCCCGATCTGCGGAATGGCTCTCGAGCCGGCCGTCGCCTCCGCCGATTCGCAGCCAAGCGCCGAGCTCGCGGATATGACGCGGCGCTTCTGGGTCGGCCTCGCCCTCACAATCCCTGTCTTCGCGCTGGAGATGGGCGGACATTTCTTCAATCTCCATCATCTCCTTCCGTCCAATATTTCGACCTGGGCGCAATTCGCGCTCGCGACCCCCGTGGTGCTTTGGGCCGGCTGGCCGTTCTTCGTTCGGGGCGCGCAGTCGCTCGCCACGCGCAATCTCAACATGTTCACGCTGATCGCCATGGGCACGGGCGTGGCGTGGGTTTACAGCGTCGTCGCCACTCTGGCGCCCTCGATCTTTCCTCCGACCTTCCGAGCCGCCGGGAACGCCGTGCCGATCTATTTCGAAGCGGCGGCGGTCATCACCGTGCTCGTGCTTCTGGGGCAGGTTCTCGAACTTCGCGCGAGAGAGCAGACGGGCGGCGCCATTCGCGCCCTTCTCGATCTCGCTCCCGTCACGGCGAAGCGGGTCAAGGAAGATGGGACGGATGAAGAGGTCGCGCTCGACCAAGTGCATGTCGGCGATCGGCTAAGGGTGCGTCCCGGCGAGAAGGTTCCCGTCGACGGCGTGCTTGTCGAGGGCCGCAGCGCCGTCGATGAATCATTGGTCACGGGCGAGTCCATGCCGGTCTCCAAGAGCGTCGGAGACGCGGTCATCGGCGGCGCGCTCAACCAGACCGGAAGCTTCGTGATGCGCGCCGAGAAGGTCGGCAAGGACACGATGCTTTCGCGCATCGTCGACATGGTCGCTTCGGCGCAGCGAAGCCGCGCGCCCATCCAGCGCCTCGCCGATCAGGTTTCGGGCTGGTTCGTCCCGCTCGTCATTCTCGTGGCGCTCCTCGCCTTCGCCGCCTGGGCGATCTGGGGGCCCGAACCTCGCATGAGCTATGGCCTCATCGCGGCGGTGTCCGTGCTCATCATCGCCTGCCCCTGCGCGCTCGGCCTCGCGACGCCCATGTCCGTCATGGTGGGCGTGGGACGCGGCGCGCAGTCCGGCGTGCTCATCAAGAACGCCGAGGCACTGGAGCGCTTCGAGAAGGTCGACACTCTCGTCGTCGACAAGACCGGGACTCTGACGGAAGGCAAGCCGCGCGTCACGGCGATACGTCCCGCGGCCGGCCTCTCGGAGAATGAGCTTCTGGGCGTCGCCGCAAGCCTCGAGCGCGCGAGCGAGCATCCTCTGGCGGTCGCGATCGTCCAGGCGGCGCTCGAAAGAAGCCTGCCTCTCGCCGAGGCCGCGGAGTTCGACTCGCCCGTCGGAAAGGGCGTAACCGGGCGTATCGACGCGCGCTTCGTCGCAATCGGCAATCGGCGCTTTCTCGAGGAGCTCGGAATCGATCCCGGGCCTCTGGAGGACGAGGCCGAGCGCCTTCGCCAGGACGGAGCGACGGCGATCTTCGTCGCGATCGACGGCCGGGCGGCAGGCGTCATCGCGATCGCCGACCCCATCAAGGAGACGACCCCGGACGCCTTGAAGTCGCTTATCGAGGATGGCGTCTCAATCGTCATGCTGACGGGCGACAATTGGACCTCGGCGCGCGCGGTCGCGAAGCGGCTTGGCATAACGGAGGTCGAGGCGGAAATTCTACCCGAACATAAGAGCCAGGTTGTCGCGCGCCTTCGTCAGGCGGGCCGAATCGTCGCAATGGCCGGCGACGGCGTGAACGACGCCCCCGCGCTCGCCGCCGCGGATGTCGGCGTCGCCATGGGCACGGGCACGGACGTCGCTATCGAGAGCGCGGGAGTCACCCTGCTGAAAGGCGACTTGCGCGGCATCGTCCGCGGCCGCCGGCTTTCCCGAGCGACCATGCGCAATATCCGCGAGAATCTGTTCTTCGCCTTCATCTATAACGCGGCCGGCGTGCCGGTTGCGGCGGGCGCCCTCTATCCCGCCTTCGGCCTGCTGCTCTCGCCCACCATCGCCGCCGCCGCCATGGCGCTATCCTCGGTCAGCGTGGTGGCGAATTCGCTGCGGCTGCGCCAGGCGGAAATTGAGCCGAAACGCCTTTTGGAAGCGCCGCCCTTTCCGGGCGCCGCATAGAGCGCGCTGGCTTTTCGTAAAAAGGCGCGCTCTAAACCTTTAGAGGCGATCACGTTAACTGCGTTTAGGCGAATCGCCTAAACGCAGCGCGATCTAGCCAGGAATCACGCCACCGTTTTGTTCTACGCGCGAGTATCATTAGACGACGCGACAGCCTTGACTCGCCTTTACGAAAAAACGAACGCCGGCCGAACGGCTCGCACAACCGTTCAGCCGGCGCTCGCTACTTATTGATCATTGCGCGTCTGCCTTAACGGCAAACCCACTCCCAACCATTCACGGCGTCCCATTCCCAGCACACATTATGAACATGGCCCCGTCCTTGGGACTCGCTCCAATCTCGGTGGCCGTGCCGCCAATGCCCCCCGATATGCGGCATGGCGCTGTGCCGGCGATGTTCCTCGCTCTGAGCCATCGCCGGCAAGGTTGCCGCAAGCAGGAACGCGGCGGCGATGAGTGCGCTCTTAGACATCTTTTTCTCCTTGGATAGTAGGCTCCGGCGACGTGTAAGGTCACACGGGTTCCTTATTTGGCTCTTCGAAGCTCTCCGAGTAGACGCGCATTTATGAGTCGGCTAACTCGGCGGCCTCCGCGGTCGATCCTTAGAGAATCGGCGGGCGGAGCCCAGGAGAGACAGAACGTCCAAAAATTTCTGGACTGACAGGAAACGCGGACATTTTTAGCGAATCGGCGTATACGGCGATGGCCCCAGCGAACATTGGCGGCAATGCGACCGCGCCGCAAAGGTTGGGAGAACAATCGTTCGGAGAAGCGATCCCTTCCGAAGCATGAGGGAAAACGCAATCGCCGGCGCTCATCCCCGCGCAATGATGACCCGTTGGAGCGGCGAGAGCGGCAACTCCCGCTCCCCCAAAGATCGTGACGACGAAAAGGGTAAACATGAGGCGGCGCGCCGCCCGGACGATCATCCACGCTCTTGCCAAAATGGCGAAGCAGCATGCATTTTTATGCATTCGTTCCGACATGGAAGCCCCCCCTTCCGCGACTGCAAGTCACACGGTTAACGAAGCGGACCGTGTGGACGAAGCCCCTCTTCCAAAAGAAGAGACTTCTCACCCGGATGAACGCGATTGAGACCTCGTTCCTCCTTTTCGCCCCCGCGAAAAGCGCCGGCGTTCGTCGGCAGCCCAATTCCTTTCGCCAAAGCATAAATCGCCGGAATGACGAGGAGCGTCAGCAAAGTGGAGGAGACCATGCCGCCGATCATCGGAACGGCGATGCGCTGCATGACCTCCGACCCAGCGCCCGTGCTCCAGAGGATCGGCACCAGGCCGGCCATGATCGCGAAGACCGTCATCATCTTGGGACGGACGCGCTCTACGGCGCCGAGCATGATGGCCTCGCGAAGGTCGGTCTTCGTGAAGGCCCTCCCCTCCTCGGCGCATCGGTCGGCGATCTCCCGCCGCGCGGCGTCGAGATAGATGAGCATGACGACGCCGGTCTCGGCCGCGACGCCGGCAAGCGCGATGAATCCGACGCCCACGGCGACGGACATGTTGAAATTCATCAGCCACATCAGCCAGACGCCGCCGACAAGGGAGAATGGCAGGGACAGCATGACGATGAGCGTCTCGGCGACCTTGCGGAAATTCAGATAGAGCAGCAGAAAGATGATGGAGAGAGTCACCGGCACGACGATGCGCATGCGCGCCTGCGCGCGTTCCAGATATTCGAATTGCCCGCTCCAAACCGCATAGGAGCCGGCGGGGAACTCGATGGCCTCGGCGACGGCTTTCCGCGCCTCCGTCACGAAGCCGCCAATGTCGCGATCCCGGATATCCACGAAGATATAGACCGCGAGCTGGCCGTTCTCCGTGCGGATCGAGGTGGGCCCGCGAACCAGCTCCACCTTCGCGACTTCGCCGAGCGGGATGGTTCCGCCGCCGGGAAGCGGGATCAGCACGTCGCTCGCGATCGCGCGCGGGCTCGATCGGAAGTCGCGCGGATAGCGGATATTCACGCCATAGCGTTCTCGTCCTTCGACCGTCGTGGTCACGGTTTCGCCGCCAAGCGCGGTGGCGATCGTCGCCTGCACGTCGTCGATCATCAGCCCGTAACGCGCGAGCGCGGCGCGATCGGGGGAGATATCGAGATAATAGCCGCCCATGACGCGCTCGGCATAGGCCGAGGAGGCGCCGCGAACGCTTTTGACGACCTTCTCGACCTGGCGCGCGAGCCCTTCGAGCTGCGCAAGATCGCGCCCCATGATCTTCACGCCGACCGGCGTCCGGATGCCGGTCGCGAGCATGTCGATGCGGTTGCGGATCGGCATGGTCCAGGCGTTGGAGACGCCGGGAAACTGCAGCGCGGCGTCCATCTCCGCGATCAGGCCGTCGATCGTGACGCCCGGCCGCCATTCTTCCTTCGGCTTGAGATCGATCACGGTTTCGAACATTTCGAGCGGCGCCGGGTCGGTCGCGGTCGCGGCGCGGCCCGCCTTGCCGAAGGCCGATTTCACTTCCGGAAAGGATTTGATGATCCGGTCCTGCGTCTGCAGCAACTGCGCGGCCTTGGTTACGGAAAGGCCCGGCAGCGTCGTCGGCATGTAGAGCAGCGCGCCCTCGTTGAGCGCCGGCATGAATTCCGAACCGAGCTGGCGCGCGGGCATGATCGTGAAGGCGACCGCCGCGACCGCCAGAAGGACCGTCGGGATCTTCGCGCGCATCACGAGGCGGATGACCGGCCGGTAGACATAGATCAGCGCGCGATTGACCGGGTTTCTTTCCTCCGAAACGATCTTGCCGCGCACGAAAATGACCATCAGCGCCGGCACGAGCGTGACCGACAGCAGCGCGGCCGAGGCCATGGCGAAGGTCTTCGTGTAGGCGAGCGGGCTGAACAGGCGGCCTTCCTGCGATTCCAGCGCGAAGATCGGCAGGAAGGAAACCGTGATGATGAGCAGGCTGAAGAAGAGCGCCGGACCGACCTCGGTCGCCGCGTCGATCAGGACATCGACGCGCGGAGTTTCCGGCGAGGCCCGCTCCAGCCGCTTATGCGCGTTCTCGATCATGACGATGGCCGCGTCGACCATCGCGCCGATGGCGATGGCGATGCCGCCCAGGCTCATAATGTTGGAGGCGAGCCCGAGCGCCTTCATCGCGGCGAAGGCCGTCAGCACGCCGACCGGCAGCATGACGATAGCGACCAGCGCGCTGCGAACATGCAGGAGAAAGACGACGCAAACGAGCGCGACGATGACGCTTTCCTCGATCAGCGCGCTGCGCAAGGTCTCGATCGCGGCATGGATGAGCTCGGAGCGATCATAGACCGGGACGATCTCGACTCCCTTGGGCAGGCTCGGGGCGATCTGCGCCAAGGCCGTCTTGACATTGTCGATGACCGTCAGCGCGTTCGCGCCGTAGCGCTGAAGCGCGACGCCGCTCGCCACCTCGCCTTCGCCATTGAGCTCGGCGACGCCGCGGCGTTCGTCCGGGCCGAGCTCGACGCGCGCCACATCCTTCAGGAGGAGCGGCGTTCCGCCGCCGGCGCGCAGCACGATGTTTTCAAGATCGGCGACGCCCTTCAGATAGCCGCGTCCGCGCACGATGAATTCGAATTCCGAGAGTTCGACCGTGCGGCCGCCGACATCGGCGTTGCTGGCGCGAACGGCGTCGCGAATGCGCGAGAGCGGGATGTTGAGCGCGCGCAGGCGATTGGGATCGACGATGACATTATATTGGCGGACGAACCCTCCGACGCTCGCGACCTCCGCCACGCCTTCGGCCCTTGCGAGCCCGTAGCGGAGCGTCCAATCCTGAAGCGTGCGCAATTCGGCGAGGGTCATCTCCTTGGCGACGAGCGCATATTGATAGACCCAGCCGACGCCCGTGGCGTCGGGTCCGAGCACTGGCGCGGCGCCCGCCGGCAAGCGCTTGGTCGCGGCGCTCAAATATTCGAGCACGCGCGAGCGCGCCCAATAGACGTCGACGCCGTCCTCGAAAATCACATAGACGAAGGAGACGCCGAAAAAGGAGAAGCCGCGCACCACTCTGGAGCGCGGCAAGGTGAGCATGGCGCTGGTCAGCGGATAGGTGACCTGATCCTCGACCACCTGCGGCGCCTGGCCCGGATATTCCGTGTAGACGATGGCCTGCACGTCCGAGAGATCGGGAATGGCGTCGAGCGGCAGGGTGCGCAGCGAATAGACGCCCGCCGCGATCGCGAAGGCGGTTCCGATGAAAACGAGCAGGAGATTGCGCGCCGACCAGGCGATCAGACGGCCGATCATTTCGCGGCCTCGCCATGATCGAGCGCCTGCAGCGCCGCCTTGAGATTGCTTTCGGCGTCGATGAGGAAATTGGCGGCGGTCACCACCCTTTCGCCCTCGGCGACGCCGCTCGCAATCTCCGCATAGCCGTCGCCGCGCCGGCCAATCCGGACCTCGCGCGGCTCGAAACGGCCCTCGCCCCTGTCGAGGATCACCACCTGCCGCTTGCCGGCGTCGATGACGGCGCTTTCCGGCGCGGCGAGAACCTTCTCCTTACCGCCTGTCTCGATTTCCACATCGGCGAACATGTCGCCCAGCAGGCGCCCCTCCGGATTGGGGAGTTCGATGCGGATCCGCGCCGTGCGCGTCTCCATGTTCAGATGCGGATAAATGAGCGCGACGCGCCCTTTGAGGGGACGGCCCGGATAGGACCTTGCGCGGATGACCGCCGCCTGCCCGGGCTCCACGGATTCGACGTCGCGCTCGGCGATGTCGGCCAAAATCCAGACGACGCTGTGGTCGACGATTCGAAACAGCGTCTCGCCCGGCGCGGCGCGCATCCCGCTCAGCGCCGTTCGCTCGACTACATGACCGTCCCGCGGCGCGGGCCAGGGGATCACGCGCGGGACGCGGCGACTGCGGGCGATGGCGGCGATGGCGGCGTCGTCGAGGCCGAGATTGGCGAGGCGCCGCCGCGCGCCTTCCGCCCGCGCCGCCGAATGCGCGTTGAGCACGGCGACATATTCCGCCGCCGCGCTCGACAGGTCGGGCCCATAGACGCGCATGAGCGGCTCGCCCTTGCGGACATAATCCCCCTCCGCGACCTTCTCGACGGATTCGATGAAGCCCTCGAAGCGCAGGGAAACGACCGACGTCCGGCGCGGATCGAATTCCACGCGGCCCGCCGCGCGAACCGGAACGGTCAGAGTCCGGCGCTCGACGGGCTCCGAGCGCACGCCCATCTTTTGCAGCTTGCCGGGGCTGATCGCGATCGTCGAGACGTCCTGCGACTCGTCCTCATAGACGGGCACATAGTCCATCCCCATCGGATCTTTCTTCGGCACGGGCGACGTATCCGGAAGGCCCATCGGATTGCGGTAGTAGCGAATGCGGCGCCCGGACGCCGGAAGCCGCGCGGCTTCCGGCGGCTTGTTCTCGAACGAGACGTCCTCGCTGGCGCGCACGGCGACATAATCCTTGCCCGCGGCGTTCTTTCGTGGCGCCGCGGAATAACGGGGCCCGTCAGGATCGCGGTAATAGATGACCGGCCCCGTCGCATGCGCATGCGGCCCGGCGGGGGCGCGGTCCGGAGCTTTCGCGCGCCACAGCCACAGGCCGGCGCCGCCGAGCGCCGTCAGGACGAGCGCCGCCAGGACGAGGGCTTTTGCGCGGCTCATAGCGAACCTCCCGCGAGACGTTCGAGGTCGGCGTATCTGCTCTGCTCCTCGACCCTCAAGGCGAGCAGCTCCAGCTCAACCGCGCGAAGCCGGCGTTCGGATTCGAGGAGGATCGCCAGGCTCGTCGCGCCGGCGTCGAAGCCGCTGCGCGCCGTTTCGACCGACAGCCGCGCGGGCGGCAATTGCCGCTGTTCGAAAATCTTGATCGCCTTGCGGACGGCCTCCAACCGATACCACGCCTCGGCGACGTCTCCGTCGAGCCGGATGCGAAGCGCCTCGTTGCGCGCCCGCGCGGCCCCGAGACTGGCGCTCGCCGCGCGCTGCTCGGCGTCCTTCGCCTCATATTGCAGCGGCACTTTGAAGCCGAGCAGAAACTGGCCGCTATCCTCGCCGACGGGCCGCTGCACATAAGTCGCGCCCAGCGTAATGTCCGGGTAGTAGTTCTTGTCGGTCAGCTCCTTTGTTCCCGTGGCGGAGCGAAGCTGCGCATGCGTCGCGGCAAGCTGAGGGTTCGACGACCGCGCGAGATCCTGAACGCCGGCAAGCGTCAATTTTGCTTTCAGCGGCGGGAATCCCCTGGAGGCTGCGAGCGGCGCGCGCGCATCGCGGCCGATCAGCGCGTTCAGGCGCGCGACGGCCGATTTGGCTTCCCCTTCCCGCCGCGCCACATCGGCGGCCGCGCTCGCCGCCTCGAGCTCGCCCTTGACGACCTCCTGCTGGTCGACCGAGCTTGCCCCGTAGCGCAGGCGAAGCAGCTCCAGAAGCTCATCGACGCGCCGCTTCAGCGACTTCGACAATTCCAAAGCGCGCTGGGCCGCGCAATATTGCGCATAGGCGGTCTTCACGCGAGCGACGAGATCGGTTTCCAACGCCTGGCTCTGATGCCGCGCCGCGTCGGCTTCCGCCTGGGCGACGCCTTTCTCCAATTCGGTCTTGCCCCATAGCCGGAACGTTTGTTCGACGCCGATCCAGCGCTGACCGACGCCCCGGCTGTTCACGTCCCAGGCTTGCAGCGTGACCGTGGGGTCCGGCTGAACCCCGGCGGCGCCCACCCGCTGCGACGCGGCGTCCGCATCGAGGACGGCCGCCGCAAGCTCGGGACTGAGCCTTCCGGCCAGAGCGACGACGCTCTCGACCGTGGCGCCCGGCAGGCTCCGCTCCGCCGCGAAAACAGGCGCGCCCACGGCGCCGGCCGCGAGGGAGACGGCGAAGAGGAGAGGAGACAATCGCCTCATGGCGTCGCCTTCAAGATCAGGCGGCCCTGGAGCGTTCCGGTCTCTCCCTGAATCTTCGCCGCGATGGAAATGCGCCAGCGTCCCTCGTCGCTCAGATCGACCTTGAACCGGTACAGGCCGGGCGCGGGGCTCTGCGCCAATTCGATCGCGCCCGTCATCGCTTCCATGTCGTCCGGCGCCATATCCAATCTGGCGGCGAAGATGACGGCGTCGCCGACCGGCTCGCCGTCCGGTTTGCGGACCAGCCGCACGTCGACGACGCCTTGCCCCTTTTTCGTCTGGGTTTGGACCAGCTCGAACGCATAGTCCTCCACGGCCGCGCGGGCATGGCCCATGCTTAGCGCGATGAAGGCCATCGCGCCGGCAAGCGGCGAAAAATGCTTTTGCATTCGCTTTCTCTCTCGCGTCGCTCGAAAGCGTCGCTGCGCGATGGGCGCTCGCCCCGGGAGGGGCGGCCGAGATGATAAGAGGAAGGCGCGGTCGCCTGGAAGCGCCAAGCGAAGCCTGTCGCCGACGCGTCCACGAAAGACGCGCGCCCCGGCGAGCGGGCGGCAACGGAACCTTAGAGAATGGGGGGACGAAGATCCGGCGGCGCCGACAAGCCGCGATACGCCGCGTCGTCGAATATCAGGCGCGCTTGCCCGACCGCCTTTATGTTTGTCGGCCTGAGGGCGAAGTGGGGCGTTAGCTGAAGCGCCCCGCAAATAAGAGAATCGCAATGAAGCGGCGCGGTCGCATGGTCTGCGGGATGGTCCGGGCAATCATCCGCCGCGGACATGGCCGCGCAGCTATGAGCCGACGGCGCGGCGAAGCCGGACGCCGCCCCTGACAGAGCGGCGATGACGACCATTGCGGAGACGATAAGGCGCAGCCAGCTCAACTTCATTGCGTTCTCCGGGGACGGAGAATAGCACGGCGAGGCTGGCCCGCAAGACGTCTCCCGCCTCCGGGCCGAGCCGGCGCTTGCTCGCGATATGGACTCGCCGCGCCTCTACAGCGTTTCGACGTCGCGGCGTCTTAAAGGCGGCAACTCGCTATCGCGCCTTTTGCTGATGCCTGCCCTGGGGCAAGGAGTCGGCGCTATCGGGAATTTTACTGGCTCCCTCGCGCTGGACCGCCGACCCATGCGTCCTGAAGGCCGCTACGTCCTTGCAATAGCCGTCGACACATTTCTGATTGTCGGCGCATATCCGGTCATTTTCGCAAGAAACCTCGGCATGGACCGCGGTCGACGCCAGAAGCGCGAATGCGAAAGCTGAGACAATGGATTTCATTTTCCCCCCATGGATTTTATCGCCGCCTTGAACACAACGCGCTCCGCTTGAGTTCGTTTCAACGACGGCGAGTTTTTAGACGAATTGTTAACGTTAACGCAGACGCCGCCAAAACGCGCCAATGCGCGGCCGAGAGCCTATCTGAAGAAGGCGATCGCCGCCATGAAGAAGACGGCTCCCGTCAAGAGCGCCGCCCACCCCCACCCTGGCAAGCCCGAGCGGCTCCGATCCTTGATCGCCGCTCGTTTCTCGCGCGTCGGCATATTGCGTTCGAAGCGCTGGATCCGGATCGACCGTCGCATCCCTCTCTCCACAGTTGCTGAATAAAAAGATAACATCCATGAGTTGTTAATTCCTTGTTCAAAAAGAATAGGCCGCGCGGCCTGCGTCAGGGATCAGTGGAGCCTCCGCTCCGCTTCTTTTTGTTGATTCCGTCGAAGGGCGCGCATAGCCTTCTTCCGAGTCGGCAGCGCCCGCCGGCACGAGAAACGCCCCGACCGCGGATGTAACGGCGGGGCGTTTTGCTTTGCCATTTCGGCCTGAAGGCCGCCTCTACGTCTTGCGAAAATATCCCGCCATTCCGACAAGGGCGAGCGGAAAGCCGATCATCAGCCCGATCAGCAGAAGAATGACCATCGCGCCCGGAAAGAAATAAAGGGCGAGAATCAAGAATAACAGCGTCCCGCCGAGAACGCGCACCGACTTTTCCTTATCCAGCTCCACGCGCATCGACGCTTGGGCGGTCGATTGCACCCACAGATGCGCCGGAGCAGCCTGATCAGACATCAACACGACTTCAATACGATCCTTGGGCGGCACAGCCATAGGATGACTCCTCCGTTCAGAATCGCCGCACTACGATAGGCTACCAGATTTTCCCCGCTTTTTAGGACAATGCGACAATATCGCATCGCCCGCGCCGTCCCGCCGGAAGCCCCCAGACACGCCACGGATTAAGTCAGCAAGACCGGCCCTGGCGCGCCGGCCCGGCGGATTTCTCCAAAACTCCTGGAACTGGCCCTCCCCTGGGAGCGTTCTGGGCCCGCAGCAAGCTTTAAGAGGAGCGCTTCCGGCGAAGCTCGGAAATTACCGCGCGGCGTCGATTCTGACCGCGCCTTCGACTCCCGTCGTAACGGCCTGACAAAAGGCGACGCCGTTGAACTGGTCCGAAGCAAAATCCGATCCGCAGCGAAGCTTCATGGTCAATTTCGGGCCGGTGCATCCGGCCGCGCATGGCGTGCTTCGATTGATACTGGAGCTCGATGGAGAGGTGGTTTTGAGAGCGGATCCGCATGTCGGGTTTTTGCACCGTGGAACTGAAAAATTGATAGAGGACAAAACCTATCTGCAAGCGCTGCCGTATTTCGACCGTCTAGACTATGTCGCGCCGATGAACCAGGAGCACGCTTTCTGTCTGGCGATCGAAAAGCTGCTGGAAATTGCCCCGCCCCCGCGTGGGCAGCTCATTCGTGTTCTCTTCTGCGAGATTGGCAGGCTGCTCTCGCATCTCTTGAACATCACCACCCAGGCCTCCGATGTGGGCGCCTTGACGCCCAATCTATGGGGCTTCGAGGAGCGCGAAAAGCTCATGGTCTTCTATGAGCGCGCTTCGGGCGCGCGGATGCATGCAAATTACTTCCGGGTCGGGGGCGTCCATCAGGATCTGCCGCAACGACTTTTGGAGGATATTTGCGCGTTTTGCGAGCCGTTCCTCAAAGTCTGCGACGACCTGGACGCCATTCTAGGCGAGAACCGCATTTTCAAAGAACGAAACGTCGGCATCGGGGAAATCACGCTCGAAGAGGCGTGGGCGCGAGGCTTTTCCGGCGTGATGATCCGGGCCTGCGGCGCTCCCTGGGACCTCCGCAAGGCGCAGCCCTACGAATGTTACGAAGCGCTCGATTTCGACATTCCCGTCGGGTCGCATGGCGATTGCTATGACCGCTATTGCGTGCGGATGGAGGAGATGCGCCAGTCCGTGCGGATAATGAAGCAATGCCTGGATAAGCTGCTGTCGCCGGAAGGCGCCGGGCCGGTCATGATCCAAAACGGCAAGATCGCGCCTCCAAACCGCCGCGTCATGAAACGATCGATGGAAGCGACGATCGAACAATTCAAGCTGTATTCCGAGGGCTTCCACGTTCCCGCAGGGGAAGTCTACGCGGCTGTCGAAGCGCCCAAGGGCGAGTTCGGCGTCTATCTGGTCTCGCAAGGGACAAACAAGCCTTACAGGTGCAAAATCCGGGCTCCTTCCTTCGCGAATCTGCAAGCCATGGACCGCCTCGCAAACGGCCACATGCTGGCTGACGTTTCAGCGATTGTCGGATCGCTTGACATCGTTTTTGGCGAAATTGACAGATAGACAATGCGCCGCGGGAGCGCATCTTGAATCGCCTGTCTAAAAACGCCCGGACGGCGTGGAGAGCGCGTGCTTGACGAGCGCTCTCAAAAAGCGCTCCCGGAGCCCGCGCGGATAATCTAGCGACAATCGAGCGAGAGCGCGCCGGGCGCCTTCCGTGGGCTCGTGGTCAAGAAGGCCGGCCAGCGCGGCGCGCGCCAGCTTCCATTTCGAATTTGAAACGCTCTCGATCCATTTGAACGCCGGCAAGAGCCTCTGCTCTTCCGCCGTGAGATCGGATCCGAACGGGAAAGCAGGAAAGAAGCCTTGGTCTCTGGCTGGCTTCAAGGCTTCCTCGATTCGCTCGGGAAGGTTGCGCCTGAACGGCGCCGGAACTTCGAAACGCCTCTCGATCTTTCTTGCGGCCTTGGCCTCCCTTACGACGCCATCCTGAAAGCGGGAATCACTGAGCGCGCTCATCGCGGCGATGCAATCGCGATCGGTTCGGCCGCGCAAATCGGCGACGCCATATTCGGTGACGACGATATCGCGCAATTGACGAGGAATGGTCGTCTGACCGTAGCGCCAGACGATGCTCGAGACCAGGCGCCCGCCAATATGGCGCGTCGCCGGCAAGGCTATGAGGGAGCGGGCGCCGTCGAGGGCGAAAGCCTGCGCCACAAAGTCGTACTGGCCGCCGACCCCGCTCACCACGCGTCCGTCGTCCAAGGTATCGGAAACGACAGCCCCAAGCGCGGTCGCCATCATTGCCGTATTTATGAAACGCGCATGGACGCGGTCCCGCCGCTTTCGCTCTCCATCTCCTTGCGCCTGGTTGACGAAGGAAACAGCCGCCATCCGGAAGCGGCCGCGTTCGGCGTCCGGCATTTCCCTGAGCGCCCGATAGAATGGGGTCGAACCGAGGAAAAAGGCGGAGTGAAGAAGGGCGCCGTCTTCGACCGGGCGCGCGAGAACGCCGGCGCGATATAGATCCAGAAAGCCTTCCACGAACATTTCGCTCGCCGCATAGAGGCCTTCGGAGAATGGCCCAAGCGCGGGCCTTATCCTCGGAGCCAGGCGCTCCCCTGCTCCTTCGGTCCCGGCGTCGAGGCGATCCAGCGCCGCTCGAAAGACAGCATTATGCTGATGGCGCAGACAAAGACTGTATGCGACGGCGTCCCCGATCGAGCCAATGCCGATCTGAAGCGTCCCGGCGTCCGGGATAAGCGCGGCGCATCGAAGCCCTATCGCATATTCGGCGTCCGACACGGGGAGGCGCGGCGCGTCGAATAAGGGGAAATCGTAAGCCTCGGCGTCCAAAAGATGATCGAAGGCGGCTGCTGGAAGAGCGGCTTCGCCTCCCATGAAAGGGAGCTCGCTATTGACCTGCCCCACGATGACCGCCCGCTGTCCTCGCCTGCGCTTCTGTTGCATTTTCGAAAGCACGTCTAGCGTGACGTCGGGGTTGCATGAAAGGCTCAGGACGGCGTCCGCGCCAGCGCCCCTTTTCGCCACAAGCTGCGCGATAACGTTAAGCCCGCAATCCAATAGATGGTCAGCCGCCTGCGTGTAGTTGACGGACACGTAGTTTTGTTGAGCGAGCGGCGCGTCAAGCCAGTTTCCGGCTTGCAGAAAGAACTCGTTCACTTCGATATTTGGCGGGAGGGCGTTCTCTCGAACGGCGTCCGCATAGCTCAACCGGGGATAGCCGGAGTACAGGCGCGCATTTAGAGGTTCGAGCAGGCGCCGCTCCAAGTCGGTCTTCCAGCGCTTGGGTTCAAGCGTGAGTCCGGTGAAGATCCGCAGGCGGATGCCGGGATCAGCCGCGGCGCGCGCGTAAAGCTCGTTGGCGACGTGATTGGCCTTGCCCAATCCGAGCGGCAGGCCGAGCACGATGTCCTTGCCAACCTGCTGCAATATTCGGTCGACGAGCGCACGGACATTGTCGTGATATAGGGTCAAACGGGTGCGCCCAGAGCCGCCCAACCCTCGTCCGGCGTGAATCGAGGGCCGTGCTTTTGCGACAATCCTTGCAACGCGGCGACAACGGCCTCGACGCCCCGCGTTTTGGCGTAGCGCAGGGGCCCGCCTCGGAAGGGCGCAAACCCGGTTGCGAAGATCATGGCTGCGTCGACGAGATCCTGGTCGGTTGCGACTCCTTTTCGAAGGCATTCGACGCAAGCGTTCACAAGAGGCAAAATGAGCCGGTCGATTATGGCGTCGTCGGGCTCTGGCGCGACGTCGCGCTTCTTCGGCCTTCCGGCCGAATATTCGTAAAGGCCTTTGCCGGATTTAAGCCCGAGCTCGCCTCTTCTCACCTTGTCGCGCAACCAGGCGGGGGCCTCGGGCAGGAAGCCGACGGACTGTCTCAGCTTGTCGGCGACCTCGAGGCAAATATCCAGGCCGACGCGGTCGGCGACCTCGGCCGGCCCCATGGGCATGCCGAAACGCAAGGCCGCTTCATCGATGGTCTCAGCCTCGGCGCCTTCGTCCAACATGACCAGCGCCTCGAGGAGATAGGGCGTGAGCGCGCGGTTGACGAGAAAGCCCGGCGCGCTTGTCACCGGCGCCGCGAGACGATCGATTCGTCCGCAGAAAGAGCGCGCTCTAGCGAGCGCGTCGTCGCCCGAGCGATCGTGACGGACGAGCTCGACCAGTTCGAGCCTGGCGACCGGATTGAAGAAATGCAGGCCGACAAAGCGCTCCGGCCGCTGGAGCCCCTCGCGCAGCTCCTCAAGAGGAATGCTGGACGTGTTCGTCGCCAACACGGCGTCGCGCCGCATGCGGGGCTCTATGGCCCGAAACACTTCACGCTTGACGCCGAGCTCCTCGGGCACGGCCTCGATGACGATATCGGCGCGGTCGACGCCACGACCCTCGAAGTCGAAGACGAGACGATCAAGCGCGTCGCGTCTTTCGGCGGGGGCGTCGAGTTGGCGCGAGAAAAGGTCGCCCGCTCGCCTGGCGACCTTGGCGAGAGCCGTATGATCCGGATCGGAAATCGAAACTTCCAACCCCTTGAGCGCGCACCATGCGGCGATATCGCCGCCCATGACGCCGGCTCCGACGATGTGCGCGTAACGCAGATCAAGGCTGCTCGCCGCAAGCTTCTTCAATTTCTCGCGCAGGAAGAAAACGCGGATGAGGTTTTGCGCGGTGTCGCCGACGAGGAGATCGGCAAAGGATTCGCGCTCTTTTTGGAACAGATCCGCCCCTCCGCCGTGGCGCTCCCAAAGCTCGATGAGCGCGTAAGGCGCCGGATAGTGCTCCTGCCGCGCTTTCTCGCGGCTTTTGGCGCGCATCTTTTCGGCGGCGAATTTTCGGACCGGCGCCAAGGAAAGCGCGCGCGCTCTCCATCCTTTTCCGGACCGTTTGATTTTGCCCGCGACCGCCGCGCGCGCCGCCGCCATCGCATGACGCTCCTCCGTGACGAGGTCGACAAGGCCGAGCGATTTCGCTTTCAAAGCGGAGATCGATCTGCCCGTCAGCATCATCGTCATGGCTTCCAGGGGATCGATCAATTGGGTGAGGCGCGCCGCGCCGCCAAGGCCTGGATGAAGACCGAGCTTGATTTCGGGAAATCCGAACGATGCGCCGCTCAGCGCGATTCGATCGTCGCAGGCGAGCGCGAGCTCCAGCCCGCCGCCGAGGCAAAACCCATGGATCACGGCGACAGTCGGAAAAGCGAGGGCGTCCAGCCTGTCGACGACAGCTTGCGCCCGATGGAGACGGACCTTCAATTCCTGCGCGTCCCGCAATCCGCTAAAATCGGCGATGTCGGCGCCCGCGATGAAGCCGGAAGGCTTGGCGGAGCGCAGGACAAGACCCTTGGGCGCCTCGGCCTCGAGCTGGCCGAGACATTCGTCCAGTTCGGACAGGACAGCCTCGGACAGCGTGTTTACGCTCTCCCCGGCGCGGTCCAGGATTAGCCAGGCGACGTCGGCCGCGTCCCGCTTCAGCAGCCAGTTCGCGCTTTTCCAGGACGGATCGACCCTCGGCCCCATCTCCAATTCTCGCCCTCGAAGAGCGGACCAGACCTTGCCAGCCATCAGGCTCCTCCATCTCAAGCCGCTTCGAGCAACATGACTCCGCCCTGTCCGCCGCCGATGCACTCCGTCGCGATCCCGCGTCTGAGGCTGAGGCGCTTCAGCGCTTTGGCGAGGTGCAGCGTGATGCGATTGCCGCTGGCGCCGACGGGGTGACCGAGACTGACGGCCCCGCCATCGACATTGAGACGATCGGGCTCGATCCGGCCGAAGGCCGTTTTGAGGCCCAGCGCGTCCTTGCAGTAGCTCTCGTCTTCCCATGCCGCGAGGCAGGCGAGAATCTGCGCCGCGAACGCCTCATTAATCTCCCAGAGATCGACATCGTCGCGTGCGAGACCGTTGCGCGCGAGAAGCGAGGTCGCGCAGAGAGTCGGAGCCAGTCCCATGATCGAGGGATCGAGCGCCGACCATTCGGAATCGAGGATGCGCGCCAGCGGATCCAGCCTATGCTCGGCGACCGCGGCCTCGGAGGCGAGGATCACCCAGGAGGCGCCGTCCGTGATCTGCGAGCTGTTGCCGGGAGTGACCTTTCCATAGGGCTTCTCAAAAGCCGGCGAAAGCGCGGCCAGCTTCTCCGCCGAGGTGTCGGGACGCACGCCGTCATCCTTTTCGTAAAGCTTCCCGTCCTTGTCCGCCATCGGGACGACCTCTCCCATGAGAAGGCCCGTCTCCTGGGCATGCGCCAGGCGCATATGGCTCGTTACCGCATAATGATCCGCGTCCTGGCGCGAGATGGCGAACAGATGCGCGAGAACCTCGGCTGTCTGCCCCATATTCAAACCCACGATCGGATCGGTCAGCCCTCGCTCCAGCCCAATGACGGGCTTCATAAAGCGTGGCCGCAGCTCGCTGAGCCGCCTGGCCTTCTCCCAGATGGTTTTCGCCGTCGAGAATCGGCCGAACCAATCGACGGCCTCCCGCCGCAGGACGAGCGGCGAGTGAGAGAGGGCCTCGCTTCCTCCGGCAAGAATGACGTCGGCCGCGCCGTCTTGGATGTAGCGATAGGCCGTGTCGATCGATTGCATGCCGGAGCCGCAATTGATCTGCACCGTGAACGCGACCATTTCCTCGCCGAGGCCAAGCCGCAGCGCGGCGACGCGGGCCGGGTTCACCTCGTCGGCGATCACGTTGACGCAGCCGAGGATGACCTGATCGATGGCCGCCGCCACGGCCGGGTGGCGCAGTAGCAACGGCCGGCCGCATTGCACCGCGAGATCGACGGGCGTGAACGGCCCCGGCTTGCCGCGCGCCTTGATGAAGGGCGTGCGCGCGCCATCGACGATGAAGACAGGCCGCTTCATGGCGTTCTTGCGCCCGAAGCGCTGTGCCGCCTCCGCCATTGCGTTTCATCCTCTTCTGCGCGCAAAGTCAGCTCGCGAGGATCGAAGTCATCGACCGCGATCACGTTGGAAACCGCGACATCGGTAACGCGCAGCCGCTCGGCCTCGCTTGCGCCGATCACGCCTCGTCGCCGACCCTCCTCGATCGAGTCGATATTCGCCTCGCGCAGCCTCCGGCGCAGCGGCGCCGTTTCGACGGTGAGGTCGAAGGCCCGCTCCAGTTGCGCGACGGCGTCATTGCCGCATCCGCGGAAAACGTCGGCCGTGAGCCGATCGCGCGCCTCGCCCGGCTGCATCAGGACCGCCGCACAGCGCCGCGCCAGTTCGTCCGACGGTCCGATTCCCCTCTGGCCGAATGGCTGGATGATCAGCCCCGCCGCTAGCGCGACGGCCCGATTCGGAAAATTGGCGAGCGTTTCCGCGAAAAGCGTTTCGATCCGGCGGAGCCCCGCCGCGACGCAATAATCGACGAGCGGCTCGTCCGATTCGTTCCTGCCTTCGTCTTCGAAGCGTTTGAGCGCGGCCGAAAGAAAATAAAGCTCGGATAGAACGTCTCCCAATCGCGCCGATATCATCTCCTTCCGTTTGAGTTGGCCGCCCAGCGTGACCAGCGCCAAATCGGCAATTAGCGCGAAAGCGGCCGCGTAGCGCGACAGTTGCTTGTAATGGCGGGCCATGGCGCCCGCTGGCGGCGCCGGGCCGATAAGGCCGCCGCCCCAATTTCGAACAAAAGCGCGGCCCAGATTGACGAAGAAATGACCGGCGTGGCGCCACAGCGCGCGGTCGAACCGTTCAATCCCGTCGTTCGGATCGGCCAGCGCGCGCATTTGCTCGAGAAGATAAGGATGGCAACGAATGGCGCCCTGCCCGAAGACGATCAGGCAGCGCGTCAACAGGTTTGCGCCTTCGACGGTGATGGCGATGGGCGTGGCGCGGTGGAAATTGCCGAGATAATTGCGAGGTCCGTCCATGACCGCTTTTCCGCCATGGAGATCCATCGCCTCCTCCACCGCTTCGCGCATGCGCTCGGTGGCGTCGGCCTTCATGATCGCCGAGATGACGGCCGGCTTATAGCCCTGATCCAAAGCGGCGCAGGTCAAACGCCGCGCCGCGTCGATCCGATAGGTCGTCGCGGCCAGATGGCCGAGGCGATCCTGCACGCCGTCGAGGCCGCCAATGGGAATGCCGAATTGTTCCCGGACCCGCGCATAAGCGCCGGTCGAACGCGCGCTGAACGCCGTGGCGGCGCCCGCCAAGGCTGGCAGAGAGATTCCCCGCCCGGCGGCGAGCGCGCTCATCGTCATCCTCCAGCCGGAGCCGATTCGCTCTCTTCCGCCAATGATCCAGTCAAGCGGCGCGAATACGTCGCGTCCGCAATTCGGGCCATTCTGGAACGCTTGAGACGCGGGCAAGTGGCGTCGGCCGATTTCCACGCCCGGGGCGTCGGCCGGCACAAGCGCGAGAGTAATGCCGAGGTCTTCCTCGCCGCCCAGCAACCGGTCTGGATCGTAAGCCTTGAAGGCGAGTCCAAGCAGGGTGGCTACAGGGCCAAGCGTGATGTAGCGTTTGCACCAGTTAAGCCGCATGCCGAGCGCAGGCGCGCCGTTATGGTCGCCATGACATACGACTCCGCTGTCTATCATCGAGGCGGCGTCCGAGCCTGCTTCCGGACTGGTGAGGCAGAAGCACGGAATATCGCGCCCGTCGGCCAATCGGGGAAGCCAGTGGGCTTTTTGCTGGTCGGTCCCGAACTGGACGAGCAACTCTCCCGGCCCAAGCGAATTGGGCACCATGACAGTGACGGCGGCGGTCACGCTGCGGGTGCTGATCTTGCGGATCACCTGTGAATGCGCATAGGCTGAAAAGCCCAAACCGCCATATTCGGGCGGGAGGATCATTCCGAAAAATTTATGCCGTTTCAGGAAGTCCCAGACGCCGGCCGGCAGGTCGCGCCATTCGAACTGGATCTTCCATTCATCGAGCATCCCGCACAGTTCCTCCACGGGGCCGAGGAGGAAGGCCTGTTCGGCAGGGCTCAAGCGCGCCGGCGGCGTGTCAAGAAGCTTTTTCCAATCCGGATTGCCGGTGAAAAGCTCCGCATCCCACCATACGTCGCCCGCCTCGATCGCCTCGCGCTCGGTAGCGGACATTTTTGGCAGAGCGCCACGGGCCCATCTGTAAATGGGCTCGGAGAGGAGTTTCCGCCTGACATGTCCCAAGCTCAAGCGTTTCGCTCCTATCAGGTTGCAACGCCCCTATTCGAGCCCCGACGGCTTATTCCGCCCCGAGCGCGGCCGCCACGACGCCGGGCGTTCGAGTCGTCGAAGAATTAGGGCGACCACCAGGAAGCCGCCATGCAAAGGGAGCGCATTCCCCGACCTCGGTCTTTACGATCGCCGATAATGGCGCGAGGCCCAGATTTTCCTTCGAGCGCAAGCGCGAGCCTGCAAGGAAGCGTTCGCTCGTCTATCGCCGGCGCCGGAAGCGATCATGCGTCAGATCTCGCGCGAGCAGGTCCGATCGCTTATGCGCGGGAACGCTGCGGACGCGGCGTTGAAGCGCAAGGGAGCGCCGAGACGGCCCCGGAGGATCTCTTTCAAGATACGCGAACAAAACCGTTGCTCGCGCGTTTTCCCGCCAAGGCAGGAGACACAAAGGTGGCTGAGCCGACGGAACTATCCTTTGAGCTTCATGAAGTGACCGCCGCGCTACTGACGAGCGCAGGCATTACCTCCGGAAAGTGGGCGCTTTCCTTTGAGTTCGCGGTCTCCACGGGACCTGTGGGGCCACCCGAAAACTCAAAGCCTGGCACAATGACGCGGATAAACCGGGTTCAGCTCAAAAAGGCGACGGACGACACCGCCTTGGATCCTTCGATCGTGGACGCCTCAATGCTAAAGGCGGTCGGCGGACTTGCGTCAATCTAGAGCCGTTTCCATTTATATTGACGCATCTCCTGCGGCCTTGGCGCAGTTGGCGATTGCGTCTGCGACGGCGATCGCGCGGCGGTTTTCGGAGCGGGATCTTCAGCCTCGCGAAGACCTGTTCGATGGGATCGAGATCGGGCGAGTATTTGACCGTCGTCCAAGAACGTTCCGATCCACGCGCCCGCGGGGCGCAACCGCCCAGCCAGGCAACCGTGTCGTCCTCAATCATGTTTCGATCCACGCGCCCGCGAAGGGCACGACGTCCGTCATGGCGTCACCTTTTGGCTCCGTATTCGCGTTTCTATCCGTCGGGCCAGCCGAGTTCGGCGAAACGCTCCGACCTCCAGTCTCGCAAAAACGCAAGAAAGGCCGCGAGTCCTTCATCGTTCACGCCCGCGAGCAATTCCTCGTGATGCGCGACGAACTTCGCGTGTTCCTCCGCCGTGCGCTTGCCTTCGCCCGCCGTCACGCCAAGCGCATAGGATGTCTTGTCCCAAAGTGAATTGGACGCAATCGCGACTGTGCGTTTGACGGGCTGCGGCACGAGCATCGGTCGCGGCGACAGCTTCTTGCCATCCGCGATTCTCAGGTCGGAAAGATGCGCGATGCGCCCATTGGCGTCGAGCGATATGACGAAGCCGACTTTCTCGGTCGAATAGCCGAGCGCCGGCGCATTCGGCAGCCGCTCATAAGCCTGGACCAGCGAAGCGAGGATGCTCATCGGCGGATCTCCGGCGAACCCGGCGGCGGCACGCGCATTACGCCGTCCTCCAGCCGCGCGTTGAAGAACATGGACGGCCGCCCGGGCGCGGCGTGGTCGATGTCCCAAAGCATCAGGCCGAGGTCGCGCGGTGTTCCGAAGCCCTGAGACGCCGTCTTGGCGCTCGGCGCAGGCGCGGGCGCATCGGCGGGCAGAAGCTCGAATTGCGCGACGAATTCCCGCGTGCCGAGGCAGGGCTGGTGAAAGCACTGGCCACGCGCCGCGCGGCGGTTGAACATGTCGAGATGTTTGCCGACGCTGTCTTCCGCGCCCGCCCGCGCCGTCATGTCGAAATGCGCCTCGATCACATAAGCGGGCTTCACCAGCACGGTGGCGGCGCGCTGCTGGCGATCCTCGTCGACATGAAGATGCAACCCTTCGATGGAGCCGCGCTTCATCGCGCTCGCGATCTTGCCGGCGGGCGCCTTGGAGCCGACCTCGTTGCGGCGGATCGACGCGAAGCGGATCGGCTCCAGCACATGGATTGCGTCGATCACCCAGCGGATCGCCGGCTTCCAATGGATGGCCTCGAGAACGCCGCGCGCGGCGGAAGGGGTGATCACATCGTACGCGATCAATCTGTCGACCGGCTGCGCAGCGAGAGCCATCGCCTCCCTTGCGCCCGCCGTCGCGTGATCGACCGGGTCGCCGCCCTCGAGCCGCTTTTGAAATTCCGGCGTGTATTTGCCCAGATCGTGAAGCAGGCTGGCAAGTTTCGCTGCGCGGCCGGCGCCGAATTTCTCGGCGTTCCGGCTGGCGCGATCCGCCGTCGAGCGAAGGTGTTCGGCAAGCTGTTGCCATTCCGATTTGGGCCGATCCGGGAGCGAATGAGCAAAATAATCCATCTGGGCAATTTTCCCTGCCAAATGAATGCTATGGGTAGATATTGGAGCCATTGGGCTGGATCAGGAGACAAAGCCCGCCGCCGTCTGTGAGCTTGTATGCCTTCCCGTCGGGCTTGGCGTTTCTGATTTCGAAGTTTGTCAGGCGCATCGGGGGTATCGCAAGTGGCAAATTCGCCGCGTGACCCCGAACCTACCCCAAATTGATGCGCTGTAACGGTTCGCCATGTTCCGCCATGACCAACGGATAGCGCCTAACTAGCTGATTTTGCGTTCTTTATGAGGATCTATGAGGCGCCATGAGAAGAGGTGCTGGTGCCGCAAGAGGGATTCGAACCCCCGACCCCATCATTACGAATGATGTGCTCTACCAGCTGAGCTATTGCGGCTTTGCGCGGTTGTTGCGGCGCGGGTTTCTCTTATCGGCGCGCGGCGGGTTTTTCAAGCGGCTTGGGGTCAAGTTTTTGCCGCGCCCGCCAAATCGCCGTTGCGCCGCTCGCCGCGCGTCAGCGCTTGCCGCCCTTGGCGTCGGCGGGGAGCTCGGCGAGCGCCTGCTGGCGCAGCTTCTCGATCTCGAGGCGCGTCTTCTTGGCCTCGGCCCGCGCGACCTTCGCCGCGCGGCGCACCGGCAGGTGGCCCAGCCAGGAGGAGACGCCGCCCGCGAGAACGCCGATCGCCATCGACGCCAGGACGACGAGAAACATCGGCGCCTCGACATAAGGCGCGGACGCGTCATTTGCGGCGAAGGGATCGAGCCCGATCCTCACCGCGCCGCGATTCGCCATCGAAAAAAACAGGATGATCAGCGCCAGCGGAACGAAGACGATGATGCGCAGGACGGACTTCATGACCTCTTCCCTATGGTCGGCGGCGCGCCGGATGGGTTCGACAGCGCGTCGGCCGCGGGAGCCCGGCGTCATGTCTCCGCCGCGCTCGCAGCGAGCGCGGCCATTCGGCGTGTCAGCCCTGGTAATTCTCGTTCAGACGCTCGCGCATCTCCTTGCCCGTCTTGAAGAAGGGCACGCACTTCTCCTGCACGGACACCTGCGCGCCCGTGCGCGGATTGCGGCCCGTGCGGGCGTCGCGCTTCTTGACGGAGAAGGCGCCGAAACCACGAAGCTCGACCCGGTCGCCGCGCGCGAGCGCCGACGTGATCTCGTCGAGAATCGTACTTACGATCGTCTCGACGTCGCGTTGATAGAGATGCCCGTTGCGGCGCGCAATTCGCTGAATAAGTTCTGATTTGATCATGATCCAACCTGCATGGTGCGTGCTGTCGAAAATGCCGCTCTTGGCCGGCTCAACGCACGTCGAAACCCTGCCAAATCGCCAATAGACCGTCAAGACTTGCGCGCCTTTCAGCCGTCGCCGCCCCCTCCAATGCGCCGGCGGCCGTCTCGAGGCCGATCAGCCGCGCCGCGATGGCGGCGCTTTCGACGAGGCCCAGGCTCTCAATGCCCGATTTCTTCTTCCAGTCCCTGACAGGAAGATCCTTGGCGATTTTCTTGTTCGCCTCGAGCCAGGCGACCGCCTCGCGCTCGCCGCCAATGAGGTCGACGAGCTTCAGGGGAAGTCCCATATGCGCGGTGAAGACGCGGCCGTCCGCGACTTTCGCGAGTTCGGCGTCGTCGAGACCCCGGCGTTCCTTCACGAGATTCTTGAACCAGCCATAGGAATCCGCCACCAGGCTGGCGATCGCCGCCTTGGCCGCGTCGCTCGTGGGTTCGAATCCGTTGGGCGAGGCCTTGAGCGGCGAGGATTTGATCTCCTCGACCTTCACGCCGACCGAATCGAGCAGCTTGTGGAAATTCGGATATTGGAAAAGCACGCCAATCGAGCCGACGAGCGAATTATTCTCCGCGACGATCGTGTCGGCGGCGAGCGCGGCGATATAGGCGCCCGAGGCCGCGAGCGTCCCGACGACGGCGATGACCGGCTTCTTCTCGTTGACGCGCCGCAGCTCGTCATAGAGCTTCTCCGCGCCGGTCGTCGTGCCGCCGGGGCTGTCGATCGCCAGCAGCACGGCCTTGGCCTGCTTCGATTCGCCGATCTTCTTGACGAGGTCGATCGTATCCTTGTCGCCCGTGATGAGGCCCTGCAGCGAGAGGCGGGCGACATGCGGGGTGAGCTTGTCGGGCGAATCGGCGCCGGAGATGCGCGAAACCGCGATCAGCCCGGCGACGCCCAGGGCGGCGATGGCGGCCATGCGCCACCAGCCGAGCTTGCGCCGCAGGCGGCGGCGATCGAGAAGGTAATCCGTTGTCGCCGGCATGAACTGTCCTTCGAGAAGCTTTGTTTTGGCGCTGTAGGTAAGCTGAGTTCGCCGGTTTGAAAAGCGCCCCGGCCGCGTTCGCGCCGATCAATCGCGCCCGGTCGCGTCCCGCAGCCAGGCGGCGTAGCCGGGGTCGGCCGCGGCGACGTCGATGCGCAGGATTTCGGGCGTCTCATAGCTGTGGAGACGCCGCACCAGAGCGGCGAGCGCCGCATAATCCTCGGTGCGGCACTTCATTTCCAGCCGGAATTCCGCCTCCTCGCAATATTCGCCCTTCCAGGCGTAATGGCTGCAAATAAGCGAAATCTGGACGCAGGCGGCGAGCTTCTCGGCGAGGGCGGCCCGCGCGAGGGCGGTCGCCTTCTCCTTCTTGTCGATCGTGGTGACGAGAATCGAGACGCCGCTCACCCAGCCCTCCCGGATCGCAGCCCGCCCTATCCGCCGACCACGGTGGTGAAGACCTGCCCGCCGCGCGCCAGCGTGATCTTCCAGTAATAGGAGCGGCTCGACGTCGCCTTTTCCAGATCGCGAGTCGAATCGATTTTCTGGTCGTTGACCGCGATCACAATGTCGCCCCGCTGCAAATTGAGCTGCTGGGCGAAGGAGCCCTCCTCAATCTCAAAGACCACGACGCCGTTGGTCGCGCCCTGCACCGGCATTTCCTCGACGACGGCGGGCGAGATGTTGATGACGGTGGCGCCGGCGAAGGGCGATTGGCCTTTAAGCTTCACGGCGTCGCGCGGGGGATTCTCCGGCGCCGGGGTCAGGCGGATCTGGGTGACGATCTTTTTGCCGCCGCGCAGCACGCCGAGCGTGGCCTGCCCGCCGAGCGGCTTGGTGCCGAGGCGATAGCCCACCGACTCCGGGTCGTCGGCCGTCTGGCCGTCGACCGAGACGATCACGTCGCCGCGTTTGAGGCCCGCATCGGCGGCCGGTCCCTTGGGATCGATGTCGGCGAGCAGCGCGCCGGTCGGGCGATCGAGCCCCAAGCCTTCGGCGATCTCCTGCGAAATGTTCTGCAGCGTCGCGCCGAGCCAGGGGCGCTTGACCATCTTGCCGCCGCCCTTGGCCGCGGCGAGCACGCTCTTGACCATATTGACGGGAATGGCGAAGCCGATGCCGACCGAACCGCCGGACTTGGAAAAGATCGCGGAATTGATGCCGACGACGCGGGCGTTCATGTCGACGAGGGGGCCGCCCGAATTGCCGGGATTGATGGCGGCGTCGGTCTGGATGAAGAAGCCGTAGTCGGAAATGCCGACATGGGTGCGCGCCAGCGCCGAGACGATGCCCTGGGTCACCGTCTGGCCGACGCCGAACGGGTTGCCGATGGCGAGCGTGAGGTCGCCGACTTCGAGCGCGTCCGAATCGCCGAGCTCCATGGTCGGGAAGTTCGAGCCCTCCGTAAGCTTCAAGACCGCCAGATCGGTGCGCGGATCGCGCAGCAATATCCTGGCGGGGATCTCGCGCTTGTCGGCGAGCGCCACCTTCACGTCCGTCATGCCTTCGATGACGTGATTATTGGTGACGACGAGGCCCGCCGGATCGACGATGACGCCGGAGCCGAGCGACTGCGCCGTATTGGGCCGGCCGGGCATGCCCCCGCCCTCGCCGAAGAAACGGCGGAAGATCGGGTCGTCGAGGAAGGGATTGGCCGGCATGCGCTCGACGCGCGAGGCGAAGACGTTGACGACCGCCGGCTGCGCCTTCTTGACGACGGGCGCGAAGGAATAGGCGATTTCCGCCCGGCTTTTCGGGACGGCGGGGCCGTCGAGCGTCGAGACCTGGGCCAGAGCCGGCGACGCCATGCGCTCGGGAGAGGCGGCGGAAAGGCCGGCCGCGCAGGCAAGGGCTGCGAAAAAGAAGTACCGCAAGGTCAGGCGCATCGGCCGCTCCAGAATGAATCGCATGGTCGCGAATATAGGGGCGAAAGCCGACCGATGCGAGACGGCCCCGCTTACCCGCCAGGGGCCATCAGGTGAACCTCGCCCTCATGCCGAGGAGCCGCCGCCGGGCTCGGTAAGTCCCCTCCCCGCCCTCGCGCCTTCGGCGGCTCCTTAAAATGAGGAAACCATCGCCTGATCGCCCTGGCTTACCCGCGCGGGCGGCCGACCGGGCCGAGATGAGTCGATGAGAAAGCCGCGCCATATTTCAGGCCGAAGCCAAGCGCGCGATCGAAGCCGATATGGGCGAGATGGATGGCGGCGAGCTGCAGTAGGAGGGGCTGCCCGAGCGCCGCGCCGAGCGCGCCATAGGCGAGCGGGCCGATCGTCGTATGGGCGGCGTTATATATGACGGCTCCCGTCGCCGGCCCGGCGAGATAGGCGAGAAGCGACAGATCGGGGAGGAGAAACAGAAGCGCGAACCGGCCCCAATCCCCGCTGGCGGTCGCATAAAAGAAAAGGGCGGCCGCCATGAGCGCCGCCCCCTCGAGTCTCAACAGAAGTCTCGGCCAGCCGGAAACGAAGCCCGAAGCCGCGCCGATCGCCTGCATATCGCTTACGCCGCCTCTTCGTCCTCGCCCGGGACCGGGCCCGAGTCCTGGCCGCGCGCGTCGACGTCGCGGTCGACGAATTCAATCACGGCGAGCGGCGCGTTGTCGCCATAACGGAAGCCCGCCTTCAGCACGCGGGTATAGCCGCCATTGCGGTCCTTGTAGCGCGGGCCGAGCACGTCGAAGAGCTTGCCCACGAGCTTGACGTCCTTGATCTGCGCGATGGCCTGGCGGCGGGCGTGCAGATCGCCGCGCTTGCCGAGCGTGACGAGCTTCTCGACGACCGGACGCAGATCCTTCGCCTTGGGCAGGGTGGTGACGATCTGCTCATGCTTGATCAGCGCCTGCGCCATATTGGCGAACATGGCCTTGCGGTGCTCATGGGTGCGGCCGAAACGGCGCTTCTTGTGACCGTGATACATGTGGCTCTCCGTTGGTTATGCGGCCGCCGTGCCAAGGAACGGCCGTCTCTTATCCCCCTCGCCCCGTTCACGGGGAGAGGGCCGGGGTGAGGGGCAAAGCGGCGCTAAACCCCTCGCCCCTCACCCTAACCCTCTCCCCGCAAGCGGGGAGAGGGAATAATCTCATTGCGGCGCTCCGTCGCCTATGCGCCCACCACGCCAAGGAACGGCCGTCCTTATGGGCGAAAAGCGAATGGCGACTAGCGAATAGAGAAACTCCTATTCGCTATTCGCCGCTCCCTATCCGCTCAATAATGCTCCTCGAACCGCTTCGCCAGATCGTCGATATTCTCCGGCGGCCAGCCGGGGACTTCCATGCCCAGATGCAGGCCCATCTGCGCCAGCACTTCCTTGATCTCGTTCAAGGACTTGCGGCCGAAATTCGGGGTGCGGAGCATTTCCGCCTCCGATTTCTGGATGAGGTCGCCGATATAGACGATATTGTCGTTCTTCAGGCAGTTCGCCGAACGCACCGACAGCTCCAGCTCGTCGACCTTCTTGAGCAGCGCCGGATTGAAGGCGAGCTGCGGGATCGACGGGGCGGCCTCTTCGCGGCGCGGCTCCTCGAAATTGACGAAGACGTTGAGCTGGTCCTGCAGAATGCGCGCGGCGAAGGCGAGCGCGTCCTCGGGCGTGATGGCGCCGTTGGTCTCGATGGTCAGCGTCAGCTTGTCATAGTCGAGCACCTGGCCCTCGCGGGTGTTCTCGACGCGATAGCTGACCTTCTTGACCGGCGAGTAGAGGCTGTCGATCGGGATAAGACCGATCGGGGCGTCCTCGGCGCGGTTGCGGTCGGCCGGGACATAGCCCTTGCCGGTCGAAACCGTGAATTCGATGCGGATCTCGGCGCCCTCGTCGAGCGTGCAGATCACGAGGTCGGGGTTGAGGATCTGAACGTCGCCCGTCGCCTGGATGTCGCCGGCGGTGACGGCGCCGGGGCCCGTCTTCTTGAGCGTCAGGCGCTTCACGCCCTCGCCCTGATATTTGATGGCGATGTCCTTGATGTTGAGGACGATGTCGGTCACGTCCTCGCGCACGCCCGGGATCGACGAGAATTCATGCAGAACGCCGTCGATATGGATCGAGGTGATCGCCGCGCCCTGCAGCGACGAAAGAAGAATGCGGCGCAGGGAATTGCCGAGCGTCTGGCCGAAGCCCCGCTCCAGCGGCTCGGCGACGGCCGTCGCCACGCGGCGCGGATCGTCGCCCGGGGTCACGTCGAGCTTGTTCGGCTTGATGAGTTCCTGCCAGTTCTTCTGGATGCTCACTGGGACGCCTTTCCTTGAAGCTCCTGAACGCGGCCCGGCGGGGAGAAGACGGACCGCGCGCGAAATATGCTCGGATGAAAGCAGCGGGCTTTTCGAGCGGCTCCTCAAAAGCTGATGAAGCCTTTTGACAGACCGCCCCGGCCATATCTGGGGCGGTTCATGCCTGTCGCGCGGCGCGCGCGGCCGGAAGGCGCTCTCCACGCCCCGGCGTCAGACGCGACGGCGCTTGCGCGGGCGGCACCCATTATGCGGGATCGGCGTCACGTCGCGGATGGAGGTGACGGTGAAGCCCGCCGCCTGCAACGCGCGCAGCGCCGATTCGCGGCCCGAGCCGGGACCGGAAACCTCGACCTCGAGCGTGCGGACGCCATGCTCGCCAGCCTTGCGGGCCGCGTCCTCGGCGGCCATCTGCGCGGCGTAGGGGGTCGACTTGCGCGAGCCCTTGAAGCCCATCGAGCCCGCCGACGACCAGGAGACGGTGTTGCCCTGCGCGTCGGTGATGGTGATCATGGTGTTGTTGAACGTCGAATTGACGTGCGCGACGCCGGAGACGATGTTCTTGCGCTCGCGACGGCGAACGCGGGTGGTGTCCTTGGCCATCTATTCCTTGCCTTTCGATATCGACGCCGCCGTAACGCCAGCGGCTCCACCTGAGGGGCAGTCGGCAGATCGGCAGTCGGCAATCGGCTCGCCCGACTACCGAAGCCCGACTGCCGAAGCCCGGGAATTATTTCTTCTTGCCGGCGATCGGCTTCGCCTTGCCCTTGCGGGTGCGGGCGTTGGTGTGCGTGCGCTGGCCGCGAACCGGAAGCTGGCGGCGATGGCGCAGGCCGCGATAGCAGCCGAGGTCCATCAGGCGCTTGATGTTGATCGCGACCTCGCGGCGCAGATCGCCTTCCACGAGATAGTCCCGGTCGATGGCCTCGCGGATCTGCAGAACTTCGGCGTCGGTGAGCTGGGCCACGCGGCGCTCGGCCGGGATATTGACCTTCTCGCAGATCTCTTCCGCCTTTTTGGGCCCGATGCCGTGAATATACTGAAGCGCGATGACGACGCGCTTATTGGTGGGGATATTGACGCCTGCAATACGAGCCACGATTCTCTCCATTTCGGGCGGCGGCCCGAGGACCTGCCGGAGGATGACGGCCCCGCGTCCGGTGGAGCCCGGCCCTTGCGGGGTTTCGATTTGGGTTTTCCGAAGACGCAAAAACGGAAGCCCTCCGAAGAGAACTTCCTGGAATTTCGTCGGAAATGAGCGGATAACCAGCGATTGCGCGCGAGTCAAGGAAAATGCGCAGGGGAGAAGATATTTCTTCCCTGCCCGCGCGGCTCAGGCGCTGCGACGCAACATATCAGAACCGAATTTGCGCCGCGCGTCCAGACCCAGTCCGAGGCCCACGGCGCCGAATTTGTCGCCGTCGATGATTTTGGCGCCGGGCGTCGCGCCCGTGACCGCCGCGCGCACCGCCGGGATCGCCGTGGAGCCGCCGGTCAGGAAAACGGCGCCGATGCGGTCTCCCGACAGGCCCGAGGCCGCGAGCGTCTCCGTCAGCGTCCGCGTCAAGGAGCCAAGCTGGTCGGCGATCGCGTCGTTCAGCGTCTTCGGGTCCGCTTCCGCCGCAAATCCGCGCTCGACCTCGGAAAGGTCGATGACGGCGGACGCCGCCTCCGAAAGCTCGATCTTCGCCTGTTCGACCGCGAGCGCGATCGAATGGCCGCGCCGCGTCTCGATGACCTCGGCGAGACGCGCGATCTTCTCCGGGGCCAGGGCGTAGCGCTGCAATTCCTCGATGTCGCGCGCGACCTTCGGCGCATAGAGCAGATTGATCCGGTGCCAGGTGGCGAGATCGACATAGAAACCGTTGGGAACGAGGATCGCCTTGTCGCTGAACGGCATGCGCATCTCGGTCCCCAGACCCAGATGGGGCATGACCGTTTTCAGGCTGAAGAGCCGGTCGATATCCGTGCCGCCAATATGCACGCCTTTGTTGGCGAGGACGTCGGACGCCCGGTCCGCGCGGAATCTGCCCTCCGGCGAGACGCGCACGATCGAGAAGTCCGAGGTGCCGCCGCCAATATCCGCGATGAGCGCATATTGCTCGGCGCGAACCGTCTGCTCATAGGCGAGCGCGGCGGCGATCGGCTCGTATTGAAAGGCGATCTCCCGAAAACCCTGCGCCCGCGCGATCTCCTCCAGCGCGTCCTGCGCGCGGCGGTCGGCGGCAAGATCGTCGTCGACGAAATAAACCGGACGGCCGAGCACGACTCGCCTGACGTCGGTTTCCGCCGCGGCGTCGGCCTCTCGTTTCAATCGGCCGACGATCAGGCCGATAATGTCCTTGAACGTATAGGTCTTGGTCCTGATGCGCGTCGTCTCGTCCATGAGCGACGCGCCAAGGACGGATTTGAGGCTGCGCATCAGCCGGCCTTCGACCCCGTCGACATAGGCCCGGATCGCCGCGCGGCCGAAGACCGGCGCGCCGGTCGAGAAGTCGAAGAAGATCGAGCTTGGAAGCGTGCGGGAGGCGCCTTCCAATGCGATCAATTCGATATCTCCCGCGCCTTGGAGCGCGACCGTCGAGTTGGACGTGCCGAAATCGAGGCCGCAAAAGGACTTTGCTTCCATCTGGGCGTTCTCTGACGTCGGAAGAGTGGAAAAGAAACGGCCCGGCGAAGCCGGGTCCAGACTGCTGAAAGTGGGCCTGACGCCCCTCGTGCTTCGCGACGCCCGCTTTGCGGGCTCCTCAGCATGAGGAGCTTCTTCTTGCTGCGTCAATCACTTAGGCCTCGTCCTGAGGAGGAGCGAAGCTCGCGTCTCGAAGGGCGAGGCCGCCCTCGGAGGCTTGTCAGCTAACTGAGCGCGGCGGAGCCGGCCTTCTTCCGATTATCAGTGACCGAGGGTCTTGTCTATCGCCGCCGTCACATCGTCGATGGGCAGCATGCCGTCGACCTTTTTCAGCTCGCCCCGCTCGGCGTAATGCGCCGAGACCGGCGCGGTCTGCTTGCGATAGGCGTCGAGGCGCGTCTTGAAGCTCTCCGGATTATCGTCCGCGCGCACTTCCTTGCCGGCGGCCTTGGTCTCCTCGACGCGCTTGCGCATTCGGTCGACAAGCGCATTCTCATCCACGACCAGCTCCAGCACGGCGTCAAGCTTGAGGCCCTTCCGGTCGAGCAGCGCCCGCAGCGCCGCCGCCTGGGCGACGGTGCGCGGGAAGCCGTCAAGGATGAAGCCGTTCGCGCAGTCGGGCGCGTCGATCCGCTGGTCGATGATGCCGATCACGACATCGTCCGGCACGAGCTGGCCGGCGTCCATGAGCGCCTTGGCCTTGAGGCCGATGGGCGTTTGGGCGGCGACGGCGGCGCGCAGCATGTCTCCGGTGGAAAGCTGGGGAACGCCGAGCTTCTCGACCAGACGTGCGGACTGCGTTCCCTTGCCGGCGCCCGGGGGGCCGAGAAGGACCAGTCTCATTTACGGCGTCCCTTGAGCTTGGTCTTGCGGATCAGCCCCTCATATTGCTGCGCCTGCATATGGCCGTGGATCTGAGCGACCGTGTCCATGGTGACGCTCACCACGATGAGCAGAGAGGTGCCGCCGAAATAGAAGGGCAGATTCGCATAGGCGATGAGCCCTTCCGGCAGCAGGCAGATAATGGCGAGATAGGCGGCGCCGAGCACCGTGATGCGCATGAGCACATCGTCGATGAACTTCGCCGTGCGCTCGCCGGGGCGGATGCCCGGGATGAAGCCGCCATGCTTCTTGAGATTGTCCGCCGTCTCCGTCGGGTTGAAGACGATGGCCGTGTAGAAGAAGGCGAAGAACACGATGAGGCCGACATAGGCCAGCATATAGAGCGGGCGGCCATGGCCGAAATAGGCGGAGATGGTCGCGAAGACGCTGTCCGAGCCCGTCGACTGGTAGAAATTCGCGACCGTCGTCGGCAGCAGCAGCAGCGAGGAGGCGAAGATCGGCGGAATGACGCCGGAAGTGTTGAGCTTCAGCGGCAGGAAGGAGGTCTGGCCCTCATAGACCCGGTTGCCGTGCTGGCGCTTGGGATAGGTGATTAGCAGGCGGCGCTGCGCGCGCTCCATGAAGACGATGAAGGCGATGACGGCGAAGGACATCGCGATCACGCCGAGGATGATGCCGGTCGAGATCGCGCCCTGGCGGCCGAGCTCCAGCGTCGAGACGATCGCCGAAGGGAAGGCGGCGACGATGCCGGCGAAGATGATCAGCGACGAGCCGTTGCCGATGCCGCGAGAGGTGATCTGCTCGCCGAGCCACATCAGGAACATGGTGCCGCCGACCAGCGTCACGACCGTCGTGATGCGGAAGAAGAGGCCAGGCTCCGTCACGACGCCCTGCTGTCCCTCGAGGCCGATCGCCATGGCGTAGGCCTGGAAGGTGGCGAGCGCGACGGTGAGATAGCGCGTATATTGATTGAGGACCTTGCGGCCCTGCTCGCCCTCCTTCTTCAGCGCCTCGAGCGTCGGGAAGACGGAGGTCAGGAGCTGAATGATGATCGAGGCCGAGATATACGGCATGATGTTGAGCGCGAAGATCGCGCGGCGCTGCACGGCGCCGCCGGCGAACATGTTGAACAGCTCCAGCATGCCCTTGGACTGACCGAAGAAGCTCTTCGCGAAGGCGTCCGGATCGATGCCCGGGAGCGGCACATAGGTGCCGAGGCGATAGACGATCAGCGCGCCCAGCGTGAACCAGATGCGTTTCTTGAGTTCCTCGGACTTGCCGAAGGCGGAGAGATTGACGTTGGCCGCGAGCTGCTCGGCTGCCGATGCCATGGAGGAACTCCCCTTTGTCGCGCCGGTTCTTTCTGCGGCGCCTTTTTGTTGGCGGGCGCGGGGAGCGGCGGCCCGCCCTTTCGCGCGCCCGGCGATTGCGTGAGGCTTCTATAAGGCAAAGCGGCCGCCCATGCGAGAGCGGCCGCCTAAAAACATTGCATCAGGCCGAGGCGCCGTCGCCCGCGAGGAGCTTCACCGAGCCGCCGGCGCCTTCGATCGCGGCGATCGCGCCCTTGGACGCCGCCGCCACCTCGAAGGCGAGCTTCGCCTTGATCTCGCCCTGGCCGAGGATCTTCACGCCGTCGCGCGGCTTGGCGACCACGCCCGCCGCGATGAGCGATTCGAGCGTGACGGGCGCCGAGGCGTCCAGCTTGCCGGCGTCGACCGCCGCCTGGATGCGGCCAATATTGACCTCGTTATAGTCGACCGAGAACGGGTTGTGGAACCCGCGCTTCGGCAGACGGCGATGCAGCGGCATCTGGCCGCCTTCGAAGCCCTTGACGGCGACGCCGGTGCGGGCCTTCTGGCCCTTCACGCCGCGCCCGCCCGTCTTGCCCTTGCCGGAGCCGATGCCGCGGCCAACGCGCATCCGGTTCTTGCTGGAGCCCGGATTGTCGGAGAGTTCGTTGAGTTTCATTGCCGCGTCCTCACTTCTCGCCGACGATTTTGACGAGATGCGCCACCTTGGCGATCATGCCGCGGACAGCCGGAGTGTCCTCCAGCTCGCGCTTGCGGCCGATGCGCGTCAGGCCGAGGCCGAGTAGGGTCCGGCGCTGTCGCTCGGGGCGGCCGATCGGGCTGCCGGTTTGCTCGACGGTGATTTTGTTCGCCATGTCAGAGCCTCCCGGTTACGCGTCGACGGCGTCGGCGTCGACGCCCTGGCGACGCGCCTGCAGCGCCGACACTTTCAGCGAGCGACGGGCCGCGACGGAGCGCGGCGAATCCTCGCGGGAAAGCGCGTCGAAGGTCGCGCGGATCATGTTGTAGGGGTTGGAAGAGCCCTGGCTCTTCGCGACGACGTCATGCATGCCGAGCGTCTCGAAGACGGCGCGCATCGGGCCGCCGGCGATGATGCCCGTGCCGGCCGGGGCGGCGCGCAGGATGACGCGGCCCGAGCCGTGACGGCCATAGACGTCGTGATGCAGCGTGCGGCCCTCGCGCAGCGGCACGCGGATCAGCGCGCGCTTGGCGGCCTCCGTCGCCTTGCGGATCGCTTCCGGCACCTCGCGCGCCTTGCCGTGGCCGTAGCCGACGCGGCCCTTCTGGTCGCCGACGACGACGAGCGCGGCGAAACCGAAGCGCCGGCCGCCCTTCACCACTTTCGCGACGCGATTAATATGGACCAGACGATCCACGAATTCGCTGTCGCGCTCTTCTCTGTCCCGATCGCGACCGCGACCGCCTTCACCTTCACGCGCCATTTCTTTTTCCGTCACTTACGCGGCGCAAGCGCCGCTCGCTTCGTTTTGCCCCCTCTCCCCGCTTGCGGGGAGAGGGCTGGGGTGAGGGGCGAGGCGACGCCCCGCACGCTGCAACACCCGCCGCTCCGCCTTTTGCCGGCAATCGACAATCGGCTTTGCCCCTCACCCTAACCCTCTCCCCGCAAGCGGGGCGAGGGGATGAGCGGGCGAATCTCTTAGAACTCCAGCCCGCCTTCGCGCGCCCCGTCGGCCAGCGCCTTGACGCGGCCGTGATACATATAGGCGCCGCGGTCGAACACGACCTGCGTCACGCCCTTCTCGGCGGCGCGCTCGGCGATGAGCTTGCCGACGACCTTCGCGGCTTCGACATTCGCGCCCGTCTTCAGCGACTCGCGATTCGCCTTCTCGATGGAGGAAGCGGATGCGATGGTCTGACCCTTTTCGTCGTCGATGATCTGGGCGTAGATCTGCTTCGACGAGCGGAACACGGAGAGACGCGGGCGGCCATAGGCGCGCTCGCGGATCGCCTTGCGGACACGCGCCTTGCGGCGCTGTTCGATGCTGACATCCTTGGCCATGGCGGCTTACCCTTACTTCTTCTTGCCTTCCTTGCGGAAGATGAATTCATTGGCGTATTTGACGCCCTTGCCCTTATAGGGCTCGGGGCCGCGCAGAGCGCGGATCTCGGCCGCGACCTGGCCGACCTGCTGCTTGTCGATGCCGCTGATCGTGATCTCCGTCGGCTTCGGCGTCGCGATGCTGATGCCGTTGGGGATCGGATAGTTCACGTCATGCGAATAGCCGAGCGCGAGCTGGAGGACCTTGCCTTGAACGGCGGCGCGATAGCCGACGCCCGTGATTTCGAGCTTCTTCTCGAAGCCCGACGTCACGCCGATGACGAGGTTGTTGACGCGCGCGCGCGACGTGCCCCACAGCGCGCGGGCGCGCTTGGTGTCGTTGCGCGGATCGACCTTGATCGCGTTGTCCTGCTGAACGACGGAGACGTCGTCCGGCACAAGAAATTCGAGCGCGCCTTTCGCGCCCTTCACGGACACGAGCTGGCCGTCGACCTTGGCGGTGACGCCGGCCGGGACGACCACAGGCTTTTTGCCGATACGAGACATTGTTGCAAATCCTGTTCAGTCTGAACGCGGCGCAAGGTCAGAAGACCTTGCACAGCACCTCGCCGCCGACATTGTTTTCGCGAGCCGCGTGATCGGCCATGACGCCCTTGGGCGTCGACATGATCGTCACGCCGAGGCCGTTGGCCACGCGCGGAACGGCGTCGACAGCCGCATAGACGCGGCGGCCCGGACGCGAGACGCGCTCGATCTGCTTGATGACCGGCTCGCCGTCGAAATATTTCAGCTCGATCTCGAACTCGGTGCGGCCATTCCCGAAATCCGTGGTCGAATAGCCGCGGATATAGCCCTCTTCCTTCAGAACGTCGAGGACATGGGCGCGCAGCTTCGAACCCGGCGTCGACACCTTGTCCTTACGGCGCATCTGCGCATTGCGGATGCGGGTGAGGAGATCTCCCAACGGATCGTTGATCGCCATTTCAAGAGTCTCCTTACCAGCTCGACTTCACGAGGCCCGGGATCAGACCCTTGGACCCGAGCTCGCGCAGCGCGATGCGCGACATCTTCAGCTTGCGATAAAAGGCGCGCGGGCGGCCTGAAATCTCGCAGCGGTTGCGAATGCGAATCGCCGCCGAATTGCGGGGAAGCTGAGCGAGCTTCAGGCGAGCCTCGAACTGCTCCTCGATGGAGAGCGACTTGTCCGTGGCCTGGGCCTTCAGCCGCGCGCGGCGGCCGGCGTAGGTCTTGACGAGCTTCGCCTTCTTCTTGTTGTTCTCGATCGCGCTTTTCTTCGCCATCTAACTTTGCCTTTCAGTATCCGCGTTTGAGGAGCCGGCTCGACCCCCACCCCCACCCTCCCCCTTGCAGGGGGAGGGAGTAGACCCGCTGGTCGTTAGGGTTCCCTCCCCTGAAAGGGGAGGGACAGGGAGGGGTCGATCATCCGTCTCCTCACTGCCGGAACGGGAAATTGAACGCCTTGAGCAGGGCGCGCGCCTCGTCGTCGGTCCTGGCCGTGGTGCAGACGATCACGTCCATGCCCACGATCGACTCCGCCTTGTCGTAATCGATCTCGGGGAACACGATGTGCTCCTTGATGCCGAGCGCGTAATTGCCGCGGCCGTCGAAGGACTTCGGATTGAGGCCGCGGAAGTCGCGCACGCGCGGCAGGGCCACGGTGATCAGTCGATCGAGGAACTCGTACATCCGGGTCTTGCGCAGCGTCACCTTCGCGCCGATCGGCATGTTCTCGCGAACCTTGAAGGTCGAAATCGCCTTGCGGGCGCGCGTCACGACCGGCTTCTGTCCCGCGATGAGGCTGAGATCGCCGGCGGCCGACGTCACCTTCTTGGTGTCGTTGACGGCTTCGCCGACGCCCATGTTCAGCACGATCTTCTCGATCGTCGGCACTTCGAGCGGGTTCTTGTAGCCGAACTGCTCGATGAGCTGCTGACGCACGACCTCGTCATAATGCTTCTTCATGCGCGGCGTATAGCCCGCAATGCTGGCCTGAGCGACCGCGGCGGTCGCCGGGGCTTCCTTCGCCTTGGGGGCCTTGGCCTTGGCTTTCTTTTCCTCAGCCATCGATCAATTCTCCGGAACGCTTGGCGACGCGGACCTTGCGGCCGTCGTCGAGAATCTTGAAGCCGACGCGGGTCGCCTGACCGTCCTTCGGATCGGCGATCGCGATGTTGGACAGGTCGATCGGCGCCGCCTTGTTGACGATGCCGGCCTCGCGGTCCTTGGTCTGCCGCTGATGGCGCTTCACCATGTTGACGCCGTTGACGATGGCGCGGCCCTCGTCCGGGATCACGCGCAGCACTTCGCCGGTCTTGCCCTTGTCACGGCCGGCGAGAACGACGACCTTGTCGCCCTTCTTGATCTTGGCGGCCATTACAGCACCTCCGGCGCGAGCGAGATGATCTTCATGTGGTTCTTGGCGCGCAGCTCGCGCGGCACCGGTCCGAAGATGCGGGTGCCGATCGGCTCCTGCTGGTTGTTGATCAGCACCGCGGCGTTGGAGTCGAAACGGATCACGGAGCCGTCCGAACGCTTGATGTCCTTCGAGGTGCGCACGACGACGGCCTTCAGCACGTCGCCCTTCTTCACGCGGCCGCGCGGAATCGCTTCCTTGATCGAGACGACGATGATGTCGCCGACGCCGGCATATTTGCGCTTCGAGCCGCCCAGCACCTTGATGCACATCACGCGGCGGGCGCCAGAATTGTCGGCGACGTCGAGATTAGTTTGCATCTGAATCATGGCTTACCCGCCTTTCACTCCGGTCTGGTTTCGGCCGCGCAGAATCGCGACGGCCGACTTCGTCCGGAAAACCTCATTTCCAATTCCAGCGCGCTTCCCCATCGCATGCGCCATGCGATCGAGAAGCGCGCTGATTTTTCAGGGCTTAAGCGGTCAACGCCCGGGTCCTTGACCCTTTTGTGAACCGGCTCAAGCGGGGTATTTACGCGTTCGCGGCGTTTTCCACAACCCGCCAACGCTTCAATTTCGAGATCGGCGCAGTTTCCTCGATGAAGACCGTGTCGCCGACCTTGAATGCGCCGTTCTCGTCATGCGCGTGATAATGCTTGGTGCGGCGGACCGTCTTCTGGAACAGCGGATGGGTGAAACGGCGCTCGACCTTCACCACCACGGTCTTGTTCTGCTTGTCGGAGACGACGACGCCCTGGAGAATTCGCTTCGGCATGGCGCTTTAACCTTGTTTCTCGTTGCGCTTCTGCGCGGCGATGGTCTTGGCCCGGGCGATGTCGCGGCGAATGACGCGCACGCGGGCGGTGTTCTCGAGCTGGCCGGTCGCCCGCTGAAAGCGCAGATTGAACTGCTCCTTCTTGAGCTTCAGCACTTCGTCGTTGAGCTGGTCGTCGGTCATCGCCTTGATGTCGGAGAGGCGCTGCTTGGCTTTCATGTCGTCCTCCTGCTACTCGGCGATGCGTTCGATGAAACGGGTCTTGATCGGCAGCTTGGCCGCTGCGAGGGTCAGGGCCTCGCGCGCCAGCGGCGCCGGGACGCCGTCGACCTCGAACATGATGCGGCCGGGCGCCACGCGCACCGCCCACAATTCCGGCGCGCCCTTGCCCTTGCCCATGCGGACTTCGGTCGGCTTCTTGGAGACCGGCACGTCCGGGAAAATGCGGATCCAGACGCGGCCGGCGCGCTTCATGTGGCGCGTCATGGCGCGGCGGGCCGCCTCGATCTGGCGCGCGGTGATGCGCTCGGGCTCGAGCGCCTTCAGGCCGAACTGACCGAAGTTCAGCGAGAAGCCGCCTTTCGAGGCGCCGTGAATGCGGCCCTTGAAGGCCTTGCGGAACTTGGTGCGCTTGGGTGACAGCATGATCGGTGCTCTTAATCTCTTGCCTGTTGCGCCTTACGCCGCGTCGCCGCGGGGTTCGCGCGGCTCGCGGCGACGGCGGTCGCGATCGCCGCGCTCGCGGTCACGCTCATGGTGATCGCCGCCGGCGGAGGCCGCCTCGGCCGCGCGGCGCTCCTGCGCCATCGGATCGTGCTCGAGGATCTCGCCCTTGAAGATCCACACCTTGATGCCGCAGGCGCCATAGGCGGTGTGCGCGGTCGCCGTGCCGTAATCCACGTCGGCGCGCAGCGTATGCAGCGGCACGCGGCCCTCGCGATACCATTCCAGGCGGGCGATTTCGGCGCCGCCGAGACGGCCCGAGCAGTTGATGCGGATGCCCTGCGCGCCGAGGCGGATCGCCGACTGAACGGCGCGCTTCATGGCGCGACGGAAGGCCACGCGGCGCTCGAGCTGCTGGGCGATCGACTCGGCGACGAGCGCGGCTTCCGTCTCCGGCTTGCGCACTTCGACGATGTTGATCACGACCTCGCTGCCCGTCAGCCTGGCAACGAGCTTGCGGATCTTGTCGATGTCCGCGCCCTTCTTGCCGATCACGACGCCCGGGCGGGCCGAGTGAATGGTGACGCGGCACTTCTTGTGCGGGCGCTCGATGACGATCTTGGAGACGGCGGCCTGCTTCAGCGTCTTCGACACCGCCTCGCGGATCGCCATGTCCTCGTGCAGGAGCTTGGCGTATTCGCCCTTGCCCGCGAACCAGCGCGAGTCCCAGGTGCGGTTGACGCCGAGGCGCAGCCCGATCGGATTGACCTTCTGACCCATGGTTCTGATCCTTTAGGCGTTCGCTTGCGCTGCGACTTCGCGCACGATGATCGTGAGATTCGAGAAAGGCTTCTCGATCCGGCTCGCGCGGCCGCGAGCGCGGGCGTGGAAGCGCTTCATGACCAGCGCCTTGCCGACGAAGGCCTGGGCGACGATCAGGTCGTCGACGTCGAGGCCGTGATTGTTCTCGGCGTTGGCGATGGCGCTTTCCAGCGTCTTCTTCACTTCATGCGCGATGCGCTTGCGGGAAAACTCCAGATCGGCGAGCGCGCGGTCGACCTTCTTGCCGCGGATGAGCTGGGCGAGAAGATTGAGCTTCTGGGGCGAGACGCGGATCATCCGCGCGACGGCCTTGGCTTCGTTCTCCGCGAGCCGGGGCGGATTGGCCTCTTTCGACATTGCTTAGCCCCTCTTCGCCTTCTTGTCCGCCGCGTGACCGTGGAAGGTGCGCGTCGGAGCGAATTCGCCGAATTTGTGCCCGATCATGTCTTCGCTGACATTCACCGGGATGTGCTTCTGGCCATTGTGGACGCCGAAGGTCAATCCGACGAATTGCGGCAGGATCGTGGAGCGGCGGCTCCAGATCTTGATGACCTCGGAGCGGCCGGAAGCGCGCGAGGTCTCCGCCTTCTTCAGCAGATAGCCGTCGACGAACGGGCCTTTCCAAATCGAGCGAGCCATGGATCAGCCCTTCTTCTTGCGATTGTGCCGCGAGGACACAATGAAACGGTCGGTGGACTTGTTGGAGCGGGTCTTCTTGCCCTTGGTCGGCTTGCCCCACGGGGTCACCGGGTGACGGCCGCCCGAGGTGCGGCCTTCGCCGCCGCCATGCGGATGGTCGATCGGGTTCATGGTGACGCCGCGATTATGCGGGCGGCGGCCGAGCCAGCGCGAGCGGCCGGCCTTGCCGATCGAGGTATTCATGTGATCCGGGTTCGACACCGCGCCGATCGTGGCGAAGCACTGGCCATGGACCAGGCGCTGTTCGCCGGAGTTCAGACGGAGAATGACATAGCCCTGATCGCGGCCGACGATCTGCGCATAGGTGCCGGCCGAACGGGCGATCGAGCCGCCCTTGCCGATCTTCGTCTCGATATTGTGGACGATCGTGCCGACCGGAATATTGGCGATCGGCATGGCGTTGCCCGGCTTCACGTCGACCTGATTGCCCGACACCACTTCGTCGCCTGCCGCAAGGCGCTGCGGCGCGAGGATATAAGCGAGCGTGTCGTCCGCATAGCGGATCAGCGCGATGAAGGCCGTGCGGTTCGGGTCATATTCCAGACGCTCGACCTTGCCGACGACGTCGAGCTTGCGACGCTTGAAGTCGACCAGCCGATAGGCCTGCTTGTGGCCGCCGCCGCGGAAGCGCACGGTGACGCGGCCGTTATTGTTGCGGCCGCCCTTCGAGGTCTTGCCCTCGGTGAGGGTCTTGACCGGCTTGCCCTTATAGAGGTCGCGACGGTCGACGATGACGAGCTGGCGAAGGCTCGGCGTGACCGGCTTGAATGTCTTCAGCGCCATTTTTCTGTCCCCACGCCTTCTCTTACAATCCGGTCGTCACGTCGATCTTGTGGCCTTCGGCGAGCGTGACGACGGCCTTCTTGACGTCGCTCTGCTGGCCGCGCACGCCGCGGAACGCCTTCACCTTGCCCTTGCGGACCAGGGTGTTCACGGACTCGACCTTCACGTCGAAGAGACCCTCGACCGCCGCCTTGATCTGCGGCTTGGTCGCGGTCTTCGCGACCTTGAAGACCACCTTGTTGTTCTCGGAAGCGAGCGTCGCCTTCTCGGTGATGATTGGGGCGACGATCACGTCGTAATGGCGGACGTCCTTGCTCATTTCAGGCGCGCCTCCAGCGCGTCCACGGCGGCGCGGGTCAAAACCAGCTTCTCGCGGCGGATGATGTCGTAAACATTGACGCCCTCGACCGGCAGCACGTCGATCTGCGGGATGTTGCGCGCGGCGAGCGCGAAGTTCTTTTCCGGCGCGGCGCCGTCGATGATCAGCGCGCTGACCAGGCCCGATTTGGCGAAGCCGCCCGCAAGGATCTTCGTCTTGGGCTCGGCGAGCTCGGCCTTGTCCCAGACGATGATGCCGCCATCCTTGGCCTTCGCAGACAGAGCGTGCTTCAGAGCGAGCGCGCGGACCTTCTTCGTCAGGTCATGCTCATGGCTGCGGACCTGCGGACCGAAGGCGCGGCCGCCGCCGCGAAACTGCGGCACGCGGGCGGAGCCGTGGCGGGCGCCGCCAGTGCCCTTCTGCTTGTACATCTTCTTGCCGGTGCGGGCGATGTCCGCGCGGTTCTTCACCGCATGGGTGCCGGCGCGGCGCTTGGCGAGTTGCCAGCGGATCATCCGGTGGATGAGATCCGCGCGCGGCTCGAGGCCGAACACCTCGTCGGAAAGTTCGATCGAACCGGCCGCCTGACCGTCGAACGACGTGACGTCGATCTTCACGGCTCAGTCCTCCTTCGTTTCTTCTTGCGCGGGAGCGGCGTCCGTCTCGGCGAGACGGAACTTGCCCGGCTGCGGCGCGTCCTTGGGGAGCGCGCGCTTGACGGCGTCACGCACGTAAATCCAGCCGCCGGCGGTGCCGGGAACGGCGCCTTCGACGAGCAGCAGGCCGCGCTCGACGTCGGTCTGCACGACGCGCAGATTCTGCGTGGTCACGCGGTCGACGCCCATATGGCCGGCCATCTTCTTGTTCTTGAAGGTCTTGCCCGGGTCCTGGCGGCCGCCGGTCGAACCATGCGAACGATGCGAGATCGAAACGCCATGCGAGGCGCGCAAGCCCCCGAAGCCCCAGCGCTTCATCGGACCGGCGAAGCCCTTGCCGGTCGTCGTGCCGGTGACGTCGACATATTGGCCGACGACGAAGTGGTCGGCCGTGATCTCGGCGCCGACGGGCAGCAGCGCATCCTCGTTCACGCGGAACTCGGCGAGCTTTATCTTCGGCTCCACCTTGGCCGCGGCGAAGCGCGTGCGCTCGGCCTTGGAGACATTCTTCACCTTGGCGCGGCCGATGCCGAGCTGAACGGCGGTGTAGCCGTTCTTTTCCTTGGTGCGCTGAGCGACGACCTGACAGCCGTCCAGCTTGAGCACCGTGACCGGCACATGCTCGCCCGCCTCTGTGAAGATGCGGGTCATTCCGACCTTTTGCGCGATGACGCCCGACCGCATGTTCGATATTCCTTCGCGAAGCGGCTGCCTCTTAACGGGCGCCGCCCAATCCGTTCTTAGAGCTTGATCTCGACGTCGACGCCCGCGGCGAGATCGAGCTTCATCAGCGCGTCCACCGTCTGCGGAGTGGGATCGACGATGTCGAGAACGCGCTTATGCGTCCTGATCTCGAACTGCTCGCGCGACTTCTTGTCGATGTGCGGCGAACGGTTCACCGTGAACTTCTCGATCTTGGTCGGCAGCGGGATCGGGCCACGAACCTGAGCGCCGGTGCGCTTCGCCGTGGAGACGATTTCCTTCGTCGACGTGTCGAGAATCCGGTGATCGAACGCCTTCAAGCGAATCCGGATGTTTTGACCGTTCATTGTCTCGTCCTTTGGGACCGCGCGCTTCCCTGAGCCCGCTTTCATGCGCCGCGCGCTCTTCCGCGCGCGGCCGTTTTCACAAGAGCGAGCCGAAAGACCCGCGGTCCAGATCCGCTTCTTACTCGATGATGCTGGCGACGACGCCGGCGCCGACGGTGCGGCCGCCCTCGCGGATGGCGAAGCGCAGCTTCTCCTCCATCGCCACCGGCACGATCAGGTTCACTTCCATCGTCACATTGTCGCCCGGCATCACCATTTCGACGCCCTCGGGCAGCGTCACGATGCCCGTCACGTCCGTCGTGCGGAAATAGAACTGCGGACGATAGTTCGTGAAGAACGGCGTGTGGCGGCCGCCCTCCTCCTTCGTCAGGATATAGGCCTCGGCCTTGAACTTGGTGTGCGGCTTCACCGAGCCCGGCTTGCACAGAACCTGCCCGCGCTCCACTTCCTCGCGCTTCGTGCCGCGCAGCAGACAGCCCACATTGTCGCCCGCCTCGCCCTGATCCAGAAGCTTGCGGAACATCTCGACGCCCGTCACCGTCGTCTTCGTCGTCGGACGGATGCCGACGATCTCGACTTCCTCGCCCACCTTGATCACGCCGCGCTCGATGCGGCCCGTCACCACCGTGCCGCGGCCCGAAATCGAGAACACGTCCTCCACCGGCATCAGGAAGGGCTGGTCCTTCGGACGCTCCGGCTGCGGAATATAGCGATCGACTTCCGCCATCAGCTTCAGGATCGCGTCATGGCCGATCTCGGGGTTCTTGTTCTCCAGCGCGCACAGCGCCGAGCCCTTCACGATCGGAATGTCGTCGCCGGGGAAGTCGTATTTCGACAAAAGCTCGCGCACTTCGAGCTCGACGAGCTCCAACAGCTCCGGATCGTCGACCATGTCGACCTTGTTGAGGAACACCACCAGCGCCGGCACGCCGACCTGGCGCGCGAGCAGAATGTGCTCGCGCGTCTGCGGCATCGGGCCGTCGGCCGCCGAAACCACCAGGATCGCGCCGTCCATCTGCGCCGCGCCGGTGATCATGTTCTTCACATAGTCGGCGTGGCCGGGGCAGTCCACATGCGCGTAATGGCGGTCCTGCGTCTCATATTCGACATGCGCCGTCGAAATGGTGATGCCGCGCGCCTTCTCCTCCGGCGCCTTGTCGATCTGGTCGTACGCCGTGAACGTCGCCCCGCCCGTCTCCGCAAGAACCTTGGTGATCGCCGCCGTCAAAGACGTCTTGCCATGGTCGACGTGCCCAATCGTCCCAATGTTGCAATGCGGCTTCGTGCGAGAGAATTTTTCCTTGGCCATTGCCGTTCTCCTTCAGAGAGTTCCTGTTTGCCCTAGCGGTCGAACGATCAGGCGTATTTCGCCTGCACCTTCTTCGACTCGGCCTCGGGCACCTGTTCGTAGTGGTCGAAGAGCATCGTATAGCTGGCGCGGCCCTGCGTGCCGGAGCGCAGATTGTTCACATAGCCGAACATATTGGCCAGCGGCACCATGGCGTTGATCACCACGGCGTTGGCGCGCATGTCCTGGCCCTGAATCTGGCCGCGGCGCGAGTTCAGATCGCCGATGACGGTGCCGGTATATTCCTCCGGCGTCACCACCTCGACCTTCATGATCGGCTCAAGCAGGACCGAGCCGCCCTTGGTCAGCGCCTCGCGGGTCGCCGCGCGGGTCGCGATTTCGAAGGCCAGCACCGACGAGTCGACGTCGTGGAAGGCGCCGTCGATGAGCGTCGCCTTGAGGTCGACGACCGGGAAGCCCGCGAGGACGCCCGAGGTCATCACCGAATCGATGCCTTTCTGAACGCCGGGGACATATTCCTTCGGCACGGCGCCGCCGACGATCTGGCTCTCGAACTGATTGCCCGCGCCCGGCTCGTTCGGCTCGAAGATGATCTTCACGCGCGCGAACTGGCCGGTGCCGCCGGTCTGCTTCTTGTGCGTGTAGTCAATCTCGATGCGCTTGCCGAGACGCTCGCGATAAGCGACCTGCGGCGCGCCGATATTGGCGTCGACCTTATAGGTGCGCTTGAGGATGTCGACCTTGATGTCGAGATGCAGCTCGCCCATGCCCTTGAGGATGGTCTGGCCGCTCTCCTGGTCGGTCGTCACGCGGAAGGACGGATCCTCCGCGGCGAGCTTCTGCAGCGCGACGCCGAGCTTCTCCTGGTCCGCCTTGGACTTCGGCTCGATCGCGATCTCGATGACCGGATCGGGGAACTCCATGCGCTCCAGAATGACGGGCTTCTGCTGGTCGCAGAGCGTGTCGCCGGTGCGAGTCTCCTTGAGGCCGGCGAGCGCGACGATGTCGCCCGCATAGGCTTCCTTAATGTCCTCGCGGTTGTTGGCGTGCATCAGCAGCATACGGCCGATGCGCTCCTTCTTGTCCTTCGTGGAGTTCAGAACGGTCGTGCCCGACTCGATCTTGCCCGAATAGACGCGCGCGAAGGTGATGGTGCCGACGAAGGGGTCGTCCATGATCTTGAAGGCGAGCATGGAGAAGGGCTCGGCGTCGGAGGGGTTGCGCACCATCTCCTCGCCCGTATCCATATCCACGCCCTTGATCGCCTCGCGATCGACCGGCGAGGGCAGCAGATCGACGACGGCGTCGAGCAGCGGCTGCACGCCCTTGTTCTTGAAGGCCGAGCCGCAGAACACCGGATGGAAGGCGATCTTGCGGACCGCCGTGCGGACGAGATTCTTCAGCGTCTGCTCGTCCGGCTCCTGACCGTCGAGATAGGCGGCCATGACGTCGTCGTCCATCTCGACCGCCGCCTCGATGAGGGCGGTGCGATATTCCTTGGCCTTGTCCAGCAGGTCCGCCGGAATCTCTTCGTCGTGATATTTCGCGCCGAGACCCTCGTCTTCCCAGACGACGGCCTTCATGCGGACGAGGTCGATCACGCCCTTGAAGTTGTTCTCCGCGCCGATGGGGAGCTGCATGCAGACCGGACGGCCGCCGACGCGCGTCGAGATATCCGAGACGCAGCGGAAGAAGTCCGCGCCGATCTTGTCCATCTTGTTGACGAAGACGATGCGCGGAACATTGTATTTATCAGCCTGGCGCCAGACGGTTTCCGTCTGCGGCTCGACGCCCTGATTGCCGTCGAGAACGCAGACCGCGCCGTCGAGCACGCGCAGCGAACGCTCGACCTCAATGGTGAAGTCGACATGGCCGGGCGTGTCGATGATGTTCAGGCGCTTGCCGTTCCAGAACGTCGTCGTCGCGGCGGAGGTGATCGTGATGCCGCGCTCCTGCTCCTGCTCCATCCAGTCCATCGTCGCGGCGCCTTCATGCACCTCGCCGATCTTGTGGCTCTTGCCGGAGTAATAGAGGATGCGCTCCGTCGTCGTCGTCTTGCCGGCGTCAATATGCGCCATGATGCCGAAGTTGCGGTAGTCCTCGATCGGATGCGAGCGGGCCATGTGAATGTCCTCGATGAGAGCTTCGGCTGCGCGTTACCAGCGGTAATGCGAGAAGGCGCGATTGGCTTCCGCCATGCGATGCGTGTCTTCGCGCTTCTTCACGGCGGCGCCGCGATTGTTGGACGCGTCCAACAATTCGGCCGAGAGACGATCGACCATGGTCTTGTCGTTGCGGGCGCGGGCCGCGGTGATGATCCAGCGGATCGCCAGCGCCTGACGGCGCTCGTTGCGCACCTCGACCGGCACCTGATAGGTGGCGCCGCCGACGCGGCGGGAGCGCACCTCGATCGCCGGCGCGACATTGTCCAGCGCCTGCTTGAAGACGGCGAGCGGATCGCTCTTGGCCTTCGCCTCGACCTGGTCGAGCGCGCCATAGACGATCGCTTCCGCGACCGACTTCTTGCCGTCGTACATGATGGAGTTCATGAACTTCGCGAGAACGATGTCGCCAAACTTGGCGTCCTCGATAACCTCGCGCTTCTCCGCCCGGTGACGTCGCGACATGAGCTAATCTCTCTTTTTCCTCGTCATGGCCGGGCTCGTCCCGGCCATCCGCTGGCAGTGTTTGCGATCCACGGGCCGAACCCGGGGATGATCGCCGCTAGGCGGCGATCACTTCGGACGCTTCGCGCCGTATTTCGAACGGCGCTGCTTGCGATCCTTGACGCCCTGCGTGTCGAGCACGCCGCGCAGAATGTGATAGCGAACGCCCGGAAGATCCTTCACGCGGCCGCCGCGGATCATCACCACGGAGTGCTCCTGAAGGTTGTGGCCTTCGCCCGGAATGTAGCCGATCACCTCGAAGCCATTGGTCAGGCGCACCTTGGCGACCTTACGAAGGGCCGAGTTCGGCTTCTTCGGCGTCGTCGTATAGACGCGCGTGCACACGCCGCGCTTCTGCGGGCAGGCGCCAAGATGGCGGGCCTTCTCGCGATACGTCTTCGGGTGACGCGGCTTGCGGATCAACTGGCTGATCGTCGGCATCAAAAAGTCCTTCGCTTCGCTTTTAGACGCGAATGGCGGATGTTCGGGGTAACCCGCACGCGCATCGTCAAAGACGCGCAAACGAGCGAAGCGCCGATGGCCGCAAGGCCAAGGCGCTCCTGACGCAGAGGACCCCGGATCGCCCGGGATCGTGCCTTCCTGTCCGTCGCCGCGAAGCGACGTATGATTACCAAACCTACTTGGCGGTCACAGGCAAGGCGACAGCGTATAAGTTCGAAGGATCGAGAGCTCGGCGCTCATCGACGGCGTGAACTTACGGCCTGTCGAAAGTGGGCGGAACCTAATCGCGGCTTTCCGGCGCGTCAAGCGAAGATTCGCTCACATGACGCTAATTTTTGGCGCCGAGAGACCTTTCCGGCGCCGATGCGAAGCGGCCCGGCGCGAGCGCGACGGAAGGCCGCATTTCAAAGCGTCGCCGCGACAGCGCGCGCGGTATAGTGTCGGTCGCCGGCGCCGGAAGACGCCGCATTGAGAAGAGAAACAAGGGTTCGGAGATCGGTATGAGCCATGTCGCGCATGAGCTGCACGAGGAATTCCCGGAACACGCCGAGGCGATTCACAATCTGAAGGCCGGCAACGCCCACTTCGCGCGCATCGCCGAAGAATATCATACGCTGAACCGCACGATTCATCGCATGGAGGCCAATGTCGAGCCGGCGGACGACGCGACGATCGAGGACCTCAAGAAGAAGCGTCTGACGCTCAAGGACGAGATCGCGGGCTTCCTCGCGACGGTCTGAGGCGCTTCGCCGGCTGGATCGCTTCGCCGGCTTCGCGGATGCGCGAAGCGATCCGGCGCCCGCCTATTTCTCCCGGGCGAGCTTCGCCAGCTCGACCAGGACCGCCCGCGCTTCCGCCGGGGCCTTGATCGGCGTCGGGAAGGCGACGCGCGCCGTTTCGTCGCCGCAGATCAGATCGAGCCCTTCCGGATCGATTCCGCTCGCCCGCCATTGGCCGGGCTTCGCGCCCGCGAGCTTCTCGGCGTAAAGCGCCAGCGCGTCGGCGTGGTCGGCGTTCATATGGCCTATGACGTCCGCCTCCGCCGCGATGAGTGATTCCGCGCCGCTCACGTCGGTCAACAGCGCCTGCGGCCCGAAATCGGCCGCCCGCGCAAAGCCGCCATTGAGATGCACGGACTCGATCTCGGCCCGCCAGAAGGAAAAGTCCGGAAAATCGGCGTAGAGCTGCGCCTTGGGATTGCGGGCGAGGAAGCGCGCGCGGACGCCGGGGCTCTGCGTGCGCGCCGCCTTGGCGACGAGGGTCAATCGGGGATGGGCCATGGGATCGCCCCGCCCGCCCTGCGGGAGCAGCAGCGAGCAGCGGCCGTCCCGCTCAAGATTGCGAGTGTGGCGCGCGAGCCTGGAAAGAAGCAGGATCGGCGCCCCGTCATGATCCGTGGCGATGGCGGTCAGGGTCGCGAAGGGCGCTCCGTCTTCGGTCAGCGTCGCGAGCGTGGCGGTTCGAACGCTGCGCAAGAGGCGCTTGGATTCGCCCGCCGGATCGAAGGAAGGATCCTGACGCGGATCCCGAACGGGCCCGTCTTCTTTAGCTATCGTCATGATTTTGCCTGCATTTCTATCTCAAAAGGGCGCCGGGGTCGCTTTGCCGGCCAAACGTGTATATAAGAGAGGCGTAAGTCTGTCGCAGCTGGCGCACTTTCGGATAAGTTGACAGACGCTTTCGAAGAGAATCTGCTCTGGATCAGCACAGGCGCCTCTTCAATGCGCATCGGGCGTATCTGGCCGCTTTGTAGGCCACATTTCAGCCGCGATAGATCGGGAGCTTAGTCAGGGTCGGCAGAAACCCGTAAGTCCCGGGCGATGATGGAAAGCGCCGCGCCGCAGAGGGCGCGCGATCCGCGCTCCGCAAGTCGCCAGACGCGTCTATCGCCGCCAACAAGCAAAGGACGATCATGCCGACCATCGCTCTCGTCGACGACGATCGCAACATCCTGACCTCGGTCTCCATCGCGCTCGAGGGCGAGGGCTATCGCGTGCAGACCTATACGGACGGCGCCCAGGCGCTTGACGGCCTGCGCGCCAATCCTCCGGATCTTGCGATCTTCGATATTAAGATGCCGCGCATGGACGGCATGGAGCTTCTCCGCCGCCTGCGGCAGAAATCGGACCTTCCGGTGATTTTTCTCACCTCCAAGGACGAGGAGATCGACGAGCTCTTCGGCCTCAAAATGGGCGCCGACGACTTCATCCATAAGCCCTTCTCCCAGCGCCTGCTCGTCGAGCGCGTGAAGGCGATCCTGCGCCGCGCCAACCCCAAGGAGGCGGCGGCGCAGAAGGAGACCGAGGCCAAGGTGCTGGAGCGCGGCGCGCTGGTGATGGACCCCGAGCGTCATACCTGCACCTGGCGCGGCGACCCCGTGGTTCTGACGGTCACCGAATTCCTGATCCTGCAATCGCTCGCGCAGCGCCCCGGCGTGGTGAAGAGCCGCAACGCGCTGATGGACGCCGCCTATGACGATCAGGTCTATGTGGACGACCGCACCATCGACAGCCACATCAAGCGGCTGCGCAAGAAGTTCAAGGTCGTCGATCCCGATTTCGAGATGATCGAGACGCTCTATGGCGTCGGCTACCGCTTCAAGGAAATGTAGCGGCGGGGCGGACGCTTCATGAGCGCATCCGAGACCGGCGACGTCCTCGCGGAGGAAACGGGAGAGCCGGGCGACTCCGCCCCGTTCGACGCCGCCTCCTTTCGGCAAATGGACACGACCGCAAGGCCGCCGGCGCGGCGCGCCCGCACGGTCAACATCCGCCTGCGCCGCCTCTCGCGGGCGATTCAGTCGCATCTCTCCTCGTCGCTGACGCGCCGCATCGTGGTCCTGAATCTCGGCGGCCTCGTCGCGCTGCTCGGCGGCTTTCTCTATCTCAACCAGTTCCGCGAAGGCCTGATCGACGCGCGCGTGCAGAGCCTGCAGACGCAGGGCGAGATCATCGCCGCCGCGGTCGCGGCTTCCGCGACCGTCGACACCGACGCCATCACGATCGACCCGGAAAAGCTTCTCAAGCTCGCGCCGGGCGAAAGCGCGACGCCGGGCGAGGGCCAGCTTGCGATGGAGTTCTCCCTCAATCCGGAGCGCGTCGGACCGCTGCTCAAGCGCCTCGTCTCGCCGACGCGGCTGCGCGCGCGCATCTATGACCGCGACGGCTATCTGCTGCTCGATTCGCGTTCGGTCTCGGGCCGCTCCAACATTCTGCGCTTCGATCTGCCCTCCCCCGGCAGAACGACGACGATCGACGCCTCCTCCTTCCTCCAAAAGACGCTCGACCTTCTGCGCCGTCTGACCCGCCGACCCGAATTGCCCCTCTACGAGGATATCGGCATGGGGAACGGCAAGACCTATCCGGAAGTCGCGAGCGCGCTGGAGGGACGCGCGCATTCGGTCGTGCGCGCCAATGACAAGGGCGAGACCATCATCGCCGTCGCCGTGCCGGTGCAGCGCTTCCGCTCGGTGCGCGGCGCGCTGCTGCTCTCCACCATGGGCGGCGACATCGACGCGGTCATCGCCCAGGAACGCTGGGGCATCATCCGCATCTTCCTCGTCTCGGCCGGCGTGATGCTGCTGCTCTCGCTCTTCTTCACCAACACCATCACCGAGCCCATGCGCCGTCTCGCCGAAGCCGCCGAGCGCGTGCGCCGGGGCGCCAAATCGCGCCACGAGATCCCGGACTTCTCCGACCGGCCGGACGAGATCGGCCATCTCTCCGCCGCGCTGCGCGACATGACGACGGCGCTTTACAACCGCATCGAGGCCATCGAGCATTTCGCCGCCGACGTCGCGCATGAGCTGAAGAATCCGCTCACCTCGCTGCGAAGCGCCGTCGAGACGCTGCCGATTGCGAAGACCGACGCCTCCCGCGACCGCCTGCTCGCCATCATCAAGCACGATGTCGGTCGGCTCGACCGGCTGATCAGCGACATTTCCGACGCCTCGCGCCTCGACGCGGAGCTTGCGCGCGCCGACATGGGCGACGTCGATCTCTTCAAGGCGCTGATCACCGTGGTGGGCATTGCGCGCAGCGTGGAGCGCGGCGACGGCGTGAGCATCGAGATGACGGTTCGGCACTCGTCGAACGAGCCGATGCGCAGGCGCTGGCGCGTGCGGGGCCACGATTCGCGGCTCGGCCAGGTGTTCAACAATCTCATCGACAACGCCCGCTCCTTCTCGAAGCCGGGCGGCAGCGTGCGGGTCCTGCTCTGGCCGGAGCGCGCCAAGGGTCCCGGGGGAACGCCGCTCGACGGCTATGAGATCATCGTGGACGACGACGGTCCCGGCATTCCCGAAGGCGCCTTCGAACGCGTCTTCGAACGCTTCTACACCGATCGCCCGGAGCAGGGCTTCGGACAGAATTCCGGACTGGGCCTCGCCATCTCCCGGCAGATCATCGAGGCGCATGGCGGCCGCATTCGCGCCTTGAACCGCACCCAGGCCCATCCCGACGGCACGGACGAGCCGGCGCCCGGCGACGAGGTTCTGGGCGCGCGCTTCGTCGTCTGGCTCCCCGCGGCGCGATGACCGGCGCGCCTTCGTCCTATATCCACGCCAACGCCCTCGTTCTCGGCGAAAAAGGCCTGCTGCTGCGGGGTCCGCCGGGAAGCGGAAAAAGCGCGCTGACCCTCGACCTGATCTCGCGCTTCGAGGCGCGGGGCGATTTCGCGCGGCTCGTCGGCGACGACCGCGTCAGCGTCGAAGCGCGCGGCGGACGGCTCGTGGCGCGGCCGCACCCGGCCATTGCCGGCATGATCGAAGCGCGGGGTCTCGGCCTGATCCGCGTCGAATGCGAGCCCGCCTGCGTCCTGCACGCCGTCGTCGACGTCTGCGCGCCGGGAGAAACGCCGCCGCGCCACCCAGAAGAAGACGAAAAATCGGCGTCGGTGCGCGGAATTATCCTGCCACGCCTGTTCGCGGCGGATTGCGGCAATGCCTCGGTTGCACGAATCATCTTTTTCCTTCAGGGAATTACGACAATTTGAGGTTCGGTCGCGCTTTTTGCTTGCCAATTTCGCGGCGACGCACAAAATGGCGCGCCTGACGAGCGCCGAGGCAAAATGGGATGGGCGCGGCGGCTCCGCTTGTATATGCTGCCGCTGGGGGCGAAAGGCCGCGGCGGGTTTTGCAGAACAACCGTCACTTGGCATCGCGCAACGCGAGACGTCTTCATGAGTGGTAGGGTCGAATGATCGGAATGGTCTTGGTGACCCACGGCCACCTCGCCACGGAGTTCCGCGCCGCGCTCGAACACGTGGTGGGCCCGCAAAAGCAGCTCGTGTCGATTTCCATCGGTCCTGAGGACGACATGGAGCGTCGCCGCGCCGACATTCTCGAAGCGATACACAAGGCCGATAGCGGCGAGGGCGTCGTGCTTCTCACCGACATGTTCGGCGGCACGCCCTCCAATCTGGCGATTTCGGTCATGAATGGGAGCAATGTGGAAGTTCTCGCCGGCGTCAACCTCCCCATGCTCATCAAGCTTGCTTCCGTGCGCGACACGGCGACGCTGGAGCAGGCGGTGCTTCAGGCGCAGGACGCCGGCCGAAAATACGTGTATATCGCGAGCCGAGTTCTGAACCCGAAGTGATCCTCTATGCCCGACGCGCAAGAACAGGCGGCCGAAAGCGCCGTTTCCCGCGATTTTCCCATCATCAATAAAAAGGGGCTTCACGCGCGCGCGACGGCGAAGTTCGTGCAATGCTGCGAGAAGTTCGACGCCGAGGTCACGGTCGCCAAGGACGGCGAGACCGTGGGCGGCAGTTCGATCATGGGCATCTTGACGCTGGGCGCCGGATTGGGCTCGACCATCACGGTCTCGGCGGCCGGCCCCCAGGCGGCGGAGGCGCTCGACGCGCTCGAGGCGCTGGTCGCCAACCGCTTCGGCGAAGACGAATAAGCAGGATCGCCCGGCTCCGACCTCTCGCCGCGCCTTTTAGGCGCGCATCCTGACCGAGGCCGGCGCGCTCGTCAGCCGCGCCGGACTCCAGGCGGCCACGAAAGCCTCGAGCCTGTCGAGCGGCATGGGCGCGGCGATGAAACGGCCCTGCGCTTCGCCCACGCCGTTCTCGCGCAGCCAGTCGAGCTGTTCCCGCGTCTCGACGCCATCGGCGCCGACGACCATGTGGAAGCCTTTCGCCATCCGCGCCACGCCGGTGACGATCGCCGCGCAATCCTTTCGCGTCGGGGCCTCGCGCACCAGCAGGCCGTCGACCTTCACCCGTTTCAACGGCAATTTGCAGAACTGCGCGAGCGAGGCGAAGCCGGACCCAAAATCGTCGAGCGACATTGCGACGCCCGCTTCGGACAGTTTTCGCACTTGCTCGTCCGACGCCTGATCGACGCCGTGCATGGCTTTTTCGGCGATCTCGATTTCCAGGCGGGTCGGTGGAAGTTGCGCGCGCGCGATCGCCTCCAGCAGGCGCCGCGCATAGTCGGGTTGGCGAAGCTGGAGCGCCGAAACGTTGACGCAGACCCGGAATCGATCCGAAAAGCGCGCCGCGGCCGCGCTCGCGGCTTCGGCCGCCCAGAGGCCGATGTCGTGGATGAGGCCGGTCTCTTCGGCGAGGGGGAGGAAGACCCCCGGCGGAATCTGGCCGCGCGACGGATGATTCCAGCGCGGCAGCGCTTCGAAGCCGGCGATCTCGCCCGTCGCGACGTTCAGGATCGGCTGATAGACGAGCGAAAGCTGGCCGTCCGACAAGGCCAGCCGCAAATGGCGCTCCGTGAGCGGCGCCTCGGCCGACTCATTTTCCCCCGCGCGCTCGAAAAGTCGCCAGCCGCCATTCTGTTTGGCTTGGTAAAGGGCGACGTCGGCGCTTTTGAAAAGCGAGCGCTGATCCTTGCCGTCGCGCGGGGCCAGCGCCCCGCCGACGCTCGCCGCGCCCTGAACCGCCCGCCCCTCCAGCGTGAAAGGTTCGTCGAAACAGGCGACGACGCGCCGCGCCACGGCGCTGGCCGCCTCCTGCGTCGTCACCTCGGCGGCGATGATCGCAAATTCGTCGCCGCCCAGGCGGGCGACGAGATTGGAGGCCCGCAAGGAAGCCCGCATGCGCCGCGCCGCCTGCGTCAGCAATTCGTCGCCGGCGGGATGGCCATAGCGATCGTTGATGGTCTTGAAATTGTCGACGTCGACGCAGAGCAGCAGGAAGCCTCCGCCATAGCGGCTGACGCGCGCGAGCTCGCGTTCGATGGCGTCGGTGAAGGCCAAGCGGTTCGGCAGGCCGGTGAGGGCGTCGGTGCGGGCCTCGCGCTCGGCGTCCATCTGCGACAGCGCCCGGTCGCGAAAACTCTCCGCCTCCACATAGACGCTGCGGAGAAGGACGAGCGTGTAGATGCAGAGCACCACCGCGATGCGCGTCAGGTCTGGATCGTCGCCCGCGATCAGGGTCGCCGCCGCGGTGAGCACGATGGGGCCGGCGAAAACCGTGGCGGCGAGCGGCGCGCGGGCCAGGGCGAAGGCGCCGCCGAACAACATGCCGGCGGTGAGCGAAATGACCATGAGCCGCGCGCCCGGACTGGCCTCGAGGAAGAAGAGCGGCGGCACGGCCGCCCAAAGCGCGCCGAGAACGGCCGCATTGACCACCGCGCGGCGCCCGATGCTGGACGGGCCCGCCGCCGCCGGGCGGGGTTCGGCGCCGCGCCGCCGCGCGCGGAGATAAATGTAAAGCGAGACAAAAAGCAGCGCATCGGTCCAGATCGCGACCCGCGCGCCGAGCGGCGTGTCGATGAGCGTCGACAGCAGCGCGAGCGCGTTGCCGATATTCGCCGCCATCATGCCCGGCGTATTGCGGCGCAGCGCGGCGAACTGCTCTTCCTGAAGCCGCGCCGCCCGAACGGGATCTTTCGGATAGACGAGCATTTCCCGCAACCGCCGGGCGCAGGATCGCGCGTTCCGCCAGAAGGGATCAAGCATTGACGATCCCTCTCGACGCCAATCGCCGCGCCGGCGGCGGCGACTCGAACTTTTGCGGAAACGAACGCCTCAGCCAAGCTCTTGCGCGACGCGACCCGCGCCTGTAAGCGCCTCCTGGGGCGAAAGAGCGGGCGAGACGATGACGGTCCTCAAGATTTATGCGCGCGTCCTCGGCCAGTTGCGCCCGCAGGCGCGGCTCGCCATGATACTGGTGGCTGCAAATCTGTCGCTCGCGATCGCGCAATTCGCCGAACCTCTACTCTTTGGCCGCATCATCGACCGCATGACGCAGGCGCAGGCCCCCGGCCACACGCTGACCTGGGGCGACTTGCTGCCGCTCCTCCTGGCCTGGGCGGGTTTCGGCCTGTTCTCGATCGGCGGCGCCATCCTCGTGGGACTGAACGCCGACCGGCTCGCGCATCGCCGCCGCCTCGCCGTCGTGTCCGAATATTTCGAGCATGTCCTTAATCTTCCCCTCACATTCCATACGAATGTGCATTCCGGACGCCTCCTTAAGACGATGCTCGACGGCTCCGGGGCCATGTTCGGCCTGTGGCTGTCCTTCTTTCGCGAAAATTGCGCCTCCTTCGTCGCGCTTTTCATTCTTCTGCCGTCGACGCTCTTCCTCAATTGGCGGCTCGGCGGCCTCTTGATGGCGCTCGTCGTCGTCTTCTACCTGACGACGAGCTACGTCCTCCGGCGCACGGAGGCCTTGCAGGGCCAGGTCGAGCGCCACAATTCCTCGCTCGCCGAGCACGCTTCCGACGCTTTGGGAAATATCCCCGTCGTTCAGAGCTTTACACGGGTCGAGAGCGAGTCGCGGGCGCTTCGCCGCATCATTGAGGAGGTGCTGGCCGCGCAAATGCCGGTGCTCTCCTGGTGGGCGCTCGTCGCCGTGGCGAGCCGCGCCTCGGCGACTCTTACCATTCTGTGCATCTTCATGCTCGGGGCCTGGCTCCACTTGAACGGCATGGCGACGATCGGCGAGATCGTCACCTTCACCAATTTCGCGACCATGCTCATCGGCCGGCTCGAGCAAGTCGTGGGTTTCGTTAACATTCTCTTTCAGCAATCGGCGAAGATCGGCGAGTTTTTCGAGGTTCTCGACACGCAAGCCGCCGTCGCCGACCGGCCCGGCGCGCGCGACGCGGGCCGCCTCGCCGGCGCCGTCGCCTTCGAGAACGTCGCCTTCTCCTATGACGCCCGCCGCAAGGCGGTGAAGAATGTCAGCTTCTCGGCCAAGCCCGGCCAGACCATCGCGCTGGTCGGCGCCACCGGCTCCGGCAAGTCGACGACGCTCGGCCTCCTGCATCGCGTCTTCGATCCGGACGAGGGCGCGGTGAAGATCGACGGGTGCGACATTCGCGAATTCACGCTGCTGTCGCTGCGCCGGAACATCGGCGTCGTCTTCCAGGAGCCGATGCTCTTCGCGCGCACGATCGAGGAGAATTTGCGCATCGGCAATCCGGACGCGACGGATGAGGAGATTGCGCAAGCGCTCGAACTGGCGCAGGCTTCGGAGTTCGTCTCGCGCCAGAGCGACGGGCGCGCCACGCGCGTCGGCGAGCGCGGCCGCTCGCTGTCGGGCGGCGAGCGCCAGCGCCTCTCCATCGCCCGCGCCTTGCTGAAGAACCCGCCGATCCTCGTCTTCGACGAGGCGACCTCGGCGCTCGACGCGACGACCGAGAAGCAGATCCAGAAGGCGCTGGAGGCGGCGACCAGGGGGCGCACCACCTTCGTCATCGCCCACCGCCTCGCGACCGTGCGCAACGCCGACTCCATCCTCGTCTTCGATCAGGGCGAGATCGTCGAAAGCGGCTCCTTCGAAGCGCTGGTCGCCAAGGGCGGCCGCTTCGCGACGCTGGCCGCCGCGCAATTCATGACCGAGCCGCCGCAGCCGACGGCGGGGCTGGAAGGGCTGCACGAGCCGACGGCCCCGCAGGCGCGAGCGGGATAGTCCGCCCCCGTCATTGCGAGCGTAGCGAAGCAATCCAGAGCCATGATGACGCCCCTGGATTGCTTCGCTTCGCTCGCAATGACGGGCCTGCGACGGCGGGAACAAGCGCCATGACCAGGGAAAGGCTCAAGCGCACATAAAAAAACCGCGCCCCTTTCGGGGCGCGGCCGCAAGTCGGTCAAAAGCGATCTCTTAGCGGATCACGTAAGGCAGCAGGCCCAGGAAGCGGGCGCGCTTGATGGCCTGGGCCAGTTCGCGCTGCTTCTTGGCCGAGACGGCGGTGATGCGGGACGGCACGATCTTGCCGCGCTCCGAGATGTAGCGGGAGAGCAGGCGCGTGTCCTTATAGTCGATCTTCGGGGCGTTGGCGCCGGAGAAGGGGCAGGACTTGCGGCGGCGGAAGAAGGGACGACGGGGCGCGGCGCTCATTCGGCTTCTCCTTCGGTGCGGCCTTCTTCACGACGGGGGCGACGCTCGCCACGATCGCCGCGCGGGCCGCCGGGGCCGCGACGCTCGCCGCGGTCGTCATCGTCGCGCTTGCGGAGCTGCGCGGACGGGCCTTCCTCCAGCTCCTCGACGCGCAGCGTCAGGACGCGGAGAATGTCCTCATTGATGCTCTGCTGGCGCTCCAGCTCGGCGATGGCGGCCGGCGGGGCGTCGATGTTGATGAGCGTGAAATGCGCCTTGCGGTTCTTCTTGATGCGGTAGGCCAGGGACTTGACGCCCCAATATTCGACCTTGCCGACCGTGCCGCCGAGCGACGCGATGACATTCTTGAACTGCCCGGTCAGAGCCTCCACCTGCTGGGGAGAAATGTCCTGACGGGCGAGATAGACATGCTCGTAGAGAGCCATGATTTTCGCCTTTCCATTGTCGCGAGCCGTTCCGGCGCCAAGCCCTTCGAGCGCTTCTGGGAACAAAGGTTCCGGGGAAAGGCTCGAGAAGGAAAGTTCGAAGGCGGAGACACGGGAAGACGGGGCGGGCCCCTCGCCTGTCCTTAAACGATCCTTAAGGACGCGGCGCTTCCGTTCAGCCCCCGGCCGGGAACCTCACGATCCGCGCCTTATACGCAGGTTTGGCCAGGATGCAAGGGCGGATGCGCCCGCGCCGTCGCGCATTTGCGAAGTTGCGCGGCGTGGATGGCCGGGACGAGCCCGGCCATGACGGCGTCGGCGACTTTCGAGATGTGCGCAGCGGTAGCCGTAAAGGGGCGGGATTCGGTCATGCCCGGCCTCATCCGCTTGCCCCGGCGCCCGGAACGATTGAAGGTCCCCGATCCTTGCCGGCGCCCTTGCGCGCGGCTATGGTCCGCGCGCAAAGGGATCGAGGGGAGCGGCATGAAAGGCAAAATCGCGATCGCAACGGCGCTCCTCGCCCTTTCGCTCGCGCTTTCGGGCTGCGACAAATGCGGCGGGCTCCAGGAGATTCGCGTTCCCGGCCAGCCGCATGCCTGCAAGGACGCCGCGCGCTGACGCGGATTCGCCCCCATCGCGCGTCGCCGTTCTGAAAACAGGGGCGAGCGGAAGACCACCGACAGCGGGAGCCTTGCATGTCGCAAGCCGATCTCTTCCTCGAAAAGAAACGCCGCGGCGAGAAGATCGTCGTGATCACCGCCTATGACGCGCCCACCGCGCGCATCGAGGCGGAAGCCGGCGTCGACGCCATTATCGTCGGCGACAGCGTCGGCGTGAATATTCTCGGCTATTCCCACGAGCGCGAGGTGACGCTTTCCGACATGGCGCATCACATCGCCGCGGTGCGGCGGGGCGCGCCGGACGTCTACCTCATCGGCGATCTGCCCTACGCCACCTATGACACGCCCGAAATGGCGCTCGAAAGCTCCCGCGCGCTGCGCGCCGCCGGCGCCGATTGCGTGAAATTCGAAGGCGCCCAGCCCGACGTCGTCGCGGCGCTCGTCGCGGAAGGCTTCGACGTCTGCGGCCATCTCGGGCTCGAGTCGCAGCATCAGGACGTCAAGCGCCGGCAGGGCAAGACCGCCGCGGCCGCCGCCAGGCTCTATGACGACGCGCTGGCCGCCGACGCCGCCGGGCAGAAGCTTCTCGTGCTGGAGCTGGTGCCGCAGGAGCTCGCGGGGCGCATCACCCGCGCGATCCGGTCGGCGACGATCGGCATCGGCGCCGGGCCGGAGACGGACGGGCAGGTGCTCGTCGTCAACGACCTCGCGGGCCTGACGATGCGCGATTTCAAGCATAATCGCCGTTACGGGCGGGTCGGCGCCGCGCTGCGCGACGCGGTTCTCGCTTATGCGACGGAAGTGCGCGCCGGCGACTTTCCCGGTCCGGAGCACGCCTTTCATATGGCGGATGACGAGCGCGCGGCCTTCGAGGCATGGGTCCGGACGCGCGGCTGATGACGCAGCCCGCGCGCTTGACCAAGGCGGCGCGGCGATGAGACAAACCCTCGACGCCCCGCCAATTTACCGGGCGGCCGCGCGCCGCTCTCCGGCGGTCCGTCCTATATCGCGAGGGGGCGCGTTTGGCCGATCATCCTTTCAATCCCGCAACGAGCGCGCCCGAGGAGCCTTTCTACGCCGACGGCCACCCGCTCGACGAAGTCCATTATCTCGAAGCGAAAATCATCCTGAACGGCCTGCGCTTCACTTCCGTCCAAAGCTTTCGCGAATTCGAGAAGATCGTTCGCAGGGCGGCGAAAGAGGCGCGCGTCGATTTCGATACGGACTCCTGCGAGGGCGTCCGCCCGCAGATTCGCGAGGTCCTTTTCCTCGATACGAAGGATTTCACGCTCTACAACAACGCCTTCATCCTGCGCCGCCGCACGGCCTATGAAGACGGCTTTCCCACGGGCGAGCCGGAGATCGTCTTCAAGTTCCGCCATCCCGATCTCGACGCCGCCTCCCGGCTCGACATGCGGCCGAGCATTCCCGGCATGTATCGCATCAAGTTCAAGGAAGAATGGCTGCCGCGCAAGGACCGCATCGGCGGCATGCGCTCGCTCTATTCTCACAATGTCGAATTCAAGCTCGATCCGCTGCGTTTCAGCAACGACCTCACCGCGCATGAAACGCTCATCGAGGTCTTTCCCGCCTTGCGGCCGCTGCTGCGCAATGACGGCGAACGTCTCGAGCTCGTGAACCGGACGGCGGTCGAAGAGGTGCTGCAAAAGCTCGGCGCGCTCGATTTCGGCAAGGGATTCGAGGCGGAGAGCAATGTCGCCGTCTGGCGCACGCGCGGCGACCAGCATCAGCTCGTCGGCGAATTTTCCTTCCAATGCAAATTCCAGCGGCGCGAGGAGCTGAGCGCCAAGGCGCTGTTGAAATGCGACGAATTCTTCAGGCTGCTGCAGCGCGAGGCGCAGGATTGGATCAGCCTCGGCACGACCAAGACGGGCGCGGTCTATCGCCTGAAGGGCGCCCCGCCGCAAAGCCATGAGTGAGACTTTGCGGGATTCCCCGCCCGGCAGCCCGACAGTCTCGATCGCGAGGATTTTCCTCGCCTTCCTCATGATCGGCGCGACGAGCCTGGGCGGCGGCGTGATCGGCTATTTGCGATCGAGCCTTGTCGGCTCGCTGAAATGGCTCGACGACGAGACCTTCGTCGAGCTTCTCTCGATCTGCCAATCGCTGCCGGGGCTCAACGCGTCCAATATGGCGATCCTCGTCGGCGACCGGCTGCGCGGCGCGGCCGGCGCCGCGGCGGCGGTCCTCGGCGTCTGCCTGCCCGGCGGGTTGATCATGGTCGCGGCCGCCGCCGCCTATGGCTCGGCGCATAAGGATTTTCCCGTCGTCAACGCCATGCTGCACGGCGTTTCGGCGGCGGCGGTCGGCATGGTGCTTTACGTGACCGTCGAGCTCGGGCGAAAGACCATCCGTAAGCCGCCCGACGCTTTCTTCGCCGCCGCGACGCTCGCCTTCGTGACGCTGCTTCACGAATCGGTTCTTCTTGCGCTCTTCACCGTCGCGCCGGTCGCGATCCTCTGGTTTCGCCCGCGAAAGGACGGCCCGTGAAGCAGATGATCGGCCTCGTCGGGGTCTTCGCCTATCTGTCGCTCCTGACCATTGGCGGCGGCATGGCCGCCTATCCCGAGATGAAGACGCTGACCGTCGACGTCTTCCACTGGCTGACGGCGGACCAGCTCGTGCGCCTTTACAGCCTCGGCCAGATGGCGCCGGGGCCGAATATGATGATGATCGCCGGAATCGGCGAATGGGTCGCCGGACCTGTAGGCGCGCTGGCGGCGACGCTCGCCTTCTTTCTGCCGACAGGGCTGCTGACGCTCTGGGTCGGCAGAATCTGGGAGCATCTCGCGGGCTGGCCGTGGCGCGCCTCGATCCAGCGCGCGCTGAGCGCGGTGTCGATCGGCCTCTTGCTCGCGGGCGTCTTCGCCATCGCCAAGGCGGCGGTCGCGGGCTGGACCGGCGCCGCCATCGCAATCGCCGTCTTCGCGATACTCATGGTCACGCATATGAACCCGCTGCCGCTGATGGCGCTCGCGGGCGTCGCGGGGGCCTTCCTGTTTCGCTGAGCCATGAGCGGGGTTTTTCCCTCGCCCCGCTTGCGGGGAGAGGGTAAGGGTGAGGGGCAAAGCCGCCAAGCGAATGGATTGCGCGGCAGCTCCTCAATGAAACCTCAACCTGCATGTCGCGGCCTTGCCCCTCACCCCAGCCCTCTCCCCGTTCTTACGGGGAGAGGGGGCGCGCCCGAACGATATTCGCCATATGACCGCTTCCTTCGAGACCCCCGTCGGCCTTCTGCTCGTTAATCTCGGCACGCCCGACGCGCCGGACGTCCCTTCGGTGCGCCGCTATCTGGCGCAGTTTCTTTCCGATCCGCGCGTCGTCGACCTGCCGCGCCTCGTCTGGCTGCCCGTGCTCCATGGAATCGTGCTCAACACGCGGCCGAAGAAATCGGCGCAGGCCTACGAATCGATCTGGAGCCAAGAAACCGGCGAGGGTCCGCTGAAGACCATCACGCGCCTTCAGGCCGAGAAGCTTGCGGCCTGGGCCGCGACGCTCGGCGGCAAGGCGCCTGTCATCGTCGATTACGCGCTGCGCTACGGCTCCCCCTCGATCCCCGCTCAAATCGACGCCCTGATGGCGAAAGGCTGCGCGCGCATCGCGCTGCTGCCGCTCTATCCGCAATACGCCGCCTCGACCAGCGCCTCGGCGGCCGACGCCGCCTTCGCGGCCTTGAGGCGCATGCGCAGGCAGCCGGCGCTGCGCATCGGCGCGCCGTATTACGACGAGCCGGCTTACGTCGCCGCGCTCGCGGCGAGCATAAGGCGCGAACTCGCCGCGCTCGATTTCGAGCCCGAAATCCTGCTCGCCTCCTTCCACGGCCTGCCGCAATTGCAGGTCGATCGCGGCGATCCGTACCGGACCCATTGCGAGGCGACCTGGCGGCTGCTGCGCGAGGCGCTGGGCATGCCGGAAGAAAAGCTCCGACTCTCCTTCCAGTCGCGCTTCGGGCGCGCGAAATGGATCGGCCCCTATACGAGCGACGTGGCGGGCGAACTCGCGACGGCGGGCGTCAAGCGCCTCGCCGTGGTCGCGCCGGGCTTCTCGGCCGACTGCCTGGAGACGATCGAGGAGCTCGGCGCCGAAATCCGCAACCTCTTCCTGGAGAAGGGCGGCGAGAAATTCGCCCGCCTGCCCTGCCTGAACGACAGCGCGGAAGGCATGGCGCTGATCGAAACGCTCGCGCGGCGGGACTTGGCCGGCTGGGTGTGAAATTCCCTCTCCCCGTGAAAACGGGGAGAGGGTCAGGGTGAGGGGCAAGGCCGCTTCGCAAAGCTTGGTCGCCACTCGCGCTCGCTTCGCCCCTCACCCCGGCCCTCTCCCCGCAAGCGGGGCGAGGGAGAGCGCTGCGGCGCCCTCGTCCAAGCCTTCTTGCTCGCGCCAAAATTCGCCGCTTCGATAGGCCCATGCAGACCTTCCGCCTCGCCGTGATCGCCGCCGCTCTCGCCCTCGCGGCCCCCGCCGCCGCTCAGGAGGCGCCCTCGACCGGCGGCCAGGCGATCGGCGGCCTCTTCGACGCCTTCGGCCTGCGCAAGCCCGTGCCGGCGGCGCCGGATTTCGTGCGCGAATCGCGGCCCGAGCGGCTCGACTATGTGCCCCTCGCCCCGGCCCCGCAGTCCGACCACAAGAAAAGCGCCGCCGAGTTGCAGGCGGCGGGGGCCGCGCTGGATCGGGCCGCGGCGGAAAATCGGCGCCGGGCGGCGCGGGTGAAGATCCCGAATTAAATCTTCCTCCCCATTCGCGCCCATTTGGCGAAGCCGCGCCAAGGGTCTAGAGTCGCGGCCTTCCTGAATCGAAACCGGTCGAGCAATGTCGGACTTCTATCGCATCAAGCGCCTGCCCCCTTATGTCTTCGAGCAGGTGAACCGCCTGAAGGCCAAAGCCCGCGCGGCGGGCGCCGACATTATCGACATGGGCATGGGCAATCCCGACCTGCCCGCTCCCAAGCATGTCGTCGACAAGCTCGTCGAGACAGCCGGACGCCCGCGCACCGACCGCTATTCGGCGAGCAAGGGCATTGCGGGGCTGCGCCGCGCCCAGGCCGGCTATTACTCCCGCCGCTTCGGCGTGAAGCTCGATCCCGAGACGCAGGTCGTCGCGACGCTCGGCTCCAAGGAGGGCTTCGCCAATATGGCGCAGGCGATCACGGCCCCCGGCGACGTGGTGCTGGTCCCGAACCCCTCCTACCCGATCCACGCCTTCGGCTTTCTAATGGCGGGCGGCGTCATCCGCTCCGTGCCCTCCGCGCCGACGCCGGATTATTTCTCGGCGCTCGAACGCGCGATGATCCATTCGATCCCCAAGCCCATCGCGGTGATCGTCTGCTATCCGTCCAATCCGACGGCCGAGGTCGCCTCGCTCGATTTCTACAAGGACCTGGTCGCCTTCGCGAAGAAGCACGACATCTTCATCCTCTCCGATCTCGCTTACGCCGAAGTCTTCTTCGACGACGATCCGCCGCCCTCCGTGCTGCAGGCGCCCGGCGCGATCGACGTGACGGTGGAGTTCACCTCGATGTCGAAGACCTTCTCCATGGCCGGCTGGCGCATCGGCTTCGCCGTCGGCAATGAGCGTCTCTGCGCGGCGCTCGGCCGCGTGAAGAGCTATCTCGACTATGGCGCCTTCACGCCGATCCAGGTGGCGGCGACCGCCGCGCTCAACGGCCCGGACGATTGCGTGAAGGAGATGCGCGCCATCTACAGAAAGCGCCGCGACGTGATGGTGGAGAGCTTCGCCCATGCCGGCTGGCCGATCCCGGCGCCCTCCGCCTCCATGTTCGCCTGGGCGCCCGTGCCGGAGCGCTTCCGCTCCATGTCGAGCCTGGAGTTTTCAAAGCTCCTCATCGAGAAGGCCGACGTCGCCGTGGCGCCGGGCGAAGGCTTCGGCGAGCATGGCGAAGGCTATCTGCGCCTCGCTTTGGTCGAGAACGAGCAGCGCATCCGCCAGGCCGCCCGCAATCTGCGCCGCTTCTTCGACTCGGCGGACCAGCTCCACAACGTCGTGCCCCTCGTCGCGCGCGGGTAAGCCTCCCCGTCATTGCGAGGAGCGAAGCGACGAAGCAATCCAGAGCGGCGATACGGCTCTGGATTGCTTCGCTTCGCTCGCAATGACGGATGGGCGGTTATCGCGGCTTAGCGCCGGAAGAACCGCCGCAGGCCGCCCATGCGGGATCGCTCGGCGGAACGGCGCTCTCTCGGCTCCATTCCGTGCGGCTCGTCCAGTCCGGTCCCCAGGACCCTGTCCAAAACGGCGTCGGCGCGGCGACCGACTCGTCATAAACGCTCGGCGGCGGATCGGCCTGCGCCCTCGAATTGCGCGAAAGATGGCTCGTGGACACGTAGCCGGTCTGCCCGTCGTAAGAAATCAGGCTCCACTTCTTGCCGCGCTGAACCACCTCGACCGGCGCGGGCGCGGGGATTGTCCCGATCAGACCGCCCACATAATCGGGGGAGGAGAACAGATAGGCGTCCTGATAGACGCATCCGGGCGCAGCCCGGGCGTCCAACGCCGCGGCGGGCAAAAATAGGATCGCGATCATGACCGCGCGTTTCATCAGCGCCTCCCGGACCTCGTTTCGTCCGAGAGATTGTATACGCTCGCAGCTTATTTCATAGTATTATTGTAGGTTAATGCCCCGGCGCGCCGCCTAGCCCTGCCCGCCGACGCGCTCGATCTGCGCGCCGCAGCCCGAGAGCTTCTTCTCCAGCCGCTCGAAGCCGCGATCGAGATGATAGACGCGGTTGATCGTCGTCTCGCCGCGCGCGGCGAGCGCCGCGATGACCAGCGACACGGAGGCGCGAAGGTCGGTCGCCATGACCGGCGCGCCTTCGAGATGATCGGCGCCCGTCACGATCGCCGTATCGCCCTCGAGCTTGATATGGGCGCCGAGCCGCGCGAGCTCCTGAACATGCATGAAGCGGTTCTCGAAGATCGTCTCGCGAATGCGAGAGGTTCCCCCGGCCCGCGTCATCAGCGCCATGAACTGCGCCTGAAGGTCGGTCGGGAAAGCCGGGAAGGGCGCGGTCTCGACGTCGACCGGGGCGATGCCGGCGCCGTTGCGATAGATGCGCAGCCCCTCATTCGTCTCCGAGGCCGTCGCGCCGGATTGCGCCAGCACATCCAGCGCCGCCTGCAAGCTGTCGGCGCGGGCGCCGGCGAGCAGCACGTCGCCGCCCGTCATCGCCACGGCCATGGCGTAGGTGCCGGCCTCGATGCGATCGGGCATCACCGCATGGCGCGCGCCGTCGAGCGAGGTCACGCCCTCGACCTCGATGGTCGGCGTTCCGGCGCCGGAAATCCTCGCGCCCATTTTGGCGAGGCATTCGGCGAGATCCACGATCTCCGGCTCGCGCGCCGCATTGCGGATGACGGTCGTTCCCCGCGCGAGCGTGGCCGCCATCAGCGCCGTATGCGTGCCGCCGACCGTGACCTTCTCGAAATCGATCTCGCCGCCGACAAGGCCGTCCTTGACCGAGCCGACGACATAGCCGTTTTCGATCTCGATCCTGGCGCCGAGCTGTTGCAGGGCCTTCAGCAGAAGGTCGACCGGACGCGTGCCGATGGCGCAGCCGCCCGGCAGCGACACGCGGCATTCGCCCATGCGGGCGAGCAGCGGCGCGAAGACCCAGAAGCTCGCGCGCATGCGCGAGACGAGCTCATAAGGCGCCGTCGTGTCGACGATCTCGCGGGCGGTGAAATGCACCGTGCGGCCGGCGTTCTCGGTATCGCCCTTGCGCTTGCCGGAAATGGTGAAATCGACGCCGTGATTGCCCAATATCCGCTCGAGCTGCGTGACGTCGGCGAGCAGCGGCATGTTTTCGAGCGTCAGCGTCTCCTTGGTGAGGAGCGAGGCGATCATCAGCGGCAAAGCGGCGTTCTTGGCCCCGGAAATGGGAATGACGCCGTTGAGGGGCTCGCCGCCGATGATTTTGATCTTGTCCATTATCCCTCGCTGTCGCTCTTTTGCGCGGTCGTCCGCAGCGCCCGCTCACGGGCCTTGCGGCGCGCCAAATTGGCCCGGAGCGCCGCGGAAAGGGCGGCGGCGTTCTTCCTGGCTCCGGCCTTGCCAGCTTTTTCGCCCGAATCCGCCCCTTTTGGGGCGGAGCCCGGCTCCTTGCCTTCTTCCGTCATCGCCAACCAGCCGTGAAAGAGCGTCCATTAGGAAGCGGGACTTTCCTAGGCCTTTGCAAGAGGGGTGACAAGCGCGGCGGCGCACATCGCCGCCCCGCCGCGCGAGACGCGCCTTACAGCGCCTTCACCACCAGCGTGCCGTTGACTCCGCCAAAGGCGAAGGAGTTGGACAGCGCCGTGCGGATCGGCATTTTACGCGCCTCGTTGGGAATGGCGTCGACCGGGCATTTGGGGTCCGGCTCGATGAAATTGATCGTCGGCGGCGCGATCTGTTCGAGCAGCGCGCTGATGGTGACGGCGAGCTCCAGCCCGCCCGAGGCCCCGAGCGCGTGGCCGTGGATGGGTTTGGTCGAGGAGACCGGCGGCGGCTTGTCGCCGAAGACCGCGCGCATGGCCTCCGACTCGGTGATGTCGTTGGCGTAGGTCGCCGTGCCGTGAGCGTTGAGATAATCGACGTCCTTCGGCTCGAGGCCGGCGCTTTCCAGCGCCATCCGCATGCAGCGCGCCGGGCCGTCGACATCCGCGCGCAAGGGATCGAAAGCGTCGCTCGTCGTGCCGTAGCCCGCGAGCTCGCAGAGCGGCGCCGCGCCGCGCGCTTGCGCGGATTCGAGCGTCTCCAGAATGAAGACGGCCCCGCCCTCGCCGATGGTCATGCCGTTGCGCTTCGCGGAGAAGGGCCGGCAGAAATCGGGGGTCAGCACGCGCAGCCCTTCCCAGCCGCGCATGGAGCCATTGATGACGCAGGCCTCCGCGCCGCCGGCGATGGCGCGGTCGGCGCGGCCGGCCCGCAGCATCTCGAAAGCCTCGCCGATCGCCTGCGTCGCCGAGGAGCAGGCGGAGGCGAGCGCGAAGGTCGGCCCCTTGGCGCCGTAGCGCATGCCCAGCGTCGTCGGCGCGGCGCTGGGAATGAGGCGCGGCACGGAAAGCGTGTCGGGGCGGAGGCCCTCCGCATATTCCCGATAGCAATTGTCGTCGATCGTATGGGCGCCGCCAATGCCGGTGCCGATGATGACCGCGGTGCGCGGGCCGCCGATTTCCTTGCCGGAAAAGCCCGCCTGCTTCACGGCCTCGTCGGCCGCGACGACGGCGTATTGCGTGAATTCGTCGCAATAAGGAAGAAGCTCGGCCTGGAGATGGGCGGCGGGATCGAAATCCGGCACCTGCGCGGCGATCTTGATGCGGCCGGGATAGGCGCGCGCGAGCTTGAGCGGCCTAATGCAGGAAACGCCGCCCTTCGCCGCCGCCCAGAGCGGGCCAGCGCCGACGCCCGCGGCCGAAACCGCGCCCATGCCCGTGACGACGACCCGGCGGCGATTATGTTCTGTCGTCATAACGGATTGATCTCCCTAGCTTAAACGCGGCAGGAACGATTCGCGCCCCGGCCGCTTGCGTGACGCAAGAGGCCGCCGAGCGCAACCCTTGCCGACGGCGGGACTATAGAGAGGCGCGACTCTGCTGTGAAATGCGGCGCCGGATCGCGACCGCGCCTCACAGATCGAGCGGCGGATCGCGCCGCTCGGGCGGCGGAGCGCTGAGCCGCATCCCGCGCCCAAGCGAAATCGCAATCGCGGCGCACATCGCCAGAACGGCGAGAGCAAGGGGCATGATCCAGCCCGGCGTGACGCCTACGCTCCTGGCGAACTGGTCGACAGAATTGCGGGCGACAGCCCTTTCGGAAGACGCCGAAGCCGGCGCCGGCTCCGCCGCCGTCTTGGCGACAGCCCTCTTTTCAAGGCCGAGAAAAACCTGCGGCGTAGCAGAGTCCGTCGCGAGCAGGGTTGTACGCTCCAGACTCGGGCGCGACAGCCAGGACATCCCCTCCGGCGCGGCGGTCTTCATCACCTTGAGGATCTCGCCGGCGGGCAGCCCCATCTCCCCGAGATAGGCGAGGACCCGCTTGTAATCGTCGGCGCGGGCGTCGTGGCGCGGGATATGACGGGTGAACGCGCGCTCGCCGACCACCCGCGTCTCCTTGGAGACCACGCGCCCGCCTCTGGCGAGGGTCCGGGTCTGATAATAGCGGACGCGCTGAAGCTGGTCTTGCTCGGGCACAAGCATCTCGTGGACGCCGACGCCCACGCCGGGCGCGACGACGCGACGAACGCCCGATGCGAGGACGAGCGTGCAGGCGGACGCGCAGAAGGCGCCCTTGAGGACAGGGCGGCCGTAATCCACGACGGCCTGCGGCTTTGCGCTTATCCCGCGATTATCGGCCGCCGGCGCCGCGGCGGGATCGGGCGCCAGGGCTTCCGCCCGCGTCACGATCACGTCGAGGCCCCTGGCGCGGATAATCCGGCCGATCGCCATCGCGGCGTCGACGTCGCCGCCCCCCGAACTGATCAGGATCGGCGGATGCGCGGACTTAGCGAGCGCCAGAGCCTCGCGAAACTGCTTCGGCGTATGCCCGTCGAACTTGCCCTCGAGCGCGATCCATTCGACGCAATCGGGCAGACAGTCGATCGCGCCGCTCCGCATGAGCGTGATTTTCATCTCGGGCGGCGGCGGGCTCTCCCGCCTCGGGCGCGCGCTCGCCGTGGGGAGAAGATGCAAGAAAGCGAAAAAGGAGAGAAACCAAAGGCGCATCATATACCGGTTCCGTCTATTATCGCGCTCCCCGTCATTGCGGGAGCGAAGCGACGAAGCATCCGGGAGCCGCTTGCTGGACGTCGTGGATTGCTTCGCCTTCCGCTTGCAATGACGCGCGAGCGCGTCGCGAAGCAGTCAGGCAAAAACCGCATCGGAAATACGCCCAGGCAAACATCGTTCGGCGGACGGCGCAAGCGTACCGCGGCGGCGCCGCCTTGCCTCTTCCGATCCTCTCCCCTATAAGCTGCCGCCCGGCGCCTGCGTTTCCGACACCCCTGGAGGCGAGCGGCGCTTTTTCTTTTCTAAAGGACACCGACAATGGCCGAGATGAAGACGCTCGCGGCCACGGTGCGCAGCGGGACCGGCAAGGGGGCCGCCCGCAGCGTTCGCCGTGAGGGCCGCATTCCAGCAGTCGTATATGGCGGCGGCGAAGCGCCCACGCCGATTTCGCTCGACAAGAAGGTCACGACCCAGTTGATCTTCGCGGGCCACTTCCTCACGACGATCTTCGAGCTCGAGATCGACGGCAAGAAGGAGCGCGCGATTCCGCGCGACTATCAGCTCGACGTCGTGCGGGACTTCCCGCTTCATGTCGATTTTCTGCGCCTGAAGCCCGGCTCGCGCCTCAAGGTGAACGTGCCGGTCCATTTCGTCAATCAGGAGCAGTCTCCCGGCCTGAAGCGCGGCGGCTCGCTCAACATCGTCTACCATGCGGTGGAGATGTACGTGCCGGCCGACAACATCCCCGAGGCGATCACCGCCGACCTCGCGGGCATGGACTTCAACGATTCGCTCACGATCGCGCAGATCCCGCTGCCGGAGGGCTGCAAGCCCACCAATCCGGACCGGAACTTCACCGTGGCGAGCCTCGCCCCGCCGGCCGGCGGCGGCGAAGAGGCGGCCCCGGCCGCCGCGGCCGCGCCGGCCAAGGGAAAGAAGTAAGCGGGACACGGCGATCGGGTGAAGGACAACGCTCCTCGCCCTCATGCTGAGGAGCCGCCAAAGGCGGCGTCTCGAAGCACGAGGGCGAGTCCAGATTGCGGGAATGAAGGTTTCCTCGTCCTTCGAGACGCGAGCTTCGCTCGCTCTCAGGACGAGGAAACCTTCACCGGATCGCCTTGGTAAGCGGGACGTCTCGTCTTGTGTTAATGGCCGGACTCTTCCGGCCATTTTCTTTCGGGTCCTTCCATGCTGCTCTTCGTCGGCCTCGGCAATCCCGGCCGCCAATACGCCAGGAATCGCCACAATATCGGCTTCATGGCGATCGAAGCCATTGCGCGCCGCCACGGCTTCGCGACCGCCCGCGCGCGCTTTCAGGGCCTTGTGAGCGAAGGCAATATTGCCGGCGAGAAGGCGCTGCTGCTCGAGCCGCAGACCTATATGAACGAAAGCGGCCGCTCGGTGGGCGAGGCCGCGCGCTTCCACAAGATTCCCGTGGCCGACATCGTCGTCTTCCATGACGAGCTCGATCTCGCGCCGGCGAAGTGCCGCATCAAGGTCGGCGGGGGCGTCGCGGGCCATAACGGCTTGCGCTCCATCACCGCCCATGTCGGCAACGACTATAAGCGCGTGCGGATGGGCATCGGCCATCCCGGCGACAAGTCGCTCGTGCATGGCTACGTCCTCAACGACTTCGCCAAGAGCGAGGAGCCGTGGGTCGAGGCGCTCTGCGACGCCCTCGCCGACAACGCCGCCCTGCTCGTGAAGGGCGACGACGCCGGACTGCAGAACAAGCTGCATCTCGCCATGGAGGCGAAAGGCTTCGGCGCGGTGAAACGGGTGGGCGAAAGGGAATGATCCGGCTCCCGGCGCTGCTGACGTTTCTGCTCGCCGGCGTCGCCTTGGCCGACGGCCCCGCCCCTTCCGGCGCCGCCTCGCACGCCGATCAAAGGCCGGTCCCGGCTTTCGGCGACGATCACCCGGATTGCGCGGAGTGGACCGACGGCTGCGTCGTTTGCGCCCGCGGGGCCGACGGCGCCGACTGCTCGATGGCCGGCGTCGCCTGCCTGCCGGCGGAGCCCGCCTGCGTGCGGCGGAGACCTTGAGTTAAATCGCGGATGAACGCCGCTCTCAGCGGCGGTTCAGGGCAAGTGGACGACGCTGCGATCCATCGAGACGAGGTCTCGACCTTCAGGAGTTCAAGCGATGATCCGCAACGTCCTTCTCGCCGCCGCCCTTCTCGCCGCCGCCCTGGCGCTCGCCGAAACCGCCGCGACGAAGCCCGCGGCGGCCGCGCCGGGCGCGACCCCAGTCCCCTCGGCCAAGATGGCGACCGAGGCCCGGCGCCTCGATCTGAACGCCGCGACCGTCGAGCAGCTCATGGCGGTGAAGGGCTTCGACAAGACGATCGCCGAGGCCATCGTGAAAGGGCGCCCGTTCAAGGCCGTCGAGGACCTGACCGCCCGCAGGATCGTCTCGGGCGAGATTCTGACGCCGGTGAAGGACCAGCTCTTCGTCCGCTGACCGGATCGCGCCGCGATCGGGAGGCGCCCGCCCGCATGCGCCGGGCGTCTTCCTTATTCACGCGACTGTTACATGCGCCCCTTCCTTAAAATCGAAGGAGCGCCTATATTCGTCTCGCCGGTATGACCGGCTATGGCGATAAACGAACACCGTAATAAACCATCCGGACCCGGGGGCGGTACCCGGCGCCTCCACCAGAGCCCGTCACGACGGGCTGCGGCGGGGGCGAAACAGGATCGACGGGGGCGTAAAGGGTGATTTTTCGCTCGGCATGATACCGCCGTTATCGGGTCAAACCTTATAGTTGCCAACGACAACTATGCTCCGGTGGCCGTCGCTGCGTAATGCAGCGCCTAAGCTGGGAATCAAGTCCTAGGAGTTAGCGCTTCTAGGCGGGGCTCGGAGGCGCCTGGCAACAGAAGCCTCCACTTTAATTTTCGGCGCGGGCGATTCGGGAAGGTCAGGCGCCAGGGAAAAGCGCATGGCGACGGACCTTATTCGTTACGATCTTCTGGTTCAGGACGCGATGCGCGGCGTCGTGCGAAAAGTTCTGGGAGACGTCGCGGCGAGCGGCTACCTTCCCGGCGACCACCATTTCACCATCATCTTTCGCACCGACGCGCCGGGCGTGAAGATCTCGCGCCGTCTCGCCGAGCAATATCCGCACGAGCTCACCATCATTCTGCAGCACCAGTTCTCCAATCTGGAAGTCGGCCCCACGGGTTTCGGCGTCACCCTGTCCTTCCGCTCCATCCCCGAGCATCTCTATATCCCCTTCGCGGCGATCACCGATTTCTACGATCCGTCGGTCGAATTCTGCCTGCGCTTCGAGGCCTCGGACATCGGGGAGTTCGAGGACGAGGAGGAGGAGGAAGAAGCGCCGCCGCAGCGCCCGGCCCTGCGCGCCGTCGACGAAACGACCGAGGCCGCGCCCGCAAGGCCCGCGCCCAAGCCGGAGAAACAGGAAGAAAAGCTCGCCGCGGCCCGGAGCGCGGAAGCGCCGGCCGCCGAGGGCGCGGAGGATGAAGGCGACGCCAAGGTCGTCTCCATCGACGCCTTCCGCAAGAAGACCTGATTTCATGGGCGACGTCGTCAATCTCCGCCGCGCCCGCAAGGCGCGCGACCGGCGCGAGAAGGAAGACGCCGCGCAGGCGAACCGCGTCGCCTTCGGCCGCACAAAGGCCGAGCGCGCGCTGACCGAAGCCGAGAGGCGGCTGGCGGCGGCGAAGCTCGACGCGCACCGGCTCGAGAAGCCGGAAGAGCCCGCGTGAACGACGCAGCGCAAACATCCATTCGCGTCGTCAAGCATTCCACCGTCATCGCCGGCCACCGCACCAGCGTCTCGCTGGAGGAGCCCTTCTGGCGCGCGCTGAAGGAGATTGCGGCGGCGGAGGGCGTTTCACTCGCGGCGCTCGTGGCGAAGGTGGACGCCGGGCGCGGCGAGGCGAATTTATCTTCGGCGTTGCGCGTGTTTGTGTTGGAGAGGGTGAGCGCAGCTAACGAAGTTCGCTGACAAACCTCCGCGAGCGGCCTCGTCCTTCGAGACGCGAGCTTCGCTCGCTCCTCAGAATGAGGCCTAAGTTTCTGACGAAGCGGCAAGAAGCCCCTCATGCTGAGGAGGCTCCGGAGGAGCCGTCTCGAAGCACGAGGGGCGTCGACGCAACTTTATCGGCGCTTGGGTGTCCTTTGGACGCCCTCTCGCTGTGGGGAAGGATAGAACCCCCCAGCATTTGCGCTCTCGCACGCCAATTCGTGATTCGCGTTCCGTTCTCCTATATGCTGGCGGCGGAATCATCAGGAGCAACCCCTTGTCCAGTTTCGACGATTACGCGCCGCGAGAGGGCGGGCTCGCTGCGCGGGCCGCCGCGGCGGCGCAGCGGCCGCGCTATCTCGACGGTCTGAACCCGGAGCAGCGCGCCGCCGTCGAGACTCTGGACGGGCCGGTTCTGGTGCTCGCCGGCGCCGGCACGGGCAAGACGCGCGCGCTCACGACCCGCATCGCCCATATTCTCGCGCTGGGCCAAGCGCGCGCCTATGAAATTCTCGCCGTCACCTTCACCAACAAGGCCGCGCGAGAGATGCGCGAGCGCATCGAGACGCTCGTCGGCGAGGGCGCGCAGGCCATGCAATGGCTCGGCACCTTCCACGCCATCAGCGCGAAGATCCTGCGCCGCCACGCCGAGCTTGTCGGCCTCAAGCCCAATTTCACCATTCTCGACACGGACGACCAGATCCGCCTCTTAAGGCAGGTGCTGCAGGCCGAGAATATCGACGACAAGCGCTGGCCCGCGCGGGCGCTGGCGCAGCGCATCGACGGCTGGAAAAATCGCGGACTTCTTCCCAACCAGGTTCCGGCCGGCGAAGCGGAGAGTTTCGCCAACGGCAAAGGCGGGGCGCTTTATGCGCTCTATCAGGAGCGCCTCAAAATTCTCAACGCCGTGGATTTCGGCGATCTGCTGCTCGAAACGCTGCGACTCTTTCGCGAGAACCCCGACGTGCTCGCGGACTATCAGAAGCGCTTCAAATATATCCTCGTCGACGAATATCAGGACACCAATATTGTCCAATATCTCTGGCTGCGGCTGATCTCGCAGGGCCGCCGGAACGTCTGCTGCGTCGGCGACGACGATCAGAGCGTCTATGGCTGGCGCGGCGCGGAGGTCGAGAACATTCTGCGCTTCGAGCAGGATTTTCCCGGCGCGAAGATCGTGCGGCTCGAGCGCAATTACCGCTCGACAGGCCATATCCTCGCCGCCGCCTCGCATCTCATCGCACATAATGAAGGCCGCCTCGGCAAGACGCTGTTCACCGACGGCGAGGACGGCGAGAAGCCGACGCTCACCGGCGTCTGGGACAGCCAGGAGGAAGCCCGCGTCATCGGCGAGGACATCGAGCAATTGCAGCGCAAGGGCCATTCGCTCGAAGAGATCGCCATTCTCGTGCGCGCCTCTTTCCAGATGCGCGAATTCGAGGAGCGCTTCGTCGAGATCGGCCTGCCCTACCGCATCATTGGCGGCCCGCGCTTCTATGAGCGCGCCGAAATTCGCGACGCCCTCGCTTATCTGCGCTGCGTCGCGCAGCCCGCCGACGACCTCGCTTTCGAGCGCATCATCAATACGCCAAAGCGCGGATTGGGCGACGCGACGGTGCAATTGTTGCACGAATATGCGCGGCGAGAGCGTATTCCGCTGATGCAGGCGGCGCGTTTTCTCACCGAAACGGAAGAGTTGAAGCCCAAGCCGCGCGGCGCGCTGAAAAGCCTGATCGTTGATTTCGATCGCTGGCGGTCTCTCATCGACTCGAAGCCCCAGCATGAGCTCGCCGAAATGGTGCTCGACGAATCCGGCTATACGCAGATGTGGCGCGACGACAAGACGCCAGAAGCCGCCGGCCGCCTCGAAAACCTGAAAGAACTCGTGCGCGCGATGGAGGAGTTCCCCGATCTCGCGGCCTTTCTTGAGCACGTCTCGCTCGTGATGGAGGCGGATGAGTCGAAGGAGCAGGAGCGCGTCTCGGTGATGACGCTGCACGCGGCGAAGGGGCTCGAATTCGAGACGGTCTATCTCCCCGGCTGGGAGGAAGGACTCTTTCCGCATCAGCGTTCGCTCGACGAGCAGGGCCGCGCGGGGCTGGAGGAAGAGCGCCGCCTCGCTTATGTGGGCCTCACGCGCGCGAAGCGCCGCGCGAAGATTTTCTTCGCAAGCAACCGCCGCATTCGCGGCCTCTGGCAGCCGACCGTCCCTTCGCGCTTCGTCGACAATCTGCCGCCGACGCATGTCGAGGTCGTGGAGGCGCCGAGCGCCTCGCAATATGGCGGCTACGCCGTCTCGCGCTTCGCCAATCTCGACACATATGGCTCGGACTATTCGACGCCCGGCTGGAAGCGCGCCCAGGCCGCCCGCGCCGAACCGTCGTCACGCCCCTCTCGTTCGAAGCAGCCCCTGACGATCGAAGGCCAGGTCATTGCGCGCTCCTCGACGGGCTCGCGCTACGGCGCCGGAACGCGGGTTTTTCACACGAAGTTCGGCCCCGGCACGGTGGCGGCTGTCGACGGGAATAAGTGCACGGTGGATTTCGACAAGGCCGGGCGGAAGATGGTGCTGGAGAGCTTTTTGGACGCGGGGTGAATTCTCTCCCCCGTCATGCCCGCGCTCGTCGCGGGCATCCCACGCCGGCCTCGCGTCGGTGATCGTCGCAATCCCACTCATTGCCCGCGCCTGCACTGCCGCGTGGATGGCCGGGACAAGCCCGGCCATGACGGTGGATGGTTCCGATAAGCAGCCCGGCCATGCCGGGCTGGCGCCACGGCGCCGGGACGCCCGCGTTCCACACCAAATTCGGCCCCGGCACGGTGGCGGCGGTCGACGGCAACAAATGCACGGTGGATTTCGACAAGGCTGGAGAGCTTTTTGGAGGCGGAGCGATTCGAGCACGTCAAAAGCAATAGGTCATTTTATGCACGTAATTCCCGTAATTCGTCCCCATAATGTGGATAAGACTCGTAACTCGAAATCGACGCAAACAACATTCCCCCCAAGGGAGATAATCAGCGCCTGCGAATCAGAAGGCGCCTCATGCTCACGAACAGCCGCGACATCATCCGCCGCCTCGAAAGGGAAGGCTGGCGGCTCATGCGGTCGAAGGGCTCGCACCGTCAGTTCAAGCACCCGGTAAAGCCCGGCCGCGTGACCGTTCCTCATCCAAAGAAAGACATGCCGCTGAAAACTATCATCAACATTTACGAGAGCGCCGGCTGGGCGAAGGACTGATTACTCGGCGGCCTCGCGCCTTTGCGCCCACGGCGCCGCCACCGCAATAACAATGTCGGCGGACTTCAATTGCTCCGCCCATTCGGGATCAGCACGCAGCGCCTCGAAATCCCTCGGCTCCGTAATCGGCAGCCCTTCCTCACGCATCCCCTCCCCCCAAAGCTCCAACGCCTCGCTCGCCATCGCGAAGAGGTCATCAATTTCATCGGCGGCCGAAAAGCACCCCGGCGCGTCGGGGAAGGTCATGCCATAGGCGCTGTTCTCGTCCTTGTGGACGATGACGATATAGGGCTTCATCTGGCGGCCTCTGCAACAGTCACCCATCATAACGCCAGACGCCAAAACCCGCTATGGAGGAGAGAGCCGGTTCTCCCCCGCGTCATGCCCGCGTTTGTCGTGGGCATCCACGCCGGACTGCATCGGCAATCGCCCAATCACGTCCCGGTGTGGATGGCCGGGACAAGCCCGGCCATGACGGGCTGCCCGCCCGCCCCCGCCATCCGGCATGTTGCCCCCGCGCCACAGTGTCGCTTTTTGCGACATAGGCGCGCGCCCGCCGTATGTGCGCTGATTAACAGCCCGACTCCCTCGCGCTAGATATTGTGTCGAAACCGTCGCGTCATCCGGCGATGCAGCGGCAATATCCTTAACGGTTTTGGTTTACGAATCCGCGCCGGGTTCCGGTTTCGTGCGAGGAGAGCCATGCAGGCTCGGATTGTTTTTGCCCGATTCGCCTTTTCCGCCGCCGCGCTGACGGCGGCGCTCGCGGCTGCGCCGGCTGAGGCCGCGCCGCGCCGCGCCGATCTCTTCACGCCGCCCGCCGCCGTCGCGCTGACCGGCCTCGCAAAGGCGCCGACCGCCCAGCCGCTGGACGATCTCGCAGTCGAGCCCGACGCGCCGCCGGTCGTCGCCGTCACGGCCGCCGGGCTGCGGGTCGAGCCCGCCGCGCCGGACGAACTCGACCTGGCCTGGAATCTGCTGCCCGAGAATCAGCGCGCGCTCGCTTCGGCGCTGGAAGACTGGACCAACGCGCCCGACATCGCCCGCAACGCCTCCCGCCGCGCCATGCGCGCCAGGATCGCGGCCGCCTATGCGGCGCGCCAATTCGAGCCTTTCTGGACCGACGCCAATGGCTGGCGCGAAGGCGCCGCCTCGGCTGTCTCGCGGCTGCGCGCGGCCAATGAAGACGGGCTCGATCTGCGCGGGTTCGCCATCCCCGCCGCCGATAGCGGCGCGCCCTCCGTCGCCGACGAACTGGCTCTCTCCGAGGCTGTCGCGACCTACGCCAATCAGGCGCGCGGCGGGCGGCTGGAGCCGCAGCGCCTGTCGCGGCTGATCGGCGCGAAAACCTGGCTGCCCGATCCGGCGGAGGCGATCGCGCAGGTCGCGAGCGCCGGCTATCGCGCCGGCGAGACGCTGCAGGATTTCAACCCGCCGCATTACGGCTATCAGCAATTGCGCGAGAAGCTCGCCGAGCTGCGCGGCCGGCGCGCCGGCCTGCCGGAGGCCAATGAGCGCTTCGCCGCCGCCGAGGAAGGCGTGGCGCAGACCGACGCCATGCCCGCCGCGAAGTCCAAGCGTCGCCGCATGGAGACGCTCGGCGGCCCCTCGGCCTCGGCGCTCGAGGCGGAAATCCTCGCCAATATGGAGCGCTGGCGCTGGCTGCCGCGCGACATGGGCGACGAGCGAATAGAGGTGAACATCCCCGATTTCGAGCTCGCCGTCATCCGCAACAACATGGTCGCGCATCGCGCGCGCGTGATCGTCGGCAAGGTGGAGACGCCGACGCCGATCTTCTCCAACGCCATGAAGGAGATCATCGTTAATCCGTCCTGGTACGTGCCGCAGTCGATCATCCAGAAGGAGTGGCATGGCGGCGTCGGCGCCGGCTATCAGGTCTCCTACCGCAACGGGCAGATGGTGGTGCGCCAGCCGCCGGGCGAGAAGAACGCGCTCGGCCGCATCAAATTCGTCTTCCCGAACGACTACGCCGTCTATATGCACGACACGCCGTCGCGCGGCCTCTTCGCGCAGTCGCATCGCGCCTTCAGCCATGGCTGCATGCGCGTCGACCAGCCCTTCGCGCTGGCTTCGGCCGTGCTCGGCCCCGGCAGCGGCTGGTCGGAGGAGCGCGTGAAGAAGCTCGTCGGCCCCAGCGAGCGCTACATCAATCTCTCCAAGCCCCTGCCGGTCCACATCGTCTATTTCACGGCCTATGTGGACGACACGGGGCGGCTGGCGCAGCGGCCGGACTTGTACGGCTATTCCGCGCGGGTGCGCAAGGCGCTGGGGCTCGGAGGCTGATCCGCGCAGGCCGCGGGCCGCCCGCGCCTGTCAATATTCCGTCATCGGCGCCGGACAGAACAGCTCCGACCTTCCATCGGGAGCTTCGCATGCGACAGGCGATCAGAGGCGGCCTTTGCGCCGTTCTCATTGGTTTTGGTTCGACGCCCTTTGCCGGGAGCGCCGGCGCGGCCGAAACGACCGGCCCCTCGACGATGACGGCGCCCTATCTCAAAGCGATCGCCCCCGGCGTCTCCTTCGTATCCCTGCTCACGGCCGGCGATCCGGTCGCACAAAAGGCCGACGGCGCGCTTTGGCGCATGGTGGGCGTTCCGGACGGTCTCGGCGCCTTCGACAATGGCGACGGCACGATCACCGTTTTGATGAACCACGAGATTGGCCAGACCGACGGCGTCAAGCGCGCGCATGGAGCCGCCGGCGCCTTCGTCGGCAAGCTTGTCATCGACAAAGCGAGCCTGCGCGTCGTCAGCGGGGACGATCTGATCAAGACGGTCAAGCTCTATAATCGCGCGACGGGGTCCTATGAGTCGGTCGCGGAGCCGCTCGGCAATCTCTGCTCGGGCGATCTCGCCGGCGGCTCGGCCTTTCACGACGCCGAAAGCAAGCTCGGATATGACGGGCGCATCTTCCTGAGCGGCGAGGAACGGCAAAAGGGCGGGCGGGCCTTCGCCCATATCGTCACCGGCGACGCGGCGGGGACGTCGTATGAGCTTCCCTGGCTCGGCAAGATGGCTTTCGAAAATCTTCTCGCCCATCCGCGCGGCGGCCGGCGCACCATCGTCGCGATGACGGACGACTCGCGTCCCATCGGCCAAGTCTATTTCTATGTCGGCGAAAAGCAGGCCTCGGGCGAACCCGTCGAAAAGGCCGGCCTGGCGCATGGACGGCTCTATGGATTGAAGCTCGAAAATATGCCGGTCGAGCCGACGGACAGAAATCCGGAGACCCCCGCGCGCTTCACCCTCGTCGAGCTGGGGAATGTCGCGGAGCTCTCCGGCGAGGCGCTCGATTTTCTGAGCAAATCGAAGGGCGTGACGGAGTTCCAGCGCCCGGAGGACGGCGCTTGGGATACAGTCGATCCGAACCGCTTCTACTTCAACGTCACGGCCGATTTCGACCTGCCGAGCCGGCTTTGGGCCGTCGAATTCGACGACGTCTCGCATCCCGAGCGGGGCGGGACGCTGCGGCTGCTTCTGAACGGCTCCGACGCGCTCGTCCCGAAAGGGGCGAGCGAGAAATATCACATGCTGGACAATATGACCGTCACGGCGGAGGGACGGATCGTCCTTCAGGAGGACCCCGGCAAAACGCCCTATCTCGCCCATATCCTGCAATATGATCCCAAGACGCAGGAACTCGCCGCGCTCGCGGCGTTCGACAAGGATCTCTTCAAGAAGGACGGCGGGCTCACCATAGACGAAGAATCGTCGGGAATCGTCGACGTGACCCCGCTTCTCGGCTCGCCCCGCCAGCGCGCCTTCCTGCTTTCCGTTCAGGCGCATTACGACATCGAGCCAAAAGGCGAGATCGTCCAGGGCGGGCAATTGCTCCTGATGCGGCAGGATATTCCTTGAAAGTCGGGCGGCCGGCCGGCAGGCGGCAATCAGGCGAACGACAATCGCCGGCGGCCGCAACGCCCCGTACCTCCCCTTTACAGGGAGGTCGGCGGTCGAAGACCGCCGGGTGGGGTTCGCGCCGCCACGGCATCGTTCGGGCTTGACCCCACCCGACCCCGCAGGGGGAACCGATCATGCCCCGCGTTTGGCTGATCTCCCTTGGAGGCGCGGGTTGAAGCAGGTGACAAACGGCGCGGACCGATAGAAAAAGCCTCTCTCGAAAAGACAAGGCCCGGTTCGCGCGCAATGGCTCCCCCTCCCCTTCTCGCCCTGCAGGGCGTCATGCTCACCCTTGGCGGCAAACCGCTTCTGGAGGGCGCCGACCTTTCCGTCGCGCCCGGCGCGCGCATCGCCCTTGTGGGCCGCAACGGGTCCGGCAAATCGACCCTGCTGCGGATCGCGGCGGGAGAGCTCGAATCGGACGCCGGGGCGCGCTTTTTCCAGCCGGGCGCAAGCCTGCGCTATCTGCCGCAGGAGCCGGACTTCTCCGGCTTCGCGACGACGGCCGCCTATGTCGAGGCGGGACTCGGGCCCCTCGACGATCCGCATATCGCCCGCACGCTACTGCTTGAGCTCGGCCTAACCGGAGACGAGGACCCGACAAAACTCTCCGGCGGCGAGGCGCGCCGGGCGGCGCTCGCGCGGGTTCTGGCGCCGGAGCCCGACATTCTGCTGCTCGACGAACCGACGAACCATCTCGACCTGCCGACGATCCTGTGGCTGGAGGAACGGCTCTCCGCCTCGCGCTCGGCCATGGTCGTCATCAGCCATGACCGCCGCTTTTTGCAGGACCTCACGCGCGAAACCGTCTGGATCGACCGCGGCCGGGCGAAGCATCTCTCGCGCGGCTTCGCGGAATTCGAGGCCTGGCGCGACCGGGAGCTGGAGGAAGAAGAGAGGCAGGCGCACAAGCTCGAGCGCAAGATCGCCAATGAGGAGCATTGGCTGCGCCACGGCGTCTCGGGCCGCCGCAAGCGTAACGTCAAGCGCCTCGCCGGCCTCCACGCGCTGCGCGCCGAGCGCAGGAACCGCGTCATGCCGACAGGCGAGGTCAAGCTCGAAGCGAGCGAGGCCAATCTTTCCGGCAAGCTCGTGATCGAAGCTTTCCGGATCAGCAAAAGCTATGGCGAGCGCGTCATCGTCGACAATTTCACGACCCGCGTGCTGCGCGGCGACAGGCTCGGCATTGTCGGCGCCAATGGCGCGGGCAAGACGACGCTGGTCAATCTCCTGACCGGCGTCCTGCCTCCGGACGGCGGCAAGGTGAAGCTCGGCGCCGGCCTCGAAATGGCGACGCTCGACCAGAGCCGCGCGAGCCTCAAGCCCGGGACCACCTTGCAGGACGCGCTGACCGGCGGCGGCTCCGACACGGTCGAGATCAATGGCGAGCGGCGCCATGTCGTCGGCTATATGAAGGACTTCCTCTTCAAGCCCGAACAGGCGCGCACGCCCATCGGCAAGCTCTCGGGCGGCGAACGCGGCCGCCTGATGCTCGCGCGCGCTTTGGCCAAGCCGTCGAACCTTCTCGTGCTCGACGAGCCGACAAACGATCTCGATCTCGAAACGCTCGATCTCTTGGAGGAAATGCTCGCCGATTATCCGGGCACGCTGATCGTCGTCTCGCATGACCGCGACTTTCTCGACCGCATCGCGACGAGCGTGCTGATGAGCGAAGGCGACGGCCGCTGGCTCGAATATGCTGGCGGCTATAGCGACATGGTCGCGCAGCGCGGGCGCGGCGTCGACGCGCGCGGCGCGGTGACGTCGGCGCCCAAGGAAAAGATCGCCAAGGAAAAGCCCGCCGAAAAGGCGCCCGCAAAAGCGAAGCTCTCCTTCAAGGAACAGCATGCGCTTAGCATCCTGCCGGCGAAGATGGAGGAACTGAAGGCCCGCCGCGCGAAATTGCAGGCGCTGTTGGACGATCCCGAGCTTTACGCGAAGGACGCCGCGAAATTTGCGAAAGCGAGCGAGATGTTCGCTTCCATCGAATGCGAGCTGGCGGCGGCGGAGGAGGAGTGGCTGGAGCTGGAGATCAAGCGGGAGGAGATTGAGGGGTGAGGGAACTCGATCCATCCCAAAGGGCGTCATTGCGAGCGAAGCGAAGCGAAGCAATCCAGAGCAGCGCGCGCAATTCTGGATTGCTTCGTCGCTTCGCTCCTCGCCATGACGTTCCAGGCGAAAACTTATGATAACGAGCGGCGCCGGCGCATATCCCTTCTCCCGCTTGCGGAAGAACGCAGCCTCGCGAAGCGGAGTGGGACGAGGGCTTTCGCAACCAACCGAGACTCGAACGACCTGCTCCGGTCCAGCACCTTTGGAGCCAATCGGCATCGGGCAAGGTAAAGCACGGCACGCCACATTGTCGTAGCTGAGGCGACCCTCATCCGGCCCTTGCTTACGCAAGGGCCACCTTCTCCCGTTTCACGGGAGAAGGGATAAAGACGCGCATCCCTTCTCCCGCTTGTGAAAGAAGGCAGCCTCGCGAAGCGAGGTCGGTCGCCCGGCGTCGCGAGCCCGCAATTATGTCTATCTCAGGCGGTCTTCGACACGCGATCGAGTATCTGCTTCGCGAAAACGTTGATCGCCGCCAGCTCCGCCGCCGCGCTATCAAGCGCGATTGCAGCGCTTTGCATTTCGTCCGATGACGTGGACTGCGAGTTCTGAGCGTCTCTGGCGGCGTCTATCGCCTTACGCAGCTCGCCAAGTCGCTCCGTGAACCTGGTCGCAGACGCCGCCTCTTCGGGCGTCATCTGATCTTTCAGCTTTTCCATCGTTTCTCGCAAGGAATCGACGCTTGGCGCGCGAGACAGCAGGTCCGTTATTCTGCTGCTGTAGTCGGAGCGCTTCACGATCGCAGGATCGAATGTTCCGGCGGGGGTCGATCCAAAATAAAAACCGATCATGGCCGCAAGGATCGTCGACAGCATCGTAAGAATCTGCTTTGAGACATCGTCTCCGAGCCGATGATCCACTCTTGGCAGTATTCCGACGTCATAAGCATCGGAAGAGCCATCTTTTACTTTGCCGCTGGGGCCGATTGTGATGACGCCGTCCGCGGCGTGGTCCCTTTGATATCGCTCGGCGACCGTGAGCGGAACGCCGACCGCGAGCGGAATTGGATTATCCAGGAACGCTTTTCTGCCATCCGTGCCAGTGACGAGATAGCTTGCCAGCACGCCGACAAGAACAATAAACGCCATTGTCAGAATCGCCCGGACAGACCCGTCAGGCAGGCCGAAAGGTTGCCGCGCGTCAACGATGCCCAGATTTTTCGCCGAGAGCCCAAGCTGCGCCATAATCCCGAGGAATGCGCCGAGTCCGAGAAGGATTAGAAAGGCGACTTCGCCAAATCCACCCGGGCTCTGAGGCCAGAACAAGACTTTTAAGAAGGTTGCGCCCGAGCCGAAAGCGACGACGAATAGAATGGCCCCGCGCGGATTGGCCGCGACAACCTCCAGTAACCACTTAGCGAAATCGGCGACGGTTTTGAAACTTGCAATTGCCGTGGTCGTAATGGCGTCGACTGCGCTCATGGAAAAACCTCCTGAAAAAATTTTCGGCGTTGGACTTTACAGCCAAGGCGCTTATCCGTCATCTCCCGAGCGGATTTTTTCAACCCGTAAAATCAGCGCCGCCGTCAATAGCGGTCCCGCCGCCAAGGCGAGCAGCGCATCCGAAAACTCCCCCGTCGCGCCCTTGATGAGGCCAACCAGCCACGGCCCGGCGAGCCCCGACAGATTGCCGATGGAATTGATCACGGCGACGCCCACCACCGCGTCGGCCGGGCCGAGCGCCAGGGTGCAGAAGCTCCAGAAGGTGGGCAGCGCCGCGACGGAGCCGATGGCGGCGAATGTCAGCGCAATCATCGCGAGGAGATGCGACGGCGCATAGGCCGCCCCCGCGAGCCCGATGCTGCCGACGATCGCGACGATCGCCGTATGCCAGACCGTCTCGCCATTGCGGTCCGAGCTCTTGCTCCAAAACCACATGGCGAGGGCGCCGCAGCCATAGGGGATCGCCGCCAGAAATCCCGTCGCGAGGGTCGACGCGCCGAAGCCCTTGATGATCTGCGGCAGCCAGAAGCTCAGGCCATAAAGCGCCATCACCACGCCGAAATAGGCGACGCCGAGGATGAGGATGCGCGGGTTGGCGAGCGCGCGCCAGTGATTTGCTTCCCGCGCCGGCTCCTCGCGCGCGAGCGCCGCCGCAAGCCAACGGCGCTCGTCGGGTTCGAGCCATCGGGCGTCGCCGGGACGATCGGGGAGATAAAAAAAGCAGACGACGCCAAGCAGCATCGAAGGCAGCGCTTCCAGAAAATACAGCCAGCGCCAGCCGGCGACGCCCGCGACGCCGTCCATTGTCGAGAGGATGACGCCCGAGATCGGCGAGCCGATGGCGCTGCCCAAGGGCACGGCGATGAGGAAGGCCGCAAGAATATGCGCGCGTTGCGCGGCCGGTATCCAGTAAGTGAGATACAGAATGACGCCCGGCGCGAAGCCCGCCTCCGCCGCCCCCAACAGGAAGCGCAGGACGACGAAGCTTTCCTCGCTCCAGATGCAGGCGGTGACGGCGGCGATCAGCCCCCAACTGACCATGATGCGCGCGATCCAGAACCGCGCGCCGACGCGGTGCATCACATAATTGCTCGGCGCCTCGAAGAGGCAGTAACCGATGAAGAAGACGCCCGCCGCCCAGCCGTAGAACTCCGGGGTGAAGCCGAGCTCCTTGTTCATGGTGAGCGCGGCGAAGCCGACATTCACGCGGTCGAGATAGGCGACGAAAAAGCCCGCGACGAGAAGCGGGATGAGGCGCCGGGCCACCTTGGCGACAATGGCGTCGCCGTCGGCGGCCTGCGTCGCGGGCTTGTCGACCGTGAGCGTCACTTGCGGAACCGCCTTTTGCTAGAGCGTTTCGTGTGGCGAACCGCCGTCATTGCGAGGAGCTTGAACTCCGAAGCAATCCAGCGCCGTCACCGGGCTCTAGATTGCTTCGCTTCGCTCGCAATGACGAGGACGCCCTCGCCATAGCCTTAACGCAATTCGAAGCCGAGCGCCTTCAGCGCGTCGCGCAGCCGGTCGCGCCCGCTCATGGCGTCCACGCCCCGCACGCGCGACAGGACCTGACGGATCCAGCCCTGCTCGGGCAAATTCTGCTCGCGCTGGAAGTCCTTGAACACGACGTCGAGCGTCTCGATCGCCTCGCGCTGCGCGTCGTCCCAATGATATTGCTCGTGATGCAGCACGGCGCCCTGGCCGAGACGCGGCTTGACGCCGGCATTGGCGGCGGGATCGGGGACGCCGATCGTCATGCCGAAAACCGCGAAGACATTGGGCGGCAGATTCAGCTCTTTCGCCACTTCCTCCGGTTTGTTGCGCATGGCGCCGATATAGCAACAGCCGAGCCCAAGCGATTCGAGCGCGACGACGGCGTTCTGCGCAGCGAGCGCGGCGTCGACGACGCCGGTCATGAAGATTTCGAGATAAGGGAGCGCGGCGCCGTCGCGGCCCTTTTCCTTGCCGAGCAATTCGAGACGCGCGAGATCGCAGAGCCAGACCAGCAGCAGCTTGCAGTCGCGGATGTGCTTCTGTCCGCCGGCGAGATCGGCGAGGCGGTTCTTGCGGCCTTCATCTTCGACCGCGACGACGCTCCAGACCTGGAGATTGGAGGAGGTCGAGGCCGATTGCGCGGCGGCGACGATCGTCTCCAGCGCGCCTTGCGGCAGGGGCTCATCGAGATAATTGCGGTGCGAGCGGTGCGCGAGGATAAGGTCGAGCGTGTCGTTCCAGATCGCGGGCTTGGGCGAATCCGCGCGGCGGTAGCGCTCGAACATGGCGGCGGCGCCGCGCGCGTCAAAAGTCTCGGGGCTCACAGGCTTGTTCATTGGGCTTCCGGGATTGGGCCGTACAAAACTGCGCCGGGCGCGAAGCCCGGCGCGTGTCCCGCTCAATCTAGCAAGCCGCGCGCGCCGCTCCAAGAACCTTGCGGCGCCGCAGCAACCACGGGCGCGTTACTTGCCGAGGCCGAACCAGCGCAGAACCTGGCCGCCGATTCCGTCCGTCTTTCCCGCCGGCAAGGCGGCGCGCGGCTCGTCGGCCCTGGCGCGGCGCGGCACGAGGATGACGCGGAAATCGTTGACATTCGTGCGCGTCGGGCCCGTCACCACGAGGTCGCCCAGCGCCTCGAAGGCGGTGAAGGCGTCATTATTGGCGAAGAGCGCCTTGAGGTCGACGCCCTGGGCCTGGGCCCGGGCGAAGCTGTCAGCGGTCATGATGGCGCCGGCGTTCGTCTCGACGCCGTCAATGCCGTCCGTATCGCAGGCGATGGCGGAAATGTCGCCGAAGCCTTCCAGCGCCAAGGTGAGGCCGAGCAGGAACTCCGCGTCGCGCCCGCCCTTGCCGTTGCCGCGCACCGTGACGGTCGTCTCGCCGCCGGAGATGATGGCGACCGGCGGCTCGAAGGGCTGGCCGTGAATGGCGATCTGCTTCGCTATGCCCGCGTGAACGAGCGCAACATCGCGGGACTCGCCTTCAAGGTCGCCAAGAATGCAGGGCGTGTAGCCCGCTTCGCGCGCCACCGCCGCGGCGGCGTCGAGCGAGCCCTGCGGCGTGGCGATGAGGATGTTTTCCACGCGGTTGAAAATTGCGTCGCCGGGCTTCGGCGTCTCGCAGGCGTCGCTGGACAAATGCCGGATCACCGCTTCCGGCGCATTGATGCCGTATTTCGCTATGACCGCGAGCGCGTCGTGGCGAGTCGTCGGATCGGGAACCGTCGGGCCGGAGGCGATGACGGAGAGATCGTCATTCGGCACGTCGGAAATCATCAGGGCGACCACCCGCGCGGGCGCGGCGGCGCGGGCGAGACGGCCGCCCTTGATGGCGGAGAGATGCTTGCGGACGCAATTCATCTCGGAAATATTCGCGCCGCTCTTCAAGAGCGCCTTGTTGACGGCCTGCTTCTCTTCGAGCGTCACGCCCTCGGCCGGCAGCGCCATCAGCGCCGAGCCGCCGCCCGAAATCAGCGCGAGCACGAGATCGTCCTCGGTCAGGCCCCGAACCTTGTCGAGGATGCGCTTGGCCGCCTCGCGGCCGGCGGCGTCGGGCACGGGGTGCGAGGCCTCGATCACCTCGATCTGCGTCGTTTCCGCGCCGTGCTCGTAGCGCGTGACGACCAGGCCTTCGAGCGGCCCGCCTTTCCAATGCGCCTCGACCGCCGCCGCCATGGAGGCGGCCGCCTTGCCGGCGCCGATGACAATCGTGCGGCCCTTGGGCGGCGCGATCTTTTCGAGATGCGGCGGCAGGCACAGGGAAGGATGCGCCGCGCCGACGGCGGCGTCGAACATGGCGCGGAGAAGCTGGCGGGGATCGGCGGGCATTCGTGTTTCCGTACCTAGCAAAGGGAGGCGCCAATACTCCTCTCCCCGCTTGCGGAGAGAGGTTGGGTGAGGGGCTGGGGTTTAGGCCGGAACGGAAAACGCGGCAATAGCTGCAGCGTTCAAGCGTCGGGCTGACGCCTCGCCCCTTGCCCCAACCCTCTCCCCGCTGAGCGGGGAGAGGGGGGAGGGGGGAGTCCCTTACGACCCGCTGATGGCGTTGGCCTTCTCGATCAGCGCCTCGGCCATGCGGATCGAGGCGATGTCGATGAGGCGGCCGTCGAGCGACACGGCGCCCTTGCCTTCCTTGGCGGCCTGGGCCATCGCCTCGAGGATGCGACGGGCCTTGGTCACTTCCGCCTCGGAGGGCGTATAGACCTCGTTGGCGAGCTCGATCTGGGAAGGGTGGATCGCCCACTTGCCCTCATAGCCGAGCACCGCGGCGCGCCTGGCGGCGGCCTTGTAGCCTTCCGGATCGTTGAAGTCGCCGAACGGACCGTCGATCGGACGCAGGCCATAGGCGCGGCAGGCGACCATCATGCGGGTCTGCGCGGCGTGCCACTGGTCGGCCCAGTAATATTCGCGATTGCCATTGGCGTCCTTGTCGGTCAGCACGCCGTAATCCGGGTTCACGCCGCCAATGACGGTCGTGCGGGCGCGGGTCGAGGCGGCGTAGTCGGCGACGCCGAAGGACATGGCCTCGAGGCGCTTGGACGACTGGGCGATGGCTTCGACATTGGCCATGCCGAGCGCGGTCTCGATCAGGATCTCGATGCCGATGCGCTTCTCGCGCTTCTTGTACTGCTCGATCTGGGTGATGAGCATGTCGATGGCGTAGACGTCCTGCGGCACGCCGACCTTGGGAATCAGCACGACGTCGAGACGCGGACAGGCTTCGAGAACGTCGACGACGTCGCGATAGCAGTAATGCGTGTCGAGGCCGTTGATGCGCAGCGTCATCGTCTTCTTGCCCCAATCAATGTCGTTGAGGCCCTGGATGATGTTCTTGCGCGCCTGCTCCTTGTCGTCCGGCGCGACGGCGTCCTCGAGGTCGAGGAACACGACATCGGCCTTGGAGGCGGCGGCCTTCTCGAACATGCCCGGCGCCGAGCCCGGCACGGCCAGCTCGGAGCGGTGCAGGCGCGGCGTGGCCTGCTCGATCAAGGTAAAGCTCATAACAATTCCCCTTCCTTCTTCTCAGGTTTGAAAGCGCTTCCCGCCGAAATGAAACCGGCCCCGGAAACGCGCCAGGATGCATTTAGCCGGTGGCTCCAAGGCCCGCGGCGATGCAACTGATGGAGATGAGCAGAGGCACTTTCACGTCCTCCTTCTCCGCCTCGTCCTGCGCCGAACGGAAGCGGCGCAGCAATTCGACCTGCTCGCGATTGACCTCGTTGATCACCGGCAGCCGATGGGTGAGCCGCGCCTCATATTCCTTGAAGCGCTCGGTGAGGTCGCGGTCGCCCGTCACGCGCAGCACCATTTCGCGCGTAAGACGCCATTCATCCTCGATCAGCTTGTAGATCTTTTCGCGCACCGCCTCGTCGGCGACGAGGCTGGCATAGGCTCGAGCTATGGAGAGATCGACGAGCGCCAGCGTCTTTTCCACCTCGTCCATGATCAGGCGGAAGAGCCGTGAATCCTCGAACATCCAGCGCAGCAATTCGAGGCCCCGGTCGCCGCGCGCCTCGAGAAAGGCCTTGAGGCCCGAACCGACGCCGTACCAGCCGGTGATGGAATGCCGGTTCTGCGCCCAGGCGAAAACCCAGGGAATCGCGCGCAGATCGGCGAGGCTCTTGGCGCCGAAGCGGCGGGCCGGACGCGAGCCGATATTGAGCAGCGAAATCTCCTCGAGCGGACTCGCGGCCTGGAAATAGGTCACGAGATCGGGATCGGCGACGAGCCGCTCATAGACCGCGAAGGAGGCGAAGGAGATCTCCTCGAGAGCCTCGTCGAAATCCTTGCGCGGCACCAGCGCGTCCTCGCGTTCGGACTTCAGCGCATGGGCGAAGACCGAGGAGGCGAGCAGCTCCATCTGATAGGCCGCCGTGCCGCGATTGGCGTATTTGAAGGAAACGACCTCGCCCTGCTCCGTGACGCGGAAGCGGCCGCGAATGGAGCCCGCCGGCTGCGCCGCGATGGCGTGGCCCGTCGGCGCGCCGCCGCGCGAGACCGAGCCGCCGCGTCCGTGGAAGAAGGCGATGGCGATGTCCATCTCCTGCCCGACTTCGGTGAGGCGCGCCTGCGCTTTGAACAACTCCCAGTTCGACGAGAGGAAGCCGCCATCCTTGTTGGAGTCGGAATAGCCGATCATCACTTCCTGCAGATCGCCCTGCGCGTGGGTGCTGCGGCGAACGACCGGGATTTGCAGAAGGTCGCGCATGATCGCCGGCGCGTCTTGCAGATCGCCAATCGTCTCGAAGAGCGGCACGATCGGCAGGGTGACGTGATCGACGCCGGCGGCGTCGGCGAAAAGGCCGGCTTCCTTGGCCAGCAGATAGACGCCGAGAACGTCGTTGGCCGAGGACGTCATGGACAGGATGAAGCTTCCGAAGGCTTCGCGGTCGAGACGCGCGCGCATATCGGCGACGACCTCGAACATTTCGACGACGTCCCGCGTGTCCGCCGTCAGCGTGTCGCGGGGGATCGGCGCGCCGCGCGGAGTCTCGAGCTCCTGCAACAGCCAGGCGCGCCATGCCTCGGTCGTCACCTCCGGCGGCGTTTCTCCGCCCGTCTTGAGCCGCCACAGCTCATGCAGGGCCGATGTGGTGCGCGTCGTGTTCTGGCGAATGTCGAGGCGCACGGTGCTGAAGCGGAAGATCTCCACCGCGCGGCGCAGCGGGCGCACCAGGTCGGTCGCGAGCGCGTCGCTCTTGGCTTCCGTCAAGACCGACTCGAGCAGCAGCAGATCGCCGATGAGCTTGTCGGCGCTGGTGTAGCGCGGGCCGGAGGTCGGGTCGTCATTCGTCGCCGCGAGCGTATTGTCGATCTTGCGCAGGATCGTCGTGACGAACTGGCGATAGGGCTCGTTGAAATTGCGCTGCGCGATGGCGGCGCCGTCGTGAAGCTCGGAAAGACGGCGGTTGAGCTCTTCCCTGAAGGCGGGCGGAACGGCCGCGGCGCGCTCGCTGATCGACAGCATGCGCACGAGCTCGACGGCGCGATTGCGATAGTAGTTGAGGCTCGCCGTCGCGTTCTGGCGCATGGTGCGCCGCGTCACCTCATTGGTGACGAAAGGATTGCCGTCGCGGTCGCCGCCGATCCAGGAGCCGAACTGGAAGAAGGGCGTGACCTCGAACTTCTCGTGCGGATAATGACGCTTCAGGGCGCGCTCGAAGGAGGACAGCAATTCGGGCGCGAGATCGAAAAGGCTCTCCTGAAAGAAATGCTGGCCCCAGGCGACCTCGTGATCGACGGTCGGCTTTTCGAGATGCAGCTCGCCGGTGAGCCACAGAAGCTCGACCTGGTCATAGACCGACTTCACGAGCGCCTCGCGCTCGCGATCGGTCCAGCGGGTCGATTCCAGCTCGCGCAGCAGCAGATAGATGCGGCGATATTTCTCGAGGATCGAGACGCGCTTGGCCTCGGTCGGATGCGCGGTGATGACGGGGCGGATGCGCAGCGTCTGCAATTGCGCATGCACTTCCGACGCGGGCACGCCCGCATTGGCGGCGCTCGACAGCACATAGTCGAAGGTGCCGAGCAGCTTGTCGTGGCCCTTCTCGCGCTCGATGCGGCGGCGGCGCCGCATGGCGTAGGCCTGCTCGGCGATGGAGACGAGCTGGAAGAGAATGCCCTGCGCCTGCAGGGCGCGCGCCATCTGGCGCGGCGCCAGGCCGGCGCCGGCCTTGTTGTCGCGCACCACGGCCTCGATCTCCGGCATGTGGCGGCGGATGACCGCGAGCAATTGCTCGCGCAGAAAAGCGGAGGCCTCCGTGACAGAACGCGTCGCGAAAGCCGAGGGCAGGCTGATCGCGGGTCTCGTGTTCTGTATCTCGGCGGTCATGAGGACTCCCTGCGCGTGCGAGAACGCCTGTGGCGGCTGGCGGCCGGCGCCAGCTATCGCCGGCGCAGGCCTTCATACGAAGAGAGCGCTGCGTTATGCGCTCGCGTCAGGCGCGCTTGAGCACCTGCGCGACGGTCGCGCCGAATTCCGCCGGATTGGGGGCCACGGTCAGACCGTAGGACTTCATGATCTCGGTCTTCTCGGCGGCGCTGTCGCCGGTCGCGGAAATGATCGCGCCGGCATGGCCCATGCGGCGCCCCTTCGGCGCCGTCATGCCGGCGACGAAGCCGATCACGGGCTTGGAGAAGTTCTCCTTGATCCAGGCCGAGGCCTCGGCCTCCTGCGGGCCGCCGATCTCGCCGATGATCAGCACGGCCTCGGTCTCCGGGTCCTTGTCGAAGAGGACCAGATGATCGAGAAAAGACGAGCCGTTGATCGGATCGCCGCCAATGCCGACCGAGGTCGAGATGCCGAGGCCGACCTCCTTGAGCTGAGACGCCGCCTCATAGCCGAGCGTGCCCGACCGCGAGATGAGGCCGACCGGGCCCTTGCTGTAGATATGGCCGGGCATGATGCCGAGCATCGCCTTGCCGGGCGAGATGATGCCGGCGCAGTTCGGTCCGACGAGCATGGGCCGGCGATCTTTCGGGAAGCGCAGGAAATAGCGCTTCACCTTCATCATGTCCTGCGCGGGAATGCCGTCGGTGATCGAGCAGATGAGGCGGATGCCGGCGTCCGCCGCCTCCATGATGGCGTCGGCGCAGAAGGCCGGCGCGACGAAGGTGATCGAGGCCTGGGCGCCCGTCGCCCGCACGGCCTCCTTCACCGTGTTGAACACCGGCACGCCATGATGGGTCTTGCCGCCCTTGCCCGGCGTGACGCCGGCCACGACATTGCTGCCGTAGTCGATCATCTCCCTGGTATGGAAGCTGCCCTTGTCTCCGGTGATTCCCTGGACAAGGATCGGGGTCTTTTCGTCGATGAGAATGCTCATGATGTCCTCCCCGGCGCTTACTTCACGCTCTGCCAGGCGGCGACCGCCTTGTTCGCCGCGTCGGCGAGCGTGTCGGCCTGGATGATCGGAATGCCGCTCTCGGCGATGATCTTCTTGCCGGCTTCGACATTGGTGCCGGCGAGGCGGACGACGAGCGGCACGCCTTCGATCCGCTCCTGACGCACCGCGTCGACGACGCCCTGCGCGACCCAGTCGCAGCGATTGATGCCGGCGAAGATATTGACCAGCACGACCTTTACGCGGCGGTCGGAAAGGACGAGGCGGAAGGCGTTGGCGACGCGCTCGGGCGAGGCGCCGCCGCCCACGTCGAGGAAATTCGCCGGATTGCCGCCGGCATGCTTGATCATGTCCATCGTCGCCATGGCGAGCCCGGCGCCGTTGACGATGCAGCCGATCTCGCCGTCGAGGCCGATATAGTTCAGGCTGTGCTCATGCGCCTGCGCCTCGCGCGGATCGCTCTGCGAGGGATCGTTCATGTCGACGATGTTGCGGCGGCGGAACAGCGCATTGTCGTCGAAGGACATCTTGGCGTCGAGCGCGAGCACCTTGTCGTCCTTGGTGATGACGAGCGGGTTGATCTCGAGCATGGTCGCGTCATTGTCGCGGAAGGCGCGATAGGCGCCCATGATGGTCTGCACCGCGCGCGAGACCTGCTTGAGATTGAGGCCGAGCTGGAAGGCGAGCTCGCGCGCCTGGAACTGCTGCAGGCCCACCGCCGGCTCGACGATCACCTGGAGCAGTTCGTCCGGCGCCGTGCGGGCGATCTCCTCAATATCCATGCCGCCATGCTTGGAGGCGATGACGCGCACGCGCTCCAATTTGCGGTCGAGGACATAGCCGAGATAGATCTCGCGCTCGAAGGGATCAGCGACCTCGACATAGACGCGCTGCACGGGCTTGCCTTCGGGACCCGTCTGCGAGGTCACGAGCCGCTTGCCGAGAAGATCGCGCGCCGCCTGCTGGACTTCGTGATAGGTGCGGCAAAGCTTGACGCCGCCGGCCTTGCCGCGCGCGCCCGCATGGATCTGCGCCTTTACGACCCAGTGGGAGCCCCCGAGTTCGGTCGCGGCGTACACCGCCTGGTCCGGGCTGAAGGCCACGGTGCCCGGCGGGATCGCGACTCCATGGGCCGCCAGAATTTCCTTGGCTTGGTACTCGTGGACGTCCATCGGTTTCTCCCTCGCGGTTCTCTCGCGTTTATTGGGCGGCCGGCGCGCTCCGCGTCAGCCGCCGGTCTCAATGCCGGCGAGTCGTTTCGACCAAGGCTTAGACCCCCTCCCTAACCCTCCCCCTTCCAGGGGGAGGGAATGCTGACCCGGGAGGGAACGCTGGCTTGGCGCTCCTGCTCCCTCCCCCTGGAAGGGGGAGGGTCGGGGTGGGGGTCCGACGCTCGCCACTAGCCGATCTTTCCGCGCACGACCTCGTAGACCGCTTCCGTCTCCGCCGCCGCCTTGGCGAGCAAGGCGTTGACCTCGGCAAGCTGCGTTTCGGCGAAGTCGCGGTCCTTGATCGACTTGGCGTTGATGAAGACGTTGAGCGCGCAGGAGCGCAGGCCGGCGTTCGCCGCGAGCACGGCGACGCCCGCGTCGCTGATCACGCCGAGATTGCCCTTGTCGGCGGCTTCCCTGGACAGCGCGATCACCTCGTAGCAGACCTTGCAGGTCGCGAGCGGCGCGAGCGTCGCGGTCTTCAGCGCCTCCTGGATCGCGGCCGTGCGCGCAGCTTTCTCCTCGTCGGTCGCTTTCGGCAGGCCATAAGCGCCCATCAGCGTGTTGAAGGCGACGACGTCCTCGTCAATGCCCCTGGTCAGCTCGGCGCGCAGTTCCTCAGCGCGGGCGAGGGTCTTTTTCAGATCCTCGGAGACGGCCTCATAGTTCTTCTTGCCGATCGTCAGATTGCAGACCATCGACACGAGCGCGGCGCCCATGGCGCCCGACAGCGCCGCCGCGCCGCCGCCGCCCGGCGTCGGCGCGCTGCTCGCCAGCTCGTCGAGGAATTTGCCGATCGTTTCCGTCTTCGCGCTCATATCAGGCCAGCTCTTTCGCAAGGGCGTAAATGTTTTCGCAGTCGAACACCTTGTCGGCGCTCTCGAAGAGCTTGCCGACGCATTCGCGGTGCAGTTTCAGCTTCAGGCCGCCGAGGCCGAGCGCGCCGATGACGATCTTGCCGTGGCGCTCCTTGGCCTTGTCGGTCGCCTCGACGCCCGCCACGCCGAGCGGCGGCTGGGCGTTGCAGTCAGCGAGGAGCTCGACCGTCGGATTATCCTTCCAGTCCGCTTCGGCGAGCAGCTCGACGCCGATGGCGCCGGCGCCGAAAACGATCTGCGCGCCCTTGATGGCCTCGGCGCGGGCGGCGTTGTCCTTGGCCTCCACCGCCTTCGGCGTGAAGCCGAAGCGCTCCTGAATCGCCTTGGCGGCCGCGTCGGCGCGGGCCTGCTCGCGCGAGGTGATCGTGACCTCGGCGCCCTCAATGTTCAGCATGGCGGCGGCGCGCATGCCGACCGGGCCGGTGCCGGCGAGCACCACGGCCTTCTTGCCCTTGAGGTCGCCCGCCTTGGCGAGGAGCGCGACGCCCGCGGCGGCCGTCGTGTTCGAGCCGTTGGAGTCGAGCATGGCCGAGACGCGGAAATTGGAGAAGAAGCGCTTCTTCACCGCCTTGAACACGGCTTCGCCCGCGACCATGGAGCCGCCGCCGACGAAGATCGCCGTGAACTGCTTCTCCTTCGGACCGCGCGTATAGATGCAGCCGTCGACCAGCGCGCCGACATTCTCCGGCGTCACGCCGCCATAGCCGATAATGTGATCGGCGCCGCCGTCATAGCCGACAACCGTATCGAAGACGCTCGCGACGGGATCGGTGTCGAAAAGGAAAAGAAGCTTCTTGGTCATATGCGTCTCGTTCGTTGGCGGACGTCTCGCCGCTTCCCCCCGTCATTGCGAGGAGCGAAGCGACGAAGCAATCCAGCGAGGTCGTTGCGGCTCTGGATTGCTTCGCTCGCAATGACGGAACCTTTGTTCGTGCCCTTACGCCGTCACCACATTGCGTGGCTCGCCCGCGACGAAGGCGTCGATATTGTCGATAAGCTGATCCGACAGAACCTGCATCGCCTCCTTCGAGGCCCAGGCGACGTGCGGCGTGATGATGAGATTCGGGATCGTCGGATCGAGCAGGATGTTGCCGTTCTTCGGCGGCTCGACCGTCAGCACGTCGAGGGCCGCGCCGGCGATTACGCCATTGCGCAGCGCGTCGGCCAGCGCCTGTTCGTCAATGATGCCGCCCCGCGCCGTATTGATGATGCTGGCGGTCTTCTTCATCGACGCGAGCTCCTTCGCGCCGATCATGTTCTTCGTCTCCGGCGTCAGCGGAATGTTCAGCGTGATGACGTCCGCCTCGCGCAGGATGGTGGCGACGTCGACCTTGCCGGGAATGTCCATGACGTCGTTGACGAGCACCTTCATGCCCAGCGCCTCGGCGCGCAGCTGAACCTGCTTGCCGAGCGCGCCATAGCCGATGATGCCGAGCGTCGAGCCGGCGATGTCGTAGATCGGATAGTCGAAATAGCAGAACTGATTGGCGTAGCCCCAGCGGCCGCGGCGCACGCTGTCGACATAGTTCACGAGATTGCGGCGCAGCGCGAAGAGCAGCGCGAAGACATGCTCGGGCAGCGTGTTGTAGGCGTAGTTGCGGATGTTCGAGACGGTGATCCCGCTGGCCGTGGTGTAGGCCTTGTCGATCACGTCCGTGCCCGTGGCGGCGACGGCGATGAGCTTCAGCTTGGGGAGCTGCTTCAGCGTCGCTTCGCGCAGCGGCACCTTATTGGTGATGACGATGTCGCAATCCTTGGCGCGCTCGACGATCTGGTCCGGCGAGGTCTGGGCGTATTCCGTATATTCGTGCGGGAAATTCGGCTTGCGCACATTGGCGTCGAGCGTTTCGCGGTCGAGAAAGACGATTTTGTGCGACATGGTGACGAAGCTCCCCGGAACATTTTTTGAGTTGGGGAGCGAATAGCGAATGGCGAATAGCGAATAGATCGCATCTTCGCCTAATCCGCTACTCGCTACTCCCTATTCGCTACTCGCTCTTACATCTTCAACAGCGGATTGGCGCGGTAGACCGCCTGGGCCGCCGCAACGCCGGAGCCGGCCGTGACCGGAATGCCGTTGTCGAGCATCGCCATCTCCGCGCCGGCGATGGCGCCGAGCAGCATCAGCTCGTTGAGGTCGCCCAGATGGCCGATGCGGAAGACCTTGCCGGCGACTTCCGACAGGCCCGCGCCGAGCGCGAGGTTGTAGCGCTTATAGGCGGTCTCGATGACCTTGGCGGCGTTGAAGCCTTCCGGAACCAGGATCGCCGTGACCGTGTCCGAATCCCATTTCGGCTCCTGGGCGCAAGTCTTGAGGCCCCAGGCCTTGACCGCGGCGCGGACGCCCTCGGCGAGGTGGTGATGGCGCTTATAGACCTGGTCGAGGCCCTCTTCGAACAGGATCGCGAGCGACTCCTTGAGGCCGTAGAGCAGCGGGACGGACGGCGTATAGGGGAAATAGCCGCTCGCATTCTGCGCGATCATGTCCTGGAACTCGAAATAGGCGCGACGGCCCTTATTGGTCTTGCCCGCCTCGATCGCCTTCGGGCTCGCCGCCATCAGCGCGAGGCCGGCCGGCAGCATGAAGCCCTTCTGCGAGCCGGAGACGATGACGTCCACGCCCCATTCGTCCATCTTGAACTCGAGCGAGGCGACCGAGGACACGCCGTCGACGAAGAGCAGCGCCGGATGCTTGGCGTTGTCGATCGCCTTGCGGATGGCGCCGATGTCCGAGGTCACGCCCGTGGCGGTCTCGTTATGCGTGGCGAGAACGGCCTTGATCTCGTGGTTCTTGTCGGCCTTCAGCGTCTCTTCGATGAGGTCCGGATCATTGCCCGTGCCCCAGGGACGCTCCTGCTTGATGACCTCGAGGCCGAGGCGGTTGCAGAGGTCGATCCACAGATGGGAGAACTGGCCGAAACGCTGGGCGAGAACCTTGTCGCCGGGAGACAGCGTGTTGGTGATCGCGGCTTCCCAGCCGCCGGTGCCCGAAGCCGGGAAGATGAAGGCATGGCCCTTCTCGGTGCCGAAAACCTTCTTAAGGCCCGGGAACAGCGGCTTCACGAGGTCGGGGAAGGTCGGCGAGCGATGGTCTTCGGAGGCGACCGCCATGGCGCGCACGATACGGTCGGGCAGGTTGGTCGGGCCCGGCACGAAGAGGAAATTTTTGCCGGGAACGCGGGAATTCTGCATTTAGATGCTCCTTTCGAGCGCATTGGTTTCCGGGTTTCACGAACCCGCGGCGTCCGCCGGACGCCGGGGCGTTCCTTTTGTCGAGGCGCTTAGAACAGGCCGGCGATGCGGCCGTTCGAATCCACCGCGATATTATTGGCGGCCGGGACCTTCGGCAGGCCCGGCATCGTCATGATGTCGCCGCAGACCACGACGATGAACTCGGCCCCGGCCGAGAGACGCAGCTCGCGGATCGGAATGATGTGGCCGGAGGGCGCGCCCTTGGCGTTCTGATCCGTCGAGAAGCTGTATTGCGTCTTGGCGATGCAGACCGGGAAGTGGCCGAAGCCTTCCTTCTCGAGCTCCGCGAAGCGCGCCTTGATGCTCGAATCATAGGAGATGTCGGCGGCGCCGTAGAGCTCTTTGGCGATGGTGCGCACCTTCTCGGGCAGCGGCATGTCGTCCGGATAGAGCGGCTTGAAGTTCGAGGGCTGCGTCTCGATCGTCTGCACAACCGCGCGGGCGAGATCGGCGGCGCCGGCGCCGCCCGAGCCCCAATTGTCGGCGACGACGCAATCCACGCCTTCCCCCTTGCAGAGCTTGTCGAGCGCCGCCATCTCGGCCGCCGTGTCGGAGGAGAATTTGTTGATCGAGACCAGCGCCGGCACGCCGAACTTGCGGACATTGCCGATATGGCGCTTCAGATTCTCGAAGCCCTTCTCCACCGCCGCGACATTCTCGGCCTTCAGATCGTCCTTGGCGACGCCGCCATGCATCTTGAGCGCGCGAATGGTTGCGACGATCACGGTGATGTCGGGCTTGAGGCCGGCCTTGCGGCATTTGATGTCGAAGAACTTCTCCGCGCCGAGATCGGCGCCGAAGCCGGCTTCGGTCACCACATAGTCGGCGAGCTTGAGGCCGGCCTTGGTGGCGATGACCGAGTTGCAGCCATGCGCGATATTGGCGAAGGGGCCGCCATGGATGATCGCCGGATTGTTCTCGAGCGTCTGCACGAGATTCGGCGCGATGGCGTCCTTGAGCAGCGCGGCCATGGAGCCCGCCGCCTTCACCTCGGAGGCGCGCACGCTCTTCTTGTCCCGCGTCTGGCCGACGATGATGTTGCCGAGGCGCTGCTGAAGATCGGCGAAACTCGAGGCGAGGCAGAAGATCGCCATGACCTCGGAAGCCACGGTGATGTCGAAGCCGTCCTCGCGGGCGAAGCCGTTCGACACGCCGCCGAGCGAGGAGACGATCGAGCGCAGGGCGCGGTCGTTCATGTCGACGACGCGGCGCCAGGAGACGCGGCGCGAATCGATCGCCGGCTGATTTCCCCAATAGATGTGATTGTCGATGAGCGCCGCGAGCAGATTATTGGCCGCGCCGATCGCATGGAAGTCGCCGGTGAAGTGGAGATTGATGTCCTCCATCGGCACGACTTGAGCGTAGCCGCCGCCGGCCGCGCCGCCCTTCACGCCGAAGCAAGGGCCGAGCGAGGGCTCGCGCAGGCAGCACAGCGCCTTCTTGCCGATATGGTTCAGCCCGTCGGTGAGGCCGACCGTCGTCGTCGTCTTGCCTTCGCCGGCGGGCGTGGGCGTGATCGCCGTGACGAGGATCAGCTTGCCGTTCGGCTTGCCTTCCAGCGAGGCGATGTAGTCGAGGGAAATCTTGCCCTTGTAGTGGCCGTAGGGCTGGACGAATTCGGCCGGGACGCCGAGCTTTTCCTTGGCGATCTCGATGATCGGCCGCATCTTGGCGGCCTGGGAAATCTCGATGTCCGACTTGGGCGAAAGGTGCTGATTGTCTTTCCCGCTCGCGCCCGGCGCGGCGGCTGACGTAGTTGACGACATATAGCTCCACTCCCTCTCGAGCCCGTGTTGACGGACCCTTGAAATTTTTCAGCCGCTCGCGCGCATGACCGCGCGGCAATCGCGCCTCTCGCGCTTCGCGACCGGGCGGGAGGCTTGCCCCTCCGCCTTTTTCAACGACCTTAGCAAGTTCGCCTTCGCCCATTGAGGCCGGACTCGAGCCGGACCCGCCCTCGCGCGCAATGAGCCCATCGAACGTCGTGATTGTAGCATTTCGTATGACGGCAATAAAAACTGCCCGTCAAGCAGGCGCGCGCGCGATATTGCGCGACGCCGCAGCGCAGCATTCGGGCTCGTCCCGCTCGCGCGAAGATGGGCCCAATCCACGCCGCATATTCTTCAAGCGAGGCAGGGCCTCTATCCGGACACTGCCCGAACGGGCAGGCCTATACGGACCTTTTGAAAGGGTCATTCCGGAAGGAAAAACACATTCATCTAAAATATCGTCAGACCGACAAGGCGGGGATAGCGATGAGGCCTGCGTGATTTTATGGTCAGGTCGGCCCCGCCCTCGCCCATCCTGGATGGGGGTATGGGCGGGACCAATCGCGCAGGAAACAGGCAGGTAAAAAAATTTTTGTCGCACGGGGCTGTCGCAGCGTCAGGCCTATCGCCCGATCGTTGCATCTTATCGAACGGGCTCGGCTTCCGGAATGAAATTCAGCGCGACGCCGTTGATGCAGTAGCGCAAGCCGGTCGGGGGAGGCCCGTCGGGAAAGACATGGCCGAGATGCGAACCGCACTGGCTGCAATGCGCTTCCGTGCGCACCATGCCGTAGCTGCGGTCGATCGTCGACCCCAGCGCGCCGGGCAGCGGATCGAAAAAGCTCGGCCAACCCGTGCCGCTCTCGAATTTTTCGCCGGAGCGGAAGAGCGGCTGGCCGCAGCCCGCGCAATGGAAGACGCCGCGGCGCTTCTCGTGATTGAGCGCGCAGCTTCCCGGCCGCTCGGTGCCGTGCCGGCGCATCACGTCATATTGCTCGCGCGTCAGCCGCGCGCGCCATTCCTCGTCCGTGCGCGTGATCGGGAAGATTTCATCTGTCATTGACGCTTCCTCGAAAGGGGCCGCGACCTTGCGCCGCGCCATGTTATGTTGGGTTCGATTCCGGCTTTGGCCAGAGCGCCCGTTATCCCGGGCAATTGCAAAGAGGCGACGACTTCCCGATGACCGACAAGAAATACGACGCCGTGGTGGTCGGCTCCGGATTGGGCGGCCTCACCGCGGGCGCCCTGCTCGCCAACGCCGGCTATAGCGTCTGCCTGCTCGAGCGCAATTTCAGCATTGGCGGCGCCGCCTCGGTCTATAAGGTCGGCGACCTCTGGGTCGAGGCCTCGCTTCACCAGACCTCCGACGCGCGCAATCCGCGCGACGTGAAGCATCACATTCTGAGCCGGCTCGGCATTCTCGACGAGATCGAATGGCTGCCGACAGGGCCCCTCTACACGGTGAAAGGCGGTCCGGTCGGCGAGCCTTTCGCTTTGCCCGTGGGATTCGAGGCCGCGCATGACGCCCTCGCCGCGCGCTTCCCGGACAAAAGCGCCGCGATCAAACGGTTCCTCGGCGAGGTGGAGCAGATCCACGACGCCATGTGGACGATGAAGCAGGCGCGCGAGGAAGGCTCGCTCGCCAAATTCACGCGCGGCCTTTGGGAAGTCCAGCCCGCCGCCGAGGGCTGGATGAAGTCGCTCGATGAAATCTTCACCCGCGACTTCGCGGGCGCCGAAGCGCTCAAATGCGCGCTCGGCGCCAATCTCGCTTATTATGGCGACGATCCGCGCAAGCTGTGGTGGATTTTCTACGCCATCGCGCAGGGCGGCTATATCGCCTCGGGCGGCGCCTATATCAAGGGCGGTTCGCGGCAATTGAGCCTCAAGCTCGCGAAATGCATCACCAGGGCCGGCGGCGCCGTGCGCATGGGGCGTCTCGTCACGAAGATCGAGACCGACGCGGACGGAAACGCGATCGCGGCGCGTCACGTCGCCCGCCGAACGAATGACGGCGAAGAGCGCATCGAGGCGTGCGTCGTGATGGCGAATTGCGCGCCCTCCGTCGCCGCCGCAATGATGGACGCTCCCGCGCGCGCGAAATTGGACGCGGCCTTCGGCGCCCGCCCGCTCTCAACCTCTCTCTTCTCGGCGAATTTCGGCTTGAAAGCGAAGCCCTCGACGGTCGGGCTGACCGACTTCCTGTCGATCTCGCTTCCCTCGACCATGCGGCGCTTCGACCAATATGGCGACGGCGCGACCGCGATGGCGGAGATGCCCAAGGGCGAGTTGCCGCTCCACGCCATTTCGAACTTCACCGCCGTCGATGCGGGATTGTGGGACGAGCCGCCGATCCTGCTCAGCGTGCTCGGCCTCGACCGGCTGGATAATTGGAAGGGCGTCTCCAAGGAAGACGCGGTCGCGCGGCGCGAGGCCTGGCTCGACGCCATTCAGGCGCGGCTGGAAAAGGAATATCCCGGCTTCTCCAGCCTCGTGACCTCGCGCATGCTGCTCAACGCCTTCTCCATGTCGAGCTATCTCAACACGCCGGAAGGCGCCGTCTACGGCTTCGCGCCGCTGCCGCCGGAGGCGCCGATCCTGATGGGCTTCCCCCGCACGCCGGCGACGCCGATTGGCGGGCTCTATCTCGCTTCGGCCTTTGGCGGCGAGCACGGCTTCAACGGCGCCATGCTCTCGGGCGCCGAGGCGGCGCGCCTCGCGGAGCGCCGCCTCGAGGCGAACGGGAAGGAATAGCGCTACTTTGCGCGCGCCAGCGTGACGAGCGTCTCGCCGCCCTCGCCGAGCAAGAGAAGCGTCTTGCCCGAGCGCCTGTAGCCGCGCACATTGCGGAGCGCTTCGAGATAAGCGCGCTCGACCCGATCGAGCGGCGGCGGACAGGCCATACGCGTCGCCGCCATCGGCCCGAAGCTCAGCTCCGAACCGGAAATCCTCGGCGCGCCGACGATGCGGTTGCAGCCGATCGTCGAAGCGAAGCGGCCATTCGCGGCGAACTCCGCGCGGGTTCTGGCGGCGTCGAATCCCTCCGCCCCGGCGACGGAGACGATGCGATACCGTCCCGCCAGCGACGACGAGGCGGCGAGCGACGTCGTAGCGGCGTATGACCCAAGCAGGAAAGCCGCGGCGGCGAGAAAACGCATGACGCATCCTCCAAAGAAAGCGGGCTCAGCCATAAGGACCGAGCCCGTCCATCCTATCGGCTCCGTTTGATCCGCTCGCGCCCCGCGCCGGATTGCTTTCGCGCCTACGCGTCCTCTGCGAGCGTGAAGCGGTGGATGAGGCCGCCAATGACGCCGCCGAGCAGCGGCGCGACCCAGAAGAGCCACAACTGCTCCAAGGCCCAGCCGCCGACGAAGAGCGCCTGGCTGGTCGAACGCGCCGGATTGACCGAGGTGTTGGTCACGGGGATCGAGACGAGGTGGATCAGAGTCAGCGTGAGGCCGATCGCGAGCGCCGCGAAGCCCACGGGCGCGCGGCCCTCCGTCGTGCCGAGAATGACGAGGAGGAAGAAGGCCGTCAGCACCGTCTCGACGAGGAAGCCGGACTGCAATGTGTAGCCATTGGGCGAATGGTCCTCATAGCCATTGGCGGCAAAGCCGTTGGCGAGCGAGAAGTCGATATTGCCCTGGCAGATTTTCAGCAGCACGAAGGCCGCCGCCGTCGCGCCGAGCAATTGCACGATCCAGTAGGGGCCGAGCTCCTTCCAGGAGAAGCGGCCGGCCGCAGCGAGACCGAGCGACACCGCCGGGTTGAAATGTCCGCCCGAGACGGGACCGAAGGCGTAGGCGCCGGTCAGCACCGTGAGGCCGAAGGCGAGCGAAACGCCCGTGAAGCCGATGCCGAGCTGCGGGAAGCCCGCCGAGATGAGCGCGCTGCCGCAGCCCCCGAAAACCAGCCAGAACGTGCCGAGAAATTCCGCGAAAAGCTTGCGGCCGAACTCCTTGCCGAAACCATCCAGCATCGGAACGCTCCCCGTTTCATTGCCGACGACGCCCGTCGCATGCGCGCCTTCCGCGCGCTTGAGCGAAAGGCCGAAGCCCATCCAGCTCGCGCCGGCGAAGATCAGATCCACGCCGAGAAAGGCTCCGAGCACCCATAGGCTCGATGTGGGCCACTGCGCGAGGATGACGCCGCCGAGCAACAGGGTGACGACGCCCGAGAACGCGACCAGCGCCCAGGGCGCATGCTTTGGAAGCTGAAAGGCGAGAAAAGTGCGCACCAGGCCCGAGGCGACGAGCCCCGCGCCCAGGAGCAGCGTGAGAAAGCCCGCCGCGAGCAGCGGATTGGCGACCACCGCGCCGCCGCCGACGACATAGAGCAGGCCGATCAGAATCCAGAGAAAAAACTTCTTCCAGGAGCGCATGGCGAAAGCGTAGGCGATCTCGACGAGGCCGCTCGCGATCATCGCCGCGCCGACGAAAACCACCGTCAAGACGGTCGAGGCGACGACGCTGCCCAGGGCTGCAAAACCGGCAAGGGCGAGGAAAGCGCCAAAGGCGACCATCCATCCCCATTTTTGGCGGAAAGGCGCGGCCTCGGCCGCTCTTATCCGGACGATATCTTCCGAGGACAAACTGGACATTCCGCATCCTCCTCAATGTGCAAATGTGCAACGCAACGAAAAGCTAACAGCGCTTGCCGCCGAACGCCAACGCAAAGTTGAATCGAGAGCGAGCTCTACATTTCCGGCTGCATTTAGCTTGACGGCAAGTAAATGCTTCGACGGAAGACCAAGGCTTTTCGACCCAATCACTTGCCCGGATGAAATGGGGCGGTCCGGACTGCTCGGCGAGAGGCGAATGGCCGCCGCGGCCCGGCTTTCTTCGAGGCTTTCGTCAATGGGGAAGCGACATAAGCTATCTCGCCTCCCGCCCGATCATCGCCTTGATGGCGGCGACCATGCCCTGGATAGACCGGTCCTCCGGCTCGAGCTCGGCGAGCCGCTCGGCATGCGGCAAGGCGGCGGCGTATTCCCCCGCCTCCGCCTCATAGGAGGCGAGCGCCGCCAGAATGTCGCGGTCGAAGGGATGGTCCGACAAGGCGCGCGCGAGCGTCTCCGTCGCCTTGCGGGTCGCGCCCATGTCGTGGAGGGCCACGCCATAGACATAGGCGAAGCGGGCGTCGTCCGGCGCCAGCCGCGCCGCCTGCTCCAGGCTCGCCAAGGCCTCGTCGCGCCGCTTCTGGCGGATCAGGCTGAGGCCGAGCGCATGGACCAGCGCGCCAGAATCGGGATTCAACGCGAGGGATCTGCGCAGCGCGGCCTCGGCGCCGGCCTCGTCGCCGGCGCCGCGCGCGATCTCCGCGAGAGAGATCGCCGCGGGGACGAATGTCCGGTCGAGCGCCAGCGCCTTCTCATAGGCGGCCCGCGCCGCCTCGATCCTTCCGCGCGCAAGGCTCAGCGCGCCGAGATTCGCCTGGGATTCGGGCCGCTCGGCGTTGAAGCGCTGCCCTGCCTCATATTCGGCGAGCGCGGCGTCGAAGGCCTTGCGCGCTTCGCCGGAGAGCGCCGCCTCGGCCTCGCCGGCAAGGGCGCGGGCGGCGTCCATGCGCACGAGCCGCGTCTCGTCGGACAGGAGCGGCGCGAGCGCTTCGCGCTTCGTCGCGGCGTCGGCATTGGCGAGGACGGCGATCGCGGCGGCGCGGACCATCGGCTCCTTGTCCGAGAGCGCGTCCCTCGCGGCCGGCAAGGCGGCCGGCGACGGCGCGAGGCTCAAGCGCTGCAGCGCGCTCGCCCGCGCGATCGCCGATTGGCCGGCGTCCGACGCGATCCGCGCCAGCTCGGCCTGCGCGCCCGGCGCATTGGCGTCGGCGCGCTGGAAAGCCTCCGCGAAGCTCTGCGCGCCGGGCTTCGACCCCGCGCCCCAGGCCTTGAGCGTCTCGACCGCCCAGGCGGCGCTCTTTTCCGTATGGCACTGGTTGCAGGCGTTGGGCGTCGCGAGGGAAGCGGTCCGGTCGGGACGCGGAATGCGCATGGAATGATCGTGACGGGCGTCGACGCCCATATAGACGGTCGTCGGCATATGGCAGCTCGCGCATTGCGCGCCGGCGGACCCCTGCGCGTGGCGATGATGCGCGGGCGCGTCGAAGACCTTCGCCGCATGACACTGGCCGCAGACCGCATTGCCGTCGAGACGCAATTCGCCTGAATGCGGTTCGTGGCAATTGGAGCATGTGACGCCCGCCTCATGCATGCGGCTCTGCATGAAGGAGCCGAAATTATAGACCTCGTCGCGCTGCTGGCCGTCGGGGCGATAGAGTCCGGCTTCCAGAGCGACCGGGCGGAAGGCGTCGTAGAAGCGCGCGGTCGCGACCGGATCGTCCGAGAATTGCTGGCGGCGCGCATGGCATCCGGCGCAGACGAGAATTTCCTTGTCGCTCGCGGGCGGACCGGCGCGGGTCGCCGTCTCGCCCGCCGCGCTCCAGCTCACGGCCGCCTGAGACAGGCTGAAGGAGAAGCCGCGAAGCGGATCGGACCCGTTCGGCCTCGAGGCCCAGTCCACATGTCTCGAAGCGGGGCCGTGGCAGGCCTCGCAACCCACGCTGATTTCGGAAAAGGCCGTCGCGAAGGCGCCCGAGCCGGGATCGTAATTTTTCCGCAAATTGGTGGAGTGGCACCAGGCGCATTGATAGTTCCAGTTCTGATCGATCCCCGTCCAATGCAGCGGATCGCCGGGGGAGAGCTTGCGGTCGGGATAAAGATTGAACCAGCGCTGGCCGCCCTGCGCCGCGGGCCGCGAGTCCCAGGCGATTCCGAAGGCCTGGAGGCGCCCGCCGGGCAATTCGAGCAGATATTGCTGCAAGGGCGCGACGCCGAAGACGTAGCGGACCGGGAATTCGCCCGGTTCTCCATCGGGCCCCGCCGCTCGGACAAAAAACTTGGCGTCTTTCCGGAAAAAGACGCTCTCCGCGCCGTCCTTCCTGAAAATCGCGCCGTCGAAACGGCCGCGCACGCTCGCCTCGCTCGGCTCCTGCATCGCCGCCTTGTGCTGCGAGCGCAGCCAGTCGCCATGCTCCCTCTCATGGCAGGCGGCGCAGGCGCCGGAGCCGACGAAGCGCGCCGGCGATTCCCCCGCCGCCGCAGCGGAGACGAGCGATAGGAGGAAGGCGGCGACAACGGCCAGGAGGCGGGGATGGAAAAGCATGAACGGCCCTTTGCCCGCGACTCGGGCGCGGCGAGAGTGGCCCGCGCGACGCCGGAGGGCAATATGACGACGGCGCGGGTGACCCGCTTTGCGCCCGCGCGAGTCTTTTTTTGGCCTTGCTTCGCAACTAAGACGCAGCTCATTACGCAGATCCGGAAGGTCGATGACTCCGTCCAGCGCGAACCCTTTCGAGGGCTTCATCCCGAAATTTTCGAAGTTCAATCATCTGGTCGGCGTGGTCCTGCTCAAGGACATGCGGACGCGCTATGGCGGCCGCAGCCATTTCGGCTATATCTGGGGCACGATGATCCCGCTGCTGCATATGACGGTGATCACCGGGATGTATTATGTGAGAACGATCGTCGCGCCGATCGGCGACAATCCCAGCCTCTTCGTCGCCACGGGCATCGTTCCCTACATTCTGTGCCTTTATCCGGCGCGCGAGATGCCGCGCACGCTCTTTGAAAATCGGCAGCTTCTGGCGATTCCGCTCATTCAGCCCATCCATCTGATGATCAGCCGCGCGATCCTCGAACTGCTCAGCGCGATCATCGCCCTTGCAATATTTCTCCTCGGACTTCACCTAATGGACGTCGACCTCGCGCCGATAGACATTCACGAGGCCGCCATCGCGACGGGGGCGGCTATCTTTCTCGGCGTCGGACTGGGGTTCTTCAATACGATAATGGCGGCCCTCGTCGGCATGTTCTACATCATGTTCTTCATTTTCGTCGCCATCGGCCTGTTCCTGGTCGCGGGAGTCTATTTTCCGGTCGGCTCGATGCCGGAGCACGTCCGCGAATACATCGAGTACAATCCGATTTATCAACTCGTCGAATGGATGCGCGCCGCGTATTATACGAGCTACGAGATGGAGCCGGTCAATAAGACGATGGTCATGGGGCTCGCCATGTTCGGCGTCGTTTTCGGATTGGTCGGCGAGCGCTTCATCCGCGGAAAAATCCTGGCGTAAACGAAGGCGCGGCTTGCGACCTATGCGTCGCGCGGCTGCGCCGGATCATCGCCGGGCGGCGCCTCCGGCGCCGATTCGGCCTCGTCCAACGGCGTCGCCGCCAGCTCCAACGCTTCTTCGTCGCACATCAGCCGCATCGCATCGGCGACGGCGTCGTTCGGCGCGGGCGCGAGCGCCTTCACGGTGCGGCGCAACGCTTCTCCAAGGAGATTGCGCTTGATGAAGCGGCGATCGAAGACGCCCATGACATGCGCGACGCCCTCGGGCGTCACGCTTCGGCGGTCGGGGCCGAAATAGTCGACGCCGGAATAGCCGCCCGCGACGATCTCGTAAGACGGGAAATAGGCGACATGGTCGAAGCGGCGCTCCAGCATGTCGCAGGCGACGCGCAGGATGGATTTCGACGCCATGGTCGAGACCGCCACATGCCGCCGCTCCGCCGTCGCGACCAGCGGAACGGGCGAAACCGTGAGAATGACGCGGGCGCCCGCATTGACGCCGCGCAGGCGCTCCAGGAAGGCGGTCATGTCCGCGACCACCTCCTCCACGCCGAAATTCACGAATTCATGGGCGGCGGGCGCGAACTCGCCGCCGGCGACGCCTGGGCAGAGCGGGAAGACGGCTCCGTCCGCCCGGGACCGCCAGGCCTCGGTGAGCCCGAGGGTGAAGATGAAGACGTCGAGCGTCTCGAACGCTTCCCGCACCGCCGCGAAGTGCCGTTCCCGGTCGAGATCGAGCTCGCGAACGGAATTGAAGCCGCCCTCCTGTATCTGCGGGCGGAAAGGATCGACGACGACGCCCGCGCCCTCGATCCAGTAATTCTCCTCCGGCGCGAAGCGGCCAAAGGCGCGCTCGAAAAGCTGCAGCAATTGCCGGGCCGTATAGACATTCCCGTAGCGCGCCGAATAGACGCCGTAGTTCAGCGCCCGCGCCGCTCCCTCGGTGAGGAAGGGATGCGGCGCCTCGGTCACGAGATAATTGCAGCCGCTTGATGCGAGACGCCGGCCGATATGCTGCGCGAAGCAGCTGCCCGCCGTCACGATCCTGTCGCGCGCGCTGACGCGGAAGGGCGGATCGACGACCGGATCAAGTTCGCCGGGCGGAACATCGGCGACAGCCCGACGCCAATAGGCGTGAGAGGGCAGCCGGGAATAAGGATGGGTCTTCATGTTCCGACAGCCGCCGCCAGCCGCGCTTCCATCCGCCCGATCGCCTTCGCCACCATCGCCTCTCCAAATAGCTGATTTGCGTGGCTGGCGTCGCCCCCCCACGCCTCCTCGGCAAGGACGCCCGCCGGCGTCACGAAGCGCTCGGGGACTCCGACGAATTCGATATTCTCCGCCGCGCAGACCGCACGATAAAGGCCGCTCTGCACGCGCCACATCTTATAGCGGAAGAGCTCGGGCGACAGCTTGCCGCGATCGACGGCCTTTCGAAAAAATTCCTTAGGATAAGCGAGGATGCGCGAATCCGGCAGAGGCGGCGGCGGCTCGAGGCAAAATAGCGGGACCGACGTCGCGCGCCTCAGGGCGGCGAGGACGCCCAGCGTCGGCGCCATCTTCTCGCGCATGGTTTCCCGCACCGCCGCCTCGGGCACGATCGCGGCGCGCGCGGCGAGCGGCAGGTCGGGATTTTCGCCGAGGATGAAATCGACGGGCTCGCGGGGCTGCACGACCGACATGGCGATATGCTCATTGCCGCCGACGGAGAGCAGCCCGAAGGTCGCCTGTTCCCGCGCGATGATCTCCGCAAGCCTGGGATGGATCCGCGGCGCGTCGGGCTCCTCGACGATCGTCGGCATGATCGCCGGATCGTAGAGATAGACGAAGGCGGATGCGAGACTCTCCCCGCCGACCGTCGCGCCTCTGTGCTGGAGTTCGTAGCAGCCCTTGGCGATGGCGACGATATGGCTGTGGCCGAGGCCGAGAAGCTTCATTCGTCCGAGGGCCCGGTCGCGGGGCCCGGCGCCTCGATCTCGGCGCCGATCGGCTCGCCTTTCTGGATGGGGCCGGAAATCTGGCGCCAGACGCCAAGGACGCGATGCTCGGCCGCGCCGACGCGCAGGCGGCGTCCGATGATTTCGGAATCGGACGACATGGCGAAGGGCGATCGGATCGCGATCATCTCCCGCCCCCGGTAACCATACCGGTAAAACGCCTCGACCTCTATCGCCTCGCTGTCCGGCATCTCTTTCCTCTGGCGGATCAGGCGGCCTTCCGGCCGCCGGATTATTCGGGGCAAGATATGCCCCTCAGAAAGAAAGGCCAAGCAGTCGCCCTCCCGCCCCGGGCGTCGCCGAATTTTCTCTTGGGGGCGACCTGTGATAATGCTGCCTGCCTCGCAGCCGCGCCCCCATCTCATGAGCAATCCCTATCAGACAGCGCCCCTCCAGGAGATTCCGACCCAGGAAACCTTCGACGAATCCTGCTATCTGGCGGCGAATCCCGATGTCGCGGCGGTGGTGAAATCGGGGAAGCTCGCTTCCGGCTGGGCGCATTTCAAAAAATTCGGCGCCGTGGAAGGCCGGCGACAAAAAGTTTCCGACGAAGAGGCGGCCACGGCCGAGAATTTCGACGAGGCGCGCTATCTTGCGGCGAACCCGGATGCGCGGGAAGCCGTCGCGCTGGGAAAGTTCCCGTCGGCGCGCGCGCATTTCGACGCGATCGGGCGCTTCCAGCAACGCCGCCAGCGTCGGGAAAGTCCCCTGCCCGCCATTCGCGCGCGAAAGCTCGCGGCGCTGCGCCCGCGCCTCTTTGACCCGCAGGCCCCGCTCGACGCCAATGGCAAGCTCTGCTTCCTCGACGCGGATACGCGCGCGCGAGACGCGCTCGACGACGACATTCCGGTCAGCGAAAACGGCTATGACGACGAAACGGTGCGCCTCATCGAAAGCTGCGCGGACGGGCTGGTGCTCGACGTCGGCGCGGGCTTTCGGCCGGTCTATTACAGCAATGTCGTCAATCTGGAGGTGAAGGACTACCCGACCACGGACGTCATCGGCGTCGCCGACAAGCTGCCCTTCAGGGACGGTTCGTTCGACGGCGTCGTCTCCATCGCCGTGCTCGAACATGTCAAAGACCCTTTCGCCTGCGCCCGCGAGATCGCGCGCGTTCTGAAGCCGGGCGGCTGGCTCAAATGCTGCGTGCCCTTCCTGCAGCCGCTGCACGGCTATCCGCATCATTATTTCAACATGACGCATGAGGGGCTGCGGAGCTTGTTCGAGCCCTATCTCGCGATCGAGCGCCAGGAAGTGAATCCGGCGACACATCCCGTCTGGGCCATCGCCTGGCAATTGCGCTCCTGGGCGGAGGGCCTGCCGCCCGCCGCGAAGAAGTCCTTTCTGAAGCTGCGGGTGAGCGACCTCGTCGCCTTTCCCGGCCCGATGCTGGCGCAGCCCTGGGCGCGCGATCTGCCGGTCGAAAAGCAGTTCGAGCTCGCCGCGGCGACGATTCTTTTCGCGCGCAAGCCGGCGGACCCGAAGGACTCGGCGGGAAGATGAGCCTCGCCAGCCTTCTCGTGCACAAAGGCCTCGACGACTGGCTCTTCCTGACCGGAGGATCGAATTTCGTCACGACGCTCTATCAGCGCGACGGCGGCCATCTGCCCGATTCCGCCTTGACGGGCTGGCGCGACGCGATCATCGCGCGCAAGGCGCGCTGCGACGCGCTCGGCGCGCGCTACGCCCATATCGTGATTCCGGAGAAGCTGACGATCTACGGGCACAAGCTGGCCGCGCCGCTGGTCGATCCCGATCTCGCGCCGGGCCTGCGCCTCGTCCGCCTCTTCGATGGCGATCCCGCCGCTTGCGGCTATATCGATCTCATCGCGCTCATGCGCGCCCATCGCGACAATGTCGACCTCTACTGGCGCACCGACACGCATTGGACGCCGATGGGGTGCCTGCTCGGCTATGAGACGCTTTGCGACGCGCTCGGCCTGGAGCGCAACGACGCGCTGGTCGAGCGGCCTTTCGTCGACGACCTTCGGTTGATGGATCTCGGCTCCAAGCTCGATCCTCCCGTCTATGAGCCCGTCCGCGAGGTGACCTGGCTGCAGGACGCGACGCGCGTCTACCACAACAATGTCGTGCGTCTTCTGGAGGCCCATGAATATGGCGGCGAGATCCACGTCGGCTCGCATGCGATCTTCAAAAATCCCCGGGCGCCCAATGATTGCCGGCTGATGCTTTTCGGAGACTCCTTCTCGGGCGTCAGTCCCCATCTCTTCACGGCGCTCTTCGCCGAGACGGTGCGCGAGCTCGAATTCGTCTGGTCGGCCAATGTCGATTGGGGCCTCGTCAAGCGCGCCAGGCCGGACATCGTCGTCACCGAGATCGCCGAGCGCTACATGGCGCTGCCGCCCAATGACCGCTTCAGCCTCCACGCCACGGAAATAAGGCAGGCCATGCTCGGCCGGCGCCGGCGTTTCGAGGCGTGGCTGCGCGACAAGCGGGCGAAATGGCGTCAGGGCCCGAGCAGGTCGCCATAGGCCGCCTTCACCTTGCTCCAGTCGTCTTCATCGGCGACGAGGGCCGCGAGCTCCTCGCCCCGCCTGGTGAGCTTCCGGAAGATCCAGGCGCCGTCATAGGCGCCCGGCGCCTCGATGAAATCGAGCTCCCGCAGCAGATCGAGCGCGGCGACGATCTCGGTCTTGCGCCGGAAGAGACGAAGACCGATCTCGTCGAGGGGCAGCAAAAAGCCTTCCGGCGGGGAACGCTGCAGGCGCCTCAGCTCCAGCAGCAGCCGCCTCATCAGATCGACGTCGCGCGCCATTCCCGCCGCCTTAGCTTCCTATCGGCGGAAGCGCTCGGCCAGCGCGCGCGACAAGACGTAAAAGATCGGCGTGAATGCGAGGCCGAAGATGGTGACGCCGAGCATGCCGCTGAACACGGCGACGCCGAGCGACTGCCGCATCTCCGCGCCCGCGCCGTGCGAAACCGCGAGCGGCAGCACGCCGAGGATGAAGGCGAGCGACGTCATCAGGATCGGGCGCAGGCGGGTGCGCGCCGCCTCGATCGCCGCCGAGAAGCGGTTCTTGCCTTCGTCCTCGCCCTGGCGCGCAAACTCCACGATGAGAATGGCGTTCTTCGCCGCGAGGCCGATGAGCACGACGAGGCCGATCTCGACGAGGATATTGCGGTCCAACCCCTTCAGCGCCACGCCGCTCATCGCGGCGAGAATGCACATGGGCACGATGAGAATGACGGCGAGCGGCAGCACGACGCTCTCATAAAGCGCCGCGAGCAGCAGGAAAACGAAGACGACCGCGAGTCCGAAGGCGAGCATCGCGGTGTTGCCGGCGAGCTTCTCCTGCAGCGCGATCTCGGTCCATTCGAAGCCGAAGCCCTGCGGCAGAGTCTGCTTGGCGAGCGCCTCGATCATGGCGATTCCCTGGCCGGAGGAGACGCCTTTCTTGAGATCGACCTGCACTTCCGCCGCCGGATAGAGATTGTAGCGCGGCACGCGGAAGGGGCCCGTCGTATCCTTGAAGGTCGCGATGGCGCCGAGCGGCGTCATCTCGCCCGTGGCGCTGCGCGTCTTGAGCTCGGAAAGATCGCGCAGCGTCAGGCGGTGCGGATTGTCCGCCTGCGCCATGACGCGGTAGGTGCGGCCGAGAATGTTGAAGTCGTTGACGAAGACCGACCCGAGATAGACCGACATGGTCTCGAAGACGCGCGAGATCGGTACGCCGATCATCTCCGCCTTGGTGCGGTCGATATCGGCGTAGATCTGCGGCGTGCGGGTGTTGAAGAGCGTGAAGGCCTGCGCGACGCCCGGCATGTGCATGGCGGGGCCGGCGAGCCCCCAGGTCGCGCCTTCGAGCGCCGGGAGACCCACGCCGCCGCGATCCTGCACATAGCCCTTAAGGCCGCCGCCTGTGCCGATGCCCGGCACGGCCGGCGGCTCCAGCACGAAGACGAAGGCCTCCTTGATCGGGGAGAGCGCCATGCGAATGTCGTCGCGAATGCCGACCGCGGTCAGCCCCGCCTTGTGGCGCTCCGCGAAGGATTTGAGCGTGACGAAGATCACGCCGGCATTGGGGGAGTTGGTGAAGGTCGCGCCGTCGAAGCCCGTGAAGACGACGCTCGATTCGACGCCGGCCCTCGAGAGAATGATGTTCGTCGCCTGACGCATGACGGCGTCGGTGCGGTCGAGCGAGGCGCCCGGCGGCAATTGGAAGGCGGCGATGAGATAGCCGCGATCGAGCGTCGGCACGAGGCCGGTCGGCGTGCGGCGAAGCAGCTCGGCCGCGACGCCGATGAGCAGGCCATAGACCAGGAGCGAGGCGAGGCCGACGCGCACCAGCCGCGCCGTCAAGGCGCCGTAGCGCTCCGACATGGAATCGAAGAAATGGTTGAAGCGGTCGAAGAAGGCGCGCAGCGGATGGCGCAGGATCGCCAGGCCGTGATCCTCCGCATGGGCGCCATGCGGCTTCAGAAGGATCGCGGCGAGAGCGGGCGAGAGCGTGAGCGACACAAAGGCCGAGATGAGCGTCGCCGAGGCGATGGTGATGGCGAACTGCTTGTAGAAGGCGCCCTGCAGCCCGGTGATATAGGCGACGGGGATGAAAACCGCGATGAGGACGAGCGCGATGGCGATGAGCGCGCCGCCGACCTCGTCCATCGTCTTGTGCGCGGCCTCCTTCGGGCTCATGCCCTGCGCCAGATAGCGCTCGACATTCTCCACCACGACGATCGCGTCATCGACCACGATGCCGATGGCGAGCACCAGGCCGAAGAGCGAGAGCGTGTTGAAGGTGAGGCCCAGAAGCTTCATCACCGCGAAGCTGCCGATGAGGGAGACCGGGATCGCCACCACCGGAATGATCGCCGCGCGCCATGTCTGCAAAAACAGGATGACGACGAAGACGACGAGCACGACGGCCTCGGCCAGCGTTCGGACCACTTCGTCCACCGATTGCTGGATGAACTCGGTGGGGTTGTAGACGATGGAGTAGGCGAGGCCGGCGGGGAACGACTTCCCCATCTCGACCATCGCCGCCTCGACGGCGGCGGAGGTGGCGAGCGCGTTGGATCCCGGCTTCTGGAAGATGACGATGGCGGTCGCGGGATCGCGGTCGAGATAGGCGTTGACCGTGTAGTCCTGCGCGCCAATCTCGACGCGGGCGACGTCGCGCAGCCGCACCTGGCCGCTGTCGTCGGCGCGCAGCACGATGTCGGCGAATTGCGCCGGATCGGAGAGACGCCCGAGCGTGCGCACCGATAGCTGGAAGGCGCCCGGCGAGGCGGCGGGGGGCTGATTGATGGCCCCCGCCGCGACCTGGAGATTGGCGGCGCGCAGCGCGGCGACGACCTCGCCGGCCGTCATGCCGCGCGCGGCGACCTTGTCGGGATCAAGCCAGACGCGCATGGAATAGTCGCGCGCGCCGAAGACGCGCACGTCCCCGACGCCGTCGAGGCGCGCGAGCTCGTCGCGCACATAGAGCGTGGCGTAGTTGGAAATATATTGCTGGCCGCGCGAGCCGTCGGGCGAGCGCAGATGCACGACCATCATCAGATCGGGCGAGGCCTTCTTCACCACGACGCCGAAGCGCTGCACCTCCTCGGGCAGGCGCGGCGTCGCGATGGCGACGCGGTTCTGCACCAGCACCTGCGCGAGGTCGATATTCACGCCGGTCTTGAAGACGACGTTGATCGTCAGCAGACCGTCGCCCGTCGATTGCGAGGCGATATAGAGCATGTCGTCGACGCCGTTCACCTCCTGCTCGATGGGCGACGCCACCGTCTGGGCGATGACCTCGGCCGAGGCGCCGGGATAGGTCGCCGTGATCATCACCGTCGGCGGCGCGATGTCGGGATATTCCGACACCGGCAGCGTGCGCTGGGCGATGAGGCCCGCAATGGTGAGCAGCACGGAGAGGACGGCGGCGAAGATCGGCCGCTCGATGAAGAAATGCGGAAAGCGCATGCGACTTCCGTCTAATTTGCCAGGGGAGCGATGGCGCCTTCGGTCGGCGCGACCGCGGCGCCCGGCCGCACCATCGGATTGGCGAGACCGGCGGTGATGACGAGATCCTTCGGATCGAGCCCCGACAGGACGACGCGCAATCCCTTATGCAAGGGACCGAGCGAAACCGGCTTGGCGACGACCTTGTTGTCCGGCGTGACGGCCATGACGACCTTGTTCGTCTGATCGGAAGCGATGGCCGCGTCGGGGATCAGCAAAGCGGCGAGACTGCCGGCGTTGACGCGCACGCGGCCGAAGGCGCCGGGCGTGAGGAACAGGTCCTTATTGTCGAGCACGGCGCGGGCGCGGATCGTGCCGGAATGGACATTGAGCTGGTTGTCGAGAAAGTCGATGGCGCCCGTCCGCTTCCAGTCGCTTTCGTCGGCAAGGCGCACATAGGCGACCGTCTTGGCCGTCTTCTGCCGGGCCGCGCCGCTGCGGGCGTAATGCAGGAAGTCGGATTCCGACACGTCGAACTCGAAATGGATCGGATCGAGCGAGACGATCGTCGTCAGCAGCGTCGTCCCGGACTGGACGAGATTGCCGACATCGATGCGCCGATCCGACACGCGGCCGGAAATCGGCGCCCGCACTTGAGTCCATTCCAGATTGAGCTCGGCGTTGCGCAAGGCGGCCTCGGCGCCGAGAAGCTGCGCCCGGGCGGAGTCGGAGCCGCCGCGGCGCTGATCCATGTCCCGCCGCGTGATCGTGCCGCCGCCGACCAGCGATTCGCCGCGCGCGACGTCCTTGGACAGCATCGAGGTCTGCGCCTGCATGCGCACAACTTCCGCGCGCGCGCTGTCCACCGCGATCTGATAGGGCCGCGGATCGATCGTGAAAAGAAGGTCGCCGGCCTTCACGATCTGGCCGTCCGTGAAATGGATCTTCTCGACGGCGCCCGAGACGCGCGGCCGCACCTCCACGCGCTGAACGGGCGCGAAGCGCCCCGTATATTCATCCCAGCGCGGCACGGTCTCGGCAAGCGGATGCGCCACGGTGACGGCGGGCGCCGGAGGAGGCGGCGCCTCTTCCTGCGCGCCGACGCCGGTCCGGACGACCGCGGCCGCGGCCAAGGCGAAGACGCCGATGGATAGCCATGTGAGGCGGGGATAAGCGCGAAGCCGCGTCCAATCCATGATTGTTGCTCTTGTGAGAGGAGGGGAACGGCGCCGTGAACCGTCCCACGGCTGAAACTAGGGCAGAGTCGCTGTCCCGTCCACCGCATTGCAGCGAGCGGCCGCCGCTGAGGCCCAAATCCATATAAATCAAGTTTAACGAATATTCTCGCGGAAGTTTAACGCCGAGCTTCTGCTAAAGCTTGGACCTGAATATGCTTTTGTGGCATGTTCTCCCCTGCGTCGGCTGGTTTTTGCACCCGGAAACAATACTCACTGGTTGCGGCTTCAAGCCGCCCGCCGGCGCGCGGGGAGAGGGCCTTGCGCGCTGATATTAAGAAGTTTCTCTGGAGGAGAGCTAATGAGAAAGCTGATATTTGTGACGGCCTTGGCGGGTGCGCTCGCGCCGTCGCTAGCGCAGGCTCAAGTCAAGATCGACATGACGAAGATCACCTGCGGCGAGGTTCTGGCCATGCCGGCCGAGGATCAGTCCGATTTCGCGGCGTTCATGAGCGGCTTTTTCGCTCAGAAGAGCGGCCGCACCTTCATCGACACGGCGCTGTTTCAGAAGAATGTCGCCAGCGTGATGGAGTGGTGCGCCGCCAACAAGTCCGAGTCCGTCATGGCCGGCCTGCAGCGCGCGTTCGAGAAGAAGTAATCATCGCAAGGACGGCAACTCACATGATCCGCAAGCTCGTTTTCGCCGGCCTCGCCGCCGGCTTCGCCCTCTCCGCGCCCGCCTCGGCGCAGGTCACGATCGACATGTCGGAAATCACCTGCAAGGACTTTGCGGGCTATGACGCCGACACGCAGGAGTTCATCGCGAACTGGATGCGCGGCTACTTCATGTCGAAGAACAACCTCACCGTCATCGACTCGCGCTACGTGAAGCGCAACGGTCAGAAGATCGCGCGCTACTGCAAGAAGCTGCCGAAATCGTCCCTGATGGACGCGGTTCAGAAGAACGCCCGCTAAACAGGATAGCCCGGCCAAGGCGGTTCGGGAAGCTCGAGGCGGCGGCGATGAAGATCGCCGCCGCCGTCATTTGCGTGATCTTACAGCCACACCGGGCGAAAATTTTCATCCGCCGCAAGAGAGCTTTCATCCCGCGCTTGCTGCGCGCCTCTTGACGTGCAAGCGATAAGAAGTTGCTCCAGATCAAAGATATGGAGCGCATTGTCGCCGCGCGAGACCCTTAGCTTTTCGGGCGCGCGCGGCGGCGGCGCGTAAATGAGAGAGATTGTCGATGCGTGTCTCGACGACCGGTTTCGTGAAACGCTTTTGCGCGCTCGGGCGGCTCGCCGCCATCTCGCTCCTTATGCTTTCCGCCTGCTCGGCGATCAATCCGCGCGCGCCGGTTCCGATTTCCGAGCGCAAGCATACGCGCGTTCTTAACCTCGCCAATGGCCGGTTCTTCGTCGATCAGCCGGCGGCCATGTCGGCCGAACAGGAGCTCTCGCTCGACCGGGAGGCGAAGGCGCTTGGCGTCTCGAAGGGCGGCGTTCTTCCCACGGCCCATGTCCTGTCGCTCTCCGGCGGCGGCGACAACGGCGCTTTCGGCGCGGGACTGCTCGCCGGTTGGACGAAGCACGGCGACCGCCCGAAATTCAAGCTCGTCACGGGGGTGAGCACCGGCGCGCTGATCGCGCCTTTCGCATTTCTCGGGCCGGAATATGACGCGGCGCTGACCGACGTCTACACCAATATCAATCCGTCAAAGGTCTATGAGAAGCGCTTCGTCCCCTATGCGGCGCTCGCCCAGGACGCGCTCTCGGACAGCGCGCCCCTCTATGGCACGATCGCGCATTATTTGGACGGGACGATGCTCGCGCGAATCGCCGCCGAATATCACAAGGGCCGGCTGCTGCTGATCCAGACCACCGATCTCGACGCGGGCCGACCCGTGATCTGGAACATCGGCGCGCTCGCCGCAAGCGGCGATCCGCGCGCCCCGGATCTCATCCGCCATATCCTGCTCGCCTCCGCCTCCATCCCCGCCGCCTTTCCGCCGGTGATCTTCGACGTCGAGGCCGACGGCAAGGCCTATCAGGAGATGCATGTCGACGGCGGCGCGGTGAGCCAGGCCTTTCTGATCCCGCCAAGCCTGAACACGCGCGCCGCCTTGGAACGCTCCGGCTACAAGCGCCAATCCTCCGTCGCCTATATCATCCGCAATTCGCGGCTCGTCACCGCCTGGAGCGACGTCGAGCAGACAACGCTGCCCATCGCCGAAAAGGCCGTCTCGACAATGATCAACTACAATGGCGTCGGCGACCTCTACCGCATGTATCTCGTGACGCAGCGCGCCGGTGCCGCCTTCAACCTCGCTTATGTCGGCGACGACTTTCAGGCGCCTCATCCGGAAGAGTTCGACCAGACCTTCATGCGCGCGCTCTATCGCTACGCCTATGACAAGGCGTCGACAAGCTATCCCTGGGATCATGCGCCGCCGGGCTTTCAGGCGAAGAAATGACGCGGGAAGGCGCGCGCCATTGCGACGCGGGCCGCCCGCGAGCTTGAGACGGGCCGATGAAGGGATCTTCGCGGTCCGCCATGCATGGGCGGCGAAGCGAGCGTCATCTTCTTGTACCATGCGCTTGCGATAGAGCCGCGCTTATTGCCGATCGCTCGCCGAAGCGGCGCGTCATTCGTCGTCAGGATAAGGGAATCGCGTCATGCCCGAACGCCCGAAAGCGCAGGAGGTTTTTCAACAGCCCGCCGGGAATCGCCTGAAGAAGAGGCGCCTCCAGAACGAAATTAACGCTCCCGCTTTGGTTGCGTCGGATAACTATTTATTTTATTGATGATATTCGCGCACAAGCAGATTGTTCCTGAGTAGCCGGCCTCGCGCTGGCTGCCGGCAATAGTAGGGGACCTGTATGGATTTCTTCAGACGGTTGCAGGGGGACGCGGCGTCATCTCTTGCCCTGACGATGGCTGCAGTTAGAATTCGGGAAGTGCTCACGCGCGCCGGTCTGCCCGATCTCGTGGATCCGGAAGAGGTGCTGCAACTGATCGATGTGTCTTTTTATCGAAAAAGATATAGCGCCCTCGGCGATAAGCTCGACGATCCTTATGAGGATTATTTCGTTCAGGGCGCGCTCGACGGGAGAAATCCGAACTTTTATTTTGAAACCGCCTATTACCTCGCCTGCAATCCGGACGTTGCGACGACGAATATCAATCCCCTTGTTCATTATGCGCTTTTCGGCGAGCGCGAAGGGCGCCGGCCGAGTGTGATGTTCGATCCTATATGGTACCGGAGTCGCTACGGCCTGACCGAAGAAAGCAACGCTCTGGCGCATTACCTGAAAAATCGCCGCAGCGGACAATACAGTCCCATTCCGGAATTTGACGTCACGCAATATCTCGCCAAATATCCAGACATTGCTCAGGCGGACGTCGATCCTGTCGAACATTATGTGGAATATGGCTTTCGGGAGGGACGAAATCCATCCGCCCTCTTCGACACCAATTACTATCTCTGGAGTCATATGGCGGGCAAAGCCTCGGAGTGCCCGCTCCTGCATTATTTTGCCCACCGCCATGAACCAAACGTCCGCGGCGTGCCCGACGACGGCTATGCGTCGGTCGCGCGAGAGGTTCGGCGCTTTACGCAGCCGTCACCCTATTTCGAAGAGTTTCAGAGCGTTGCGCTCGGGGAGAGCGCGCCCCAAGCGAAGGTGCTCGCCTATTATCTGCCGCAGTTTCATCCCTTTCCCGAAAATGACGAGTGGTGGGGAAAAGGGTTCACCGAATGGACCAATGTGGGTCGTGGATCGCCACGCTTCCAGGGGCATTATCAGCCCCGCATTCCGAGAGATCTAGGCTTCTACAATCTTGAATCAGCGGAAGTCATGCGCCGCCAGATCGACCTGGCGCGCGATTCGGGAATATTCGGCTTCGTTTATTATTATTATTGGTTCAACGGGAAGCGGCTTATGCATAAGCCGATCGAGGGCTTTTTGTCGGATGACAGCCTGGACTTCCCTTTCTGCATCATGTGGGCGAACGAAAACTGGACCCGGCGCTGGGACGGCGCCGAGAGCGAAGTTCTCATTTCGCAGGACTACGCCGAGGAGGACGACGCCGCCCTTTGCGCAGACCTGGCGAGGCATTTCAAGGACCCCCGCTATATCCGGCTTGAAGGCAGACCGCTTTTCTTCATCTACAGGGCGTCGAGCATTCCCGACGCGGCCGCGGCGATCGCGCGTTGGCGCGAAATTTTGCGGGACGAGCATAAAGAGAACCCGATATTCGCCTGCGCCCAGGCGTTCGGCGATCTGGACCCCGGCAAATTCGGAATGGACGGAGCGATTGAGTTTCCGCCCCATAAGCTGGTCAATAATCTTCGGACGCAGAATCAATCGCTGCATTTGCTCGATTTTGAATTCAAGGGACAGGTATATAGCTATGAGGACGTCGTTCGCAGCTCGCTCGAAAGTCCGCCGTCCACGTCGCTTCCCGTCATCAAGACGCTGACGCCGAGCTGGGATAACGACGCCCGTCGTCAGGGCGGCGGGCTCGTCATCACGGGCTCCACTCCCGAGCTCTATCAAAAATGGCTCACGAAACTCATCGCGCATGCGCGCAGCAATCCCTTTTTCGGGGAGCCGCTTGTTTGCGTGAACGCCTGGAACGAATGGTGTGAGGGCGCCTATCTGGAGCCGGATCTCCACTTCGGCGCCGCATATTTAAACGCCACGGCGAGAGCGGTGTATGGCAGGACCCGCAAATATAGCGCCAAAACGCGCGTTCTTCTTGTCGGCCATGACGCCTTCACCGCGGGAGCGCAATATCTGCTGCTCAATATCGGCCGCACGCTGAAGCGCGCGAACGGCGTTGACGTCAATTTCCTGCTTCTGGACGGCGGCGCGCTGGTTTCCGAATATGAGGCGGTCGCTAAGACGCATATCGTGTCGGAGGCGTTGAAGCTCCGAAGCTTCCTCAAGGAGATCAGGCAACGAGGCTATCTCACCGCGATCGTGAACACCGCCGCCGCGGCGCATGTCGCGCCGATCGCGAAGGAAGCGGGGATGGAGACGGTTGTCCTCATCCACGAATTGCCGCGCATGCTCACGGAGCGGAATCTGGTTCGCCCGGTGCAGCGCGCATTCGAATCGGCCCGACGCGTGGTTTTCGCCGCCGCGGCGGTCAGAGACGCCGTTTTCGAAGCAACCGAAACGTCGCCGGACCCGCAACTATCCCTGGTCTTGCCGCAGGGGCTGTACAATCCTGTTACGACATCGGAGGAAAAAGCGGCGGCGGCGCGTCAGGAGCTTTCGATCGGCCTGACGAACCCGATCGTCATCGGCGTCGGCTATGGCGACCTTCGAAAAGGCTTCGATTTATTCATCCAAGTCTGGCGCTTGCTGCGCAGGCAATGGGAGCAGATCCATTTCGTCTGGGTCGGCGACGTTTGCCCGCAAGTGATGAAGTGGCTCGGCCCGGAGGTCGAGGCCGCATGCGCGACCGGCCGCTTCCACGTCACCGGGTTTCGCACGGACGTAGACGCTTTCTACTCCGCGGCGGACTGCCTCGTGCTCACCTCGCGCGAGGACCCCTACCCTTCCGTCGCCCTTGAAGCGATGTGCGCCGGACTGCCGGTGATCGCCTTCGACAAGGCGGGTGGGATCCCCGATCTTCTACGGGAAACGTCGATCGGCCAGGTCGTGCCGTTCTGCGACACGGTCGCGATGGGCGAGGCGGTCGTGGAGACGATCATCTGCGCCCCGCAACCCGCCAAGAGGAAGGAGCGCGGCGCCGGCATCAAGGCTCGATTCAATTTCGAGGATTATGCGGCGGCCTTGTTGTCCCTTTCCTTGCCAAGCCTGCGATCCGTCTCGGTCGCGGTGCCGAACTTCAACTATGCGGAATATTTGCCGCAGCGGCTCGGGTCGGTATTCGCGCAGACGCATCCTGTTCGCGAGGTGATCGTGCTCGACGATTGCTCGCAGGATAATAGCCTCGAAATCATCGCCGAGACGGCTTCTCAGTTTGATCGCGAAATCGTCCTGGCGCCGAACGAGGCAAATTCCGGGTCGGTGTTCGCGCAATGGCGCAAGGCCGCGACGATGGCCAAGGGCGAGTTCATCTGGATCGCCGAGGCGGACGACAGCGCCGAACCGGAGTTCCTGCAGGAAGTCCTGCAGCTCTTCGATTCGGACGGACACGTGAAATTCGTGTTCTGCGATAGCCGGACCATAAATGCGGACGGATCGCCCCAATGGGACAGCTATAAAAGCTATTACGCGACGGTCGAGCCGGACGCTTTGACGAAAACCGAGATTTTTGACGGGCTCGAATTCGTCCGGCGATATCTGTCCGTCAAGAATCTCATTCTCAATGTGAGCTCGGTCGTCTGGCGCAAAGCGAGTCTACTCGCGGCGCTCGACGCGTGCGACGCGATTCTTCGCGACTATCGTTTTGCAGGGGATTGGGCGCTCTATCTATCCGCGCTTTCCCAGCCCGGAGCGCGCGTCGGATATAGCGCCACTCCTCACAATGTTCATCGTCGGCACGCCTCCAGCGTGACTCACGCCACGGGCGGCGCCAGCCATGTCAATGAGGTGTCACGCGCACATGCCCTCGCAATTCAACTGTTCTCGCTTACAGACGCAGTGAAGGAGCGACAGGAAGCCTATCGCCTTGAATTGAACCGGCAATTCGGTCTCATCCAAGCATAGGCGCGCCTGCGGCCGACCTTATTTCGCCTGTATTGCAGAAGGCGCCCAACAGCAACACCACGGGAGACAACGGAAATGTACGTACCGAGCTTTGGCTTTTTTGCCCAGCGCCTCAACGTTAACCGCGCAGCGCTGGAAAGCGATGAAATCGTCACGATCCCAGCCTCCTCGTTGAGATTCCTTCTCCAACTCGCGGTAGCGGTGGGTGAGTTCGACAAGGAGAATTACCTTGAGACGAACCCTGATCTGGCGGAAGCGGTGAAAGACGGCAAGGTGGACGACGTCAGGTTCCACTACATCCGGCACGGCTTCTTCGAGGGGCGGAAAGGCGCCACCCCGAAAGTCGATGAGGATTGGTACAAGAAAAACTATCCGGACGTCGCGAAAGCCGTCGAGGACGGATCGCTGCGGTCGGCGACGATGCATTTCATCGGCGTGGGAGAAGTGGAGGGTCGAGCCCCTCGGGAAGAATATCTGTCCGACATCAATGAATGGAAACGCGCGTTCAAGCTCTGACGCCGGCTATCCGCCCAACGCTTAAATTCCGCCCCTGACGCCAGAGACGGATGCGCGGTCAGCGGAATCCAGAAAGGAAATCCCATGTATGTCCCTAGTTTCAGCTTCATTTTGCAGCGTCTCGGCCTTTCGAAAGACGCTGTAATGGGTGACGGCGACGTGCAGGTGCCCGCCAAGCTGCTGAAGCTGCTGCTGCAGCTGAGCGTATCGGGCGGGGACTTCGACAAGTCCCAATATCTCCTGAACAACCCCGACATCGACGCGGCCGTAAAGTCGGGAAAAATCAAAGACCCGCGCCAGCATTATGTGGCGAACGGATTTTTTGAAGGGCGAAGCGGCGCCATTCGCGTCGACGAATATTGGTATCTCAGGCAATATCCGGATGTCGCAAAAGCCCGGCGGGAGGGCAAGATCGATTCCGCGACGAAGCATTTCTTCGCCTCAGGCGAACTGGAGTCGCGCGCGCCGAGGAAGGAATATGTGAAGGACGTGGCGAACTGGGGAAGGCTTTTCCCACTCAAATGAGAACCGCCAAGATCCTTGCGTAATAAATGCGTGGGACGGGATCGAAAACGATCCGCGTCCCACGTTCACATTAAGGTTTCGAGTTGCGATGAAGGCGGCCGTAACGGACGCCGGCGCGGCGTCCCATGCTTGGCGCTGTCGAGCGTTGATTGCAGTTCGAGGATTGGCGGCGCATCGCGACCGATGCGCCCACGCCTGCTTCCCCGCCCTCCGCCACAATCAAAGCTTCGGGCCAGATCCCCGCCTTTTCGCGAGACGCTCGCTACACGCCGTGCCAAACACGATTATTGCCGTTTAGACGTATCATCTTGCCGAGAGGCGGAGCGGCGCCCTCGCCTCGCTTGATGAAAGCCATCGCGGTGAGCGCGCGCACCTCAGCGACGGCTTGGGAATAGCCGGCGGTCGCCATCACCAGCTCAAGCACCATGCTCGAAAGCGCTCGACTGCCGCTATTTGCAAGATCGCCCGAGAAATTCGGCCAATGCGCCCATCCCCAGTCCTCGAGGACATAAAAACCGCCGGCGCGAACGCGGGGGAAAAGAATGTCGAAAGTCGCGACCGAGAAATCATAGACGTGGGAGGCGTCATCGATGACGAGGTCAATAGGTTCGGCTCCCCATGCCGAAGAAATGATCTGTTCGATAGCCGCCCGATCCGTTTGCGAAACGCCATAGTGCAATTTTACGCGATCGCCATATCCCAACGCATCGATATGCTGCAAGACGAAGTCGTTCTGCTTCCGGAGATCGATCCCGATGATTTCCGCGTTCGGAAACAGATCCGCCAGTAAGACGATGCTGCCGCCCTCAAAGATGCCGACTTCGACGATGCGACGAACGTCGGTGGGAATAAAAGTCTTATATCGCTCGAACCAGATCTGCGGCTTGAGAACGATCATTTGATCCGCGGTCGTCTTCGCTTCCGAAAAATTCCCGGAAACAAATTTAATCTGCACGTCGCCAAGAAGGCAAAGCTCGTTGCTCACCCAGTTTTGTCGCATTCTCTTCTCCCTCTGTGACCGTCACCCGCAACAACAACCGATGGAAGCTCGACGGCCCAGGAAGGCGGCGCGAGAAGACGGTATTCGCACAAGCGGTTTGGTTGCTTCATACGATCGAAGCGCGCAGCCTCTGCGCGCACCGGGCAACCTCGCCGCCGTCCGGAATGCTCAAGGCTCATCGGCAATCGCCCGACGGCGATTGCGGTTCATGACGTAATTGCGCGCAGGATGATGAATATCCTGAGAAAACCACTTCATTCCAAAGCAGCCTTCTTTTTCATGAACGGACAGCGCCTGCTCGATGTCGAAAATCTGGAGAACGTTTTCCTCCAGGAAGCGCGCATTCTGCCCCTCGCGAAAAACCTTGCAGTCCTTGGTCAGGATAAGGCCTTTGGGATGGTCGCTATTTTGCAACAGACGCATGCACAGCGTCGGGAGAATCGCCTCCTCTATCGGCCAATGCTTGCTGCGATCCTCGAAATGCGATCTCGGGAAAAAGCGCAGCGCCAGCTCCATCATCTCCAACCAGACAGCGGTTTCGAAAAACGATCCTTCTTGCCGGCCGACGAAAATTTGCGTGTCGTCTATCGAACAATATTTTCTGAGCTCATGAAAAGCTTGGTCCTTCATCATCGCTTCGTAATGCGTCCAGTTGGGACCCGCCGGATACGACGTGAAAGCGTTGCGACCCTCTCTGACCGTCCGGATAAAGTCCCCTTCTATAAGAAGGTCGCCGTCCGTGTGCACATAGACGAAATCAGCCGCGACGCCATAGGCCTTGAGCACGGCGTGCGAAGATAAAATCGAACCGAAGATGCTATTGTAGCTCGTGAGCCAGGGATCGTCGTTAAGGATGAAGTCGACAGGTCGACTGACCAAATCGTCCAAAGAAGCGAAAAGATTTCCGCTGCCGATCGCCGGATGAAGTATGTGAACGCCATGCTCTCCGTGGAAATCGAAATAGTTGTCGAGCTGTTGCGCCACGAGATCCGGACGACGAACGATAGGGCACAATACGGCAACTTTACTCATATTCTTATTCACCGTCGGTTTCGCCCTCGAATAACCCGCCTGGGAATTCAGGCGGCGGCATCATTCACATCCACAACCTTGATTTATGCGTAGCATGAAAAAGCGTGATTCTTCAAGAACTACGACCGGCCGCCTCTCTCCGCGATCAAAGCTCGGGCCCGAGTCCCCGCGCGCCGCGCAGCCGAAAGGGCCAGCCAGTCCCAATAGCTGATTTCAAGACAAAAACACAGCAAACACAAAAGTTTGGCTTGAAGCTCCCGGTCGGACGGAATAGCTTACGCAAGAGCGCAATAACCGAGGATTGCTGCAGTGACTGATTGCACGCTTCTGGACTGTACGTTGCGTGACGGCGGCTACTATAATGCGTGGGACTTTTCGCCGGAACTCATCCAGGCTTATCTCGACGCAATGAAGGCCGCGCAGGTCGATATTGTGGAAATCGGCTTTCGCTCCTTGCACAACAAGGGCTTTAAGGGACCCAACGCCTTCGCCACCGATGAATTCATCCGCTCGCTTGTCCTGCCCGACGGACTGACGATCGGCGTGATGCTCAACGGCGCGGAGATGCTCACCGATCTTGGATTGGAGCCGGCGCTCGAGCGGCTTTTCCCTGAGCAGGCGACGACCTCGCCGGTTGAACTCGTGCGTTTCGCCTGCCACTACCGGGAAATCCGGGGCGTCTTGCCTGCGGCAAGGTGGTTGGCGGATCGCGGCTACAAGGTCGGCATCAATCTGATGCAGGTGTCGGAGCGGAGTCGGGACGAAGTGCTCGATTATGCGCGCGAAGCCGGAAAGTGGCCGGTGTCCGTACTGTATTTCGCGGACAGCATGGGCAGCATGACGCCGGAAGACGTCGCCCGCGTCATTTGCTGGATGCGGGAGGCGTGGGATGGGCCTATCGGCGTGCACGCCCACGATAATATGGGGCTCGGCCTGCAAAATACGCTTCGCGCTCAGGCGGAAGGAGCAAGCTGGCTCGATTCCACGGTCACCGGCATGGGGCGCGGTCCCGGAAACGCCCGGACCGAAGAGCTGGTGATCGAGGCGGAGGCGCTGCGAAATCGAAGGGCGAACTTCGTTCCGCTCATGGCGCTCATTCGGAAGCATTTCCGTCCCATGAAGCAGCGTTGCGGCTGGGGCACCAATCCGTATTATTATCTATCCGGCAAATACGGCATCCACCCGACTTATGTTCAAGAAATGCTCGCGGACACTCGTTACGACGAGGAGGACATTCTTGCCGTGATTGAGCGTCTCCGCCACGAGGGCGGCAACAAGTTCAACGCGGACCGCATGCATGGCGCGCGCAATTTCTATGGCGAGGCGCCGCGGGGAACTTGGTCTCCCGCAAGCCTGATATCCGGACGCGACGTTCTGATTCTCGGCTCGGGGCCCGGCGTAGCGGCTCACAGGCGCGCTCTGGAAGCTTACATTCGGCGCGAGAAGCCGTTGGTTCTCGCGCTCAATACGCAATCGGCCATCGCCCCGGATCTGATCAACCTGCGCGCCGCCTGCCATCCGGTGCGCGTAATGGCCGATTGCGAAACGTACGCCACCCTCCCTCAACCTTTGATCGCCCCGATGTCCATGCTGCCGGTGGATTTGAAAATGGCGCTCAAAGGCAGGGACGTTCTGGATTTCGGCCTGGGCGTGCAACCCGGCGTATTCGCGTTTTTCGACACTTGCTGCATTGCGCCGACATCTCTGGTTCTAGCCTACGCTTTAGCGATTGCGGCAAGCGGAAAAGCTCGCCAAATACTTATGGCCGGCTTCGACGGGTATCCGGCTGGCGATCCGCGCAATGACGAGGTCGAAAATCTGCTGAGCCAGATCCGCGATGTCGCCGGAACGCCGAAGATCATTTCGGTGACGCCCAGCCAGTACAGGAATATGGGCGCAATCTCGATATATGGAATATGAGCGTGAAGGTCTGCATCGTCATCCCCGCCAGGCATGCGTCAAGCCGGTATCCCGGCAAACCGTTAGTAGCGCTGCTCGGTAAGCCGATGATCCTTTGGGTTGCCGAGCTCTCCGCCAAAGCCGTCGGGAAGGATCACGTCTATGTGGCGACCGACGACAAGCGTATCGCCGATATTGTCGAAGCCGCGGGCTTTCAAGCATTGATGACCAGTCCTTCCGCTCTCACGGGCACGGATAGACTGGCTGAAGCGTGTGAGATGATCGATTATGACATTTACGTCAATGTCCAGGGCGACGAGCCCGTCATCGATCCCGACGACATACAGAAATGTATCCGACGTAAGCTTGAAACGCCGGAATATATCGTAAACGGCTTCTGCTGGATATCGGCCGACGAAGACCCGCAGAGTCGGAATCTTCCGAAAGTGGTCGCGAATGAAAGCCAGCTAATGGTTTACATGTCTCGCGCCGCGCTACCTGCCAGCAAGGAAGAGAAAAGCGCGCCGAAAAGATATATGAAGCAAGTTTGTATCTATTGCTTCACAAAGCAGGAGCTGCTCGACTTCAAGAATTTCGGCCGCAAGAGCTATCTTGAGTCATGCGAAGATATCGAGATCCTGCGCTTTCTTGAGCTCGGCCGCAGGATCGTCATGGTGGAAACCAAGCCTGGAAGCGTCGCTGTCGACATTCCGGAAGATGTCGAGAAAGTGGAGGCCGTTCTTCGCGCCAGGATGGCGAGATGAAATTTGGCTATTCCACCGTAATTTTCGACTGCGACGGCGTGATCCTCGACTCCAACCGCGTGAAGACGGACGCCTTCCGCCAAGCGGCGCTGCCTTATGGCGACGCCGCCGCGGATGAGCTGGTGCGTCACCACCTGGCCAATGGGGGCGTCTCCCGCTACCGGAAGTTTGATTATTTCCTGAACCATATCGTCCCGCCGGGCCGGCAGGGTCCCGGCCTGGACGAGCTTCTGAAAAACTATGCCTCCGCTGTTCGCGAGGGGCTTCTGACATGTCAGACGGCGCCGGGGATCGAGCTGTTACGCCAAAAAACGCCGCGCGCCCGTTGGCTCGTGGCCTCAGGGGGCGATCAGGCTGAACTGCGTGAAATATTCTCTCTGCGGAACATTGCGCGCTACTTCGACGGCGGAATCTTCGGAAGCCCCGATACAAAGGATGAGATTCTCGCGCGTGAGCTGGCCTCGGGGAACATACAACGCCCCGCTTTATTCCTCGGAGACAGCCGCTACGATCACGAAGCGGCTTCCGGCAAGGGATTGGATTTCATTTTTGTGAGCGGCTGGAGTGAGTTTGAAGGTTACGCGTATTACGTCGCGCGGCATGAATTACGCAGCGTCGTCGATCTCACTCAGCTCGGCTCCACGCTCGTTGATTGAGATTCCTGGCGGCTTCCGCGCGGATGCGATCTCGAAGCGCTCGTCATAATTCCTGAACGCCCTTTTTGAAGCCGATCAATACTTCATTGAGTCCGGCCCTAATTCCGAGATCAATATTGTCCATCATAAGCATAATGAAGGACAATCCGGAGTGATGCTGCAAATAGGAAACGATATCGTAGCCCCAGTCGATCGTCACCAGAGCGCCATCGTTGCTGATCGGATTCCCGTGATACTCGGCTGGAAGCAGATGTTCGACGGTCCCGTTCTCTAGACGCGCCCGACGCAAGGAAGACGCCGTCTTGCGAACGATCGGAACCGTCATCAGCGTCGCGCCGCCAGGTCTTAAGGTGCGAGCGATTTCCTTGATCGCGAGGTCCGGACGAAAGACGTGCTCGAACACGTCTTGCGTGATGACGACGTCAAAGACTTCGTCCGGGAAAGTTTGCCGTTCGAGATCTTCGCATTGATATAGCTTGCACGGCATTTTGTAGGCGTCGACAATGGTCCCGAAGGGGACGGCGGTGTCATACTGGCTCGCAACGTATGACTCACATTCCTCCGCAAAGCGACGGCTCAGAATATCCCAGCCGGGAGAGCTTTCATGTATTGCGAGCCTGCGCCAGTTAGGAAAAAAAGTCGTCAAGGCGTGCATAAGGAGACGCTGCCGCGGCACGGACTGGCAATTCTTACATTTCAGGCTGCCCCGGAAGTAAGGGCTTGTCGCAATGAAGGTCGTCTTTTTCTCGCAGGCCGGGCAATAACCATTGTGCTCAAAATAGTAATTTTCGTTATTTGCGGTCGACATAATTCACATCTCCAGTGGGATTGGGCGAACCCGGATTTCCGCCTTGGGTTGCCGGCCGGCGAAGGTCTTGTATTATATTAAAAAATTCGTGGAGTTGGAATGCGAATCCGCTCAGACTGGGGCGGTCGTCGTGAGGTTCCCGCATTGCCTGTCCTGAATGGCGCAATCCGGAGGTCGTTGCGGGTCGCGTGCGCGCTCTTCGCAATATGCGTCGCCGCGCCCGCGCCAGTCTTCGCGCAGGCGAGAGCCGTCTGGGACCTTTGGCGCCATCCCGAAAATCTGAGCCCGATCCATCGCTACCGCTGCGAGGCGGAGCGCGTTTTTGCGGCGGAAAACGAAAATATCTTCAGCTTCTGCCCGGGCGCGCAGGACGAAGGCGACGCCTTCGCGATCTCCTCCATAATGGTCGAGGGGACAAGACCCCTTTATCGATTGCGCCAAGGAGACGGCGCATTCTATTACACGGCGCGCGAGTTGAGCCCTTCGCAGCGGTCGGCTCAACGCTCCGGCCTTCTCGGTTATGTTTTCGAGAAACCATCGGCCGGGCTCCTATCTCTGCATCTTTGGTGCGGCGAAAGCGAGTCCCGCTGTGCGCTCTCCGCGAAGGATGACGAGGACGAAAAGGCTTCTTATTCACGGGACGGCTTGCGGCATGTCGCGATTGTCGGCTACGTGTTCGCCAATGCGTTTCCCAAGCGGGTTGGAGCATATTACTTCGGCATGTTCGCAAAGGGGGCCTGGCGCGGCGGCGAGGGACCCGCGGCCCGGAAGACAAAGCAGCTTTTCGGCACTGATCTTGAAAAGAGCGATTATTGGTGGGCCGGCGTGCGCGATTTATACACCGGCCGGATGGCGGAGGTAATGAAGCCCCGATATCCTTCGAGCCCGGTCATGCTTGAAGGCGACTGGTCTTATCTCAAACCGCAAATTGGATGGTACGATCAGGGCGACGAGCAGACGCTCGAGCGCCATATTGATCAGGCGACCGCGCATGGCGTCAGTTTTTTTGATTTTTATTGGTACTGGGACAAGGACACGGGATACCAGCGATCAAATGACGGCCTGGAAACGTTCCTCAGAGCCAAAAACAGCTCTGATATCGACTTCATGATTTCCGTTTGCGAGCACGGCTGGTATTTGTCCGTGCCGCATAACGAATATGAGAACGTCGCCGATTTGATCGTCCGAAGATATATTTCTCGTGCGAATTATCTGCGCACGCGCGATGGCCGGCCGATTATTCAAATTTGCGATGCGTCGGGCTTCAGGATCGACGACGACGCGTCGAAGCCGCGCGACATAGATTTCACCGCGTTAGGCGAATTCATAGCGGCGTTGCGGAATGCGGCGCACAGGCTGATAGGCGTGGATTTATTGATTACGGCGCGGATGGACTACAAGATTCCCGACAAGTTCCGTACGAGCGGTCTATTCGATGCGGGAAGCTGTATCGCGCCGGTGGTCGACCGAAAGAGCCTGTCGGGAAATTATGCGAAGATACCGCAATGGATTTCCGACGTCGCCCATGGCTGGGCGTTTATGCCATGCTTTACCGAGAACATGGACGAGCGTCCTCGTCTCGGAATCATGAAGGAGCCCCAGGCGATCTTTTATTTTGCGGAGCCAGTCACCGCCGGAAATTTTGAAAAAGGCCTCCGGGGCGTCAATGCCTGGATGGACGAACGGCCGAATAGCGAACCAAGCCGCTTCCTGGCGCTTTACGCTTGGAACGAATGGCATGAAGGGGGGATTCTCGAACCGAACGCGCGCGACGGAGCGGCGCTCATCAGCCGAATCCCGGGCGTATTTGGCGTTCCATACCTGGCTCCGAAAGGCGCCCGGCCTTAACGATCCATCCGGTGCGAGCCGGGTGGCGATTATCAGCTCGCCGAAAGCGCTGGCGGCGCAATTGCGGCCGTCGCCCGCAACGCGCAAGGCCGATGGAAATGTCGTAAAAGCTTTAAGATCGGCATCGTAGCCTGAAGTCGCAATGACGCGATACGAACGGCCAAATCATTGGCGGGCGCTCTTGATCAGCAGCCTTACGATTCGATCGGCTTTGGATGATCTCCGGATCTCGGCCGAGCCTGAGACGGAGTCGGGCGCCAGGCAAGCGCTCGAAGCGCTGTCCGCGCAATTGCGGAGCGCCTGCGAGGATCTCCAGGCGCTGGCGCACATGTTCGAGGCAAGGTGACGCGAAGGCGAGTCGTCCGCGATCGTCACGCCTTTACCGAGCCTAGCCGCGCCTTGACGCATTGCTTCCGGTCCGGAAGCGGCGACGCGCCCGAATCCCAGCTCCCTTTTGTTTTTCCGCTACTCCATTCGCGCGCCGAAAGGCGCGCGCCGCCCCCGGATTGTGGTATATTGACAGGCGGAAACTACACTACAATAGTAGCTTGGTTACTTGTCTTGAATCGGGGGCGTTGATGAGTAAATTCGGCACGAGTTCTATCAAAGGGGAAGCTTACCGCGCGCATTCGCGCCCCAATGTTCTTCGAAAGGCGTTGCTGCTGGGCTTGGTGGCGGTTCCCGCCGCCCTGTTCGACCCCCAGCCTGCCGCCGCCCAATTTGGCGGATTGCTGGGAATCGTTCTGAGCGGCCTCGCCGGCCATCGCCACCATCATTACGGCTATCGGCATGGCGGCCATTCCCGTCATGCGTCTCACGGACATGGCCACGCCCGCGCGCGCGTCGCACATCACCGCGGTCACGCGGCCGTTCATCATGGCGGCGGCCGTCACAGCCGCGGCGGGGGACATCATGGCGGCGGCGCCTCCAGCGGCGGCGGCGGGGGGATGGGCACGGGCGGCTACTGATATCGAGAAGGAAGATTACCTTCTTCCGCGCCTTTGCTTCATGGATTCGAGAGCGCTGGATGCTTCAGGCAGGTCCTGAAGCATCGCTTTCGTGTAGAGCTCCTCCGCTTTCGCCGTATCTCGTTGCAGCGAGCCGACGCCATTTTCGTAAGCGCGGCCGAGCCAATAATTCGCCCGCGGATTGTTTTGCGCGGCGGCCTTCTGGAACCAGCTCACCATTTCAACGAAATTCTTCTTTTTTTCCGGCGTAATGCCGTCCCGATACATCAGTCCCAGCGAAACCTGCGCGTCGGAGTAGTTCTGATCCGCCGATCGCTTCAGCCAGTCGTAAGCCGCCTCGAAATTCTGGCGGGCTCCGGATTTCAGATACAAGGTGCCCAGATGAAACTGGGCTTCGCGATCCCCCGCCTCGGCGAGCTTCTGCGCCAAGGCGAAAGCACTGTCCCATTGGTTGCGTTCCTTCATCGCCGAGCGCAACTCGCCGATCGCCGCCGGCGAGAGACTCGTTTCCGCCGTTTTGAGCGGGCGATTATTATTGCAGCCAAGCGGATCATTGGGCGAGGGAAACAGGGACGTCGCGCAATTGACGTCGCGATGCGCGGGCGCATTATTGTCCGGGCGAGCGACGACGACCTGCTGCAATTCCTTTGGGCCGGCGGCCGTCTCCTGCTGCTTCTCCCTTGTCCCCGTCGAACGCGTCGCGGAGCCATCGATCGCAAGATAGGCAAGGGCGACGAGCGTCGCGCCGGCGACGCCGTATATGGCCCCTTGAAGGGCGGGATGCGCGTTCCGGAACCGCCGCGAAAGCGTCGCCGCGCGGCTTTTCGCCAGCGCGAGCGCCTTTGTGGAAAAGTCGGGCTGCCTGGCGACGTCCCGTTCCGAGGTCGCATCCTGTAAGAGATGGGACGCGCTCTTGATGACGTTCGTCGCGTCAAGCCGCAAGGCCGTCGCCCCCAGCGCGTCGCTGAAGGCGCGCATGTTTGGGAATCTTTGCTCCGGACGCTTCGAAAGCGCCGTCATGATCGCCGACTCGATTTCAGGCGTGACGCCGGATATCCGAGGGACAAGCGCGGACGGCTCCGCGTTGATCTGCGCCTGCGTCACGTCATATTCCGTGGCGCCCGCGAAAGGCGGCGCGCCGGAGAGCATTTCATAGAGCACAATCGCCAGGGAATATTGATCGCTGCGCTCGTCGCCTTCGCCGCCCCGGCACTGTTCCGGAGACATATAGAGCGGCGTGCCAACCGCCGTTCCGGCGCGAGTCATCCTGACGCTGCCGCGCACCCGCGCAATGCCAAAATCCATGATCTTCACGCGGCCGTCATCGGAGATCATGAGATTGGACGGCTTTATGTCGCGATGAATGACGCCCGTCTGATGGGCATAAGCGAGGCCGTCCGCGGCCTGAGCGATGATCGCGAGGCTTTCCTTCAGCGGCAAGGGCTTGGCCCGTTCCCGGAGAATGTCGTCAAGCGGGCGGCCGTGAACCAGCTCCATCACCATGAAGAGATTCGCCCCGTCGAGCACTGGCGAATAAAGCGTCGTTATGTTCGGATGGTTCAGCCGCGCGAGGCTCGTCGCCTCCGCCTTGAAGCGCCCGACGAAGTCGGGATCCTGCGTGAGCTCGGCGCGCAGCGACTTTATCGCGACCTCGCGTTCGAGGAAGGTGTCGACCGCCCGGTTGACCTTGCCCATCGCGCCCGTTCCGAGCAGGCTGACAACTCGGTAATGTCCGATCATTTGAGGGTCGGTCATGGCTTACCCCTCGGCTTCAATGCGGATCGTCGCCGTCGCCGCGGCTTGAACGGCGCCGCCGACGTAAATGCGCTGAGTGGCGGACTGAACATGCGAAGCCGCAACATCGTCCTCGACGACGAAGACGCCGACCGAAATATTGTCGTAGCCGCCGCCGGCGCGCGCCGCTTCGATCAACCGCAGGCACGCCTCCGCCGGCGCATGATTGGCGACGGCCGATCTGATCTTCTCGTCCTCGACGAGATTGTACAATCCGTCGGAGCACAGGACGGCGGCGTCGCCCGCGCGCAGCGGCAAACCTTCCTCCCAGACCGTCGGCTCGATTTCTTCGCGCGTCCCGAGGGCCTGAAGAATGACGTTGCTGCCGGGGCCGGTTCCCGCTTCCTCTCGCGACATGAGACCGTCACGCACCATTTGCGCATGAAGAGTCTGGTCGTCGGAAAGCTGCGTCAGACGCCCTTCGCGCAGAATATAAGCGCGGCTGTCGCCGATATGTCCCAGCCATAAGCGGCGGTCGCGCACGCCGATGACGGTGCATGTCGTTCCCATCCCGGCGCATTCGGGATGCGCGGCGGCATAGTCCAGTATCGCCTTGTTGGCGGCTTCCAGCGCGGTCCGCAATACTTGCGAAGGCGGCGCGTCCATCGAATAGAAGATGCGCCACACGATCTCTACGGCGAGCGAGCTCGCGACCTCGCCGGCCGCATGCCCGCCCATGCCGTCGGCGACGATCGCGAGCGCCCCAAACCGGCCGTCCGGCGCGTCCGCGGCGGGCGTGACGAACGCGACCGCGTCCTCGTTCAACCGTCTGACGCAGCCGACGTCGGTTCGCATCGCCCCTGCGATCCGCAGCGAAGAATCAGACGCCGACCCGGCCTCCATCGCACTATCTCTGATTACTGTTTCTGGGCTTGCAGCAATTCGCGTCCATATTTGATCGGCACGGCCATGGAAATCGCGGCCCCGTCGCGCTGGCGCCCATAGGTGAACAGACCGATCACCTTACCGGACGCGTTGAAGACGGGGCCGCCGCTATTCCCCGATCCCGTCGTATTGATTCCAAGCTGAATGGCGTCGCCGATGTCGCTTGCGAAAGTGCCGCCCTCGGTCGCCTTCACGCCGGTAGCGAGCTTCGAGACGATTCCCTCCGTGACGGTCGCTTCCGTGAGGACATCCGTCACGGTGCGAATGCGCCCCGCCTCTTCGGTGTTGCGGATGATCTTGTTTTCAACGGAAATCGCGGGATAGCCGAGCACGATGACGTTCTCGCCGATCGAAACCGTGTCGTCGGTGGCGAGATCCGTCTTGATCAAGGTTTGAGGCGAATTGATTTTTATGAGCGCCGCGTCGGAATCCGGCGAAGAGCGAACGAGCTCGGCGTTGACGCTCAGGCGGCTGCCGTGGAACTGCACTTCCAGCGTGTCGTCGCGACCGACGAAGGAGCCCTTGTCGTTCGTCGTCGGATCGGGCGTATTGCCGGCGAGCTCCGTCGGAACGTCCGGGCGGAAAATATAGCCGCCCGATTCGGGTATCCAGTCATAGACCTTGGAAAACTCGGCGCTCGTGATGTTGATCAGCCGCGCGGCCTTCGGCTTCGCCCTTTTCTTCGACGGCGGCGCGTAGTCATAGAGCACGCCAATGTCGTCGCCGTGGGAGCCGTAGCGCACGAGCCAGGGCGCGGCGACATGTTTATTGGTCAGAATGAATCCCTGCTCTCCGACAACGAATCCGCTGCCGCTGCCCTCGCCGCCGACCTTGAGATTGGTGACGGCCTCGTCCTCGAGGGTCAACCACCGGACAATGCCGAGATTGCCGGGCAATCTGACATAGGCGGGATAAAGCTTGCCGTCGAAAATCACCGTCTTGTGCTGGAGAGGCTTGCCCGTCTGCTTGTCGTACAGGCGCCACAGCCTTCTGATTTCGACGGTGGCATTGGCGTATTTGTTGTAGATGTCGATCGGCTTCATGCCGATCTTGCGATTGACGTCGTCGGGGATCTGCGAGAGCCGCTCTTCCGTTTCGCGCTGCGCGAATCTCGCCTCCTCATCTTTTTCCTGAAGATCATGGCGCTGCTTCCAGAACAGCGCCGCGCCGCCGATCAAGAAGAAGGCGACAACAGCCGCGATGACGCCCGTCAGCGTCCGATTGGCCTTTCCGCGCTCCTCTCCGAGCAGCCTTTGCACGGTTTCCTGCCCGACGCCGATCTTTTGCTGAACGGAAGGCGCCTCATCGGTCACGGCGGTCGAGGCGCTGACGGCCGTGGAGATCGCGGTCTCGGCCGATTTGATGAGGCGGGTCGCGGCGGCGTCGGCGGCGCCGATCACCTGCGTGCGTCCCGCGAAATTCGCGGGACGCGGCTGGACGTCGAAAACGAAGGCGGGCCCCTTCTGCCCCAGCTCGATTTTATCCTCCGGGAAGATCTCGACCTCGCCGGCGACCCGCTCGCCATTCAGGAAGGTCCCATTGCTGCTTCCGGCGTCCGAGAGCTTGAATTTGAGATTGTCGCCCGCGCCCTCCAGGCGAATAACCGCGTGCTTCCGGCTGACGACGCTGTCGCCGGCGGGATCGAAGGCGATCGCCGAGGACGGATCGCGGCCGATCGTGAATTCGCCTCGGTCGCCAAGCGGCAATTGCTCGATCTGGTTCGCCTTCGTGCCCGACAAATGCCGAACGATAATTCGCTCGATGATCGCCATGTTCATACGCGCCCCCAGCATGCGCTACAGGCGGGGCCGTTTGACGAAATTCGTAAAAATGACTTAGCCCCAGTCCAGACGCAGAATAGACACTTTTTCGCCCGATTGACAATAACGGTTTAGGCGTCTGTTAAGCGGACGCTGGCGAGGGCGAAGCTTCCGATCGCCGAGCCGATCTCGGAAATCTAGCGACAGGCGCGACGGACCGGAACGGACCGGCCCGCTCCGGCGCGAAACTACTTCGAAAACAGCCGTAATGAAGGAAGAGGCGGATAATCCGCCGAAATGCGCGACGTCGACGACCGCCGCCGTTCCACACTAAATCCCCGCCAGAGGCGACTGGCGGAGGGGGCGGGATTCGAACCCGCGATACGGTTTCCCGTATACACACTTTCCAGGCGTGCGCCTTCAACCACTCGGCCACCCCTCCGTCGGCGCGCACTATATTCATGACGGCCCAGAACGCAATGCGACGGTCCGATAATTCCTTCGACCCCATTTCTTTCCCGAGTTATCGCAGGCGGCGCCCCGAATCGAACCCCGGCGCCCCGCAATCAACCCGCGATGCGGCGCTTGATCGACCGCCGCCCAGCATGCTAATGGCGACGCGCCACGAAGCTTCTGGCCTTTTGGGCCGAATCGGCGCGCCGCGGAGAGGTGGCTGAGTGGTTGAAAGCACCGCACTCGAAATGCGGCATACGGGCAACTGTATCGGGGGTTCGAATCCCTCCCTCTCCGCCAGCAATTTAAATCAGAGGCGCCGCCTCCTGCTTTTTCCATTTGCGCGGAATCCTAGCCCTTTTGGCTTCCGCTGAAGCCCAGGCAACGGCACAGCGGGGCTCGATTTCCAACGGCTGAAGCCGGGGGAGTTCATATCGGCGAAGAGAGAAGTCCGCGCCGCGCTTCAATCCGAGCGAGCGCTGTCGTTGCTGAAGCGCGGGCGGTCGCCCGTTCATGCCGCGCTCATGTTCAAGATCCGGATGCTCACGGCGCTCCCCCATATTGAGCCCCGCGATCGCACGGGCAGGACCGGAGGCGCGCCTCGCCGCGCGCATTGACCGCCCGGTGAGCCGATCTAGATACAGGTAAGTTTCCTGCGGACAGCGACGATGTCCACTGAGCGGGTACGGGATATGCGCCTTGACATGCGGATGCAGAATGAGCGGGTCGTCATCGCCGTCAAAGAGGAGCGCCTCGACGCCCACAATTCGAGCGAGCTCAAGGAGCGTATTCTAAGGACGCTGGAGGAAGGCGGCCGTCATCTCATCGTCGACCTGGCGGATGTCAAATTCATCGACAGCTCGGGCCTTGGCGCGCTGCTCTCGGGTTACAAGAATGCAAGCCAGCGATCGGGAACGCTCGTCTTGTCCGGCCTCCAACGCCGCGTCCTGTCGATGTTCGAGCTGACGCGTCTCAATCGCGTGTTCGAAATCTATCCGCGCCTGCAGGATGCGTTAGGCGGCCAGAGCGTCAGCTAGCGATGTAGACATGTCCGAGACCGTCATGAGCGTGGACATCGTCGTTCCAAATCAGATGCGCTATCTGCGCCTGATCGGCAATATCGCTGAACAGGTCGCGAAGGAGCTCGAATCGACCGCCTATGATCAGGACACTCTCGGATATCACCTCAATCTCGTTTTGACGGAAGCCGTCGCGAACGCGATTGAATATGGCGACGACGCCTCCACGGACCATACGGTGAAGGTATGTATGGCCATAGAGGACAATATTCTCCGGATTTGCGTCCATGATCACGGCCAGGGATTCGACATTTCCAAAGTGCCGACGCCCGACGTCGAGCAATTGGGCGAGCGCGGTCGCGGAATTTTCTTTATCCGGAATCTGATGGACTCGGTCGTCTATCACAGAAGCCCGACCGGCAATGTTCTCGAAATGCACAAGAGCCTGAAGTGACGCAACGTGCGGCGGCTGGACCGTCTTAGAGAGCGCTCGGCATGGACACAGACACCGACCTGCGCCGCCTTGCGAGCCGCTCGAAACGCAAGCCTCGCCTCAAAGACTCCCTTCGTCTCGCGGAGATCGAATTTTCTCCCGGCTATTGCGATCTGGTCGCCCCGCGGCAACGCGCGAGAGATCTGCTCAGGCTCGGCGCCGGCGGCGAGCCCATCGACCTCCGCCGCCTTGGTAACCGGCCGGAATTCGACCTCCGGATCTATGGGGCGGAGCCGCGTGCGCTCGACGAGCTCATCCCGGTGCTGCACAATCTTGGCCTGACCGTCGTCGATCAGGTCCGGTTTGCCGTAAAGCTCGCCGCGCAAGAGCGGTTCATACGAAGCTTCCTGATAAGCGCGGGCGACGGCGCAAGGCTTCAGCGGTCGAAGCCTCGAATCCTCGAGGCCCTGACGGCCCTGTTGTCCGGAGAGGCGGAGGACGATCCCCTCAACGCGCTCATTCTGCTCGCGGAGCTGAGCTGGAGGGAGATCGGCGTCCTTCGGACCTATTGCAACTATTATCTGCAACTTGGCGGGCCCGTCGATCGTTCGCGGCTCTATCAGGCGATTCTCGGCCAGGTCGACGTCACGCGCCAGCTCTTCGCCTATTTCGATACGCGCTTCCGTCCGGATCACGCCAGCCGCGGCTCTTTCGACGCGGTCGCCGAGATCAGGCAGCGCATCGGCTCCGGTCTGGATTTGGTGACCAACCTTACCGATGATCGCATTCTCCGCGACATGTTCAACCTGATCGACGCGACCCTTCGCACGAATTTTTATTCCGTCGATCGGAAATCGAAGACGCTCGCGCTGAAGATAGACAGTCTGGGAGTCATAGGCGCGCCGTCTCCCAGGCCGATGGTCGAAATCTTCGTCGATGCGCCCTTCATGGAAGGCATACATCTTCGGGGAGCCAAGGTCGCGCGCGGAGGCATCCGATGGTCGGATCGCGCCCATGACCTGCGAAGCGAAATTCTCGGCCTCATGCAGACGCAGATGATCAAGAACGCCTTGATCGTTCCGCAAGGGGCGAAGGGCGGATTCGTCTTGAAGCCGCCTTGGCCGGAAGGCGCTCGGCGCGAAGAATTGGGAGAGGCCGCCTATCGCGGCTTTATCCTGGCTCTTCTCGAATTGACCGACGATTTCGACGAAGCCGGCCAGCGCAGCCGCTCCGGCCGCGTGGACTATGACGACGCCGATCCCTATCTCGTCGTCGCCGCCGACAAGGGCACGGGAGCCTGGTCGGACATCGCCAACGAAATCGCGCGGTCGCGAGGCTTCTGGCTCGGCGACGCCTTCGCCACGGGCGGATCCAACGGCTTTCATCATAAGCGCCTCGGAATAACGGCCCGGGGCGCCTGGGTCTGCGTGCGGCGGCATTTCCGGGAGCTCGGACGCAGTGTCGACGATCAGCCGGTTTCCGTCGTCGGCGTGGGATCGATGGACGGAGACGTTTTCGGAAACGGGATGCTGGAGACGCGCACGATCAGGCTATTGGGCGCGTTCAACGGCGAACATATTTTTCTCGATCCCAATCCGGATCCCTTGTCGTCCTATGACGAGCGCCGCCGTCTCTTCGAAACGCCCCGCTCCACCTGGGCGGATTACAACGCCTCGAAGATATCCGCCGGCGGAGGGATTTACCGGCGCGACGCGAAGGATATCGAGCTCAGCCCGGAAGCGCGATCGTGGCTGCAGAGCAGGAACCGCTTCGTCGATGGAGAGACTCTCATCCGCCTGCTTTTGACGGCTCCGGCGGATCTCCTCTGGATGGGCGGGGTCGGCACTTATGTGAAGGCGAGCGAGGAGACCGACGAAGACGTCGGCGACAGGGCGAATGACGGCGCGCGGGTCAATGCCGGCCAGTTGCGCGTCAAAGTCGTCGCCGAAGGGGCCAACCTCGGATTAACGCAGCGAGGACGCGTCGAATACGCCCTGAACGGCGGACGCATAAACATGGATGCGGTCGATAATTCGGCCGGCGTCGATCTCTCGGATCATGAAGTCAATCTGAAAATCCTTCTGCGCTACCCGGATCGGGAGGCGTCGGGCGGATCGGACGGCGCCCGCCGTCTTCTCGAGAGCCTGACCGATGCGGTCTGCGACACGGTTCTGGACGACAATTATCGCCAAAGCCTCTCGATCTCGCTCGAGCGCGAAAGATCCGTCGCCGACATCGGCCCATATATGGACCTCGCCGATCGTTTTGAGGTCTCGGGGGAGTTTGACCGGTCGCGTGACGCCTTTCCCAGCCGGCGGGAGCTCGCCGCCAGAACGGAAAAAGGGCTGACGAGGCCCGAGCTCGCTCTGCTGACCGCTCACGCGAAGCTCGCCTTGAAGCGCGCGCTTTTGGAGACGGACTTCCTTTTCGACGCCGAATGGATCGAAAACCTGCTGGCCTCGTATTTTCCGGATGCGATACGCTCCCGCTATCGGGAAAGGATGAGGTCCCACCCTCTCGCCAAGGAGATCGCCGCCACAGTCGTCTGCAACAGGATCGTCGATCAGGCGGGGGCGCGATTCCTCTTATTTGGCGACCCTCTCGCGCCCGATATGCTCCTCGACGCCGTTGGGCTTTATCTGTTCTTCGACCTGGTTCTGGAGGGGGAGCGTTGGCGTAAGGCGGTCCGAAGTCTGGACGGAAGAATGAACAGCGGCCGCCAATATCAGTATCTCCTGCAGCTCGAGGACTCGCTTGCCTATCTGTGCCGGTGGGCGCTGCAAAAAGGGCTCCGCCTCCGGCCGGATCGGCAGGTCGAGGAATGGCGCGCCCATCTTCGGGATTATCTCGCCCACTTCACGAGAAGCGCCGAGGCGTCGGTGCTCGATTCAAACGCGCCCGAGGCCTCCCGCGAGCTGTTTCTCGACAGGCTTCGCGACTTTCCCTTTCTGGTCGCGCTCGCTCAGCAGGCGGGCAAGGATATGGGCGTGGCGGCCGGCGTCTTCGACAGCTTCGTGGATTTCCTCGAGCTGCGCCAGATCGCCGCGCTCGCCGCCGAGACGACGGCGAGAGACGCCTGGGAAGGAAGATTGCAGGCCTCGGTCGATGAGCGTCTTCGCGCCGTCCCCGCCCGCATCGCCGCCATTGCCTTGCGGATGGGGACGGATGCGCCGGACGCGATTTTCCGTCACGCGGGCGCCGCGCCTCAATTGACGCGCTTACGAAGGCTGCGCTCGGAAATCCTCGAGGCCGAGCCGAAGTCGATCGCGCCCTTCGCGCTCTTCGCCTCCGAACTCCAAGCCCTGGCGGAAGCGTGCGAAGCGTCGCGTCGACCGTCCCATGGATAAGGCGCGGGAAGGAATGGGGTTGTGCAAGAAAAGCCGCTCACGACATTGCTCCTGGAGGCGAATAACGAGGCGGCCTGCCTGATCGACGCCAGCGGTCGGGTAATGGCCTTGAATAGCCGCGCCGAGCAGATGACCGGATTCGAAGAAGCGGAGCTGCTCGGCCGTCCTTTCCCCGGCAGGCCGAAAATGGCCATGGGCGGCGCGGCGGACCCGACGGCCCCCTGGCTCTTCGCCCCGGCGCGGCAATGGATCGATGTGAGGATCAAACGGAAGGACGAGAGAGAGATCGACGCGAGCTGCGAGATCAACCGCCTCGGAGCGAAAAGCGTCGTGGGATTCCTGCTGAGGCTGCGGCCGGAAGGGGCCTGGAGTCTGGACGGCGCCGCGCTCGAGGACATCAAAGTCAAGCTGGAAGCCATTTTTGGCGGAATGGCCGACGGATTGGTCATCATCGACGAATTTGGAAAAGTGCTGTTCTTCAGCTCGGGCGCGGAGCGGCTGTTCGGCTACGACGCCAAGGAAGTGCTCGGCTCGAACGTCAAGCTGCTGATGCCCTCGCCTTACCGGGAGGAGCATGACCATTATCTGGCCGCCTATCGCAATACGGGAATCCGCAAGATCATCGGCATCGGGCGGGAGGTGTCGGGGAAACGAAAGGATGGCTCGGTTTTCCCGATCTACCTTTCGATCGGCGAAATCTGGCTGGAAGGACGCCGCTTCTTCGTCGGCGTCACGCATGATCTGACGCAAACAAAAAGGGTCGAGACCCGTTTGTGGACGCTGTCCGCCGCTGTGGAGCAGAGCCCGGTGGCGATCATGATTTCCGACGAAAACGGACGCATAGAATATGTGAATGGCTGTTTCACGAAGCTGACCGGCTATGCGGAAGACGAGATCGTCGGAAAGAATCCGCGCATCCTGCGTTCCGCCGAAACGCCGAGAGAGCAATATCAGCGTCTGTGGCGGACCATAAAAGCCGGCGCGGAGTGGCGCGGGGAAATCCAGGACCGCCGGAAGAACGGCGAGCTCTACTGGGCCTATGAGACGATCTCCCCCTTGCGGGACGAGCAGGGAAGCGTCAGGCACTATCTCTCGATTCAGCAGGACATCACGGAGCAAAGACGCGACAAGGAGGCGCTCGCCCAAAGCGAGGAGCGTTTCCGCAAGGTCGCCGAAATGGTCGGCGAATGGCTTTGGGAGCAGGACTCCGAGGGCCGCTACACCTATTGCAGCGACGCCGTGCGGGACATTCTCGGGCTGGAGCCCGCGGACTTGCTGGGTAAAAGCTATGCGAGCGTCTTGCGGAACAATGGAGACGACGCGCAAACGTCGCCCTTCCCGCCCGGTCCGGGCGTGGCGAAACCTTTCCACCGAATCATCAATTGCTATCGGCGGAAGGACGGCCGGCAGGTTTTCACGGAGTCCAGCGGGACGCCCATATTCGACCAGAACGGCCGCCTGCTGAAGTGGCGCGGCGTCGATCGGGACATTACGGCGCGGAAGGAATATGAGGACGCCCTTCGCGTGCGCAACCGCGCGATGGAGGCGGTCCATGTCGGCATCGTCATTTCGGACGCCCGCGCGCCCGGAAATCCCAACATCTATGTCAATCCCGCGCTTGCCCGGATCACCGGCTATACGCAGGACGAGCTGCTCAGGGGCGGCATGCATATGCTGCAAGGGCGCGGAACCGATCCCGCCGCAATCGCGGAGATCCGGCATGCGCTCGAAACCGGCCAGAGCTGCGAAGTCACCTTGAAAAACTACCGCAAGAACGGCGAAGCGTTCTGGAACGAGCTGCTTCTTTCCCCCGTTCCCGACGATACGGGGGAGATCACCCATTACATCGGCGTCCAGACCGATGTGACCGAAAAACGCCGTTCGGAAGAAAATCGCCGCGACCTGGAGATCGCCAAGCAGATTCAACTTTCGCTTTTGCCCGATCGGCCGCTGCGGCTGCCGGAAGCCGAAATCGCGGGAATCTGCTTGCCCGCGACTCATGTCGGCGGCGACTATTTCGATTTCTTTCAGGATGGCGAAAGCGTCGATCTGGTCATCGCGGACGTTTCGGGCCACAGCGTCGGCGCGGCGCTGATCATGACCGAGGTCAGAAGCATGGTGCGGGCGCAATTTCGCGGTTCGGCGGGAGCCAATCCAGCCGATGTGCTTCGCGAGCTCAATGAGCTGCTGTATCACGACCTCGATCGGTCGGGATTGTTCATAACGATGTTCTGCTGTCGTTATGATCCCCGCATGCGTCGATTGAAATACGCCAATGCGGGCCATAATCCGGGCCTGCTGCTGCGATCGGGCGAGACGCGCTGCACGCAATTGGACGGCGACGGCCTCGTTCTCGGCGCCAAGCGCTGCGTCGATTTCGAAGAGCGCGAAATTCGTCTTTCGCCCGGCGACAGGCTTCTATTTCACACCGATGGGGTGATCGAAGCGCAGGATCCGACCGGCGACTTTTTCGGTCTGGAGCGACTCTGTCTCGGATTCGCGGCCAAGCGGTCGCTCCCCCCGGCGGCGGTCGTCAATAATATTCTGCGAGACGTGAAGGCGTTCTGCGCGCCGGCGGCGATTGGAGACGACATGGCGCTGGTGGTCCTGGACGTCAGGTGACGCGAAACGCGCTCGTCCGGTTCACCAGCCTGGTCTTTGGAGGACGCCGGAAATGGCCGCCGGGATCGCCCGCTCATTGGGACGCCGCAAGATCGGGCTCGCGCTGAGCAGCGGCGTCGCGAGGGGCTGGGCGCATATCGGCGCCATCAGGGCGCTGCAACGGCTGGGAATTCCTTTCGACATCGTGGCCGGGTCCTCGGCGGGCGCATTTGTCGGCGCGTGCTATCTGGCGAAGGAGCTGGACGCGCTGGAGCAATGGACGCTCTCCCTCACGAGGCGGCGGATCTTCAGATATATCGATCTTCATTTCCGACGCGGAAGCCTGCTCAGCGGCAACCGCATCGTCGAAGAGATGAGGAGCTTGTTGGGCGCGCGACGGGTCGAGGATTTGCAGGGCGCTTTCGTCGGCGTCGCGACGGATCTGGTCACCGGCCATGAGATATGGCTTCAGCATGGCGGTCTCGTCGACGCCGTTCGCGCCTCGATCGGCCTGCCAGGGCTGCTGCCGCCCGTAAAATCGGGCGGGCGCGCGCTCGCGGATGGCGCGCTCGTCAATCCTCTCCCCGTCGCGCCATGTCGGGCCTTGGGCGCGGATCTGGTCATCGCCATCAATTTGAACACGGATATTATCGGCAAGATGCGCGGGACCGCGCTCTCGCCGCGAACGGCGATCGGATTCGACCCGCTGGTCCTCGGCGTTCAGGACTCCGCCGTGGCGGACGAAGCTCCTCCGTTTTTCCGCCAGGAAGCGAATCAGGAAAGCTTGTTCGGCGTGATGACCACTTCATTGAGCATCATGCAGGATCGACTGACCCGTTCGCGCCTCGCCGGCGATCCGCCGGACGTTCACATCACGCCGCGCGTCGGGCATATCGGCTTGCTGGAGTTCGAGCGCGCGGCGGAAGCGATTTCGGAAGGCGAGCTGTCCGTTCACCGCAAGCAGGACGAGTTGATGGATTTGTTGCGAGCGGCCAGCGGCTGATTTGCGGGGGGATTTACGGATCAGCCTGGGCCGTCGCGAAGGCGCGTTGCGTCGCAAACGCCCAGATGAGCAGCTCGCGGCTCGCCTCATGCGCTTCGAACCAGCTTATGTCATTGTCGTCGCCCTGCGGCTGATCAAGGCCCCATCTCGATATGCACGAATCCGCAAGCTGGACGTCGGAAAACTTGGCGAGCGCGTCGAGCATGGATCTGCAAGAGAGCTTGTCGCAATGGGTCAGCCAGCGCCGGGCAAGATCAAGGCATCTAATGCAAGCCATTGGCGGTGCGTCGGGGTCTAGAGCCGGTTTCATCGCCTTGCTGTCGCTTTCTATCTGCTTAAATGGGAAGCACATGGGCGGCATCAAGGAGCGACTTCATAACTCATTGGATTTTATGAAATTTGCGACAGGAAGCCGTGGTCGAGGCCGATGGCTCGCAACTTCGGCGTTTCCGGATTAGCGAAGCCGCAGGAATTGCGCGCGGCGCGCGCCGCGCGTTCGATGGGAACCTCCCGGCCGCATGGCAAGTTTGATCGCGCGGGAACAACGCAAGACAGGCGGGCGCCGATGAAACCTCGCACCATCGAAGAACTCTCCTTGGCCGCGCGCGTGTCGCGGCCGGATGGCCCCGCCTGGATGCTTCGGCGCCGTCGGCTGGAGCGACTCGCCTGCCTGCTCGAAGCGGCGCGCGAGCCGGCGCGGCTCTTCATCACGATGGAATGCTATCGCAAGCGCGAACGGCTCGCGCTGAAGCAGGACGGGTCGCCGCTCTCCATCGCCTTTCGTGATCCCCTCCTCCGTCTCGAGGGGATGAGCGGCGACAGCGTCGGAGACGGCGTCGCATTCTTTGGTCTCTCGCAGCGAGAAGCCCACGCCTTGCTCTGCGATTGCGGCTATGGCGGCGTGATGCGCATGGGCGCGCCGCTGAATCGCCTGATCGCCGGCCGCGCGCGCAAGCTCGCGGCGAAGCGCAGCCTCGCGGAATGGCGCGACCGCGTCGCCGCGTGGCTTGGACCGGCCGGCTGAGTCGGCCGCGATCTTCGTGGAGCCGCAAGCGCCGCAAAGGACGACGCATTGCCCGCGGATCATGTCGCGCTCATGACGCGAGGCGCGCCGCGCAGCCGACCGGGCTGCGTCTAAAATCATCACAAACTTTTGACTTTATGGCGTTTTCAAAGAGAGTGCCGTGATTGGAGGCGAAACGCCCTCCACAAAAAACTTCTCGCGCGGCGTTTTCATTCCGTGACCGAAGCGAGGAAGATTGACAAAGAGCCTTGTGAAATCGATGGAGTGACGCGCCAAGCGCGCATCCGACCGTTGACGCGCCACGCAAGGAGAATTCGCTTCGATGAAAATCACGATGATCGGCTCTGGCTATGTGGGCCTTGTTTCTGGCGCGTGCTTTGCGGATTTCGGTCATGAAGTGATCTGCGTCGACGCCGACGCCTCCAAGATCGAGCGCCTGAAGCGCGGCGAAATACCGATCTTCGAGCCGGGCCTCGACGAGCTCGTCGCCAACAATGTTCGCCAGAACCGTCTTTCCTTCACCACCGATCTCGCGCCGGCCGTGAAAGACGCGGACGCGGTCTTCATCGGCGTCGGCACGCCGTCGCGGCGCGGCGACGGCCACGCCGACCTCTCCTATGTCTTCGCCGCCGCCAAGACGATCGCGCAGGCGCTCGGCGACGGATTCGCCGTGATCGTCAATAAATCGACCGTTCCGGTCGGCACGGGCGACGAGGTCGAGCGCATCATTCGCGAAGTGAACCCCAAGGCGGATTTCGCCGTCGTCTCCAATCCGGAATTCCTGCGCGAAGGCGCGGCGATCGAGGATTTCAAGCGCCCCGACCGCGTGGTCATCGGCGTCGAGGATCCGCGCGCCCGCGAGGTGATGGAGGAAATCTACCGGCCCCTCTCGCTCAACGCGCCGCCGCTCGTCTTTGTCGGCCGCCGCACTTCCGAGCTCACCAAATATGCGGCCAACGCCTTTCTCGCGACCAAGATCACCTTCATCAACGAGATCGCCGATCTGTGCGAGAAGGTCGGCGCCGACGTGCAGGACGTCGCGCGCGGCATCGGCCTCGACAAGCGCATCGGCGCGAAGTTCCTGCATGCGGGGCCGGGCTATGGCGGCTCCTGCTTCCCGAAGGATACGCTGGCTTTGATCAAGACCGGCCAGGACGAAGGCGCGAGCCTGCGCATCGTCGAGACGGTCGTGGCGGTGAACGACGCGCGCAAGCGGGCCATGGCGCGCAAGATCATCGTGGCGCTCGGCGGCTCCGTGCGCGGCAAGAAGATCGCGCTGCTCGGCCTCGCCTTCAAGCCCAATACGGACGACATGCGCGACGCGCCCTCGCTCGCCATCGTGGCCTCGCTCGCGGGCGACGGCGCCGAGGTGCACGCCTATGATCCGGAGAGCATGGAGCAGGCGCGGCCGCTCATGCCGGAGGTGACGTTCCACGACGACGCCTATTCGGCGATCGAGGGCGCCGACGCGCTCGCCATCGTCACCGAATGGGACGCTTTCCGCGCGCTCGATCTCGACCGCGTGAAAAGCCTGCTCAAGCAGCCGATCATCGTCGATCTGCGCAACGTCTACCGCCCGGCGGACGTCCGCAAGCGCGGATTCGCCTATATCAGCGTCGGACGCAAGTAAGGCTGCGGATCGCGCGAAGAGCGCGCTCCGGGCGAGGCGCCGCTCCCTTGCCGCCTAGAGCCGTCGCGTCCTACAATCGCGCGCGAAGCCAGGGAGGCGCGGCCATGTCTCTTCGCCTTGCCGTCACGGGATTGAAAGGCCAGGTCGTCAGCGCCCTCATCGAGCGCGCGCCGAAGGATGTGGAGATCATCGCGCTCGGCCGTCCGCAGCTCGATCTCGGCCTGCGCAACGCCGTTCTCGCCAGTCTGCGCCATGCGGGTTGCGACGCGATCATCAACGCCGCCGCCTATACCGCCGTCGACAAGGCGGAAAGCGAGCCGGACGTCGCCATGCGCGTCAATGGCGAGGGCGCGGGCCATGTGGCCGAAGCCGCGGCCGAGCTGAAGATACCGCTGCTGCATCTCTCGACGGACTACGTCTTCGAGGGAACGCTCGACCGCCCCTATCGCGAGGACGATCCGACCGGCCCGACAGGCGCCTATGGCCGCTCCAAGCTGGCGGGCGAACAGAAGATCGCGGCGATCCACGACAACCATGTCATCCTGCGGACGGCCTGGGTGTACAGCCCCTTCGGCGCAAATTTCGTGAAGACCATGCTGCGCCTCGGCGAGACGCGCGATGAAGTGGGCGTGGTCGCGGACCAGCTCGGCAATCCGACCAACGCCATCGACATAGCCGACGCTCTCGTCCTTCTCGCGCGGCGCCTCGTCGCCGATCCGTCGACCGAATTGCGCGGCGTCTTCCATCTCACCGGCGCGGGAGAAGCGAGCTGGGCGGATGTCGCCGAGGCGACCTTCGCCGTCGCGGAAAAGGCCGGCCGCCGCGCGGTGCGGATCAATCGCATCGGGACGTCCGACTATCCGACGCCCGCGCGCCGCCCGGCCAATTCGAGGCTGGACAACGCCAAGCTGAAAGCGCGCCATGGAATCAGCCTCCCGCCCTGGCGCCAGTCGATCGAAAGTTGCGTGATCCGGCTGCTGCGGACGCGGGAATGATCAGGCGCGCAACCGACGCAGCCTTTCGGCGAAAGCGGCGACCTCGAAAATCTGCGCGCCCTGTAAGACCGGCGCGCGCGGCGCAACGCGCGGAATCGTCTCGCCGATGCGCGGCTCCATGGCGGCGACCGCCGACTCGATGGCGTCGGCGAGCGCCGCGGGCTCTAGCAGCTCCAGCGAAACGATATTGTCGAAGCGGCTTGTGAGGTTCTTGCCTTCGAATTGGTTGGTGAGGGTCAGAAGGCCCGCCTCGGCCATTTCGAGCGGCGGATAGCTCGGATGCGGCGAGAGCATGAGCGATATGCCGACGCTCGCCCGGCTGAGATAGCTCGCATAATCGGCGAGGCTGACCTTGCCGCCGACGGAGGCGTTCTGGACCGGATAGACGAGCGTCTCGGGAAATTCCTCCCCCAGGAAGAGGATGCGCCAGCGGCTCGCGCGAATCGGATCGCGCTGCTGCCAGCGAAAGAGGCCGTCGCAGATCAGTTCGAAAGCGTTGCGATTCACATGCGGCCGCCCGTAGACGAGCATCAGCCTTTCGCGCGGGGCCGGACGGAGCGCGGCGGAAATTTGCGCATCCATAGCGTAGGGCGCGCAATAGGCTTCCCGGAAAGCGTATTTCCGGCTCATCACCGTATAGAGCTCCTCGGAATTGATGACGGCGATGGCGCCCGCGCGGCGGTAGGTCGATTCGGCGAGCGCGTAGCGCGCGCTGCGGCCCTGGAAATAAGGCTCGTCATCCTGCACGAGATAGATGAAGGGCAGCTCGCCGCCGAATAGCCGCGCGCGGTCGCGCTCGAGATCGAGCGCGAAAAGCGCCGTCCACCAGGCCGTGGCGATGAAAATGTCGCCCGCGCGCAGATCGAGGCGGCTGCCGTCGCGCTCATAGGCGTCGACGAGCAGATGACGGCCGAGATCGAGGCTCGCCGCATGGGGGACGGCCTCATAATCCGGGAGACTTTCATAGGCCTCCGGCTCGATGTCGGCGTCGGTCGCGACGATGCGGCGGTCGTAATCGTCGCCGAGCGCGTCGGCGACCGCGGTGAAGAGCTTAATCGCCGTGGCGACGCCGCCGAAGATCTGATGCGGATTGACCGTCGGCGTCAGCAGATTGAGGCGGGGACGCGGATTGCGGGACGGATAGGAGAGCAGCGGCTTGATCTCGACAATGCCGCGATCCTGCGGGCGCAGCCCGTTATCGACATTGCCGAGACAGGGCTGGAACACTTTCAGGCGGTGCCGGAGAATGTCCTCCGGCCCGTCGACCGTCAGAAGCGTGCTGGGCATCGGATAAAGATCGCGCCGCGCGACCTTCAGCCATTCGAAGCCTTTCGACTCCGCGATCATCAGCAGGACGCGCTCGATCGCATGGGCGAGCGTGCCGTCGACATGCGCCCCCTCCTCCGGAAAGTCGTCGAAGCCGATATCGAGGTCGAGCAGCGGCCGGAAGGCGGCGCTACGGCCCCAGAACATGGAGCCGGATGGAAATTCCAGCACCATGTTCTTGTCGATCTCGACGCCCATGCGCCTCATCAAAGCGCGCGCGAGATCGTAGTCGTACCCCCAATTCAGAATGCCGCGCAGCTCGAAAAGATGCTGAGGAAAGACGACGCCGATCTTCGGGTCGTCGAAGAGCGCGAGGATGGAGCGCACGATCTCGGGAGAGCCGAGAAGGTGGTCCATGAGATAATCCCGCCAGCGCGCCAGCTCCGCGCCGCCATGGGGCGAGCGCTTGGTGTGCAGATGCACGAAGAGGTCGTAATCGGCGTAGACCTCCCGAAAGCCGAAGAACTTCGCGGCGATGTCGCGGCCGCGATTGGGCGTCAACCGGATTTCGACCCGGCCCTTGCGCCAGCCGCGCGACGCCGCCTCCAACGCCTGCTTCTTCTCAGCGGCGTCGGTCGACAAGAAGAGATCGACCGCGCCGGGAATGTTCTCCAGCTTTTCGAGGACAAGCGGCAGAATCTCGGGATAGAAGGCGTGGACGATCGCGGCGACGGGCCCCCTCGCCGAGGGCGACGGCGCGAAAGCGAAGGGGATTTCGAGCGCGAAATCCATCTCATTGGCGGGCCGGCGCGACGGGACGACGCCATCGGGCTTGGTCAGCTCATAGGTGTGATAATAATTGATCGCCCGCTCGCGCAGCGGGTCGTTGATGGGGTTGCGGCGGCGTCCGAGCGGCGGGTCGTAGGTCGCCGCCGTCTGGCGCAGCACCGCGCCGATCGTCGCGCGCAGCCCGTGCTCCCGCAGAAAATGCGGCCCGTCGCGGAAGATGTCGCGCGGCGCCAGGAAGACGCCGACAGGCGAATCGATGAGCTTGGCGGCCTCGCGCATCGCCGCGCCGTACAGGGCGACGGGTCCGCGCGTGGTCAGGATGACGTAACCATTGCGGAGGTGCCGCCGCACCGCCTGAAAAGTGGTTTCCTGTCTCATGCCTATCTGTCTACTCTAGCTCTGGCTATAATAGCCAGCCGCGGAGCGGGCGAGCCGCTCGCGTCATGGATTAGCCAGAATGATGGCATATTTGAATCCGCCGGATCCGCGACCGACATCGGACATGATCGAGCTCGAAGACGTTTATAAATATTACAAGTCGAATGGACATCGAAAGGTCGTCCTCAACCACATCAGTCTCGATTTCCAGGCGGGGCGCAGCTATGGCATTCTCGGCGTCAACGGCGCCGGAAAGTCCACGCTGGTGCGCATTCTCGCCGGAAGCGAGTTGCCGAATGGCGGCCGCATTCGGCGCAAGGTGCGGGTTTCCTGGCCGCTGGGCTTTACGGGCGGGCTCCATCCGAAGCTCACGGGCCGGGAGAACGTCAAGTTCATCTCCCGCGTCTATGGTCTCGACCCGCGCAAGATCATCAGCTTCGTAGAGGATTTCGCGGAGGTCGGCGCCTATATGGACGTGTCCACCATGACCTATTCCTCCGGCATGATCGCGCGCCTGGCCTTCGGCCTCTCGATGGCGATCGATTTCGACTGCTATCTGATCGACGAAGTGACGGCGGTCGGAGACGCCCGCTTCGCGGCGCGGTGCAAGGAGGAATTCGACAAGCGGCGGAAAAAGGCCGACATCATCATGGTGTCCCACGCCATGCACACCATCAAGGATTATTGCGACCGCGGCATCGTTCTCGCCGGCGGGCAGATGCATGTCTTCCGCGAACTCGACGACGCCATCGAACTCTATAAGAAGCTCAATGCCTGACCCCGTCTTGCAGAACGGGCCGAGCGCCCGACAGGTCGCCTTTCCCCGGCCGCATGAGGCGATCGGGCCCGAGGACGCGGATCGCATCGCGAAATCCATCTCCCGCGCCCTGCGTCGGGCGGCCAACAGATCGCGCGCGCCGTCGAGCATGATCACGGGCGGCGGCTATGCCGTCCGCCGTGGCGAACGGGCGTTCCAGAAGGGCCTCTGGGCGAGCTTCGCGGCCTGCGTCGTGGCGCCGGTGATCGCCGCTTCGGTCTATTGGGGCCTGATTGCGAGCAAGCAATATCTGACGGAGACGAAATTCGCGCTGCATGGATCGGAAAGCTCGTTTGCGGCGCTCGGCGTCGGCGGCGGCGACGAGAAGCAGCTCCAGGACTCTCAGGTCGTCACCAAATATATTCTGGGCCGGTCGATGGTCTACACGCTCGACAAGACCATCGATCTGAGGCGCATCTTCTCGCGGCCCGGCGTCGATTATTTTTCGCGCTTCGACCCGGATGATCCGATAGAAACCTTGGAAAAATATTGGAAGAAGAGGGTCGACGCCAGCGTCGATCTGATGTCCGGGATCATTTCCGTCCAAGTGCGGGCCTTCTCGCCGGAAGACTCGCTCCTCCTCTCGCAGAAGATCATCGACCTCTCCGAAAAGCTCGTCAATGAAATGTCGACGCGCTCGCGGCGCGACGCCCTGGAGCAGGCCCAGTCGGAGCTGACGCGCGCCGAGGAGCATTTGAAGGTCGCGACCGCCAATATGCGGGACGCGCGCAATGCGGAGGGCGTTCTCGACGCGCCGGCGGCGGCCGAGGCGATCAACAAGATCATCACCCGGCTTCGGCTGGATCTCGCCGCCGCGCAGGAAAGCCTGGCGCTTCAGTCGAGCGCCGCGGCGACGCAGTCCCCGCAGGTCAAGCTGCTCAATGCGCGCGTGGAGAGCCTCAAGAAGCAGATCGCCGAATATACGGCGGAGATCGCGAGCGCCGAGAACAACGCCTCGCTCGCCGGCCGGGCGGGCATTCTCTCGGAGCGGCAGGTCGAACTCAGTCTCGCCCAGCAGCAATATGCGCTGGCGTCGTCAGCCTATGAAAGCGCCCGCATCGATCTTGAGCGCCAGCGGGCCTATCTTGTCCCCTTCCTGCGTCCGACGCTCGCGGAAAAATCCGTCTATCCGCGCCGCTGGCTGGAATGGTCGATCATCGTCGCGCCGGCCGTGTTCGCCTGGGCGCTTCTCGCCGGCGCCGCCTTTCTGGTCCGCGATCATATGGCGAAGTGAGCGGCGGCGCCTCAGTTTGAATTTCGGTCTCCGACCCCTCCTCGCCATTCCCGAGAGCGAAAGTTCGTCCGGTAGCAGGCCAGCTTCGCGCGATCATGGCGATAACTGTGTTATACGACATGAAATCAGGCGTCCTTATCGATGAAGCTCATGTCGTGACCCATTCGGGGATCGCCGATTCGGTTCCCTGGTGGAGTTTCGCAAAGACCGTTCTTGCAATTGCTTCTCTCCGCCTCGTGGAAAGCGGCTTGCTCGCCCTGAATGAGCCGATAGACGGCAAGCGCTTTAACCTGCGCCAGCTTCTCCGCCATGAAGCAGGGCTGCCGGACTACGGCTCCCTGCCCCGGTACCATGAGGATGTGGCGGCGGGTAAGTCGCCGTGGCCGGTCGACCAGCTTCTCACCGCGCTCGATGCGGGCCAACCACGTTACGAACCCGGAAGTGGTTGGGTCTATTCAAATATTGGATATTTCAAAGTCGCGCGATTGATTGAGCGTGTGTCCGGTCAGACATTGGCGGCGGCGCTTCGGCGGCTCGTATTCGCACCTGCCGGGCTGGCGACTGCTCGCTTGGCCACAACGCCGGCTGATCTCGCGAGCGTTCAAATGGGAAGCGCCAGCAATTATCATCCGGGTTGGGTCTATCACGGCCTAATTACCGGAACGGTCGCGGACGCCGCTCGCTTATTGTCGGCGTTAATGGCAGGCAATCTGCTCAGGCCCGAAACATTGGCCGAGATGGTGAAAGGGCGTCCGCTCCCCGAGCATCGCAGCGCCAACCATCCCGATCCGGCCTACGGGCTTGGCCTCATGCTATGGGCAAGCGATCCTCTAAATCACCCGCTCGGTCATACTGGCGAAGGCCCCGGCAGCAGGATCGCGGTTTATGCGCGAGGCCGCAAGGCGGCCGCAGTTTGGACGGCTCCGCCTTCGGACCGTATTGCCGAAGCGGAGGTCTTCGAACTCTTGTCCTGACGAACGGCGACTTTAACGTAACCGCTGTTTTCAGGCCACGTGTTTGAGAGCGACCGGCTGCGCGTAGGCCCATGGCATGAGCTCGTCGAGTTTGCTCGCGAGATGTCCGTCGACGATCTTCGCGAGGACATCGGCCATATAGGCCATCGGATCGACGCCGTTCAGTTTGCAGGTCTCGATGAGCGACGCGACGATCGCCCAGTTTTCGCCGCCTCCGTCCGAACCCGCGAAGAGCGCGTTCTTGCGATTGAGGGCAATGGGACGGATCGCGCGCTCGACGATATTGGAGTCGATCTCGGTGCGCCCGTCGTCGATAAAGCGCGTCAAGCCGTCCCAGCGTGAAAGCGCGTAGCGGATCGCCTCGGCGAGCTTGGTCTTCTGGCTGATCAGCGCGAGCTTCTCGCGCAGCCATGGCTCGAGGGCGTCGAGGATCGGGCGGGATTTTCCTGTCGCGCTGCGCGCCGGTCGTCCGGGTTCTGCCCGCGGATGTCGCTCTCGATGGCGTAGAGCGCGCCGATGCGCGCCAGAGCCTCACTGGCGATCGGCGCGGGACCTGCTGCGGCGAGTTCGTAGAAGCGCCGGCGGACGTGAGACCAGCAGAAGGCGAGCGACACGCTGTTCTTCTGCGTCAGCGCGCGATAGCCGGCGTAACCGTCGACCTGCACGACGCCCGTGAAGCCGGCAAGATGCGTGAGCGGCTGCTCGGACTTTCGGTTTTGCGCATAGACATAGACTGCGATTGGCGGATCGGCGCCGCCCCATGGCCGGTCGTCACGCGCATAAGCCCAAAGTTGGCCGGTCTTGGTGCGCCCGCGCCCGGGGTCAAGCACCGGCGCCCTTGTCTCGTCGGCGAAGATTTTTGTCGACGATCTGATGTGTTCCAGAAGCCGCTCGTGCACGGGCCGCAAATGCCAGGCGGCGCGGCCAGCCCAGTCGGCGAGCGTCGAACGGTCGAGGGCGATCCCCTGCCGGGCGTAGATCTGTGCTTGGCGATAGAGCGGCAAGTGATCGGCGTATTTGGAGACCAGTATGGGCGATTGTCGCCTCGGTCGGCAGGCCGCCCTCGATCAGCCGCGCCGGGGCCGACGCCTGCACGATAGCGCCCTCGCAGGCGCGGCAGGCGTATTTGGGACGCCGCGTCACCAGCACGCGGAACTGCGCCGGCACGACGTCGAGCCGCTCGGAGACATCCTCACCGATCTGATGGAGCGCCCCCTTGCAGCAGGGACAGGCTTTATCCTCGATGTCGACGATGGTTTCGATGCGCGGGAGATGCGCAGGCAGCGCGCCACGGTTCGTGCGGCGCTTTCTGGACGCCTTCTCGCGTTCGGTGGCGGACTTGGCTTCCTCCTCCGCGGCGGCGCCCGCTTCCGTCTGTTCGACCTCTTCGAGCGCGAGCAGCATCTGGTCTTCGGGAAGGGTCTCGGCGCGTCGTCCAAAGCGATGGCGCTGCATCTCCTTGATGATCTGCACGAGACGATCGTTGCGCGCCCGCTCGGCGAGGAGCATCGCCTTCAGTTCGTTAGGATCGTCGGGAAGCGTCTCGACCGCCTGCGCCATAGACGCAGAAGACCATATTTTGTGCCGTCTTTCGACGCTCTCCGACGCCCTGATTCACTGTGTCGCATCATCCCGACAAGGCCGGCGCCGACGTCTCCTTCGCGCAGTGTGCGCGCCGCCAGTCTAGCCCCTCCAGCAGCGCCGAAAATTGCGCCGCCGACAACCGCATCACCCCGTCTTCGATCTTCGGCCAGCGGAACTCGCCGTCCTCCAGTCGCTTGGCGAAGAGGCACACACCCGTGCCGTCCCAGAAGACAAGCTTGATGCGGTCCGCCCTCTTCGCGCGAAAGACGTAGATCGCGCCGTCGAAGGGATCGCACTGTATCGTCTCGCGCACCAGCGCCGCGAGACCCTCCGCGCCCTTGCGGAAGTCGACCGGCTTCGTCGCCACCATCACGCGCACCGCGCCCGTCGGACCGATCATTTGGCGGCTTTCAACGCCCGGATCACCGCAGCGATGGTCTTTGCTTGCGCGCCGCGTCCGACCCGAACCGTGACGCCATCAACTTCAAGTTCGATCGTCGGCGTCGAATCGACTTCCTGGCGCACAGCGCGTCGTTCGCGTTTGGTGAGCGGCGCGGGCGCAGGCCCTTGCGTGACTGCGGGAACGAACAATGGCGGCGCGCCTACGTCCTCGCGAGCCTCGGTCTCTTTGCGCGCCTGACGACGCCACGTAAAAGCTGCTGCGGCGTCAGACCATGCCGCCGCGCCACTTCACAAACGCTCGCGCCCTCCGCGAAGCTCTCAGCGACAATCGCCGCTTTCTGATCCGCGCCCCACGTCCTCCGACGCCCCGAGCCCGTGAAGACCTCGATCCGCCGCGCCGGAAACGCTTCAGGCTCCGGCATATGTTTACGCTCTGAAATCGACATGTGTCGGAGCCCTCTATCGCTCCGATTATCGTCCCTACCGCTCGCTCAAAACAGGTGGGAGCAGAACAGCGCTTACACTTTAACGGTTTCTCGAACGATCGTTGATCGTGAGGTTGCTCCAAAGCCGAAATTCCTGAGCGAAGCGATCGCTTTGGCCAATTCGCCGAGATCGGCGAATCAGGTCAATTGTTCCTGGACGCTGGCGGCGACGAGCGCAAGGATCGCCCAGACGATCAGCAAGGTGCAGAAAAGCAGGATGGTGTTGCCGACGACCTTCGGATAGGTCGCGGATTCCGGCATGGTCGGGGTGACGATCGTCACCAGATAGAGCTGCTGGCGCTGCAGATCCTGCCGCGCGCTCTCATAGGCCGATTGCGAAATGGCGTAGAGCCGCTCCGCGAACTGCTCTTCGAGCTTGAGCTTTTCGTATGAAGCGATTTGAGCCGACACCACGTCCGATCCCTGACTGTCCGTCAGCTTCCTCTTGAGATCGGCGATTTGCTGGTCGATCGCCGCGAGGCGGGTTCGCTGGAACCGTTGGCTCGGCGCGTCGTTCGAAAGGGACGACGCGGCCGTCGATAGCGCATTGACGAGATCGATTCGCTCCATGGTCAATTTCACGATCATCTCGCCGAGGCTCGAGGCGCGCGAGCCGGGATCGATGAGGAAATTCTCGTTGCGGAACTGCAGAACCTTCTCTCGCGTGTCGGCCAGCTTCTGGCGCGCGAGCGACACCTCGCTTTCGGCGCGCGCAAGGGCGTCGCCGCGATTGCGCAAGGTGATTTTATTGACCAGTTCCTCGCTCAGCCGAACGATGTCCTTGGCGAGATCAAGCGCGTCGTCTGGCTGGAAGGCGTCGACGCGCACGGTGAGAATGCCGGAGAGCGTGTCCACGCTCGCCGAAATGTGACCGAGCCAGTATTTCCAGAGATCCTCGAGATTCGATCCCTTCGACAGACGCGAGAAATAATCGACCCCCGGCTCCCCGAATTTTCGATCGAGATAAGCGCGTCCGCCCAGGTCCACGATAATGGCGCGGCTCTTGATGTAATTGAGCACCATGAAGGAGTTCTGGACGTCTCGCGAGCCGCCCGACGCGCCCGTCATTTTCGCGACCATCGCGGCGGCGTCGCCGAGCTTGTGCTGCTCCTTCTTCTGCGCTTCCCGCACCGTCAGCCGCGTTTCGGCGACATAACGCTGGGACTGCCACAAGGCCGAATACAGAAAAAAACGAAAGTCGGCAGCACAACCGCCGCGAGGAAACTCGCCCGCATCCAGCCGCCTCCGGCGCCGATCGTCGACAGCGCGTCGGATACGATGTCCGCGCCTTGGGACAGAGCGGGGAGCCGGCGCCGAAGATCGTCGCCGAGATTGCTCGCAAGGCTACGGCGCGGGAATCGGGCGCAAGCGCCCTCTGCGTCGCGCGAATCCATGCCAGAAGCTTCGGGGTCTGGAAGGCTCCTGCTTCTTCATTTGCCTTTGGCCGGGGCGCTGTCGAGGGAAAGTCGCGCCAGCCGGCGCGCAGCGCATCGCGATTCGCTCATGCGGTCCCTCTGACGGAACGTTCGAAAAATAGTCGCCACGGCGCTGCGACGCAAGCCGAGCTCACGGAAGCATTTCCGTCGTGGCGTCAGGGATAGGCCCGGATGGAAATAGGGATCGTCCCGGATGACCGCGCGCCAGCGCTCCCGAAAGAAACGCCTCTCGCGCTCATAGACCTGCTGCAGACGCAATCCGCCGCCACGGCTCGCCGATTGATGGTGGATCAAAACGACCTGCGAATGACAAATCGTGCGCCAGCCGCGCTCGGCGAGGCGGAGGCAGAGATCAACGTCATTTAGATCGACCGGAAGATGGATTTCGTCGAATCGGTCGACCGCCTCGAATTTCGAGCGCGCCACCATCAAGCAGGCGCCCGTCACGGCTGAAACCTCATGCGGCGCGAGATTGCGGCCCCACCACCCCGGCTCGGATTCATCCAGCCCCGCGCCGAAATGGCCGGCGACCCCGCCCATCCCGAGGAGCACGCCGACATGTTGCGTCCGGCGGTTCGGATAGAGAAGCTTGCGCCGACCGCGCCCTTATCCGGCTGGCGCGCGAAATAAAGAAGCCGCTCGATCCAGTCCGGACTGATGATTTGAGTGTCATTGTTGAGGAAGAGCAGAAATTCGCCGGCGCAGGCTTGCGCTCCGGCGTTGCTGAGCCTCGAGAAATTGAAATCGCCGGGAAATCTGACGACCTTCAGTCGTTCATGCGCCGCCTCGAAATCCTGGATCAGCTTGAGGGCCTGAGGTTCGGCGCTGTCATTGTCGACGAGGACGACGTCGAAATTCCCATAGCTCGTTCGCTCGAAAAGGCTTTGCAGGCATTCCTTGAGGAGATCGGCCTTGTCGCGGGTCGGGATGACGATACTGACCGATGGCCGGGCGTCGCGGCAGACCGCGTCGAATTTTTCAAGCTGGGAGCGGTCGCTTCCGGAAATTCGAACAAGGGGAGGCGCAACGCGCCCGCCTCGCACGGCGACAGGCCGGCGGCGAATTCATCGGCGCCGGCCGCGTCGTCGATAGCTCTGAAGAAAGCGGCGCGACCAATATAGGGATATGACAGATGAAGCGTCGGGCTCCAACCGGGTTTGAAAACCGGGGCCGCTTGGTCCGCGTCGCCGCGTATTTCGTCGCAATAGGCCAGCCTATGTTCGGGATGGCGGCAAAAATGTGCGTCAAAACAGGCGACCGCATCCTCGTGAACGACGTCGCCGGCGCAAAGGCGGGCGAGGAAGTCGGTGGCGCGCGGCTGCTCCTGCGATCGAAGCCCGGCTTCTTCTCCCACGCCGCCTTCCGCTCGAGCCCGGAGCGATCGGCCGGCGTTCCCACGAGACGTGCGCGCCAATGCTTGAGCGATTGCCGTTCGATCGAGGCGCAGCTTGCGTCGATCTGACGCGAGGACGCGCCGTCGAGATCGACGAAAAACCAAAAGCGCGCGCTGCTTTTTATGTCCGGTTGCGGACTCGGTTCGGCGAGTTTGCGGCTGCGCCGCTCGCGGCGCCAGGCCGGATAAGAAGTGATCGGCTCGCTCCCGAGCGCCCAGCGCCAATTCAGATCCGACTCCTCGCCGAGCCCCACGAGACCAGCGGCCACGGCGAAGAAAAGTCGCTTCGGGAATCGCCTGAGTCGGTTGAAGACGTCGCGAATATTCGCGGGAGCGATGTCTATCAGGCTGAAATCAAAGCGCCGGGACGGTTGGTCGGGCTGATCCAGACATCCGTGCACCCGCCCGGCACACGCCCGATCCACAAGCCGACGCCTTCATGGGGCGCGGGCAATAGATGTTCGCGATAGATTTCCGGCCCGAACCAGTAACGCAGAATCGGCCGCGTGGGGGCGTCGCCTTCGCGGATGGCGTAGGAAAGCCGCAGGAATCCGGGCTTTTCGAAGGGCGTCGTGGGAATGATTGCGAGCCAAGGCTCGGAGCTCAGGGCGACAAAGGAGGCCCCTTCCTTCACAACGTCTTTCCGTGGCTCGAGGGCCATGGATCGTATTAGAAGGCGACGGCATTGAGTTGGCAAGATTGACCTTTGGTCGCCTTGTCTGGGGGGAGCGGGACGGATTGCGGGCAACTGGGCGGAGGAGAAGCGAGAATCCTGGGTAAAGATTTATTGTGAAGGAACCCACTGCTTTATGGAGGTTACGCGCGCGTCCGTCTGCGGTCAACGACGGCGTAGGGGGATGGCGAATGGGTTTGTTTTCCTGGATGCGGGGGTAGGATTTGAACCTACGACCTTCAGGTTATGAGCCTGACGAGCTACCGGGCTGCTCCACCCCGCGGCAGGAGCGAATAGGGAGTGGCGAATGGCGAATAGTTTAGTCTACTCGCTATTCGCCACTCCCTATTCGCTTGCCATTTGCATGCGCGATCGCTGAAGAGGATTTGATGTGTTTGGCAGGCCTGGCGACGACCTACTCTCCCAGGTCTTGAGACATAGTACCATTGGCGCGGAAGCGTTTGACGGCCGAGTTCGGGATGGGATCGGGTCTGATCGCTTCGCCGAAGGCCACCAGGCCGGCGAAACACATTTCGAAGCAAGGGGCGAATAGCGAATAGGGAGTGGCGAATGGAATTATTGCTATTCGCTACTCCCTATTCGCTATTTCGCTTCCGGTCTTTCCGTTTGCTCATTGCGCCGTTGTTGCGCGATGGGCGTTGATAAATGAGAGCGATCAAGCCAATTGAGCGATTAGTACCGGTAAGCTTCACACATTGCTGCGCTTCCACACCCGGCCTATCAACGTGGTCGTCTTCCACGGCTCTCGAGGGAGAACTGGTTTTGAGGTGGGTTTCCCGCTTAGATGCCTTCAGCGGTTATCCCGTCCATACATAGCTACCCTGCACTGCGGCTGGCGCCACAACAGGTCCACCAGAGGTATGTTCATCCCGGTCCTCTCGTACTAGGGACAAATCCTCTCAATTCTCCTACACCCACGGCAGATAGGGACCGAACTGTCTCACGACGTTCTGAACCCAGCTCACGTACCACTTTAATCGGCGAACAGCCGAACCCTTGGGACCTTCTCCAGCCCCAGGATGTGATGAGCCGACATCGAGGTGCCAAACAACCCCGTCGATATGGACTCTTGGGGTTATCAGCCTGTTATCCCCGGCGTACCTTTTATCCGTTGAGCGATGGCCCTTCCACGAGGGACCACCGGATCACTATGACCGACTTTCGTCTCTGCTCGACTTGTCTGTCTCGCAGTCAGGCAGGCTTATGCCATTGCACTCGACGAGCGATTTCCGACCGCTCTGAGCCCACCATCGCGCGCCTCCGTTACTCTTTGGGAGGCGACCGCCCCAGTCAAACTGCCTACCATGCATTGTCCCGACGCCGGATGACGGCGCCCGGTTAGACATCCATGACGATAAGGGTGGTATTTCAAGGGTGGCTCCACACGAGCTGGCGCCCATGCTTCAAAGCCTACCACCTATCCTACACATGCCGACACGAATGCCAATGCAAAGTTACAGTAAAGGTGCACGGGGTCTTTCCGTCTGACCGCAGGAACCCGCATCTTCACGGGGAATTCAATTTCACTGAGCTGACGTTGGAGACAGCGGGGAAGTCATTACGCCATTCGTGCAGGTCGGAACTTACCCGACAAGGAATTTCGCTACCTTAGGACCGTTATATTTACGGCCGCCGTTTACCGGGGCTTCAATTCAAGGCTTGCACCTCTCCTCTTAACCTTCCGGCACCGGGCAGGCGTCAGACCCTATACGTCATCTTGCGATTTCGCAGAGCCCTGTGTTTTTGTTAAACAGTTGCCACCCTGGTCTGTGCCCTCCGACCCGCTTGCGCGAGCCGAAGGCCTCCTTATCCCGAAGTTACGGAGGTAAATTGCCGAGTTCCTTCAACGTCATTCTCTCAAGCGCCTTGGTATGCTCTACCAGTCCACCTGTGTCGGTTTCGGGTACGGTCTGATGCGGAGGCTATTTCCTGGCGCGAGTTCACTGCCCGGACAATCCAGTAAGTCCAGACAATCTACCCCACGCGTCACCATCCGCTGGCTCACGAATATTAACGTGATTCCCATCGACTACGCCTTTCGGCCTCGCCTTAGGGACCGGCTAACCCTGCGAAGATTAACTTTACGCAGGAACCCTTGGACTTTCGGCGACACTGTCTTTCACAGTGTTTCTCGTTACTCATGTCAGCATTCGCACTTCCGATGCCTCCAGAGCGGCTCACGCCTGCTCCTTCACCAGCTTACGGAACGCTCCGCTACCGCTCATCCTTGCGGATGAACCCAAAGCTTCGGCTCGTGGCTTGAGCCCCGTTACATCTTCGGCGCGAGAACCCTTATTTAGACCAGTGAGCTGTTACGCTTTCTTTAAAGGATGGCTGCTTCTAAGCCAACCTCCTGGTTGTTTTGGGATTCTTACATCCTTTCCCACTTAGCCACGAATTGGGGGCCTTAGCTGTTGGTCTGGGTTGTTTCCCTCTCCACGATGGACGTTAGCACCCACCGTGTGTCTCCCGCATAGTTCTTCCAGGTATTCGGAGTTTGGTTGGGTTTGGTAAGTCTGTGGGACCCCTAGCCCATCCAGTGCTCTACCCCCTGGAGAATACATGCGAGGCGCTACCTAAATAGCTTTCGCGGAGAACCAGCTATTTCCGAGTTTGGTTGGCCTTTCACCCCTAACCACAAGTCATCCGAGTCTATTTCAACAGACACCGGTTCGGTCCTCCAGTGCATGTTACTGCACCTTCAACCTGCTCATGGCTAGATCACTCGGTTTCGGGTCTAAAGCAACGAACTGAACGCCCTGTTCAGACTCGCTTTCGCTGCGCCTACGCCTATCGGCTTAAGCTTGCTCGTTACTTTAAGTCGCTGACCCATTATACAAAAGGTACGCCGTCACCCAGGACGAACCTTGGGCTCCGACTGTTTGTAGGTATCCGGTTTCAGGGACTGTTTCACTCCCCTCGTCGGGGTGCTTTTCACCTTTCCCTCACGGTGCTTGTTCACTATCGGTCGCTGAGGATGCTTAGGCTTGGAGAGTGGTCTCCCCATGTTCAGACAGGATTGCACGTGTCCCGCCCTACTCGTATCTCTTGAATCTTCGAAATCCCTACGGGGCTGTCACCCGCTATGGCCCGACTTTCCAGACGGTTCGAGTTGGAAGATCAAAAGCGTTGGCCTGGTCCGCGTTCGCTCGCCACTACTAACGGAGTCTCGTTGATGTCCTTTCCTCCGGTTACTTAGATGTTTCAGTTCACCGGGTTCGCT